>JBIPOV010000022.1:0-99044 GCA_044378815.1 Obscuribacteraceae bacterium (SeqCode) | reverse complement strand
ATTTAAACTACGTCTCCCCAGACCAATTTGAAACCTGCATGGCAAGAGCATAAATGCGATCTCCCATTTTTTAGTGTCTGCCAGCTTGGGGGAAGATCACACAAAGTAAAAAGTTAAGCCAAGAAACTGCTGTATAACCATGTACAAAAACTCGCTTTTCTACATTTAGTGCTCCATGTGGGCAGAAGACTACACTAGTTATAGAGCCACACCCTTAACAGTGAAAGTAGACGGTCATAGTCAACTGGCTTAGCAATGTAATCAGAAGCACCGGCATCTATACATTTCTCTCGATCACCCTTCATGGCGTTGGCAGTAAGGGCAATAATGGGCAATTTGGCGAATTTCTCTTGCTTGCGAATTTCACGGATAGCTTGACAACCGTTCAAATTTGGCATCATGATATCCATTAAGATGCACTCCACTGTGGGGTTAGCCTCAAGCACGTCAATGCCTTTACGACCATCCTCAGCATGCAAAATCTTGAGACTCTGCTTTGCCAACATCGACTTCATTGCCATGATATTGCGCGGGTCATCATCAACTATCAAAATAGTGCGATTAGCTAAGCTCTGCTCACTCACCCCCATGACTTTACTGTTGTTTAAGTCAACCTTGCCCTCCTCTTCTGGCTTTTTGCTAGATTCACAAATGCGCTCCAAAAGGCCTTCTAATACCCCTTTGGTCACTGGCTTTTGAATAAAGCTTTGGGCACCAAGGCCCATGGCTCTGTGATCCTCGCCATCAACCGAAATCAAATGCACCGGAATATTTTTAGTGGTGAGGTTGTGCTTGAGCTGATCTAAAACTGTCCAACCCCAGCCGTCCACAAGATGCAAATCGAGAGTAATGGCAATGGGCTTGAATTGGCCGGCAAGATAAACAGCCTCCTCACCGCTGGCTGTAAGAATTGTCTTAAGCCCCTTTGTTGCGGCGAGCTGCCGCAACAGGTTGGCAAACGAAAAATCATCTTCAATAATCAAGAGAACATTTTCTGAATCGATAACTCTATTGCGATCATCTTCTAGCACTTCGGCCGGCGCAGACATGCGACCAACCTGCCTCTCTAAAATAGTCCTTCTGCGTTTTTCGAAGTCATCCCGTGCCACTTCTTCAGTACTTCCTAATGCTGTGTTAGCCGATATAAAGAAGGTAAAGGTACTGCCGTTACCGGGAGAACTATCAACAATTAAACGCCCGCCCAGCAAATTAGCTATTTCTCGACAGATAGCCAAACCTAAGCCCGTGCCACCATATTTGCGACTGGTGGTTCCATCAGCTTGCTGGAAAGCTTCAAAAATGATTTGCTGCTTGTCTTCACTGATACCAATTCCACTGTCGCGAACGGCAAAGGCTAGTTCAGGAACAGCGCCAGGCAAAGCTCTAATGGAAAGAGTAACTCCGCCCGACTCGGTAAACTTGAAGGCATTAGAAAGTAAATTCTTGAGAATTTGACTCAGTCGCTTGCCGTCGGTGTAGATACTCTGAGGCAGAACGGGTTCAAGATCAATAGCGAAGCTCAGGCTGCGATTCTCGGCCACGTGCTTAAAGCCGCGTTCCATATCATCCTTGATATCGGACAAGAAGACTTCACCGAGATCAAGAGTCATATTTCCTGACTCAATCTTAGATAGATCGAGAATATCATTAATCAGAAGTAGCAGCTCGGAGCCAGCGGCATGAACAGTTTCAGCATATTCAACTTGATCAGGAGTCAAATTGCCCTCATCGTTCTCGGCTAGCAATCTAGAGAGAATCAGCAAACTATTGAGTGGAGTTCTCAGTTCGTGAGACATATTAGCGAGAAATTCAGACTTATACTTTGAAGTAAGAGCCAGCTGCCTAGCTTTCTCTTCTACTGTAATTCTGGCGGTCTCAATCTCGCGATTACTTTCCTCTACCTCTTTATTTTGAATAGCCAAAAGTTCAGCTTTTTCCTGGAGTTGCTGATTGGTCTGGCGCAATTTTTCTTGCTGCTGCGTCAGCAATAACTCTGACTCACGCAGAGTATTTGCTTGCAGCTCCAAGCGCTTGTTGCTCTCAGTCAACTCTTTTTGCTGGCTTTGCAATTCCTGAGCCAGCGATTGCGATTGCCTTAGAAGATTTTCTGTTCGAGAATTTGCCTCGATAGTATTGAGCACGATGCCGATAGATTCAGTGAGCTGGTCAAGTAGACTCAAATGTGTGTCATTGAATTCATAGAGAGAAGCCAATTCGATGACGGCTCGTACTTGACCTTCGAACAAAACTGGCAATAACACAATGTTACTTGCGGCACTGTCGCCCAGACCAGAAGTAATGCGAATGTAATCATCCGGAACATGCTGCAGTAAAATTCTATTTTTAGCCAGAGCACACTGACCAATTAAACTCTCGCCCATGCGGTAGCGGTCACCAAGCTGTTGAGGCAGGCAAGCATAGCTCCCAATTAGCTTAAGAGTCTCTTCCCCATCATCTTGCTCACAGATATAAAAAGCACCTTGCTGAGCCGATACCAAAGGCGATACCTGAGACAGAATCAAATCAGCGACTGTGAGCAAGTCTCGTTGTCCTTGAAGCATACGAGTGAAACTAGTAAGGTTGGTCTTGAGCCAGTCTTGCTCTGTATTTTTGCGCGTAGTGTCTTTTAGATTGAAGATCATCTCGTTGATATTATCTTTGAGCGCAGCAACTTCCCCAAGGGCTTCCACCGAAATAGATCTAGTCAAATCACCCTTAGTCACTGCCGTGGCAACGTCGGCAATTGCTCGAACCTGAGTGGTGAGATTGGCCGCCAACTGGTTGACGTTATCAGTTAAGTCGCGCCAAGTACCGGCAGCACCAGGCACTTTGGCCTGACCACCAAGCTTACCTTCTACTCCTACTTCGCGAGCTACTGTGGTGACCTGATCAGCAAAAGTAGCCAGGGTATCAATCATCTCATTGATAGTGTCAGAGAGTGCCGCAATCTCACCCTTAGCTTTCAATACCAGTTTGCTTTTGAGATCACCGTTGGCCACGGCAGTTACTACCGCAGCAATACCGCGCACCTGTCCGGTGAGATTGCCGGCCATAGAATTAACATTCTCTGTCAAATCTTTCCAGATACCATCAATACCGTTTACCTGGGCTTGGCCACCTAGCTTTCCTTCAGTACCAACTTCGCGGGCAACCCGTGTCACTTCTGAGGCAAAGGAGCTGAGCTGATCCACCATTGTATTGATAGTATTCTTCAGCTCTAGAATTTCGCCATTAGCGTCTACTGTGATTTTCTTTCTCAGATCGCCATTAGCAACTGCGGTGGTCACTTCGGCTATGTTTCGCACCTGGTCAGTCAAATTGCCAGCCATGGAGTTAACGTTATCTGTCAAATCTTTCCACGTACCAGCTACACCTCTTACTTTGGCTTGACCACCCAGCTTTCCATCTGTACCAACCTCACGAGCGACCCGTGTCACTTCTGAAGCAAAGGAGCTAAGCTGATCAACCATTGTATTGATGGTATTTTTTAGCTCTAAAATTTCGCCTTTTACATCCACGGTAATTTTCTTTGACAAGTCACCTGTGGCCACAGCTGTAGTAACTTCAGCAATATTTCGCACCTGGGCAGTGAGATTACCAGCCATCGAATTAACGTTTTCAGTCAAGTCTTTCCAGGTACCAGAGACACCACTAACTTGTGCCTGCCCACCGAGCTTACCTTCGGTACCTACTTCTTTAGCCACTCTAGTAACTTCAGAAGCAAATGAACCAAGCTGCTCAACCATAGTATTGATAGTCTTGGCTGTTCGTAAAAACTCACCCTTGAGTGGACTTCCTTCAATTTCTAAAGACATACTTTGACTGAGGTCACCTTTGGCTACAGAGCCAATCACCCGGGCCACTTCAGTGGTCGGCCTGACCAGATCACCTACCAGAGTATTGACAGCGCCAATGGCCTCAGCCCAACAACCAGCGGCATCGCCCAAACGCGCCCGGTGTGAAATTTCACCTTCTCGCCCAACGATGTTACCGATACGCTGCAGTTCATTGAGAAGTCTCTCGTTCAACTCAGCCAAATCATTAAAAGCAGACGAGACTTCGCCACTGAGACCAGTAGCATCTAGAGACATGCGCATAGAGAAATCACCACGCTTCATGCCCCGCAGCGCCTTCAGCAGTGGCCGAGCATCAACGAGAAAGGCGTTATCTGGCTCTGTGGACATTGCTAACATCTCCTTGATGCTTCGTATGCGGTTGTGGCGATCTCATATAGCCAAAAGAGGTCAGTATAAACAGCTGCCGGCCCTTGCCGAAAGTGATGAACAAAAACGATGACCTAGAGTTCGGCCAAAAGTTCCCGTTCCACAAATAGCGCTAATAAACTTTCTTATGGCCAGAGCCCTCACCGTTATCGCAGGAAAAAGCCCCCCTTGACTTGACCAGTCATAGGTAGAGCGCAAATGGAGCACTAGTCATGAACGTTGTCTCTCTCAAAGGCCCTGGCAATGATGACCGAGAGTGCCAGAAAATACTGGAACCAATCAAAGAAAACCAGGTCTTCATTGCCGTACTAAGTAGATAACAGTCGACAATAACCAAATTACAAGAGGAAATGACTCATGCATTACAGTTTAAATCGATCACAGTTAGGCAAACTGTTCCTGGCCCTGGCACTAATTTCTTTGACCACAACTGCTTGCAGTCAGCAATCCGAACAACTATCTGATCGTGAAAAAGACATAGACAAGCAAAAAGAAGTACAAATAAAAGTTGTAGAAAGAACTACAGATGAACTAAAAGAATCTGTAGAGCGTCAAAAAGAACAGAATCTACAAGCGATTGAAGTGAACAAGAAGCAGCTCGACATAGAGAAAGCCAATCTCGATGCCCAAGGTAAGGAAGTTAAAGAAAGCACTTCCTTTGCCAAAGACAACCTTGAGAAGCAAGCTGAAGAATCAAAAAGAATCGTTGCTCGCAATGCCCAGGTTGCCAAAGACGAATTGAAAGATATGGTTCGTGCCAATACAAGCAACAAATAAAGCCAGATAAAATCCAAACAAATTCAGACAAAGCTGTGAGCCCTGAGCTCACCTCTAAAATAATGAAAAAAGTAGTTTCCATGGAAACTACTTTTTTTTGTCGCGATTTCGATTCTGTGCCGATTCGAATTCAAGGCTATTTCGAGGCGACCTTCGCCGGGCTGAGAGACTGCAACAAAGCCGAGACAAGCCCCACCTGATTTATCTCCGCAAAGGGCTTGCTCTTAACAATATCGTGGGCCGCACTGCGGCTCACCAGACATTCATCCAGTTCTTGAAGATACCTAGTAGCTTTAGCATCAGAACCAACTTGCAGAAATGTAATTGCCAACTGATCAGGCTCATTCATCTGCTTAGTGGCGGCAATAATGGTTTCTTTCAGCGCCATAGGTCGATCGGGCAAGCCGTCAGTAATCATGGCGATGAGCAAGGGCCGCTGTCTATCGCCCGGCGCAAGAGCTTTGCCAGCAGCAAAGTATTGAGCAAGTTGTGACTTGATTGCTTTAGTCATGTCAGTATTGCCGCTGGGCTTATTGCTGGCGAAAAAGCCAGCGACACTGCCCCATTCGACATCCGGGTAGACCTTGAAATTGTCACTAAAGGCAACCATTCTAAGATGGGTACCTAAAGGCACATGCAACACATCCCGCAAAACTTTAGTTTGAGTCTGACACCACTGCCAACGGCTTTGTCCCGCGCAATCGACAATCGCCATAGAATGAGAGGCGTCAATAAAAACAATGACATCGTAAGCCTTTAAATTCTCCAGTTGTACTTTATCTAGAACTGGCTCTATAGTTGGCTGCGCCGAAGGCATGGTAATGGAGAAAGCATCGCTGGCCAATGGTTGCAGAGCAAGACTGGCGCTCAGGCAGATAGAAGCTATAGCCATAAGGTTGAATTTGCGCGCACTGTTTCTAAGCATAGCCTTTCCTCGATCGTTACCGAGGACTCCGACGCCACCCTTGGCAGCTAGTTCCAATCGATTTTACTTTCTTGTTTCGTCCTGCCTGAGATGACGTGCTGTCTGGTGAGCCAAACGCCACAACGCTACCTTAAAATGGGCGGTGACAAAACGATGGAAGCCACAGGCACGCATTTCTTTGTAGGCTTCGTGCAAAGACCAATCGTGGCGAAGAATACGATACATTGCCACCATCACACCTGTGCGATCGGCGCCATGAAAACAATGGATGAACACCGGCTGATTAGCTTGATCGTCGACTATCTCAAGCAACTGCCTAACATGATCATGGCTGGGTAAAGTCCAGTAGTTAAGAGGAATACTGACAAAACGCATGCCCAAACCCTCGACAATTAGTCTTTCGGATTCAACCCGTCTCTTACGCCAACGCAGACTAACAACAGTTTTGACAGGCAATTCGCGCAAAGCGACAAACCCCTTCTGATTGGGCTGCCCGCCACGATACAAGCCTGGCGATACTTGATGAAAATTACTAATTGGCATAGCTTGAATCGGTTCAGTCATTTTTACAAGTAACAAAACTATCTAGGTCATCTACTGGCGAAAACGGTTGGCACTAATCCACAATAGCAGAGAAGCAAAGACAACGGCCTTGAGACCAAAGAGTTCCGTGCAAGCGAAATTGCCAGCGAAAACTTCAAAATAATTACTTTTCTGGAACTTAATTTACAAAAACACGACTACTCAGAGGATTTCAGAATTCTTGCAATTTCGGTATGCCTACCTATGCCCAAACAAATTTTGCCAAAACAAATTTTGCCAAAACAAATTTTACTAGTCTATAATCCCAGCGCCCGTTCCCAAATGCACGCAGAAGAATGGCTTGGACACTTCGTTTCTGAGCTAACAAAAGATGGTGAATATTTAGTCACGCTCTATCCCACCACTCCAGAAACTACTGCTCATAATCTGGTGCCTTTACTACGGCCTCCCCTCGACCTCGTCATCGCAGCTGGCGGAGACGGTACAATTCGCTTTGCCCTGGCGGCCCTGGCCGAAGCTAAATCAGACATTCCAGCGGCCTTAATGCCTCTGGGCACAGGCAATGTGCTTGCTCGTAATCTCGGTATTGTCGCCGAGAAGTTCTTTGCCGATCCGCTCGAGAACGCCCTTGATGTTATTAACAATGGCATTCCTATGCGCATCGATATGGGCATGATGAACGGTGAATTCTTTGCTGGGATGGCAGGAGCTGGACCATTGTCAGACGCATTTGTCTTTCCCGCTCGGCAGCTCAAGACAAAATATAAGATGCTCGCCTATGTCACTGCCATGATCAATACCATGGCAGAAAGACCAGTAGTATTTAAAATCACCACCGGTGGAAAATCATTCTGCGTTAAAGCCTCAGGTGTATTTGTCGCCAATGTAGAAGACTTGGGTCTAGGCAAGACTTCTGACCCCAACATTTTGCAAGACGGATTTTTAGAACTGCATGTGCTTGACCCATCAAAGTTTAGCGACTATGTGCAAATAGGCTTTCGTTTTGCCGGAGGCTACACAGATACCAATAAACCGCACTATGTTCTCAAAGTAAAAGAAGCCATGATCGAGGTAGTACCGAGGCGTGGGCTACGTTCGGCCTTCCAAACTATGGCCCAACGCGTGCGCCGGACTTTAACCAATACTAAAGGCAATTACAGAAGCGATCGAGTGACAGCCATGATTGACGGCGAGGAAGCGGGCAGCATGCCTATGCGTATTACAGTAATACCGCATGCAGTAACCATTTTGGTGCCAGCCGATACCTTTGCTGCCCTCACGGCTCTCAAAGAAAGCAAAGCTAAGAGCCAAATATGTAGCACGGTCTAAATTGAAACCACCGCTGCAAAACCCTTAGCTTTACAGAAGTGGTTAAAATCGCTTTAGAAAAGTACAAAATTCACCATCTCAGGTCAAACTATCATCCTGTGGATAGATGTCATCATGCTCCAGTAAAACTAAAGTAGCTGAAGACAAAGAGGTTTTTATGTTCAAACGCTATCAGAATCTAGCTTTAGGCCTAATAGTTAGTTGCCACATCATTACCCAGCCAATGCCTGGTCAGCCTAGCCCTATTCCAGCGCCACCCGGCAATGAGCCCCATGGCCACGGAAGAATCCCAGATCAGCCCAAAGGCGACGACATTAGGCCACCTATACCAAAAATTCCGGAGCTTAAGCCCGTTCCGACACCGCTTCCAGAACCATTGAAGAATATCTAAATAGAAAAGGCGCAGAGTTCACAATAGCGAATCTGCGCCTTTTTCTTTCTCATGCTCTAGAAATTACTCTAGTTTACCTTGATACCAATTCTTGAACGTTTAGAGTTGATGTCGGCAATGTTGCGGTCCATGCTAGTTTGCACTTTGTCGAGCTTCATCACAATTGTCTTCGAATTTGAGTCTTTCAATTTTCCATTGCGAGTGTACTTGGTTTTCAATGAGGAGACTTCATTTAGCTGCGACTTTAATCGAGCGACATTATCGTTGGAAAGCCGACCAGCAGCGTACTCATCATCAACCCGCCGCTGCATTCTCATATTGCGAGCAGTAAGTTCATCGAGAATGACCAGATTGCCAGAGCTAGTGACAAAGCGCGAACCAATCAAGGGAGTAACCGTCACACCGCGCATATAGGGAACCACTCGGTCGCTTAGAGCGTTAAGTCGATTAGCTAAAGACAAAGCTTCTTCATAGTTGAGGGGCCGACCAGAAGAGCGGTAAGCTGATTCTTGCGCCGCAATACTGGCCAATTCTTCTCGCAAAGCAGCAGCGGTTACATCACCAAAATTATTGCCAGAGCGACCACTCGCTATCATGCGCTCTAGCTCAGCCCTACGAGAGTCAATGGAGACCACCAAACTGTCGTAAGCCGGAGCATTAGTTAGAGCGATTACTCTGCCACCGCCATCAAATGTAGCGACAACACGATTAGATGTGTTATCAACCACGACAAAACCGGGAGCTACGGTGGAGCCTACTAAACCGCGCAAAGGATCGTAGACACCTTTCATCACACCAGTTACAGGGTCAATTACCACATAGTTGCCACCGGGGCTGAGAGTGACTAGAGGCACGCTCAGGCTATCCCTGGTTACAGTAGTGGTTTTCACTGTTGTGATCTCGTCAGCTCCACTTGGCAGAGACAAACTACCTGCCAAAAAAGCGGCTGCCAAAACTACATTTAAACTTACTCTCAAGCTTCTCATTCTCTCTTATTCCTTTTGTTATTGATGTTGGCTAAACTCGAGCGCCGCGGCCTGTGACTATATTGAAGATGAAAACTGCCACGGCCAGCACAAGTAGTGTGTGAATAAAATCGCCGCCGATGTGTGACACCAGTCCAACGATCCAGAAAAATATCAACAAAGAAATCAGTGTATAAATCATTTTCCTGCTCCATTAAGGGCTGCCGGCCGCCGATAACAATTACGGGCATCAACTTGCCAACTTGCTAACTTGCCAACGTGCTTACCTAAGACTGACGATTAGACAGATGGTTCCATTCTTATAGAAGTATGGCGAAAAGGCCGATATTACGAGTGACCGGCTCTTCTCTGCACAATCACATCAACAAAATGCTCTTTACGATCCTCCAACAATTGCAGCACCTCGCCGCAATCATTGCCGTCCAAATTAATGGTGAGCGGCTTTTCAGCCTGATCAACTTGCTTGCAAGTAATATGGAAGACCGTCTCTCTAAAGCGATAGTGCAACTTATAAGACTGCCAATCATTGGGTAAGCACGGCGCAAAATAGAGTTTGTCGACCTCTAAGCGAATCCCGAGCAGCGACTCAGTTAGTAAGCGATAGAACCATCCGGCCGAACCCGTATACCAGCTCCAGCCGCCCCTGCCAATATGAGGGGCAACAGCATAGACATCGGCGGAAACTACGTAAGGCTCAACTTTATAGACCGCTACTCGCTCAGGGGAATTAGCATGATTAACAGGATTAATCATATTAGCCAGCTCCCAGGCCAGGCGATTATCGCCCAGTTTAGCAAAGGCCATAGCAGCCCAAATAGCGCTGTGGGTGTACTGCCCACCGTTCTCGCGCACTCCTGGAACATACCCTTTGATATAACCAGGATTAAGTACACCTTTGTCAAAAGGCGGATCAAGAAGCTGAATCAAAGCATAGTCACGCTTGACTAAGCGTTTGTTGAGCGAGCCCATGGCCTGATTGCAACGCCCAATTTCACCAGCACCGGACAAGACCGACCAGCTTTGGGCAATCGAATCTATTTGGCACTCGGCTCCACTGGCAGTACCAAGCGGGGTGCCATCATCAAAGTAAGCACGACGATACCATTCACCATCCCAGGCGCTGGCTGCAATATTTTCCTTTAAAAGTTTCGCCTGTTCTGTACACATTGCTACCACCGCAGTATCACCACGCTGAGCAGCCAGTTTGGCAAAATCATTCAAGACTTCAAAGAAGAAGAAGGCTAACCAAACGCTCTCGCCTTTGCCTTTTTCGCCAACAAGATTCATGCCGTCATTCCAATCGCCAGCACCAATCAGGGGCAATCCATGAACACCAAAGCGCAAACCATGCTGAATGGCGCGCAAGCAATGCTCGTACAAACTAGCTCTTTGATCAGACTGCGCTGGCAAATCATAGTAAGACTCTTCATCTTCGTTAACTAGTCGCCCCGTAAGAAATGGCACTTGTTCATCTAAGATGCCGGTATCACCAGTGGTAGCGACATAACGATATGCGGCCAGGGGTAACCAGAGATAATCGTCAGAACAGTGGGTACGAACGCCGCGTCCGCTTGGAGGATGCCACCAGTGCTGGACATCACCCTCAACAAACTGCCGTGAGGCATTCTTCAAGAGCTGATCGCGCAAAATCATCGGCTCGCAATGAACTAAAGCCATGCAGTCTTGCAATTGATCTCTAAAGCCAAAGGCACCACCCGATTGATAGTAGCCCGTGCGCCCCCAGATACGACAACCAATTGTCTGGTACAGCAACCAGCCATTGACAAGCATATTAACAGAAGCATCAGGAGTCTCTATGTTGACGGCACCAAGTGTGTGCTTCCAGTAGTGACAGATACCTTCGTAGGCATCTCTTTTGGCAGCCAAGCCACGGAAGCGATTGATAATGCCCCGGGCATGATTGATATCATTGCCGACGCCAAGCCGGAAAATAATCTCTCTCTCTTCGCCATCTTGCAATTCGAAGGGAACTTGAATGGCGGCACAAGGATCCAGGCCCGGCCCAAATTTACCGGAGAGTCTCAGGCGCTTCATTGCCGCAGGGCTAGTGAGACTGCCATTGCGACCAATAAACTCAGTGCGATCTCCAGTTATGGTTCGCGTTGTATCGCTGACGTCAAAGAAGGCAACACGACCAGCAAACTCAGTATTGTAAGCATTGCGAGCCAAAAGCGCCCCGGTTTTGCCATCAAGCTCAGTGGCGACATGCATAGCAGTCTTAGACTTCAAATCACCCAAAACCCACTCAATATATCCAGTGGCAGAAAGCTTTCTTGGTCTTCCAGAGCGGTTCTTTACCTTTAGAACAGAAAATTTGATGTTCTCATCGGCAGCGACAAAAACTAAGAGCTCAGATTCAATTCCTGACTCAGTATGCTCAAATACACTATAGCCAAAGCCATGACGACTGGTATAAGGTGTGGCACCGCGCGCTGGTAGCGGCGATGGCGACCAGAAATTAGCGGTCTCTTCATCTCTTAAATAGAAAGCCTCACCACTAGCGTCGGTGATCGGATCGTTCTGCCAGGGGGTCAGTCTAAATTCATGGGCGTTTTCGGCCCAGGTGTATACAGATCCGCTTTCTGAAACCACGGTGCCAAAGTGACGATTAGCAAGGACATTACACCAGGGCGCTGGAGTGAGCTGGTTACTATCCGTGGCAATGACATATTCGCGACCATCAGAAGTAAAGCCACCCAGTCCATTGACTAAAATTAAGTCAGAGCGCAGCGAAGGGCTCACCTTAGCAATCTCTGATTTAAAAATACGAGTCGCAACTAATCGAGCGGGACGTTTTTCTCGCAGTCCGTGACCGGCTACTTGCTCAGAGAGAGTGCCTTTGCTATCAGTAATAATAACGCGAGCTACGGCCTGAAAAAGTATGCGATCTTCAGCAGAAATCTGCTCAGCCGGTCGAACGAATATGCCCCCTAGACCTTCACCCAGGTGAGATTCAATACCTGAGGCAATGATACCGAGAATCTCTTCTTGCAAAACTTGACGATAACCGGCCTGGTCTTCATTCCAAATAACAAGGTCGCAAACCAAGCCTTTGAGACGCCAATAAGCATGAGCTTGAACAAGCTGCCGTACTAAACCGCTATTGGCTTGCTCTTTAATTTGCAGTAATACCACAGGGACATCGCCTGATACAGAATAGCCCCAGAGGCCAGACTGACCGCGAGTGTTCTTGACCAAAACGGCGGGGTCAGCTCTAAGGCTACGATTAGCATAGACAATTGAGCTAGCCAAACGACTATAAAGTTGAGCATCACTTTCAGTGGCATTGAGCTGCCGCAAGACAACCTGACTATGGGTCCAAGCCAAGTTAAAGACACGGGCAGCCAGACCACGATCGCGATACTTATCAACTAAAGCCAGAGCGCCTTCTTTGCTTTCGTGAATGCCTGTTACAATATTGATCGTGACCGTATCTTCGGCCTCAATGGTAATGCGATGACGGACAGCCACAATTGGATCGAGCACGCTGCCCTGAGTGCCGGAAAGCGGTGACAAACGCTTCATCGCCAGGGGATCAGCTACCGTGTTGCCGCGGCCAATAAAGCGAGCTCGATCAGTCTCGTAACTTACTTCCCCAACCTCAGCGCCGTGCACGGCCATTAAATGGAACATCCAAGGGGTAGGCTCATCAACTGAACGTGGTCTTCTACGACAAAGAATAGCCTGTCTCTCTGTATCAATTTCTGTTTGCACAAAAAGATTACTGAAAGCTGTATGGGCTAGGTCGGCATTGGCATTGGCAATCACCACTTCGGCATAACTGGTTACATCGATAACACGACGATTGCGCGAACGATTAGTCAGTTGAATGCGTCTGATCTCAATATCATCTTCTGGCGATACCACAATTTCGGTATGGGTATCAAGATTGCCGTCACGTCTGCGAAATTCGACTTTAGACTCAGAGAATATTGCCTCGAAACTATCGGGCACTTCAAGGGTTGGTTGATAGGTTGTAGAGAAAAAGTCACCAGTTTCACGGTCTCTTATATAGCAAAAACTACCCCAATGATCAGTGGTGACATCTTCTCGCCAACGGGTAACTGCTAAGTCTCTCCAGCGAGAATAGCCGCCACCAGCATTGCTAACCATGACGTGATAGCGACCGTTGGAGAGAAGTTGCACTTCAGGAGCTGGAGTATCAGGACTAGTCAATACACGAATGGACGATTCACCACTATCAGGAGTCGTGCGCAAATCAGCAATTTCAGAAGTAATCGATTGAACCGGTTTAACTTTCGGCACCCTTTCTTGCAAGAGCAAATCAGAGGCCTGAAAAGATGGATCTGCCAAAAAGCGCTTCTGCATAGGCATGCCCAATAATCTATAAGCCAAAGATAGAAGGCTCATACCTTCATGGTGCACCATAAAAGAACGCACCACAACATGATTAGTTCCGCGCGGCACACGTGAAGCGGTATAGTCGATGGCCTCATAAAATCCGTATTTACCAGTGAAGCCACTGGCGTGCATCTTTAGAAGATTAGTGACAGCTTCTTCTGGTGCCACCATTAAGGCCATGACGCAAGCATAAGGAGCGATAACTAAATCTTCTACAAGACCGCGCTTGAGACCAAGACCCGGGACGCCGAAGGCGCGGTACTGATAATTTAAATTGACATCAACATTGTTATAACCAGATTCAGAAATGCCCCAAGGCACACCACGCTGTTTTCCGTATTCAATTTGCCTAGCAACACAGATTCGATAGGTTTGAGCCAATAGTGTATCTTCATAGCTTGGCATTACCAATAGTGGCATAAGATACTCGAACATAGAACCGCTCCAAGAGAATAGAACAGCTTCTCCGGCGGCTCTGGTTAAGAGCCGCCCAAGTGAGAACCAGCTTTCCTTGGGCAATTGTCCCTGAGCAATGGCAACAAAATTACCTAACCTTGCTTCGGAGGCGAGCAAATCGTAGAAAGATTGATCGAGTCGATGATCTTCAACGTTATAACCAATAGATAGCAAATGTCTAGAATTATCATAGAGAAAATCAAAAGGCATCTGGGCCAGCTTGCCGATTGAGGAGGCCAAATTTTCAATAGTGACAACTAGCTCTTGCGCCCTAACGCTAGCCTGACGAATCGACTGCAAGGCGGCCTCTACAAAGTCACTATCTTCAGCTGTCAAATTGGCCAAGGCTTGCCAGTTGAAGTGATCAACTAAGTTGTCATAATCTGCCAATTGTCTTAAACTAGGCACCTGATCTAAATTTGGATCAACACTAATAATCTTAGCAAAGCCTTCCGCTTGGACCCAAGGGCTGAGCAGACTCACTTCAAGCAGAGCGGCCTGGCATTGCTGATGCAAAGCATTGGCCCAAATCTCCACTTCTTCGCTTTGATCAATTCCCCCCCGAGGATCGCACATCAGCACAAGGTTCATCAGGATCTTAGAAGCAGAGCTCTCCAGACCAACTAAGTTAGTGACAATTTCAAAGAGGCTACTGGTGTTTGAACGCCGCGCCGCCGCAAGCAGCCTTTCAAAATCATTTACTTGCGGCGCTGATTGACCAAGAGCTTTCTTTAGCAAGCAACAAGTATCGTAAATCGCTTCGAACAAACGCACAGTAACAACAGGACTTTCCACAAGCCCAATCAGCCCGGGACGCAAAGTAAGCAAATGTCCAGCTAAGTTTCCACTATCTACAGTCGAAACATAGCGGGGATATAATGGGGCAAGAGTAAGGGTGTCATACCAATTATAGAAATGGCCCTTGTAGCGCTCCAATCGATTTAGAGTTGTTAAAGTTGAATGGGTGCGCTCAATTAGCTCTGAAGCATGAATGTATCCGAAATCATAGGCGGCCAAATTAGCAAGCAGGGCCATGCCAATATTAGTAGGAGAAGTGCGGTGGGCAATGCGCTCAACCGGCTCTTCTTGATAATTATCAGGGGGCAAATGGTTATCTTCAGGACCAACCAGAGCTTTGAAATACTGCCAAGTTTTGCGCGCTATCTGTCTTAAGAATAACTCTTGTTCTTGGCTAAGTTGAGATACTGTCGGTGCTTCTGCCTTACTAAAATAAGAAGCAATAGAGGGCGAAAAAATCCATAAAAGCAAAATCGGCAAAGCCAGAGGCAAGGTCGATTTTGCATGGAGGGCTAAATGAACAAGTACTGTAAATGCCAAAACTTCAGTGGCCCACATCGCCCGAAGGAAAGATGGCACGGAGTCGTCCGAGCGTGTCTCACCGGCAGTGCGCCACTCAAGAAGGTTCCGGTGGCTGAAATACATACGCCAGAGAGTGCGCCCTATGGCCGTGAGACTATAAGCGACTTCATATGGCAAACAGGCTAGACCAAAGAGAATTTGAGCCAAGTGAACTCGGAAAGAATCAAGCACTGCTGATAAATGCTGACCTACTTCTAGTTCTTCTGGCTTACGCAAAAGCTCAGTAAAACTAGCAAGGATGACCGGAACAAACATCAGAGCTAACGAAAGAGCGACCCAAAACCAATGAGGAAGAAGTACGGTAAAGGCTAGCAGTAGCATGATCAGCTGACAGGATGGAACCAAGCTGCGTCTAAGATTATCAAAGATCTTCCACTGCGAAAGCAAACTAAGGGGAGCTGCCCCCCGGCGTTGATCAGCACTCCTAGAAAAGGGAAGAAGCCAGGGTAGGAGCTGCCAATCGCCTCTAATCCAACGGGAGCGACGAGCGACATCAAAGCTATAACTAGAAGGATACTCCTCGTATAGTTGGGCATCACTCAAGAGCCCGGAACGAACATAGCAGCCTTCTAGCAGGTCATGACTAAGAATCTGATTCTCGCAAAAGCGGTCACGCAAGCACTGCTCAAATGTTGCAATCTCATAGATGCCCTTACCAATGAAAGACCCTTCGTGAAAGAGATCTTGGTAGACATCAGATACGGTGCGAGTATATGGGTCAATGCCAACACCAGAGCCATAAAGTCGAGCATAAGGAGAACGATGGGTCAGGGGCGAGAGACTGACGTCTACCCGCGGCTGCAAGATGCCATAACCCTCAACCACTCTTTGTTTTACCGGGTCAAAACGGGCGCGATTAAGGGGATGGGCAATAGCGCCGACAAATTGTCTAGCTGCCTCTAGAGGTAGCTGAGTATCGGCGTCAAGAGTAATGACAAAGCGCACATCGGCAAGATTAGCTAAATCGCCTTCGACCACGGAAAAACTATTCTTGCCGCCACTAAGCAGACCATTTAGGTCTCCCAGCTTACCGCGCTTACGCTCATGGCCCATCCAGACGCGGTCTTTAGCATTCCACTGGCGAGCGCGGTGGAATAGATAGAAAACATCCTTTCCATCACCATATTTCTGATTTAACTCCTCAACCCGCCTGCGCACCAAAGAGACCATCTGATCATCGTCTTCCTGCACTTCAACCGGCGAGTCTGTAAAATCGGTAAGCAAAGCAAAATAAACATTGTCATCTTGGTTAGCCAAATAGCGAACTTCTAGAGCTTCAATCATAGCTTCAACACCACTGAAGCTAGTTAGCATCGTCGGCACCACCACTATGGTGGAGTCAGCCACTGGAATGCCCTTGCAGTAATCCATTTTAGGAAGTGGATAGGCTTTGGCAAATGAAGTCGAGAGCCAATTGACCAGACTAACAGCAAACTGGCTAACTACAAAAAGCAGAACGAAGCCAATGCCAAACCATGACCAGAAGGAGAGATCAACCTTATTATGATAGCGCCAGATGGCCATGGCGGTAATTGCAACAGTAATGGTGCTAATAGTGCCGAAGTAAACTAATTGCGGATAGCTTTTAGCCGCCCGTCTAATATGATCTACAAAAGAAAGCTCGACTTCAACTGTCTGCTCTAACTGCGAGAAGCCTTTGTCAACTAGATAATAGCCAACGTGATTGCGCTCATCTTGCCCCTCTTGGCGCGCAGCAGCCACGGCCAAGCGCACGGCTTGTCGAGCAACCTCACTTTCGGACAAATGAGTATTCTTTGCCAGCTTCTCTACAACATGGCGGTAGTGGTCACGAGTAGCAAAGTCCATTTTCTTATAAACGGCACTTGGATCGTCGCGCAATATCTGTTCGACACTACTATGCTCTTCAACGAAGTCACGCCAATTGAAGGAAGCAAGAGAGCGCAAGCTCGATATAGTATTACTTATTGATACTTGGTCTTGAGCCTGCAGCTGGCTTTCAGATTGCACCAATTGCTCTGTAGTCAGTCCAATCTCCGAAAGCCATTGCTCAATCCATGAAAGAGGTAAAGCTAATGCCGGCCCCTGACCGCGCAACAAGCGCGTCAACTCAGAGACAAAGGCACTGGCGCGGGGCGGTCCAGAACGAGCCATATCGGCTAAGGTTACTACCAAGTTTTTTGGATCTCGTTCAGCAATTTCTATCATTTGCTGAGCCCAGCTCTGAGCAAATTCACGCTCTTCACTATCAATGGCAATACGAGCGGCGACTCTTCTCAAATTTTCGATTAATGCCATGCGCAGCATAATCGGAATGGCCCAGAGTTCACCCAGAGTTAAATGAGTAATTGTTTGATAGGCACTGACCAAACGGCTGAGACTTTCACTATCGAGACGACCATCACCATGAGAAATTGTCTCTAGTGCAATATCATAGACGCGAGGGAAATTGGCATTGACACCACCAAGCAATCGCGGCAACTGCTTACTGTAACCTTTCGGCAAGTGACTTTTGGCGATGCGAATCTGCTCTTCTACCAGGTAGAAGTTATCTAGAAGCCATTCACCAGCAGGACTTACTCGATTGTTTGCCTTAACAGTAGCAGTGAGAATGCGCACAGCATGCAACAAAATTTCTTCGTTTTCAGCCAGTCTAGTAAGTAGTCGGTCACCACTATGCCCAGCAGCAAGAACGTGCTGCCTGGCCAAGGCATAGCCATGCTGTTCCATCTGACCGGCACTAAACAACTCGGCTCGCAAAGGAGCATCACTAATTGCTTTTTGTTCGGCTAAATCATGGGTGGAAAGACGCAATGGAACCTCAACTGCAACAGACAGCTAGCCTGGCGAAACATAGACCAGGAGATGCCGCAAAAGTTCCAGAAAATTTTAAATTTTGTGCACAGACTAATTTGTTCACAGAAAGAAACTTTCTATGACTAAACTCAGTCGTTATTGGCACGAAACAATCTAGATGATTGATGAACGGGTTTTCAACTGCGACTCCACTATATCACGTATCGCAGTCTATATATGAGAAAGCATAAGGGTGTAAGTTATTACCTGCCATAACGGAAGCCAAGCCTTGCACCATATACGGTGCCATAAAGCTTGCAGAGAATTCTTTGCCTCTCTGCACGGGCAGAAAGAACTGGTTCTTAGACAACCAGTTCTTTTTGCTTTACAAACTAGATTAAATCTCTTCGTAATTCCGCCACTGAAGCGTGATTTTACCCTTGGCTACCACCCTGGTAGCCCTTACAGTAGGCTCAACTTCCCTTCCAGGGGCGACTATGCCACTCCTAACAAATGGCGACCTGTCAGCGGCTAACAAGAGTAACGATGGGATTAGTACCCTCGAACTGTTCGGCGAGACAGCCAAGCATCTGCCCGATGCAAGTGTTGCCTTTGCCAAAGAACTTTATGACAAACCAGTTGAAGCAGCTGTTCACGTCGGCACAACCTTAGCCACGTCAGCAGCCATGGGTGTGGCTCTCGGTTATGTTTTGCCTGGCCGCGGCCCAGCTGCCATGGTCATTGGTGCCGCTTTCACAATGCCCGTGCTGGTTCATGGCTACAACCGCGTGCAAGAAGCCCATCAAGAGATAGGAAGAGGGGCGACGGTTGAACAGACCTCAAATAAACTGGCAAGAGAAGCAGTTTCAGGAGCCTTTGATCTTGGTCTCAATTTAGCTGGTGGAGTAGGAGGCACCGAATTAGGAGCCCGTCTAGCCAGACACGATTCAATCATAGGTAGCCTTGGTCAAACCACCCAACGACTGATACTCAAGGGTGAAAACGAAACCCTCTTACAGCTAGCAAAATGGAAAAACAGCTTCAAGAGTGAGCTTAGCGAGCCAACAAAGCCCAAAATTGAGCTATTTCCCAAGGCCGAAAGAGCACAAGCCAGCGACACTGGAGCTATTCAATCAGTCTTCAAAACCAGTTCCATGGCCCGCCGAGTTGAGCAGTATAGCTTTGCTAACGGCAACTTAGATAGAAGCCTAGACGGCAGCTCAGGTATGCAGATGTACTTTGGCTCTCTTCATGGACATTCCCGCTATTCAGACGGCATGGGGCTGCCAAAAGATCTCTATGCTAAAGCCGCTCGCGAAGGACAGCACGTCACTACCATTACCGATCACAATCATGCCGCCTCAAGGGGTGGAATTGGCTCTGGTGATGCCAGAGCAAAAGATCAAGCTGGCACACCAATCAATACTGAAAATCCGATCTCATATAGCCAAACCTTTGCTGACGCAGAGGCAACTACGGTTAATGGCAAACATGTTTCGTTGGTAGGCACAGAAATGGGCACAACCGGTAAAGTAGGCAGTGAACACAAGCACAGCCACGGCATGGTCAATGCCGAATCAGTAGAGAAAGGAGCACCTGTAGGCAAAAAATTTGACCTGCAAGAAGCAAGGCTAGAGTCGAACGAAGCCAACCACTTAGGTGGTGTCAATCATATCAATCTCTTTGAAGTGCCAACCTTTTTTGAAGCTGTGCGCGAGCCTAAAACCGGCCTGCGCAGCTTCATTATGCGAGCAGTCGGCAAGGAGCCAGAGGTGGTCGTAAAACCACCGGACGTAATTAAGTATAACGATGGTGACTACCGAGCAATGGTCGACCACCTAGACAAAATTAAAGACACCACTGGCAATACTCCCATTATTCAACTCAATCACCCGCGCTACCTGGCAGACGAGAACCCAACTACACCAGCCTGGAAGCGTGGCAGAGACTATGGACAAAAATCGTTTAAAGACCAGCAAGAATGGCTCGATCGATTTGCCGACAAATATGTGCGTCAAATCGAACTAATCAAAGGCGGTGCCTTAAATCCAAGCCCAATAGACAAGGTGCCCACCGGCGACCTGGATCCGACCAGTTTCGCGGGATATATTGACAAAAAAGTACATGCCAGCCCTACTTTTGGCCGTGACTTCCACTTTGGTGAGCCGGTGGGAAACCCTGGAGCGACAGGATTTTACGCCAAAGGACTTGACAAGCCGAGTATTCTAGAAGCCATGCGCGAGCGCCGCACAATAGCCACCACCAGTTCAAAAAATCTCAGCGGCGTGCTAACAGCCAACGACAGCTTTCTCATGGGCAGTATCGTGGACCAAAGCGCCGTGCCAAGCCTATCGCTTAAAATGCGCATCGATGGCAATATTGACCCAGCAGCGAACTATGCTGTCAAACTATGGGGTGATACCAAAGTTGGTGACGGCAAACTAGCCGAAGTTTTGCAACAACGAAACATCAGCGGCGCCGACTTGCTAAACCAGTCTCAAACGGTGGCTTTCGATGCCATTACCGGAAAGGTTGGACAAAACTCAGCCTACTATGTCGAAGTGCAGAGAAAAGATCCGCGCACGGCAAATTTAGATAGAATGTGGACTGCACCAATCTGGTTAGAGCAGCTAGCTGGAGGCCATTCATTATTCACTCGCTGGATGACCGGTAGTGGCTCTCAGTTACTGCCTGTGCCAAACCAACAACGGTAGCATCTGTTCCTATTTCCACTCACCTAACATGCAGATTCGCTTAAAATGTATTCTTTTGATGCTGCTACCAGTCACGTGCGGCCTAACAAGCATTGTGGCAGCCACCTATGCTCTTAATTGCCTAGAGCGTGAATACACCATCCACAAACACTCAGCAGAAAGAGTGCTAAATCTTCTCGCCATGGAAGAGAGAATTTCCAAACTAGTTCAGACCTTGAGCACCGACTGGACTAAAGACCAAGAAGGAAGAGAGTCTCTATTCAACGACTTGACAGCTAAGATACGGCAAAACCATCAAGAATTGCCAGTAGCAGTGAGCGAAAATCCTCGGCTGGCGCCCCATGCCAAAGAGATGGACGAACTGTGCAATGGCTTTCTCAAACTAGTAGAACGAGCGCAAACCTTTCTTCGCACCCCCAACGACGCAGCCACAATGAAGCGCCTCAAAATGGACCTTTTCTCCCTGGGACTAACGGCACGTTCTATCTTTGGCGACACAGAAGAAGCAGAAGACTGGCTGCAGAGCAGCTCTATGGCCAATCTCAAACAGCAAGAGCAACTATTTCTGCCATTTTTGATTTTTGCTAACCTCATAACACTGGCAGCCACAGCCGGTGCCATTCTCATTTTCAACCGTCAAATAATAGTACCGCTACACACATTAAGAGAGGAGATCGAAGGCGGCAATCTGCCGCACAAAAAGGAGCAAGAGCAAGAGGGCGAACTGCCACCGAAGCTTCGGCGACTAGGTTCAACGGGTGATGAGATATCTCGCCTGCACCAGGCGATTGAGACAGCCCTAGAAGAGATATATGAACTGAATCGGTCAGAGCTTGCCATTGTGCAGTATTCAGGTGACATACTTTGCTCTCTCAACACCAATGGCATCTTCACCAGAGTAAACAAATCATGCGAAACATTTTGGGGTTACCCCGCAGATAGCCTTGTGGGCAATAGCCTTGAAGTGATCATCGCAGAATCTTCGCTGCCCTCGATTCTCAAAATGCTCAATAAGGCAAAAATCGAAGGAGGAGTGCGCTCACTAGAATGCCAGCATCTAGACGTCAGTGGCATTGATACTTACTTCTTGTGGACCATTCATTGGGTCAAAGAAGAAGGCGAGTTTCTCTGTGTCTGCCACGACATTACCCAAAAGCATCTGCTGCAAAGCTTACGTGAAAATATTTGCGCTACCCTAAGCCATGATATGCGCACGCCGCTAATGTCTATGTCTACTAGTATTGAACTGCTGCAGATGAAAAATAGTGGCGACTCTCCGCGACAAGTGGCCCTGCTAAAAGATAGCAGCCAATTAGCTCAAAAGCTGACAAAGCTAGTGACCGACGTACTCGACTGGAAGAAAATTGAATCAGGCAATCTTGGTCTAATCGAGTTAGAGATTGATTGCCTCAAACTTACTACTGAGGTAGCAGAACGATTGGAGGCACTCTATCCCATCATCAGTGTCGACTTAGTCAATGAGCAGAATTCAAAACTTAGTGGAGACAATAGTCTTCTAGAAAGAGCCTTTCTATCGGTCTTTGAACTACTTATATCAAGAGTGGTGCGCAGCCAACAATTGACAATGGTAGTAACACGCGAAGCCAAGCAAAAACAAAGCTTTGCTTGCATCAGTGCATTTTTACCCGATGCCACCAAAGACGGAGACTTCTCAAAAGCGCCACCAGAGCAACTGATCAATAGCGACTCAATTATGGCAATGAATCTGCCCATGTCTTTCTATCTGGTAGAAAATATCATTAGAAATCATGGTGGCACTATTGCTGTCATAGTCGATCAGGGCTTCATTCAAAAAGCCAGCGTGTGCCTGCCAATTCGAAGTGAGGTGCCAATCTGAACCCCTTCTCTCTGAAAAAAATTGGCATACTGGTGCTGTCAATTCCCTTGACATGCCAGCTAATCTTTTCAATTGTGCTCTATGTCAATGTTACCAATGCCCAGAAAACTGTGCAGACCGAAATTGCCGCCAAAGCTTATACCGTAACAATCCAAAAGCTTGTCACAGCAATGCTTGAGCGCGTTCTAGCTATTCGTCTTGAGCGGCGCAGCAATGGTACCAATCTGGTGGCCGAAGCAAGGACAACCAAAAACAGCTTTGATAGTCTTGCCAAGCAAATATTTCTGTACGAAGACCTCTCGCCTCAGGCCAAAGAACGCTTGAGCACAGTCTTACGAAAGTGGAGAAGCGCCGAAAAGCAGCTGCCATTAGTGGCCTTCGATACCAGCAATCCTAAAGAAATAGCCCGGCTCGAGCAGTCAATTTCGTCAATGTTTAGCGAAATAAATTTAGTGAGCAATCAAGTTTCGGCCCAGGGCCACGAAGCATCCGAGAAAAACCTTGCCAGCCTGAGACAGGTAAGAGAATGGCTCTACATTGCCCTTTTGATATCATCTTTTGGTGGCATATTTTTAGCCTGGCTGGTCGGTCAGCTAGCCTATCGACCTATTGCTCATATCCTCGCTAATGCAGCGGCAATGGCTCAAAGGCGAACCTTAAGACCACTGCAATCGGGGCCACCAGAACTAATGGCAATCGATCAAGCCTTAGTCGACATAGATCGCAAACTTTCACATGCAAACTCAAGGCAGCACAGCCTCTACCAATTGTCACCAGCCTTCTTGCTGGAATTATCAGAGAGCGGTCAGATTATAAAAGGCAATGAAATTGTAGCGAAATGGCTCAACTATGATGAAAGTGAACAGTTTTTTGACTTATTTGCGGGAGCCCAGCGGCTAAGATTTGAGAGCCAATTTGAACAAGCGCGCGAAAGTAAAAGACGAAGAGTCTTCCATCTCGCCGCCGAAAAACTCCCCTCTTTCCCGAGTCATACGCAGTGGACTATTACCTGGAATGACCAATCCCATTCATTTTTCTGCGTCGCCCACGACGTTACCGACTCAACTAACATCGAGCAATTGCGTGATCAAATCAGTCGCTACCTCACTGTCGAGCTAGGTGCTCCCCTCAAGACTATTGCCTCTTTAATCGCTCAAAGCAAACAAGTTAGTCTAAGTGAAGGGCGCGATAGCTGGACCGATAAACAATTGGCAGCGATTTCAAATAATCTTGAGCGTTTGACCAATCTACTTAATCAACTGGACCACTCTACCGACCCGAGCAACCTCGAGCAAGCCAGCACTCAAGGGCTCTGCTCTAACAAAATCGCCATTAACCACGCCACCGAAGCAGTTCGCAGCTTAGCCCAGAGCAAGTCAGTGCAGATCGTTGCTAAAGTCGACTGGGCCATGGTACGTTGCCCTGAATCTGAGCTAGAGCGCGTTTTAATCAATCTTATTTCAAATGCAATCAAATATACACCTCAGGGCAGTCGCATTGACGTGCTTTCCCAGCCAGAGAAAGGCTACACTGCCTTTTCGAAAGATTCCATAGAAATGGTTCGCTTTACCGTTATCGACCAAGGCTCAGGCATCCCTGAACATGCCAGGCAAGAGGTATTCGCCCCGTTCAAGCAACTAGCCAACGCCAAAAGCATAGCGCCCCCCTCAACCGGACTCGGTTTGAGTGTATGCAAAACTATTGTCGAGAGAAGCGGCGGCAAAATTTGGGTAGAAAGCGGCAAAAATGGTGGCGCCGCCTTCAACTTCTTACTACCGGCAGACGGTGCCGGCGGCCAAAAATTAATCGATTAAAGCCCGGTCAAAACAGGTTATAAAGTCGTATTTCCTGGGTATTATTGGTGTCTATCCAGGCCTGAAAGAAGGAAAATATGTTCGACCGATTCAAAAATGTTATGAAGGGCATGCTCAATCAGGGCGTCAGCAAACTCGAAACCCCTGCCATACTGGCAGAGCAAGCCCAAATGGAACTAGAATCGGGGCTGAAGAAAGTAAAAGAAGCTGTGACAGCAGCTGTTACTAACGAAAAGATGTTAGAAACGCAGCTGCAAAAGAACAAAGACGACCTCGCTATGTGGGAAAAGCGAGCGATGATGGCCGTTGAGCAAAATAATGATGAGCTTGCCCGCCAGTGTATCGCCAAGAAAAAAGAATTTAGTGAACACGTGCAGTCTCTCAGCACTCAACTGACTGAGCAAAAAAATAGTACCGCTGCCATGAAGCAGAAGCTAAGCGAAATCGAAGAAGAATATCGCGAATTTAAAGTGAAAAAGCAGGCCATGCTCGCCCGAGCCAAGGCTGCTGATGGCGTCGCCAAAGCCAACGAATTGATATCTGGCGGTAGCGCCAGTGGTGGCTCAAGCATGGACAAGTGGGAAGAGAAAATTCGAGACAAAGAGAATCGCAACGAGGCCTTGAAAGAGCTAAGTGGTAGTAACACCGATAAGCATTTTGACGATGCCGCTAAAAGTCTTGATCTTGACGATGAGCTAGCAGCGCTTAAAGCAAAAATGACCACGCCAAAACTAATAGAAGACAAAACTGATGGCAAGACAATTGTTGATGCCAACGTGCCGATGATTCGTAAAAATCAACCAGAAACCGAGCTTGAAGTAATCGACGCTGAAGTTGTTGACGATAGCAAATAGGTAAAAATTAAAAGGAACTTTCTCGTGGCTCTTCCGTCAGCTGCCAAGGCAACGGGAGAACCAAGATGTCAGACCAAGAAAAAGACCTAACAACAACAGCTAATTCTAGTGCTTTTACCCAAGCAAAACAGCGACTAGCCTCACATCCAGAGGCAAAACCAGAAGTATTAGAAAAACTAGCCGATAAGAGCAATAGTGAAGTACTAACCCGAGTGGCAGAAAATGCCCAGGCCATGCCAAGCACACTTGAAAAGCTCTCTACCCATGAATCTGCCGCAGTGCGCTCTGCCGTTACCAAGAATCCCAATACCTCAAACGAAGTTTTGACCAACCTTGCCCACGACGAGCACCCCGATGTGCGCTTTGAACTAGCTGGAAACGCCCACACCCCAGTGAAAATACTGGAAGCGCTTAAGGAAGACGAAAATCCTTATGTGGTCGACAGAGCAGAAAAGACCCTGAAAGCCGTCAAAAGTGTGCTAGAAACGGCAGATGAACTATTAATGCACTGTGATTATGCCCAGGCCGAAGCAGCGTACAAGACTCTGATTCTCGCCTTAGAGACCCTGATTGGCGCCGAGCACCAAGAGGTGGCAGCGGCCCGCCACAAACTAGCTGCGGCTCTAGCTGGACAAAATAAAGACTGTGAATCGCAAGCGGTAGAAAAGCACGCAAAAATGACAGTAGAAGCCTTGAGAGAAGCTAAAGCGGCTTCTTAGTCGACTTTATCACCTTGAGAAAGTCAATTTGGCCCACTGGCCAAGTGCGACTGACAATCTGCCTTGCTGGCATGCCAGCGGAGCCCACGTCTGACAAATCCTGCAAGACGACTTCCCCTTCGTGAGCAGGGCTAGCGCCTGGCTTAAGATTGCGCACCGAGAAGCACAATTCGTGAGCATTACGCCAGCAGAGAGAGGAGCCAAATGAGCCACTGAGGTTAACATCGCTCTGGGGCAAGGCTTTCTCTAAAACCGTAACTTCACCGCTATTTCCATCGGCATTGAGACTAATTACCCTCACCGCCCCTTTCTCACCCAGTATGGCTATCTTAGTACCGTCTTGATTAGGCTCGAAAGTGTCAAGAGCTGAAGCCAATGCTGGCCCGGCAATGGCAATTTGCTCTAGACTAGCCTTTTTCTCTTTGTTGGCAGGCCGATAGCGAAATAGGGCTCGTTCTTGCAGACCAAACATAACACCGCAAGCTGGTAACTTCACTGGCGTCGAGCTAAATAACAAACTGCCATCTTCCAAGGTACGAAGGCGGCTATCACTGGTCAATTCGCCGGCACACTGAGCTAAATCACGCCGCGCCGAGCGAGGCAGCAGAGCCCCCTTAACGTCTGCCACAGGCAAGTTGCAAATGGTCGAGACCGGAATAAAAGTGATGTAACCAGAATCTTTTGGCGACAGCTCTCTAAAGAAGTAGAGAGAGCAGCTATCTCTTGCCCAGTCTGGCTTAGAGACATTGACCGCCACAACTTTGAGGGCCCCAGTTAGGGTAACAACCGATAGCTTATGCCGCCCCTTATAGGCTTGCGAGATGGCTGCCAATTTTCCGTTAGGAGAAAGGCGCAAATCATCAATTGGCACGGAGCTTTTGAATAGAATCGGACCGGCGGTTGCCTTCACATAGTTAATATCGCCATTGAAATCAAATAGCTGCACATAATCAAGAGTGCTATCGGGCGCCTTAACACCAGTTTTTGTCAAATGGTGTTTAGTGCGGCGATAGCCGAGCAAAGCATGATGATTATCAGGCAGCCAGCGAAAATATAGCACCGGGCCAAAGTTTGGCCCCAGCACTGGTTTAGAGATACTATCAAGGTCAGCCAGTCGAAGCTGGTCGGCCAGCACCGCCATGCGCTTGCCATCGGGCGACCAAGACAGGCGTTCTTCAAAGTCACAAGCGCCAAGAACGGTAGTAGAAAATAGAGCGGCAGTGATCAGCTTAATTAGTTTCATAGCTTCCTAACAAACAATCGATGAAAATTAGCCGGGACATATTATAGTCACTCAGCAATTTCCATCGATTGTCGGCATTAACTATTAAAAGCTTACTGAGCTTTTGCCACCTTACTCAAGTTACCGGCACATTTTCGACACTCATCGGCGCAGGCTTTGATGTTCACATCGCTATTTACAGTTGAACCGCCACAAGCCTTGATGCACTCATTACAGGCATCAATAGCTATAGCAGCAGAACGTTTCTGAAAAGCAGATGCATTACCAATGAATTCAGATGATGACTTGCAAGCAGTAATAACATCTTTGAGAGCATTGGTCATTGAGGCCTTACCGTAGTTGCCTTTTTTAGTGACACAATAATTTAGTGTCTTAGCGGCAAAATTAGCACAGGAATCACAATTGTTCTTAGCGATTTCAGCAGTAGTTTGAGCTGAGGCCCCGAGGCAATAGCCACTGAGAACAAAGGCACAGAGCACCATAATCAGTGAACTTATCATTTTCTTCATAGCTTATCTAATCCTCTAATTATCTAACGACCACAGTGCTGTCCAACCTGGCTTGCAGACGGTTCAAATCATCAGTCATGACAGTCGCACCAGTGGCGCTGATTGAAGCACCATTGCGGTAACCAGCTTCACGAGCCGATAGAGCGGTCAAATCAGATTTAAACTGCAACAGTTGATCTTTGGTGATATGACCAAAAGCATATTCATCTTCAATACGTCTAGTCAGTTGAATTTTGCGGAAAGTGAGATCGTCTGCCAGTGTTAGACGTCCGTCGACGGTGACAAATTGCGGAGCAATCACACTTGAATAAGTCTTTTCAGTAATCGGAATCAAACGACTCGACACTGAATTGAGACCAGAACCAATTTGTATTGCCCGACCATAAGTGACCACACTAGAGGATGAAGCATCATAAGGAGTTACAACCGCTAATTCTTGACGCATTAGCTCAGCTTGAGCAGCGGCTAGACGACCTTTAGCTTGGGCCTCGGCAATCTGTGCTTCAAGATCTTTACGGCGCGAATCAATTGATAGAAGAAGAGTTGGAGTAGCTGGGGCCACCGCCACATCGACAATGTTGCCATATTGATCGACCATAGCCACCATAGCCCTAGTGCTCTCATCAACAATGACGTAGCCATTAGAGAGTGGAGCACCATTAACCAAATGGGTAACAGTATTATAAGAACCTTGTGCCACCCCTGTTATCGGGTCTACAACAATATAGCTGGAAGAACTTGGTAGAACATAGGTGGTAGAGAAGCTAGTAGGGGAGCCACTTGAGCGAGTCGAAGAGGTAGTTGTAGTCACCTGGGTATCAGCATTAGCGGCAAGAGAGCCAGTTAATGCGAAGCCCGCTAAGAAGGCATATACGAATGTATAACGGAAGGTTTGCGTGCGACGCATAATTATTTTCTCCATCTGCTGTAATTAGATCTTTCAGCAGGCAGAGACCGGTGGAACCCAGAGAAGTTCCAGCAATTACAATTTACCTTGTCAATTAATCACTTAGTTATTGCCAAGCCATCAACTACTTCTACATTTGCCAGCTTCAACAGTTGTTCAGGCTGAAGCACAACTTTGGTGGAGCGATTGCCACCACCCAAGATTATTTCAAGAGAGCTGGCCATCACAGCAGCATCTACATATAGCGGAATATCAGGCAAACCGAAGGGCGTAACACCTCCAATTTGCATGCCCGTCAGAGCCATGGTCTGGTCGGCCGTGGCAAACGAAACTTTTTTAGCGCCAAGCAATTTCGACACCGTTCTATTGACGTCTAGTTTGGTATTGGCTAAAACAATGCAACAAGCAAAGCGCACTGGCTCGCTCTTAGTAGCAACGATAATGGCATTAGCCGACTGCCCCAACTGAAAACCATACTTTTCGCAAAAGACTGCCGTATCTGCGAAGTCTGAATCACATTCAAAAACACTATATTGCAGCTGGTGCTGCGCTAAAGCATCAGCCACAAGGTCGTGAAGCTTCCCTGTTTGTTCGAGCAAGTGCACCTCTCTTGTTTCGATTACCTGTATAAAGCAGGTAGCCAAGCGTTAAAATCTCAAGCCTGTGAAATTATCATGCATCATTTTGGCTAGGAATAGTCGATAATTCTACTGACTCTAAAAAGGATTCAAACTATGCAGCGGTGGTTCGCACTAGCCCTAGTATTTCTCACAGTTCAGCCCGCCTTTGCCGCCACATGGGATGAACACAATAAAACTGGCCTTGCCGCGCTCCATGACGGCAACCTGGAGGAAGCCGAAAAAGAGTTTGCAGCCTGCCGCGGACAAGCAGAAAAAAGTGGTGCCCGCTATGGCAACTTTGCCACCACATTGATAAACCAGGGCTTACTGTACGACAAAAAAGACAATGTGGCCGAATCTGAAAAAGACTACAAAGAAGCATTGGGCATATACGAAAAATCTTTTGGCAAAGATGCCATTCAAGTTTCTAACGCCCTCAATGGCTTGGCCGACCTATACCGCCATCACAAGCGTTATCCAGAAGCTGCTCCGCTCTACTTGCGGGCCAAGCAAATTAGAGAAAAAGTTGCACCAGATCATCCCGATTATGCCGACACCCTCAATGGTCTAGCCGATGTCTATCGCAAGACCGGCAAGAATGCTGATGCGGCAATTCTGTACACAAAAGTGCTCGATATTCGCAAAAAAGCTTTTGGTGCCAATCACCCCAAAACAGCTAAGTCGTTAGAGAACCTGGCCAGCGCTTACACCGCTAGCGGTAAAATCGATATGGCCGAGCCCGTTTATGAAAACCTCGTGGCCACCCGAGAAAGCCTAGGTGGGCTAGAAGACCCTAAAGTTGCTCAAGCCCTAGAGGATATGGCCACAGCTCTAACTCAAAACGGCAAATACAAAAAAGCAGAAAGCCGCTACAAGCGCGCTCTAGCCATCAGAGAGAAGAACGCTAAAGCTGATCCAGCTGCGCTTTCCAATTGCCTCACCGGTTACAGTGCCTTGTTGCGCAAGACCGGACTCAATGATGAAGCAGCAAAGATGGAAGCCCGGGCAAAGAAACCTGCTGGCAAACCAGGCGCGAAGAACTGATGCACCACTAGTGATGGCCCTTCTTTGCCTAGGGTTAAGCCGAGGCCGTATACCATACTGCTTTTAATAAAATTGCAGGTACAATACACGAGTACTAAACGCAGAGGCCAGACTGAATGACTTCCCAAGAGCCAATTAGTACTCCCCAAAAGCAAATTAAAGTCATGCTCGTAGAGGATCATCTGATCACTCTCATGGGTCTGCGCTTTGCTCTTGAGCAAGTAAGCGATCTCAAAATAGTAGCTGAAGCCGAAGACGGTAACAACGCTGTGAAAACAGCTCTTCAGACAAAGCCTAATGTCATCCTTATGGATATTGGCTTACCTGGCATTAATGGTATCGATGCGGCACAACAAATCAAGAGCAAAGAACCATCAATATCAATTATCATGTTGACATCACACAATCTTGACGAAGATATCTTGGCTGCTCTCGCTGCCAACTGCGATGGTTATTGCCTCAAAGACGTGGCAGCAGACCAACTTGTCAACGCCATAAGAACAGTCAACAATGGTGGTATATGGCTCGATCCATCAATTGCAAAGCGGGTCATTCGAGCCTTTGTCGAACAAAAGCCTGTAGCGACGCCAGTCAATAGCAGTACGCTCTCTGAGCGAGAACTGGAAGTGCTCGCCCTCGTGGTAGAAGGGTTGAGCAATCAACAAATAGCCGAGCGCTTAATTCTAAGCACTGAAACCATAAAAACACACATGCGTCATTTGATGGAAAAACTTTCGGTTTCTGATAGAACCCAGGCGGCAGTAAAGGCCTTACGCACCGGCTTAGTTTAGACGATTTTCCCAAGCTAAGAAGTAAGAAGTAAACCGCTTATCGGTAGCTTGACTGTAATAGTAGTGCCTTCTTCTGCGTTACTGTCACAAGTTATACGCCCCTGGTGCAATTGGGCAATTCGATGGCAGAGATAAAGCCCAAGACCGGTTTTAACGACATAAGTTTTACCAGGTACACCTTGCCAGAACTTTGCAAGCATACTTGTCCTCACCTCATATGGCATGGGTTTGCCAAAATTATGAATGCTCACACAGAGTTTAGAATCAACCAATTCGGCTGAGATACTGATCAACTGCCCACTATCACTATACTTGAAAGCATTATCGAGTAAGTTAGAGAACAACGTGCGCAGTGCCTCTTCATCACCCCAAATACGACAGGCCGATGCCAGGGCATCAAAAGAACAATCGATTTCTATATTGTGTGCCAGAGAAAATTGTCGAGCACAATCGAGCAAAAGCTCTTTGGCATTGAGAATGACGCGACTGAGATCACTGCCTACTTCATAGCGGTATATTTCAAGCAAGCGCTGAACAAGCTGTAACTGATTCTTATTAGCCTGTTGCAGCACCATCAAGGCTTCATTTTGCTCGGCATTTATGTCACCGAGCTGTCCGCGAAGCAAAGCACTGAGCAAATTCTCTGTACCGATCAAAGGTATGCTCATATCGTGGGCCAAAGTAGCAATAAAATCTTGGATAGCAGCCATTCTTAGGGTCTGCTCTTCTGATCGACGCCGTTGAATGGCATAGCGAATGCTACGCACTAGCGACTCATTGCCGACATTTTGCTTTACCAGATAGTCTTGAGCCCCCAGGCTAACTGATTGCAGGCCCAGCTGTTCGTTATCGCTACTGGTCAAAATAATTATTGGGCAGCCATCGACAAACTCTCTAGCTCGACTCAAAGACTCAAGGCCGCGACTATCGGGCAGGTTCAGGTCAAGCAAAACAACATCAGGCCTCTCATCTTTCAAATAGTGCTGCGCTGCAGCCATATCACTCACCCTTTGCACGTCAAACTGCGGCTGCGTGCGAGCAGAAAGAAGTCGCTTTACGTATTCACAATAGAATCTGTCATCTTCGATCATGAAGACATTTACTTGCTGTAAATTCTCATTGAATGCCATTTACATCTAGAATCTCGTCAGCGCAATTAACTTGCAATTCACTTGGTTGATAAGCCCACAGAGTTTGCCATTACTGCCATCATACTCCCTTAGAGCAGAAAGACATCCCCCGGATGGTTAGCCGCAAGGTTGATAACGCCCGAAAATAAGTCCGCTGGGTGATGGCAAATTCGTGACAAGCCAGGGAAAATCAAATTGTGGCAAAGCCATAGGCAAAAGGTTAAACATGACAAAAGAGCAAAAGCTAGACAGGCAGTTGAAAATATTGATTGTTGACGACGATGCTTTTTTTCGTCAGCTACTAAATCGCATACTTTCAGCCGCCGGCTATAAAGTAATTGAAACAAGCAGTGTGGGCGATGCCATTTGTGCCTTAAATCAACTGCCAGACTTAGCCATCATCGACTACCTCATGCCGGGTAGTGACGGTGCCAATTTTATTAAAGAGCTGAGAGCAAATTACTATAGATTTCCGATTGTCTTTTGCTCAGGCGCAGTAATCGACAATGAAACTTTTGCTTCAATGGTTAAAACTTATCAAGTCGATATGATTATTCAAAAGCCAATACACCCTGAAATGTTCGTGCAACAAATTGCCGAATTATTTGAGCCGCGATATGACAGAGCTGGGCTGGACGAACTAGAAGCTGAGTTAGAACAAAACCAACAGACGGGACTGTCTTTAGAAGAAAAAGAGAAAACCTTTACCGAGAACAAACAGCTCTGCGAAGAATCTCTCCACCCAGAACTTTTTCTACCAGAAACAGAAGGCGCTCGAGCAATCAGAGAAACCGAAGAGGCCATAGCTGAACTAGGTAGTATCTACTTGCTTGAGTTGCCAAATGAGCTGGAGCAAATGACCGCAGAGATCTTAACGGCTGAAGAAAAAGGCGACGCCAGCAGCCTGGCTAAAGCGAGTTATAGGGCGCACCAAATCAAAGGTACCTCAGGCTCACTTGGCTTTGATGCTCTCAGCCAGATTGGCTCAGCCATAGAAAAACAATTGATTGCTCTAGGCAAACTAGATCTCACTTGCGCCGATCTCAAATGGCAAGAAATTTTAGCTCTAGTAGAGCAGGCCAGGGCCTGGATTGAGAAAAAGCAAGCGGAGCTGAATTCAGCGGCAACACCAGCAAAAATCGAGATAACCGATAATACCAAGGTCAATAGAAGAGTTTTGCCACCACGAGTTTTGATAGTGGCAAGCGATCAAGAACTAATCGGCACACTAACAAGCGGGCTAGAACAAGAGCAAATGGCCGTAACTTCTCTAAGCAGCAGCATGGAAGCTTTTAGCGTGCTAGATGATTTTCAGCCAGAAATAGTACTGCTGCAAGAGACCATGCCGAGCGTTAGCGGCAATGATATTTGTCGGATGATTCGTTGCAACTCGCGCTGGAAAGCCTTACCTTTATTGATCTTGGTGGATAGTAAGGGCTGCACAGCAGAATCACGCCAGAAACTTTTCGAAGCTGGTGCCAACGATTTCATTCTCACCCCCTTGGCCCACCTCGAACTGCTAGCCAAGATCAAACTTCACCTAGGCCTCCCGGCCACAAATCAACAGGTACTAACTTTCTAAGGTTCTAGCTACCTAGCAAACCTTTTGATAAAGCAATTACAAAATGGAACTAATTTAAAGGTAGTCAGTCTACTCTCACTATCTGATAGTCTTTGCCATGCCATAAATCAAAAGGAAAACCCATGCCTCAGAAGAATTCTGCTTTGCCCTTTTTGCTTTCCCTTATTACTCTCTCCAGTCTTTACACTCTCTCACTGGGCCAACCGGCTTCAGCCGCCCCAAGGGTAAGTACTACAAGCAGAACCACAAGTACCACGGTAACTAAGAGAGTACCAGTCTGGGCGGCCAAACTGAAGGTGCCATATCGCTCCTGGTTGCCTCTTAACCAACCCAAAGAAGTATTGCTTTGTGTTCATGGCTTAGGCTTCAGCAGCGCCTCCTTCGCAGATTTTGGCAGAAGCATGGCTGGTCGGGGCTTTGCTGTTTACGCCTTAGATGTACGTGGTTTCGGTCAATGGGCCAAGCGCAAGGGTCAAGATACCGTAGATTTTGAAGCTTGCTTGTTAGACATAGAGCAAGCTCTAAAATCACTGCGCAAAGCTTATCCTGGCGTACCTGTATTCATGGTGGGAGAATCAATGGGTGGAGCCATTGCTATGGCTGCCACAGCTCGCCATCCAGAACTAGTTGATGGTTTAGTTTCCGCAGTACCATCAAGTGACCGCTACTTTAAAATCGGCGGCGAGATCATTGTCGGGGCTCACTACTTAGAAGATCCAGACAAAAAAATTGACCCTGAAATCATTGATAAAATCAGCACCGATGAAAGAACCAGAGCACAAATGACTAACAATTCGATGAACCGTCTCGAGTTGTCACCAAAAGAATTAAAGCAGTTTGAGACCTTCATGAAAGGCAATTTCGACAACGCTCATCTAATTGAAAAGCCACCGGTAATGATGCTCGCTGGCTTCAAAGACAAGCTAGTCAAGCCAGAAGGCACCATCGAACTTTTCAATGCCCTTTCCACCCGAGATAAACTCTTGATGGTAATCGGTGATGGTGAACATCTATTGCTCGAAGAGAATCAATTGACCAATCAACTAGCACAGATGATCAACGTCTGGATCACAGACGAAGGCAGAACATACAGAAGCAATCGGCACTAAGCGCCTAAAAGTTAGTTAGGGCGAATGCTAATTCGGAAAGGCGCAGCGGGTAAATTCTCGACATTAAAGAGAGTAGCCTTAGTTGCGTCTTTCCAGTCGTAACGAACCTCAATGGGATTAACAATCTGAGGGCTGCTAACGAGCAGATCATGGTCGACTATTTTCACTTCAGCCGGGAATATTCGCCCTTTGGTATCAATCATTTCAAAACCAGTAGGCTGACCAACTTTAAGCCGCAGAGCCAAGCCATCTTTAGCATTGCTAAAATGCACCATAATAGCCGATCCTTGACTGTCATAGCCTTCACAAAGCGGGCCAAAAGCTGTCTTCTGTCCTTCAAACAACTTAGTGAGAATGGCCTGACTGAGGCGAGCAGGCAATCCATTTACCTGATTCAAGCTATGGTGCTTAGCATAATCTGTCGTAACGATCATCGAAGTAGATCCAACCGCTAGAGCAGAGGCTTGGGCATCGCGCATATTCACCCAAGAATTTTCGGTACCAATACAGGCTGCCAATGATTTTATGTCAAAGCTATTGGAAGCAACAGCACTACTAGGAAGCTGTATAAAGAAAAATGGAATATCTGGTTCTTGCGCCCAGCGAACACGCCAATCACGAATCAGCATCGGCAATAACTTGCGATAGCTAACAGCTTGCCCCAAATCATGTAGACCTTGATACCAAACAACGGCTTTGAGAGCGTAACCGACTAAGGGAGCCACCATGCCATTATAAGCAACACAAGGTTTGGAAACGCTGCTCAAGGTCGGCTTGCCATCAGGGGTAGTGGCAGCCTCCAGCGCTTTAAGGCTGGGATCTAAAATCGGCCGAAAGACCGACATCTGCATTAAGCGATCTTTTGAAATCCATGATGCAATCGGAGTTTCAGGGTAAGAACAATCGATAATACCAACTGGTACTTTCAAATTCGCTTCCAGATTACGGCCCAGATTGTAAGCAAGAGCCGAGCACTCAGCCAAAGTGGCCTTATCGCCACCACTAGTATTATTGCTATTGCTAGAGCTGACCTTCCAGCTCCCTGTAAGCACAGCAGAAGGATTGGCGCTGACCTTCTTGGGCACAAGGAAAAAACGTAACTTGTTGCCAGGATTAACGGCGCTGCCCGCAGCCTGTTCAGAAGGAGGAAGACTCTTCAATGAGTCAAGCAACTCACTCTGTCCAGCACAGAGAAAGACTTCGCCCACTTGCACATCTTTAAAGACCAGAAGATTCTCGCCCTGCACCTTCAGTTCACGGCTTGGTCCTAGTTCGGCCTCTTCCAGAACCACATGCCAATTACCACTCTTACTGGCGACACAACTGGCGTGTTGATTACCAAAACTAACTTGCACCTTCTCTGCCGGCTTAGCCGTGCCCCAGACCTTAATGGGCACATCTTGCTGCAGCACCATATGGTCAGAAAATATTCCTGGCAATTTCACGGCCGCAAAAGCAGGCTGACTGAGAAATGAGAGCAGGACAATTAACAGGACTTTTCTCAAAAACAATTTCTTACCGATGGCCGGGAATTAAGTATCACAAGTATTTCAAGAGTTCAAAGTATCAGATAGCTTCAGCCCCAGGTGTGAAAATTGTCTCACTAGCACCAAGTAGCCAGAATAGTTGAAAAGTAGTGGATAGCGCCTTGAATTAGTCCTTTCAATTAGGCCTTCGGCCGAACAATGTAAACTGGCAAGAGGCTTTAGAAGAATCCACTCAACTCCTGACAATCTACTTGTGAACAACTTTTCGCGAGAACTTGCCAAATTTCTTTTCGCCCTAACCCTGTTAGGCCTGGAGCTAGGGCACGTTCATGCAGTTGCCGCCGAGCCCCCGCAAATTGCCATGTCAGCCAGCGAAATAGCCTCCATTAATAAGCTCAGAGCACTTAAAAAAGCCAAAAATTTCAAACAAATTGGCATTGCCTTAAAAGCAATAAAGCCCAAGGGCCATAGAATTAAACCAGCGCTCACCGAAAGCCCATTCCGAGTTAGGTGAGTTCTTACGCAATCAGCAAAAGTACAAAGAAGCTCTGGCTGAGGTGGAAAAGGCCATCCAATGCGGCGGCCCCAAAGACAAACTTTATGATCAGAAAGCTGAACTCCACGTACAGATGTTTCAGCTAAAGCAGGCTGAACAAGCTTTTAGAGAAGCAATCAAGAACTCTAATCCTGCTGAAGCGTGGTTGCCGCGTCAGCACATGGCGCGCATGCTCTGTAGTAGCAAACGTTTTAATGAAGCACTGACTGAATTCAAGTTGCTGGGAGGGGCAACCCCCAAGCCCGAATTTAGAGTCGATATCGCCACCTGCTTAGTTGGTTTAGGAAAGTACAAAGAAGCGCTCAACTTTCTCAACGGTGATTTTCCAGAAGAGTTGGGCCTGCCCAGTCATAGACTGAAGAAGCAGTGTTTTGTTGCCCTCAAAGATTCAGCTCGAGCAAAACAAGAAGATCAGATTATTGCCAAGCTCAGTGCCGACTTCTAACATTTTTGCTATAGTGAGTCAATGAAAAAGCGCCTGATATTTCTTGGACTAATCGGAGCGGCTGTTGCCGCGGGAATCGCTCAAAATGAAGCGGTTTCTAAAGTCGAACAACCGAAATATGACGTCATAGAGAACTATGGCGCCATCGAAATAAGACAATACGAACCAACAGTCGTCGCCGAAGTAGAAATTGCTGGAGACCAGAAAGAAGCACTAAACAATGGTTTTCGGGTGCTGGCCGGCTATATTTTCGGGAAGAATCAATCCAATCAAACTTACAGCACACAAAAAATTGCCATGACGGCGCCAGTGTCACAGCAAAAGAGCGAGAAAATCCCCATGACCGCCCCAGTCACTGCTGAGGCCCATGGCAGTATCTGGAAGATTCGCTTTACCATGCCTTCACAGTACAGCTTGGCCACCTTGCCCCAGCCTAAGGATGAGCGCATCCACCTAATGGAAGTGGCTGGTGAAAAAGTGGCAGCCATCCGTTTTTCTGGTCTAGCCAGCCAAGAAGACATGGAAAAGAAGGCTGAAGAACTAGAAACATTTTTGATTAAGAACAACAAAAAGAGCCTCGGCGAACCGGTCCACGCCTACTACAATCCGCCTTGGACATTGCCATTTTTGCGTCGCAACGAAGTGTTAATAAAGCTTTCCAACTAATATATTCGCCTGCCAAAAGTTAGACAGAATTTGGCCCTAATGTAGTTGCCAAGGAACTCCCCCCGTTCCTGACACCCACCAGGGATTCTGAAAACCATTTGGAGGTTCGTTATGGGCAGTGATTCAACAAACAGTTTTGTTGCAAATGATTGTTTTGAAAGCAAACACGCAAGAGCAGAGCAATGCGACTTAGTCTCACAAACTTACTCATTTGCTAACCCTTGTGAAAATCAATTTGGTCGACGCATTCTCCCCGAAGTCTATCCCAGCTTCGAGCCACAAAGAATGTTCAATAGAAATGGCAGCGAAATCTCCTTCGACGCATTCGATCGAGTGACAGCCATGCGAGATGCGGCCAACCGCAACTTCGAATTTAAGTATGATCGCAAAAGCGGAGAGCTGAACCAGGTAAAAAATGAATATGGTACCTGGCACAGACACAAGCACACTGATGAATGGAGATCTGACAATGGTGGCAAATGGCGCGGCGAGATAGAAGTAAATGCCCGCGGCTATTCTTACACCAATTATGACCCCAATCAGGGCTGCGGCGATCGCACAATCTACCGACCAGACGGCAGCAAAGCAGTTGAATATTTAGGACCAAATCGTGAGGTTTTCTCTCGCCATAGAGAAGATAGAAATGGCAATATCGCCGACGAAGACCTTCGCCAGGGCAAAATCAAATACATTATGAATAATGGACGCCGAGTCGATCGTGATCTCAACGACAACTCAGTAATTGTATTTGACCGCGATGGCAACTTGACGGCCATGAGAGATGCTGGCGGCAAAAAATTCAACTTCTCAGACTTTGATGATCGCGGCCGTCCTCAATCGCTAAAAGACGAAAGAGGCAGCTGGACTCGTCATGGCCAAGATCTCTGGATCAACAATGCCACAAGAAAAAGCTGGTTTGGTGCCGTCGAGATTGATAAAAATGGAGTCTATTCTTATACAGAAAATGGCCGCAAAGTGACTCACAGTCGAGATGGAAAAGCCACAATTAATGACCGCGGCATCATCAGTACTGTTGATAAGGACGGCAGCAAAATCGATAGCTTTGTCGATGGCGATAGAGTTCAAGATGGTGCAAAAGCAGCAATTCAGTTTAAGGTGGTCAAAGGCGAAACCAAATTGGGCGTCATAAATACATTTGGTGCTAAAGCCGAAATTGTACACGGTAAAGACGAGACCCATGCAGTAATCCATAGCAAGCCAGAAAGCGCTGTAAGAGCCATGCAAGAAGGGCGAGTTGTTTATAGCTTCAACCACACCGACAAGAACAATCGCGCCGGCAACGCCGATATTACTCTAGCACCAGCAGAAGTGGCGATGCTCGATCGCTATAGAAGAAGCAACCCAGATCAAGATATTGTCGTCATGGCCTGCTATGACAAACAAGCCCAGGGCACCAGATATCAAATATACGGCGGCCTTGATCTAGCTAGCACTAAGATCGGTGACACCATAAAAGCAGGTGAGATCATTGGCCGGGCCGGCGACCAGGGCTATACATATGCCGCTCGCAGACAAAGACTGACTGGTAAATCAGTAGACTTGATGATTCAAGGGCAGCGCTAGCAATTTTACATGTAGATAGCAATTTTACATGTAGACAGCAATTTTGTTCAGATAGAAAGCAAGCAGCAATCATTCAGCTTTTCACGACGGGGCAGATATTGCGAGCGTTATAAACAGTTATAGCGCTCGCGATCATCTGCACTATTTTTAGCAAACTAAGCAAAGAGTCAGTAACCATGTCAGCAGAAAGAGAACACTTAGAAAACCACAAAGGCAAAGATCTCCGGCAAAAGACTGAGACTAGTCACCTTCTAGAGTCTCACAGCCAGAGTCACAAAAAACCAGAGACACTAAAAGCAATAACGGCCCATTCAGACAATGGCAAAGCCGCACAAAAACACTTACCTCAATTAGAGATAATCGACCACAAAAAGCTACAAGCTAAAGTAGTCGACGGCAACCACAAGCATAAAGCCGAAGAGCGCTTACAGGCCGCACACAGTCTCTACAAAAACGACCACAAGCAGTTTTCGCAAAACGATAATAGTGGAAAAAACCACCACTACAAAATAGTAGAACAAAAGAACGAAAAAACTCAGGCCACAAGAATCGCCGTATTCGAAATTGACGGCAAGAATGCTCGACTCACCCTTGATGGCACCATGGACAAGAGCGGGAAATTCGCTGCTGCTAAAGAACAATCTAGACAAGAAAATAAAGCGGAAAACAAACAAGAAATTAAACCAGAACAGGAAGCTAGACATAGAGAAAGAAGGAACAAAGAGGACGATTCACCAAGCCATCGAAATCCTAGACAACAGCGAGACCATGCCGGCGAAAGCCATCGCCGCAAACTCGACAGCTACGAGCAAGCAGAGCCGATCAAGGCTATCGACAGCCAACGGGCCAGGCAAGCATTTGCCCAGGGGGCAAATCTAAACTTGCCTAGCGATCGCCTAATCAAGCTCGACAATGGCATGGTTTACTTACGCTCAAAACTTGCAGTCGATGCTGATGGTGGCTCAGACTGGCGCAACGACCGCTACGGCCAAGCCACCACAAGCCTAACCAATGCTGACGGCAGTGCCCTTGATGCTAATAGAGTCAACTATTTTGTGCTGCCCATGACTGACGAATACAAACAAATGGGAATCAAACTCGGTGATCTTGCCTGGGTACGCAATACCCGCACGGGTAAAATGGTAGCGGCAATTTTTGGAGACCACGGCCCCAAGACAAAAATTGGCGAGGGCTCGCAGGCTCTCTGTCGCGCTCTTGGCTTGAGCGGCGACCCCAATCATGGTGGCACAGACAAAAAAGAAATCGAATTCCTCATCCAACCTAAATCAGGCAATGGTAAAGGTGATATAGCCAAAGACCACGGCATGATGGTGGCTAGACTTGCTCCTCCACCCCAGGCCAGTTCTAAAATAGGTGAGCGCATCGTTGCCAGCGCCCAGGCCGCCGAGGGAGAAAAACTCTGGCGAGCTGAAGCAACAGCTACCAGAAACGGCCGTCTCGGCTGTGCCATATCAACCTCCGAAGTTTTAGCCCAAGCCGGTCTTGATATCAACAAAGAAACCGGAGCCTGTGCCCTGGTTGAACAGTTACAAGATCGCGGCTGGAACAAAGTGGCAGTCTCCCAGGCCCAACCAGGAGACGTAATTTATGGCGCTAAACCGGGTAAAGTGGCAGCCGCAGGCGGTGGCAATGCCCATGTCGGTATCGTCGGCGAGCGCCAGGACGGCAAACTAATGGTCTATGCCAATGTCTCAGCCACCGGTCGCTGGACCCACGAAAGTGCTAACCGGGCCTTCAGCCCCAACCGCTTTGGCAATCAAATTTGGGCATTCCGTCCACCCCAGTCTTCGCAGGCATGATCTTGAGTTAAACTACTGCCATATGTCTAGCACTAAGTTTGGCCCCTTCAATCTAACCCTATCGCGCAAGGCAATCATTCTTGTCTCTGTGCCTCTAATTTTCGAATTGCTTTTCGTTGCTGGCCTCGTTACCCTGCTTGAGCAAGCCGAGCAGGAAAGAGCACGAGAAGCCCACGCCAGAGACGTGGCCACCCATGCCAATTCACTCTTGCGACTGCTCTTAGATGCTGGTATTTCTAGCATACTGAGCTATTTAACCGAGTCTGAAAGTCATCGTATGCGCTACCGCCATCTGGTGGACGTATTTAACAGCGAAGCGCGGCAATTGAAACTATTAGTGCGCGACAACGAACACGAAAGCGCTATTTTCAATCGACTAGCGGTGCTCAACGATGTTTGTATAAAGCAATTGAGTGCCACCCATGAACCAATGGTGAACGGCGACAAAGTCGCACTTCTAAAAAAATGGGTTTCGCTGCAAAAGAACCTCAATCAAATCTTTCTCTTGGCAGATCAATTAGTAGAAGAACAACAAGCAGTACAGTTAGAAAAAAAAGAAGCACAGATTCACTACAGAAGCAGCGTCAAGCTACTAATTTTCGTCGCTGTCGTATTCAATGTTTTACTGGCCTTTATTTTAGTGGCCTATTACAACCGTGGTACCACAAGGAGACTCAAGGCTCTAGTGGCAAATACCAGACAATTAGCAGCAAATAAACCTTTAAATGCACCAATCAAGGGTGACAACGATGAGATTGCTGAATTAGATAGCACTTTTCGCACCATGGCGACAGCCTTAGAGGAAGCTCTGAGAAAAGAGCGAGCAGTAGTTGAAAACGCCGTTGATGTTATCTGCTCTATTGACGAGCAAGGACGCATGGCCAATGTCAACAATGCCGCCTTAAAAGTTTGGGGTTATGAGCCAGAGCAGTTAATTGGCCTCAGGCTAAGTCAATTTCTCAATGGCGAACAGCTGCAAAACACCCAGCTCAAAATAAACGCGATTATCACCAGCAAAGGTGAAGGCACCTTCGAAAATCAAGTCAGGCACAAAGCAGGCAAATTAGTGGACATGCTCTGGACAGCCCAATGGTCAGAGCAAGAAAAAGCACTTTTCTGCGTAGCCCACGACATCACTGAACGTAAAAAAATCGAAAGCTTAAAACAAGACTTTGTCGCCATGATTTCTCACGATTTACGCACACCACTAACCTCAGTGCAAGGCTTTCTCGATCTGCTAGAAGTAGACGCCTACGGCACCATGTCACAGGCTGGCAAAGAGAGCCTGGAGCTAGCCGAAATGAATATCGGCAGAGTTGTGCACCTAGTCAATGACATTCTCGATATTGAAAAACTAGAAAGCGGCATGCTTACTTTTCAAATGGTGACAGTGGATTTAAATGCCATAATTATCAGATCAATAGAGTCGGTCACTGGTTTTGCTAAACAGCAAGCGGTGACTATCAACTACGAAGAAACGGAAGAAAATATCGCAGTCATGGGAGACAGCGAACGCCTTACCCAGGTAGTAGTTAATCTGTTGGCCAATGCCGTCAAGTTTTCTGAGAGAAATGGTCTTGTTAGTGTTGTGCTAAAGGCCGACGATTTGGTAGTGGTAGAAATAATCGACAACGGTCGCGGAGTGCCCGAAAGTCAGAGAGCTTCAATCTTTGAGCGTTTTCGACAAGTTGAGAGCAGCGATGGTCGAGAGGGCACCGGCTTGGGTCTGGCCATCTGTCGGGCCATAATTGAAGAGCTTGGGGGCACCATCGGTGTATCTGATTTAGACAGGCAGGCCAAGGGCAGCAAATTTTGGTTTAAACTACCAAGAAAGCAGCAAGGTCAAAGTACAATCGTATAGATCTGGAATTAGAACGGGAGCTCTCAATGGCAAAAATCTTACTGGTAGAAGACGACGCCGGGCTCTGCCGTATGATTAATGATTGGCTTACCCTTGAGCACCATCATCTAGAAATCTCAACTGATGGCAAAGATGGTCTAGAAAAAATGCGTTTCTATCAATACGATTTGGCCATCTTTGACTGGTCTCTGCCGCAAATGTCGGGCATTGAAATCTTGCATGAGATTCGCAAGCTGGGGCTCTCCACCCCGGTGCTTATGCTCACCGGGCGCAATACCATTATCGACAAAGAAGAAGGCCTGGACGCTGGGGCCGACGACTATTTGACCAAGCCTTTCCACATGAAAGAACTGAGCGCCCGTATCAGGGCACTGCTGCGCCGACCAAGGGCCATGGTTGGAGAAGTTTTTCAATGCGGCGACTTAGTAGTCGATCGCGGCACCTATAAAGTGACAAAAGCTGGCACTGAATTAAAACTACTACCAAGCGAGTATGCCTTACTTGAATTTTTACTGCGTCACCCTAACCAGGTATTTACGCAAGAAGCCTTATTAGACCGGGTCTGGTCTTCAGAGTCAGACGCCACCAGCAATGCGCTCACCACTTGCGTCAAACGCCTGCGCAAAAAAATTGATAGCGAAAATCAAGAATCAATCATCAAGACTGTCTACGGTGTGGGATATAAGTTAGAAATCTAATTGAGCCGAATCATCAGTTTGAGCATCCTTCGAGAACGATTTCTTCCAGGGCATAATAGAGGGGCTGATCGACTTCAGCCGAGCAAAGCGAACGAGCAAACTGCCTGAGCTCGTTGTATGCATCCCACTGACACTCAAAGAGAATTTCAGGCGGGCATTTCTTCCAACCTAGTAACTGCTCAACAAATGCTCTGCGACAAAAACCATCGGGAACATGCTCATAGAGCCAGAGGAAACAATCAGCCAGTTCATCGCCTCCACTGTCAGCGGCAAGGTCCCTAAGTTCCATGCCAGCTGAATGAATTTCTTCCAGGGAGCGCATTTTCTTGAGAGACTTGAGAATAAGAGCACTATCGTCAGGCAAATAATTGAAACGCAGAAGTTCCAAGGCCACTGCTATCATCGACCGATTAGCTCCCTGCAGAAGCTGAAGGGCCTTGCGCCGAACGTTGACCTCTCTTACATGTGACATGGCAGAAGCAGCGGCATGCACTAGCACTCGATTAGATGAATCAAGCAAAGCAAGCAGCTGGTCACTGACAAAGGGCACAGGCTGGCGCCAGAACAGGCGCAGATAGGCCAGCTGCTTAAACTCAGAGCGCGTTCTGAATAGCAATTGCAAAACCTTTAAACCATCATCTTCTGATAGATCACGACCAGTGCGCCGAATTTCCCCCTGTGACAGGGTGACATCTTCTCGCTCAATCCTGATTAGCAATTCGTCCAGGGACGGCACACTACTCCATCGACTACCGTTTACTGCCGTCGAAGGCTTAGCCAGCCGACTGGTTTCAGCACGGCCGCAAGCATCCAAAAAGTTCTGAATGTAGACATCTTCTAGTGAAAATTTATAGAGCTGCGTTGTTATTGCTTCTGCGCCGAGAGTCTCTCGGGCATGTTCCATAATAACGTCACAGTCATAGTCATCAATGCTTTGAGAAGCGCTACCCAGAGAACGCGCCACAAACTTAAGGCCATGAAGACCGCCGACATCGACAACATCACAACCGCAAAGGGTACGACTACTTCCGCCTGAAACAAGCGCCTTGAAGAGGCGATAGGTAGCAGGACGAAACTCTAGCAAACCCAGCTCAAAGATGTAAGCAGCAACCTCTATTTGCTGAACTAAATCATAATCACCGTCCTTACGATTCTTTATGCTCTCTAGAAAACGTTGTGCATATTTGCGACTATGCCCAGTGGCTTCCACGAGCCTCAGCAACCAGGCACTGCGAGATCCTTCAATCTGCATACAATAGGCAGTGTTCTTGAGCAGAGCTCGATCGATTATCTCCTCCAATCCCTCGTCACCATACTCAGCGACATGCAAAAGTGCACGGCCATGGCCACGACTAAGAGCACGCGCAAATGCGCGCGCCGACAATTTCTTTAATTTCATTCAAAAACTTCTCCGCAGCAATTAAAGCTTGAGCCGCTGTAAGAGCGACATTACCTGGTGAAAAAAAACCTGCAGACGAACCGAAACAACCATTTCGATCGCCTGCTACGGGTAATATCAGCGCCGAGGCCAAAAGCCAGCGTTTGCCTTGGCAATTTCAGTAATGAATAATCTGTGCTAGAACAAGCCTTGAAAGCAGAGGCGGCTGGAATTCAATTTCTTAAACATGACGCAGCCCTCCGAGCAATAACTTTCTGCCACTCTAGCATCGATGTCAGGCGGCTGTCAATTTCGAACATCTTTGCGAAAAGATGTCTTTTGGGCTGGCCATAATTTGAGTGACAGTCTTATGGGCCGCCAGTTGTAAGAATTCTCTACGATTCAAATTGCAACTAATAACTCATAAATTCGGGACTGCCAAGCAAAAGTGCCAATTTGAGAGGCTCTGGTGATTTGGCAATTACGGCACTTGTACGGGCAGAAAGTTGACCACCATTAACAGTACTGAGCACCTGGTCATATGACTGCACTGAGGTCTGAGAAAAAGCCCTATTGCCGCCAAAATTTCCAGCAGTTTTGGCACTTCCAGCGGCACCAATAGCAGTGGCAAAGTTTATGCGCTTCAAAAGAGCATCAGAGTTCAGCCAGGCCTCCTTAGTGTTCTTGTAACCATCAGGAGTAAGGCAAGCATAGAGGGGCTGACCTTGAAGCTTTAAAAATGAGTAGATAGGCTCATAATGCATGGGCCGAGAACCACTGGCCCGCAGTGAAGACATGGCATAACGAAAGGGACTTTTATATTTATTATTTTGATATTGCCCATCAAAGAACTCGCCACTCTCCAACATTGTTGTCAGCACAGCCTTAATATCTCCATCACTTTCGCTAAAGCGCTTAGCCATGCGATCAACTAGAGCCTTAGGTGGCTCATCGGCGACGAAATACTGAGCCAGGGCATAGCTAATGTGATGAGCTGTTGAGGGATGGCGAGCAAGAAAATCGAGAGCTTCTTCAATTTCGCCTGCACCTTTTGCCGTGATTTTATGTCCAAGAATTACTTTCTCGCCCTGATCATGGCGCACGGCATAGAACTGGCCCCAATATCCGCGGGTGGGCAAAGAGAGCCCAGTTAAAACGCGAGCCAGCTCTATTACATCTTTTTGCGTATAGCCACCATCAACGCCGAGGGTATGAAGCTCCATCAGCTCGCGGGCATAATTTTCATTGAGCCCACCTTTCTTCTTGCCCTGGCCCTTGGCATTGCCAAATGCAGGCCCCAGAGCAGATCCCGCTGCGGCATTTTGCCAATTATCGAGATAGAACAACATTGCTGGGTGATAGCAAGTAGCGCCGAGGATATCGCGAAAACGCCCGAGGGCGTTGGGCCTAATCGCTTGCTCTTCGTATGCGCCGACCAAGACATGATCAAAACCTTTATTAATACTGATATTGAAATGGTTGTACCAGAAGTCGACCATTACTTCTTGCAGCTGACGCTCGCTATCTAACGCTCTCACAAGCCGGGTCTTAAATATTTGATCAGCCACTACCTTGATGTGCTTCTGCCGCCGCGCCTGCTCTTCTTTAGCGGCAACAGTATTTTTCTCAACCAGATTGGCATCTTCTTTATCTTCTTTAGTATTGGCCGCTTTTCGCCCTGCATTATTTTGAGCAATGAATGAACGAAACTCTTTGATTAAATCAGCAGACTTTTTATGGATAATCTCGGCAGAGGCCACCTGCGCTTCAACCTCAGAATTCTCGGCAATAGAGCTAGGATTGAGCTGACTGGCAATGTAGGCTTTCACCCCCATGGCCTTAACCCTCTCAAAATCACCAGGTTTGGCCCCAAAAGTAAGGCGATTCAATACCTGAACTACTTTCTGGTCAGAGGTCATGGGCTTTGGCGCCGAATCTACCCTCAGACTTACTGGCTTGGCTGGCTTGGCCACTTTGACAGTACTGGCAGCCACATGCTTACTCCGCGAAGCCGCCAGGGCCGGGTTAGACGGGGAACCCATCAGCCATGTTGAAAGCAGAGCAGGCCCAAATAGCAGTTGCACGGTAAGGAAAACGGCAGACTCTTGCTTCATCTCATTTGCCCCTTCGCTATGTCCTAAATCAGACGCTTCTCTGTATAACGTTCATACTCTCTAAAAAGTTCAAATGACAACCTTAATTTTGTTACTCAGCTTGAACCTTCAAGCAGTCAAGACTTATTGGCGAGTGAAGCATGCTAACTTCAACCTAAATAGAAGAAATTCTATCTAGATTGACTATGTTAAACATAAATGGAGGCCGCGTGAAGAACATCGGCATTATCACATCGGGCGGAGACTGCGGCGGACTTAACGGCGTAATTAAAGGGGCAGCTCTCAGCGCTCTTAACAAGGGCATGACTGCCTGGATTATTCCCAACGGATACGCTGGCCTCTATAACCTGGTTGATCTCAAGTCAATAACCGAACTGACCCGCGAAAGAATTGCCGCCATCGACGTCTTCATGGCCGGAAGCGAAGCTGGCAATTCAAGAGTGAAAGTTTCAAAAATCAAAGACGACAAAAAATATGACCGCATCAAAGACGGCTTGAAAAAATTCAACCTCGATGCCCTGGTCATAGCTGGCGGTGACGACACCGGCAGCGTTGTAGTTGACCTTTCGGCCCAGGGCATTGCCTGCGTGCATGCCCCTAAGACCATGGACCTCGACCTCATGCCCTACAGCGTTGGCGGCGACTCAACGATTAATCGCATTGCTGAACAAGTGCGCGATTTGCACACCACTGGCCGCACCCACAACCGCATTTTGGTGATGGAAGTATTTGGCCGCTATGCTGGCCACACAGCCTTCCGCGGTGGCGTAGCAGCCGACGCCGATGCCATTCTTATTCCTGAAATTCCCGTTGATTTTGACGTACTCTACAAGCACGTCAAAGGTCTATTCATCAAACGCATCGAAGAAAGTGACGTCTTTGCTGGCACGGTGATGATTGTGGTGGCAGAAGGTCTGCGCGATTCATCAGGCAACGAACTGGTTGACATGAACTCACAACCAGATTCATTTGGTCACCGCAAACTAATCGGCGCTGGTACTTATGTGGTCAAACAATTGCAAGATCGCATTAAGGCCGATCCTGAAATCAAAGAATTCATGAAGCGCACGGGACAATTTGTTGAAGGTGTCTACGAAACTCCCGAAGTGCGCGACCTGAGACCGGGCCACCTAGTCAGATGTGGTTTCGCCACCCCAGTTGATGCTAATTTCGGCCTAGAAGTTGGAACAGCAGCAGTAGAGCTGATTTCGCAAGGTACTTTTGGCGTCACAGTGGTGTCATTCCAAGACGGCAAAATCGAGTACATGGATGTGGCCGATGCCATCAAACAGCGTTTCGTCAGCCCCGAGGACGTGGCACTCTATGAGAGCCTTGGCACTTCCTTTGGCCGCGTACCTGTAAAAACTAAAGTGGAGACAGTCAAAGTTACTGGCAGACCAAGCCGCGTCTACTAAAATCTTATACTGACTAATAAAAAGCGTAAGAAATTCAAACTGAAATTCTTACGCTTTTTCTTAGCTACCCCTTCGAGCGCTCTATGACTTACAACGGCATAATTGCTGAACTAGACATTTCTCAGACCCAATTAGATAGTGATACAAAAACTAATACCAATAGCTTAGAGGGTCTGCGCTTTGCTGTTAAAGACATTTTTGCTGTGGCTGGACGCACCACAGGATTTGGCAATCCTGACTGGCTGAAGACGCACCAGCCTGAAGCTAATCATGCCGAGGTGATCAGCCAGCTTCTCCAGGCTAAGGCCAGACTGGTTGCCATCACCTGCAGCGATGAAATGGCCTTCAGTCTAGATGGCATCAATATTCACTACGGCACTCCTCTCAATAGCCAACTACCGGATCGTATTCCTGGTGGCTCCTCTAGCGGCTCTGCATCGGCTGTAGCTGCTGGTCTAGTCGACTTTGCCCTAGGCACAGATACGGCTGGATCTATTCGCGTGCCCGCTAGTTACTGCGGCATCTGGGGCCTAAGGCCAACCTATGATGCGATTTCTAGCCAGGGCGTCTTACCCTTAGGACCATCTTTTGATACTGTCGGTGTGCTCGCCACAAGCGGCGAAATTTTAGAAAAGGTGACCAAACTGCTACTAGAGCAGACGAAAAAATCTAAAGACAAAGCGGGCATAAATCAGGGCGATCAGCCGCTCAAGCAGGTTCGTAGGCTTCTTATAGTCGACGACTTTTTCACTTTGCTAGAGCCCAGCTTGGCACCGTATCTAGTGGCGGCTACAGAAAGAGCGCGGAGCCATTTTGACTCGGTCGAGCATATTAAACTAAGTGACAGCATAGACAGCAGCAGCCTAGTGGAAATATTTAATTCCATCCGTGCTTTCGAGGCCTGGCAGTGCTACGGCCGCTGGCTAGAAAGCAATCAACCTAACTTAGCTCCGGCCATTAAGGAACGATTTTTCAATTGTAAAGACGCCACCGAAGATGAAGCCATAAAGGGCCAGCAAAAGAGAGCAAAGCTGCGACAAAAATTAGCAGCCATAGTAAATGACGATACGGCTTTGTGCTTCCCAACCACCACGGCATTGCCACCGTTAAAACTAGCATCAGCAGAGCTTCTACAGCAGTACAGAATGGCCAACATGGCACTCTCTACCCTGGCCTCTCTAAGTGGATTTCCCCAAATTTCAATACCAATCTCTGTAAGCGATCGTAAGCCAATTGTAAAGACAGGACTGTCTCTGCTAGCCAATTCTGGAATGGATCTGGCAATTATTAATGCCGCGGCAGCATTCGAATAATATATTATAAGAATGTATTACTTAAAATCAGAAGTAACTGCCGTGGTCTATAAAAGAAAAAGTCTGGCAAATAGAGCCAAGCCTTCGGCTGAGCGCCGTCGAAATCCACGGCAACGGGGCTCGTCTATTGCTGAATTCGGACCAGCTCTCTTCTTCATCTTTATCTTTGCTGTCTTCCCCGTAATCGATATTATTGCCCTGAGCTTTAATTACACAGCCTGCGCTTCACTCAATGATATCCAGCTGCGTGAGGCAGTGAAATTACCCAAAAGCATTGCCACAAATCCACGCGGGCCAGTTCTAGGAACAATTCCAGACAAATGGATGGCGACCGTTCTGGGCGGAGCATCTGGTTTAGTTGAACGTCCATTAACTAACGTCGATTATGACCCCAGTTCAGGGAATATGTATGTACAGGTGTCTACCACGGTGACTGTGCGACCCTTCCTCAACATCCCCTTCTTCTTCAAAGTACCCGGCTTGGGTGCTCCGGCAACCTTCACTGTCTCCAGCAGTCGACTAATTGAAAATCCCATATTCGCAGCTCAATAAGCACTATGCCATCGAGAAATAGCAAAAGAAAAACTAGTTACAAGAGAAGAAAGACCAGCGCTCAAACCTTAATTGAGGCGATGGTTGGCTTCATTGTCATTATTCCTATTGCCCTGTTTGCCGTAGATGTCGTCGCTCTGATGAGCACAGCCCAAACCAACGAGCAATGGGCTGAAACTGCAGCGCGTGCTGCCGGTAGTTGCAGCTGCGAGACCATGGCCCAAACCGCGGTAAAGAACTCCCTGAAGCGCTTTGTGCCGTCCAGCATAATCCGCTCGGTAGAGTTAGAGAAAATCACCTTCGACCAAGTAAATGGTCAGGTTACCGTAGCCACCGTGATGCAAATCAATGTGCCAATTCCCTTACCTTGGATGAATCAGTTTGAGTTTAGAGCCAGTGCTATTCAGCCGCTGCTTGGCACACCGGCTGCGCAATAGCCAATGAGAGTAAAAATGCCACAAGCAATAAGGCCGCTGAAAAATCTCAAGAAAAGGCGCAGCCAGAGAGCGGCATCGCTTATTTTAGTAATTGCCTGCGGCTTTGGCTTGATGGCACTAATTTATGGCCTTTTTTCTTTGGCAATGTTCTTAGGTGGTTCAAGACAAGTACGCAATGCTGCTGATGCCGGAGCCCTCAATGTTTCAAGAAAAATGATGGACATCCGGGTGCCCACAGACCCTAAATATGCTGATGTCGCTGACACCAATGGCAAAGTCGGTATGAGCAATGTCAATCGACTATGGGGCAAAGCCTATTTGATTAACGCCAACCTGGAAGAAATGCAAAAGAGCGGTCAAGCTGGCCCCAAAGCAACCGGCAATGGCGACGCCGCTTATCAACTAGCCCAGAAAGTCAACGACAATCTCTACAGTGAAATCGCCAGCAGCAAAACCCAAGATTTGTTTTTCCATCAAATGGCGGGACGAAGAACGGCCAATATGATCAATCCAGGCATGGGTATAGACAAAAGTCCGCAATACACCTGCCCCATAGCCATGGTCGACAGGGGAGACGAGAGCAACTTGATCATGACGCCAGGTCAAATTCCAGCTGGCATCACTGCAGGCAAAGTAGATAAGGGCTCAAAGAGCTATATGCAGGGCTATGTGCCCATGACTGCCAACAATAAGAAATTTACTTTTACCTCATTTCACGAAGGCGAACAGCCACACCTTATCTCAGACTCGGTCTTCGACCCCAACCGTGCCGACATTGCCCCGATTGATGGCAGCGCCACAGTTATTCCTAACGCTTTTCGCCAATCGGCCTTAGCTGGCAATGGTCAAATAGACTCAACCGCCACTGCCAGCGCTGTAGCTAACCCCATTCGCAGCTATAGCATGACCATTCCGCAGTCTTACATCACTCTCTATGTCGCAAACATGTCTCATTGGCTGGTGGACGGCAAGAGAATTAAGTCAATTCCTTATGAAACCAAAGCCAATCAGACTATTCACGGTTTAGTTGATCACCAGACTCCAACCCGAGTGATCAACTGCTTCGGCAAGCTCGGAGGCGAATACACCAGCGGCCACAGCATTATGGCCATAATTAAGGCCCTGAAGGCCGACTACCAGCCGGCCATGAAAAAACTGCTACAGCGCATTCAAGGTATGGACCCAAGCTATACCATGGCCCAACTGACAAATTTGCTGGAGAATCAAAACTACGACAAGAATGCCAGCCGTTATTACATCTTTGCCAAAGACGATAGTGCCGACCATACCAACCCTCAAATTCAGATACAAGCTGACAATGGCAGCCTTCCTGAATGGATTAATGTGCGAAACTGGCAGGAAGATTTCGATGGCATAGAGAAAGACCTTATTACCGAACCCACCACTACAGACGAGTATGCCAATGCCTGGCAAAGCCCGCCAGGTAGCCCTCAACCGACCGCCATAAACTCTGGCGTGATGAGATGGCAACCCGGCTCAGGTTACACTAAGGCTGTGGGCAACCTCTTTATCTCAAGAACCACCACCCTTAATTTCTCCAGCAAGCCCTAAGTATTCCCCCGAAAATTCCCCCGAAAATTCCCTTGAGGATTAAACAAGAAACCGCTAACCACCCAATAACAATTACGCAATGACAGATATGAAAAGCAAACCCTCCAGCTCAGCCCTAACAAAGGTCAATAAATTGGCCCTTAGGCTAGCTATGGCTATAATTTTCACCACTGGCCATTGTCTCTCGCTTCCCCCAGCCCTGGCCGAAAACTCAGCCATGACCGAAGGAGTCGAAGCCTTTAAAGAGGGTGATTACAAGCTGGCTGAGTCGCGCCTTGGCTGCGCTCAAGCGGCTGAATTTAGCAATCCCGTTTTTCACTATTACTTGGCCAACACCTATATAAAGCTCAACAAAAAAGATCTGGCCATCCAGGAATATCGCATAGCCTTTGCCCTGGCCCCCGAAAAAGAAGTAGGGAAACTATCCAAACAGGCCCTGATTTCCCTTGGCCTTGAGTCGGAAGAGAAAAAAGCGGCCAAGGCCGATCTGCCCAAGGTGAAAGAGCCACCCAAAGACCTGGTCTTAGAAAACGCCAAGAACTCGCTCCAGGCCCAGGCCGAAAGCGCTAAAAATTCGTCGCGCTCAAAAGGCGAGCGCGACGCCATGGAAGCAGCCCGAATTCAAAGCGATGCTCTAGCTAAAGCACAAAAGGAGCTAGAAGAGAGCATCGCCAAAGGCAAGGGCAGCAAAGAATCACTTAAACAGTTGCAGCAGCTCAAGCAATACTATGACTCGCAACGCACATCGATAGAGAAGAGCAACACAAGGGCCCAAGAAATTCAAAAGAGTGCAGATAATTTGCAGACTCTGTTAGACGAGAAGAAGCCGATTGGCACAAGGAAACTCAGCCCGCTGGGCACCAACCTCTATGTGCGCAACTACGCTGATGCTTTCAGCAATCCCACCCCTGTAACTAGCCCAGCAGCTAACCCAGCGACGCCAACTAGCTCTACTGCTTCAAGCAAATCAACCACAAGCCATGCCATTGCCACACCTCAGCATTCCAGACATTAGGGTCCAATTAATTCTTATTACAAACTATTGAGCAAAGAAGAGCTATCTAGGGCCTTTCTCAGTAATTCCAGCGACTTAATTAGCCTTTTAATCTGATCTTGCCTTTAGGGTTGATTCAGTCGGGTCAAAGCACGGTAGAACTCTTAAAGAGGAATAAAGGAGCGGGATGGCCGGAAGATATACCAGCGAAAGAAATAGCGGATGAATGCTTTCGATGACCCTATCGAAGAAACTCAAGCGAGTCTCTCCATAGCAAAGGAAGCCTTCAAGCAGTGGCAAGCAGGCGAGAGCGAGCCTGTGGTTGCCTTGCAGCGCATTACCCAAGCGGCTAGTCAGCTGGAAGTGACCCGGGCAATCTGGATGGAAACTGCCAGGCAGGGGGTTTCGCGCCTAAAGACCAGGACAGAGCGTGAGCTCCTCAATTTTTGCGAACTTGTAAAAGGTATAGACAACCAAAAAGACTACGGCGTTAGCCTACTCGAACATGTGCTGAGAGACGCTTTGTTGTCCCTAGAGGCGGGGTTGGCCTTAACCCATAGCCCTGACGGCGAAGACACCGTTAGTTCTGTTTTAGATTCGTGTACCATCGTGCTGGCGATTAAGTCAGCTTTACTTGAAACTCTTTCACTCAAAGCTACAATTGAAGCCAACGGCCAACCGACTTCTCAAGTAGAAGAGTTGAAAAAGCGCCATGCCGTTGTGACGAGCCTGCAAGAGCGCTTGCAAGCGGCAGTAGACAACGAAAAACTATAGAGAGCAAGCAACGGCGACAAAATGTCATTCAAACCCGCAATTACTAAATTTGCCGATCTCAAAAATACTGATCAGGAATTAGTAAGTGCAGCCTGGGTCGCAGCCAAAGCAGCCCATGCCCCTTACTCCAAGTTTTACGTCGGCTCGGTGATCGAAGCGAAAAATGCAGCAGGAGAGGTGCGCCGCTTCACTGGCTGCAATATAGAAAACGCTAGCTATGGTGGAGCTATCTGTGCTGAACGAACAGCAGCAGTCAAAGCCGTCTCCGAAGGTTTTACAAAATTTCTGCGCATATCGGTAGTCTGCGCCACCAAACCGGGAGGCTCGCCCTGCGGTATTTGCCGACAATTTCTCCGAGAGTTCGGCGGGCTTGACCTAGTCGTCCTCTCCATTCAAAACGAAGCTAACGACGTCTTTATCTGGAAATTCGATGACCTCTTCCCTGATTCTTTCGGACCAGAAGCAGTCGATTTTTAAACCGTACTAAAAACAATACTGAGGAAAACACATGGCAGTCCGCAAGAAAAGCAATCTCAATAAATTCTTTCAGTTGCGCGTCAATTTGAAAGATGCCCCATTGCCAATCTGGCGGCGTCTTTTGGTCAATGGCGACATTACACTAGATCAACTCCATGAGATTTTGCAGCTTTCCATGGGCTGGTCCGGTTATCACATTCACCACTTCCACTTCGGCAATACCATATATGGTGACTTGCTTGATGCAAAAAACAAGAAAGTAAAAGACCAAACTTCAATTAAGCTCAGTGACATCTTAACTGAAGAGGGCGACCAATTTATTTATGAGTACGATCTAGCTGATTCCTGGCAGCACGAAGTAAAAGTGGAACGGGTAGTCGAACTTGATGGCGGGCCAGCTCTAGCCCGTTGCATCATGGGCAAGCGCGCTTGCCCACCAGAAGATGTCGGCGGTACAGAAGGCTATCGCAGCTTTTTGGAAGTTGTGGAAGATCCAGAAAATCCAGAAATTGAAGAAAAGTTGACCTGGGTTGGCTGCGATTTTGATGCTAATAGTTTTGATGCTCGCCTGGTAAATCTGCAGCTATCGTTGATGGAAGCCAATCTTAGCGGCGCCATGGCTTCAATTTTCTAAGACCCTGCTGTGCTCAATCTAATTGCTTGATTGCAAGACGCGAATCAAGTCATAACGGCGCACATCCATATCTACTGGTGTAGCACGCATACAATAATATTCAACCTTATTGCTTAGGCTACCCATCTTAAGCACAGTGATTCCACTCATCGCCACTTTAGCACCAGGGTCATTAGGGTTGAGCAGATCATAGCTAAACTCAAGAGCCAGAGCCGATGGAGCATAGCGGCTATAATCTTGTGCCCCCAGCACTTTAAAGTTAGGCAATAGCTTGGCCGCTTGAGTCTGGTTAACTAAATCAAGCATGATAGTTTTTAGATCACGACCATTGCTATCGATTTGACTAACGGTCAGAGTGGAAGCACCATCTGACTCTCTTAAGGTATAAAGTGCCGAATTACCCTTAATGAGCGGCTGGCCAAAGCGGGCTGGCACCTTTAGCCTGGGAAGAGCAGAAAAATTGGCTGGCACCATAGTCGCTTTGGGCAGCTGCTGGCAGGCACTATAAAGCAGGCAACCAAGCATTATCACAGCCACTAAGTTCAGTTCTAGGAGAGTAACAGTAGGCCTCTCAGCAGTCGCAGACTGTATTTCAATTACTCTAATTGCCCGCAAAAGCAAATAGGCAAAAATCACCGCTGCAATTAAGGCACCACTCTCCAACATTCCGGTTGAGCGCAGCCAAACCTCTTGCCCGGGCCAAGCCCAGCTAATCAAAAAGTTGACAGCAAAGGCAACAACACAAGCCCATAACCAGCGCCACTTCGATGAGCTACTAGAGACGATCAGGGCCAGCGCCAGTGCGGCAATTCCAGCACCCAAATATAGAGCAACTAAGTAATAGTCGAAGAAGAGACTGGTATGAAATGGCGCTACCAAAACGCGCAGATGATCAGGCAGTGGCAAGTCAACAGTGGTTTTGGAAAAAGAAGCAAAGCCACTAGCAAAGGCCAAAGAGGCAAAGATCACAGCAGCTTTAGTAGTAGTAGTAGTAGTAGTATCGCCGCCAGTACTACTATTAGTACTATTAGTGCTATTAGTGCTATTCTGTGTATTTTCGCTCAGTTTTCTTTGATAGCTTACCAGCATAGCGACAGAAGCCAGGGCAGCTACAAAAACAGCAGAGCGCAAGGCGATAGACAGCAGAGAAAGAGCAGGCTCTTGAGCAGCGATGAAACCTTTATTGGTGAATGTAGTGATTTCATCCTGCCAAATGGCACTCAAACCTGGCCAGCTCCAACCACCTAAGGCTAGCTTATCGAGAACGTTAAGGGGATAAGTAAGAATGGCACCGGCGCAAAAAATTTGGAAAATTTCAGCGATCCTTAAGGGCAGTTGTTGAAAGCGCCGACTGGCAAAAACATAGAGAAAATACGGTAGTCCCACATCGATGATTCCTCTAAACATATAGAGGAATATTTCATTCATGACACCATAGTCTTTGATTGCACAGCGAGCGTGAATCTCTAACAGGGCGAAGAGCACGATGCTGCCAAAGATAGCAAGGCGGCCTATAGATGGAAAAGTCTTTGAGGTTTGCAAGCTCATTTCTAAACCTACAGTATGAAAAAGCCAAAGCAACCACATAGCAAAAGTCATCAGCAAAATAACAGAGTGAACCGGCGAGCGACCAAAAGAGAGCCACTGAAACATATACTCGGCAACAGCAAACCAGGACAGAGCCGAGAAATAAAGCAGAGAAGCGGCACTCTCTTCGTGCAAGCGCTTCTTCGCCAAAAGCCAAACCATGGCAATCAAATCAAAGAGAAAGACCCATTTTAAAACACCAGCAGAAAATGAATTGATCGACTCGCTCCAGTACCATTTGGTGCCGTTATAGAATGGCACGGCAATAGCGCTAAGATAATCGTAAGGCATGGCCCAATTGACAAGATCGTTGCGCCACATCAAAACGCTGCCGGCCACTAGCAAAAGCACCACCACCGGCAAATAAAGGGCACCAGGCAAAGCCTCTTTTATCGACTTAGTGATTACCTTGGTGTTCTTTATCAACTTAAAGACTATACCAATACCGATGAAGTACCAGACCGGCCAGAGATAGCCGTTCCAGAGACTCATTTCAGATAAGAGTTGCCCAGCAAATGCAGATGCTCCGCCGCGACAAAGAAGGGTAATGAGAAAGACGAGAGTAATTACAGAAAGTACTAAGGCACTAGCAGCAATAGAAATCGGCTGCCGCAAAAGCGCACTGAGTCGCAACGCACCAAGGCCAACACTGCTTGGTATTTTTTCAAAGTGACCGCCCCGCCCGCGAGTGAAGGTCGTTATGCTCAGGGCAAGAAGGGCTCCAATAACCATTCCAGACTCTAGAACAAAAGGCTTAAAGAGCGGTTGCAGCGGGGTCAGCGCCAGGAGATAGACTCCAGTAGGGGCGCCCACCACAAGGGCAACCAAAGCTGACAAAATGCCATCGATAGCAGCCGGTTTCTTCAGGGTTCGCTCGCTGAAATTCAGGGCTAAAAAGACCACTATGGGCAAAAGAGCATTGCCATACGAACGGGGAATAAATAAAGCGCAGGCACCAAAAAGAGTGACATAGATAACGGCAACGAAACAAAAGAAAATGCGATTACAAAATGCAGAGCCAGCCAGTATGCAGCCCCACGCTAGTGCTGCAGCAACTAACCAAAGATAGACAGACCATATTGGAGCACTGCCTGTAGTACCAGCCAGAGTTGTCAGATCAACAGCGGGCTTCGAGAAAACCGCAAGCATGGGCAAGAGAATGGTGAGGGCCACGGTGACAAGAAACAGGGCCCGCAAAATCACTAAACTACCTGGCGGCAAACGCTCTAAGACTAAGCGATCCTGAGCATAGTCCTTCCAATAGAAGCGTCTAATCGCTGGGGTAGCGGCCTTGACCAGCGGTGCCTGTAGAAACTTATCGACTTGCTCGGGGGCGGAGGAAAGATTGCCTAGAATTGGCCCAGATTTCGGGGAACCGGCCTGCTGGTTAGCACGCCCACGTGCGACTCGCGCAGCACGGATGAAGGGTGCCAGGAGCCAATCTAATATGGTGCCAAGCACGGGAAAAAGGCCAACGACGAAATTCCCAAACTTACGCAATGAAGCAATCATGCTCAGTAAGTTCATAGAATAGATTTTGAAATTCTTGACTAGCATTTGTCAACAGATAGAGTAGGCATTAAGAAAAACGCCCTTTCTTTATTTTTTAGTTGGTTTGAAATTAGCCTGTACTAGACAAACTTCAAAGTAGTCAAGAGTGACAACGCAAAAGCTTTTAACAATCGGCAAAAGAAAGATCTAGTGCTGGTAAATACCATCGTAGGAAACGACCACATCTTCGCCTACTACCCGAAAAACCAATTTGAGCATATGCCTGGAGCGCCCCATGGCCGACCACAAGAAGAAGTCTTGAGCCCACTTAGTGCCACCATCAGAAACATAAATAATGGTGTTATGAGTGGCTGAGCCGCGTGGCAGAGGGCCTGAACTCCATTGGCGATCATCAAAATTAAAGACCTGCACGCTCGCTAGCGCTGCCTCTGGTGGCATAACCAAACGAGAAGCGGAGAGCTCAAAATCGCGCACTGCATGATCGATCTCTTCGGCCGTAAGGCCCGGCGCTAACTTAAACTCGCGCTGTATGCCCCAATACTGACCAGCCACTAAAAGCTGAAGCACACGCTTAGTATAGTGCTTTGATAGTTGGACAATTTCTTCCACCGCTTGCTCTTTCCTAAAAATCTAACTGTCAGTCTTTGCCTATGCCAGCTAGCATTTTGCGATACTTTTCCACCTGTTCAATATTATTCTGATTCTCATAAAATTTGATCAGCTTGCCAATATTTTCACGAGAATTGCTACCGCTATTTTGGGCCGCCGCCACAGCTTCTGAAACAGTCGCTAAAGAAGCCGGCTCAGAGGATATGCTCAAATTCTGCTCAAGGCGCTTCATCGCCACCTTGGTTAGGTAGCCCCGGGGCCCAAAGAGTATCTTTGATACAACTATTGAGACAAGAAAAAACAAAGCCGTGACAAGCATCGAAGCCAGTGGATCACTTTTAGTTTCGTGGCGTTTGAAAATTTCTGCAGCTCGCTCTTGATAGCGCTTGGCTTTAGCATAATCACCTAGAGCCAGTTGGCCGCGAGCCCGCAGCAACTTAGCATACTCAACAAGAGTCTCTGCCGCTTTAACGCTACCAGGCCCAAACTGTCTTTCCCGCATCTGCAAAGCCTCCACATAGAGCGGCTCGGCCTCACTATACTTGCCTTGATCACGCAGATTGTCAGCCACTTGCGTGATGATTTGACCCATTCCAGTGTTCTTCAAAACTCCTCGCGAAATTAGCAAAGCCGCTTTGCTGACTTCTTCAGCTTTAGCTAAATTGCCTTCTTTGCGATAGAGATTGGCCGAATTAGCTAGAATTCCGGCATAGAGCTCACTATTCACGCCGAACAATTGCTCTCTCACCACCATTAGCTCTTTAGTCAAATGCCTTGCCAGGTCATGTTTTCCAGCTTCTATATAGGCGCCAGTTAGAATCTCCAGCGAATAAGCCGGGTGAACCACTGGTATGGCAGTATAGGCTGGAGAGCCAGTCAGAGATGCATATGGAACACGAGCGAGATTATAGTGAGCCATATAAATATTACGAGCGAGGCCGTAATTGCCAAGCCAGACTGAAGTGAGGGCACTGAGATCAACTACTAGAAAAGCAGTGAGAGAAAACCAGCAAGCGAGGACCAAGGCGCTGCCTGCCTTACGCAAGAAATTTAAAGTCTTCCACTGCGATCCCAGTTCATCCATGACCATATTTTCAAGGCGGGCGGCCTTACTTCGCCCCTGCCTCAACTTGAACCACAAAACGACAATAAAAATCACGACCTCGAAAGCTATTGCCCGCAGTAGCTCAGGGGAAGGATAGGCCGTGGCGAAAATAACGAAATAGCAAAAGATCAGAAGACCGACCGCTACACTCAGTGCTGTGCTGTATTTACCAATGTTTGGGTTATTCCAGAGCCATCTCTTGCCCATATCTTGACCGATCTCTTCTGTTACCGTTGCCATCTAGTAGTGACAACATAACCTTCTGGGCCGCTCCTAGCAATGCGGCAATTCCCCATCAATCAAGATATTTAGGTCTATTTAGTAACGGAAAGTCACCATTTCAGTCAGGCTATTTTTTTCATAGCGGCCTAACTGCTATCCTCAGCTTCACGTCATTATTGATTTAATGGAAAAGTCAGAGGGAAGCTAATGGATTTAGGATTGAAGGGCAAAAAGGCCCTGATTACGGGCGCGAGTTACGGTTTAGGCCATGCATGCGCCGTTTCGCTAGCCGAAGAAGGCGTAGATATAGCGATTTCATCGCGTTACATTGACAAAATAGATCTTGTTTCGGCCGAAATAGCAGCCAAAACCGGAGTTAAGGTGGTGGGCATTGCCGCTGACTTAACCAAGATGGAAGACCTGGAGAAAACCACCCGGGAAGCCCAAGAAAGACTGGGTGACATCGATATTTTGATAGTCAGTACCGGCCACCCGCCAACCTATCCCTTCTCTGAAGCAACCGACGAACAATGGCAGTACGGTCACGACTTGGTACTGCGCCCGCCGATAGTACTAACAAGAATGCTGCTCGATGGTATGCGCAAGCGAAACTACGGCCGTGTCATCTACATTGGCTCTACTTTTGGCATCGAAGCAGAAGCAAGCTCAGTTGTTCAGAGCACCTTGCGCACAGGGCTCAATGCTCTGGCTAAGTGCATAGCCACCGAAGCAGCTGCCGACGGCGTCACAGTGAACGTAGTTTGCCCTGGTCTTTTCGACACACCATTAGTATACGAACTGGCTAAGCAGTACGCCACAACTCACGGTGTTTCAGCCCAAGAAGTAGTAAATGCCTGGAAGTACTCAGCGCCCGTGAAAAAATTCGGAAAAGCTGAAGATCTCGGGGCCTTAATTGCTTTCCTGGCATCTCCCAAAGGCGAATTCATCACCGGCACTGCTATCACCATAGATGGTGGCGCAGTAAAGCAGTACTAAGCGACAGCTTTAGGGGCACACCAGAAGCAGCACAAGCGGCTAGTTGCGTGCTGCGCTTAGAAAATCCGGCAACGTTCGCCGCTCAAAAGGGCCAGAGTCAAAGCAGTACTTTCTATAATCGTGTCAAAGCATATCCCGCTAAAAAAGGACACGCCGCCGTTAGCAAAGCGACCATAGACACCGTAAAAAAAGCAATTCTCGGTATGCCCAGAGCAATTTATCAAATTCTCGATAGTGCTGAAATAACAGTGAGTGTAGCTCCATCAGCTCAAGATAAATTGGAGGCAAACTCAAAGTTGCAAGAGGCAGCCATTTTAAATGGCAAAGAAATCACAGTATTTGAAAACCTGATGATAGCTGGCAAAAGTGCAGCTACCAACAAAACGGGAAGTGTCAGCACAGCCAGAGCCTTTTCCCCAGTCGAAATTAAAGAAGCTTTCCTTAAGCAAGTAGGCAATGCCATAGAGCAAAGCGGCGGTGGCTTAGCTCGCGATCCCGATTTTCACGCCGCCTTTATGCTTGACTGCCGCAACCTGCCAGCAAACATAGAAGAAACTCTACCTTTTTTGGCACCACCGGCCAACCAGGCCGAACAAGAAGTCTGTGCCTATTTACTAGATAGTATCGCCGGTGGTTCCAGCAAAGCAGTCAGCACGGCTTCGCAAAACTTCCCCAAAACCAAGGCCTGGTTAATCAATAAACTGCGCTTGCAAAATTAGCTCACAGTGGCTATACAACTGATTTTTCACAGCTATTGCCCGGGTTAAAGAAAGAGCTTATGCCAATTTGGCCTGAACTCTATGAATCTTGGAAGAGTGAGCCGATGCCACCAATGATTCCGCCGCCACCAGACTCCGTCGGGCTACCACCGGCGCGAGGAGCATGCTCAAGAATGCGGTTGGCTAAACGTGAGAATGGCAGACTCTGCAACCAAACAGTTCCATGACCGCTCAGTGTCGCAAGAAATAGGCCTTCGCCACCAAATACCATCGACTTCAAATTGCCAGCGCGGGCAATTGAATATTCAATGCCAGGAGTGAAGCCGACCAAGCAACCGGTATCAACCCGCAGAGTCTCACCATTGAGTTCTCTTTTCACGATAGTGCCACAGGCATGGACAAAAGCCAAGCCATCGCCACTCAAACTCTGAAGGACAAAGCCTTCGCCGCCGAAGAATCCAGTACCTAGTTTTTGGGTGAAGGCCACGTCTAGCTTGGTGCCGTAGGCAGCACACAAGAAGCCATCACGTTGGCAGGTTACTTGGCCGCCAAGCTGGGCCAAGTCAAGTGGGATAATTTTGCCAGGATAAGGAGCGGCAAAAGCAACTTTCTGCTTGCCCGATCCGCCGTTAGAGAAGTGAGTAATCATCATAGACTCACCGGCCAGCATGCGCTTTCCGGCACCAAAGAGCTTCTTCATCATGCCCTGGTCAGCGTCTGTGCCGTCTCCCATTTTCGATTCGAAGACGATGCCCTGCTCCATATAGTTCATAGCCCCGGCTTCAGCAATAACTGTTTCGCCAGGATCAAGCTCAATTTCCACCAGCTGCATGTCATCACCAATAATGGTGTAGTCAATTTCGTGTGCCCGCATAGTGCCCATTGTTATCTCTCCTTAGAGGACATGCTTAGTAAACATGACAAGTAAAGGGTTGCCCTTTATTCAAAATCAATTTAAGACTGGGAGTTTATCATGTTGCTCAAAACTTAAGCTTAAGCACCTTATCAATTCTCAAGATTTGGGCTCCTCGAATAGTTGAGCCGGCAAGCCCTGGGGCTTGCAGTCGATCAAGATTGAGAGCGTCAATCAGCGAATAGCGGGACTGCGCGAAAGTACTGTCGAGCTTGAGATCAAGCCTGTATCGTGCAGAAGATCTATTTGGGCGTTATTGAAATTCACGATTGCCCGAGCTTTTTCGATAAGCGAAGAAGTGTAGTCTTGCTGGGCCTTCAGCACATCGATATTGCGCCCCACACCGTTTTGAAAACGCAGCTGGGCTAGGCGTAGTTCCTCATTAGCAGAGCGCACTTGCGCTACAGCTTCTTCAATTTTTCTATCAGTCTTAAGCGACTGAAGATACGAGCGCCGCACTTCTGAAGTGACCTTATTCAAGACCTGTTGCTGCTGTAAACCAGCCTGACGAGCGGTCATCTTGGCAGCATAGGTATTGGCCAGATCAACGGCACCAAGGCCCTCAAAATTCCAATTAACATTAACGCCCAATGTGTATAGCGCCGTAATCTGTCGAGCCCGCACACCGACACCACCAGCAGCACCAGCCAGGGTGATTGGCGCCAGTTCGTATTGCTTGCTTAGAGTCTCACCAATTCCCAAGACATTGCCACTAAAGGCAAAATTAGGTTGCAGTTTGGCGGCATTAATCACTATCTGTTTCTTAGCAGCCAGGCGCAGCTCTTCGTACTGCTTCAGCTCAGGTCGATTGTCTATGGCCAACTGCAAAAGACGAGCAGCGTTAGCTTGCTCAGAAACTATACGGATCTTTTGCAGTAATAGATCGTTGGGCGCTATATCAAGACCTTGATTGGCATTGAGAAATTCAGCCAGCAGAATAGCCGCTTCGCGGCGAGCAACCTGTTGGTCAATTAGATTCTGACGATCTTGAGAGAGCTGGGTCTCCGCCTGCAAAACCTCAAGATTAGTGGCTAAGCCACCTTGCTTCAAATCCTTATTCAGTGAAAGCTGACCTTCCGATGTCTCCACAGCCTTCACTCTAATTTGCAGAAGGGCCTCCTGCAGAAGAAGATCGTAGTAGCGCTTGGCGGCAGTCTGTAGTGTATCGCTCACCGTAGCGTGCTTGGAATGACGAGCGGCACGATAGTTATTGCGATTCTGTAAAGCACCAAATAAGACACTACCGCCGCGGTATCCGTAATACTTGAAGCCTGCCGAAGTCAAAATGAATGGATTGTTAAAGCTCAAAGGCTCAAGGGTTTGACCAAAAGGTACATTGGCCTTGCCCTTAAGATAATTCCACTGATAAGAGAGAGCAATATCGGGCAAGAACTTACCCATTGAAGAAACCATATTAGCCTTACGTGCCCGCTCGGCGTAAGAAGAAATACCGATATCAAGATTGTTCTTCAAGGCGGACTGCACCACATCATCGAGGCTCATAGGTACTGTTGAAGCTGCATCGAGCAAAGAAGAATCTACTTTCTTATCGATTGAGATCAGAGCACTAAGGGGCGGTCGAACAATTTGAATGCGCTGGGGATCAACGTCACTACCAGAGAGATCATCTACTGGCACCACCTCTTCTAGCGGACCTTTATTCAAGCCACGCAAAGGTAAATTTAAATCTTGAGCCAAAGCACAGCTCGAAGGAGAAAGAGTAGCAAAACTGCCTAGCAATGCCAGAGAGAATGCAAACACCCTTGAAGAATTTTCCCATCTAAATTGGCGCAACATTATGCCAACTGCCTCCCGAACTTCGATGTACTTAGAGCTAAAAGAATTGTGGCAAAGGCAGCCAGGGCTAGAACGTCAGGCCAGATTGCCTCTAACCCAGCACCCTTGAGAATAATGGCACGAACGCATGTGACGTAGTAACGCAAGGGGTCAAAGAGCGATAGCACTTGGAAAAACTCCGGAATACTCTCTAATGGAGCCACGGCACCAGAAAGTTGAATCACAGGCAAGTTGACGAAAAAGGAAGTCAGAAGCGACTGTCGCTGGTTTTGCGAATAGGCAGCCAGAGCGATACCAATAGCAATGCCAACAAGAATGGCAAGGAAAGAGACAAAGAGAAAGAGAAAAATATTGCCTCTGAAAGGAACATGAAAAACCACTGAACTAATTAGCAAACAGACAAGCACTGTAATCATGAGCAGCATTGAAAGCGGAATGATCTTAGCTAGAAGAATCTGCAAAGAGTTAACCGGTGTCATCAGCAGTTGCTCTAGTGTGCCTGAATCCTTTTCGCGGATGACCGCAGCACTAGAGACCAAGGTACTGACAAGATTGAGAACCAGGGCAATTACTCCCGGTACAAAGAACCAACTACTAATCAAGCCAGGGTTATAAGCAAAAGTAATCTGTGGACTAACCAACTCATGAGAAATCTGTGAACCTGTCACAAGTTGCCTGTTAAAAGTTGAAATGATCTGACTGATATAGCCGTTGGCAATACCAGCGGTATTAGCATCCACACCATCAAGCATAACTTGCATAGAGACCTTGGTTCCATGCTTAATTTCGCGCTCGAACTCGGGGGGCACAATTAAACCTGCCTCAAGGTCACCGTCCCGAACCTTCTTAGCTAAGGTGGCTTCTGTGCCACCGGAAGCGGTGAGATCAAAAACACCATTCTCCACCAGAGCAGCAACCGCCTCACGGCTAGTGGGTGAACCGGCATGGTCAATAACGCCAAGACGTAAGTGTTCAACATCTGGACTTAAAGCAAAACCGTACAAGAATAGCTGCAAGACAGGCATAAAGAAAAGCAGAAAAATCAACTGTTTATCGCGCATAATCTGGCGCAATTCTTTGATTACAAGAGCCCTTATCTGGTGGCGATAGTTACGCGTACTAGGTGACATAAAATTTTCCAAAATCTTCCTTAGCCCCCGCCAGACAGTTGCATCTTGCGCATGATCCGGGAAGCTCCCACAAGCAGAACAATGGCACAAATAGCCAGGGCCACCGGAAGGTGAATCTGGCTAGAAAAATCGCTACCGCGCACAAAGGCGTTGCGCGATACCTCCACAAAATATCTTGCTGGCAAGATATTGCAAATTAGAGACAAGGGATAGGTAATATTACGCAGAGGATAGAGAAATCCCGAGAGCAAGAGCGCTGTGGTAAATCCGGTGGTGGCAACCATTTGCACCGCAGCACTCTGGGTGTTCGCTCTGGTACCAACAAAGAGACCAAATAAGACAGCACTAGCAAGAAATACCAAAGTAGAAATAAAGTAGATGTAGGGATCACCTACTAACCTGATACCAAATAGAACCATTGCCATCGCTATAACAATCAGGGCCTGAACAAGGGCAATAGCAGTATAGGCAAGAGCTTTACCAACTATCAATTCAAAAGAAGAGATGCTCGACGCATAGAGCTGCAATATGGTGCCTTGCTCTTTTTCGCGAGCCATAGCCAGAGCAGACAAGAGACAAGGGAAGATCCACAAAATCACTGCAGTAGCTCCAGGAGCGACGTATAAAGCTTCTTCTCGGCCGGGATTAAACCACAAGCGCACTTTAGTCGTTACTAAACTCTTTACCTGGTTGAATTTATGGCTGCGTAAGAAATATCCGGTGGTGGCAATTATGCTGTTCTTAATAACGCGGGCATTGTTTACATCCGTAGCATCAATTATCACTTGAATCTCAGAAGCCGTACCTTGCTTAAGGCGACGAGAGAATTCTGGCGGAATAGTTATGGTCGCCTTTGCTTCGCCCATATCAAGCGGCCCCATGGCGCTGCTTGACACGACACTTGCTGGAGCTGAACGGAGATGCACAGGATCATGCCAGGGCGTGTTAACTAATTGTCCATTGGCAAAAATGGTATCAATATAATCGCGACTGAGGGCACCATTATCAAAATTACGCACAGCCACTGGAATATTTTTTGATTCTAGTCTCGTTGCGTAACCATAAAGAAGCATGGCCACCGAAGGCAACAAGAATGCCAAAGCAAGAGTGAGTTTATCCCTCCTAAATTGCGCAATCTCTTTTCCTGCCTGTGAAATCATTCGTCGCATCAGCTCTACACGACCCCCGATGCGCGTTGCACAATTGAAATAAAAGAGTCCTCCAAACTAAAACCGATTTGCCTGGAAGATAGTGGCACCAATCCGCTAGCAGCCATTTCCTTAACTAGAGCCGGCAATTCACTATCAGGATCATCAAACACCACATGCAAGCTATCGGCGAACATTGAAACTCGCCAAGAAACAAACTTCTGCTTCAAATAAGCATAAGCAGCCTGAGCATTTTCAAAGCGTAGCTCCACAAGTTTTCCTGGCTGACTATTCTTGATATGCGAGGGAGAGCCCTCGGCCACTAGCGCTCCAGCTACCATAAAGCCGAGGTTGTTACAGTATTCTGCTTCTTCTAGGAAGTGTGTTGTCACAAGCACGGCCGTGCCTTGCCTGGAAAAATCACGAATCAACTTCCACATCTCGCGTCGAGCCAAAGGATCAACTCCCGAGGTCGGTTCATCGAGAAATAGAACCTCCGGCTGGTGTAAAACAGCGGCGCCAAATGACAGACGCTGCTTCCAACCGCCCGGCAGCTTAGCAGTCAGCAAACCATCTTGCCCAGCCAAATCAGAGCTTCTCAATACCCACTTAATTCTCTCCCGCTTGAGACTATCGGGCACACAATAAACACCACAATAGAATTCAAGATTTTCGCGAATAGTCAAATCGTCATACAGCGTAAATTTCTGACTCATATAACCAAGCCGCTGCCGCAGAGCTTCCGAACGTAGATTTGACTTCTGTCCGCAGAGTTCCATTCGCCCAGCGCTTGGTTTAATCAGGCCACAAAGTATCTTAATTGTGGTGGTTTTGCCAGCGCCATTAGCACCTAGTAGTCCGTAAATTTCGCCATATTCAATTTGCAAATTAACGTCTTTGACAGCATGAAAACTGCCGTAGACTTTCTTCACGCCCTGGGCAAAGATTGCAGACCCCGAAGGGCCTGGATTTGCTAAAGGGCCTGGATTTGCCGTAGGGCCTGTACTTGCCGTAGGGCCTGTACTTGCTGAAGGGACCTTAGATGCAGGCTGAACATAACCGTTTAAGCGACTGCCACCGGCCATCGGGCTCTTCGCTGCCACGAAAGGAAACATTCTCTCTGCAGCGGGAACTTCGCTACCAGTCTTCGCTCTCAATTTAGTAACAAAAACATTCTCTAAAGTGGGCTCTTGCACTTCTATAGAAAGCGACTCACTAGTCTTCTCAAGAGCTGCAGCCTGACGAACCGAATCACTTGCCCTGGCTACGTCATCGACCAGCACATCGAGTCGATCACCAAAAGTTTGCACATCAGAGAAGATACTTGGATCATCCTTCTCCACCTGATGCAACCTTCGCTCCAAATTATCAATAGTTTTTGCCCGCACTTCTAAGCGATGCAAGCCAAGGTTCCGCTTCAATTCCATCGGTGTGCCGATTTCCTCGATTTCGCCCTCATGCATCAAAATCAGTCGATTGCATCGCTCAGCTTCATCAAGATAGGGAGTTGCTACAGCAACCGTGACACCTTCAGTGGTGACAGTGGCAAGTAAGTCCCAAAACTCACGGCGCGAAACCGGATCAACTCCGGTGGTAGGTTCATCGAGAAGTAGTAATTTAGGTCTAGCAATTAAGGCACAGCATAGAGCCAATTTCTGCTTCATCCCGCCAGACAATTGCCCAGCCAAACGACTAGAGAACCGTTCAATATTCATCAGCTTCAAATACTTTTGACTTCGCTCGGCAAAGTCATCTTTTTCGACTTCTCTCAAACCTGCCACGTAACGCAGATTTTCAGCAACACTGAGATCTAGATAAAGAGAAAACTGTTGAGTCAAATAACCAATTTCGAGACGAACGTCTCGCGGTTTCTGACCTATTACACTAGCGCTTCCAGCAGTTTGCTCCATCACGCCGCCCAGAACGTGAAATGTAGTGGTCTTACCAGCTCCGTCAGGACCAATTAGCCCGAAAATCTCACCTTCGAAGATATCGAAATCGAGACCCTTAACGGCCTCAAGAGAACCATAAGACTTTTTCAATCCCTGCACTTTAACTATCGGCTGGACAGCGCTGATGCCAGACTTGGTTAGCGTCTCTATCATGATTAAGGTGTGTCTACAAGAATCTCAGCGTCAGCAGGCATGCCTGGCTTAGCGAAACGATCAGGTTGAGTAATACCAATTTTGATACCAAAGACTTGTTTTACTCGATCATCCTTAAAGTAAATATTCTCGGGAGTGAATGAGCCTTCCGGATCAATCTGTATCACAGTGCCTTCAAAAGGTTTATCGGGGGAAGAATCAAGAAATACCCGGGCTTTCTGTCCGACCCGCACCCTTCCTATCTGTCCTTCTGGCACGTAGCCCCGCAGATAAACAGTACTTAGATCAATGACCGAAATAAGAGTCTGACCGGGCACAGCTACAACACCAGGTTCAACCACCCGTGCAGTTACAATTCCCGAAATTGGACTCTTCACACTCAAATAAGCAATATTGGCAAGAATTTGCTCCTCATCAGCCTTCGCACTTAGCTCTTCTTGCTTTGCACTTTTCAATTGATATTGCGCCTGAAGTAATTGGTCACCAAAGGCAAGCAACTGAGACTGCCGCATTCTTGGATTAAGACGCGCCGAGCGAGCTTGCGCCAGGGCAGCCTTTGAGACATTCAACTGCTTGCGAGCGGCTTCAACTGAACTGGATTTAGCGCTAACGACAGCTTCTGCAGTTGCAGCACTGGTTGAAACTTGATCATTTTCATCAAGAGTTACGGCACCTTTGGAGGCAAGAAAGTTATAGCGCTGCTTTCTGATTCGCGCCAATTTCAAATCAGATTGCGCTTGGACCAACTGAGCCTCAGTCTCACTTACACGAGCATCGGCTTGCGAGACATTGGCATCGGCCTGATCGATCTGAGCCCGCATATCCTCAGACGACTGAAGAACGCGTAATTTCGCCTCATCTATTTGATTGTTTACCACTCCAATCTGGTAGCTCGCCTGCTCAGCAAGGGCTGCGGCCCGTTGCCTTTTCGCTTGAGCGCTACGCAATTGAGCTTGAATGTCGTCATCGCTGATTTTAACCAGCAAATCCCCTTTCTTTACCTGATCGCCTTCGCGATAGGCCATGAAATCTACCCGGCCACCAATCTTAGGCCCGATGTTAGACTCATAACCCTCAATTCGGCCACTGACCCTAATAGTGTTACTGTCTGCCGGCTTTGGTGAGTACTTCTTATAGCCAAACCACCCCGCTGTGCCCAGCAAAGCTAAGACAACAAGCGCAACAACCGGTTTGGGTAAACCATGCCTGGCAGGCTTAGCATCAGGCTGCATTTTCGATGTCTCAGCAGGAGATTGTGACTGTTGAGAGGCACCTGACTGAGGATCTGCGGTTTGCATCGTCAATTTCTCATACTCGTCTAACTATCCATTCTAAAAGTAATATCGGGACTCCATCCAAATTTTTTGGCGAAAGCTACCAGACACTGCTATCATACCAACCGGTATGGATACCATGTCAATCCCCCAAAGGCTCAACCTCGAAGATTCGACTTGCAAACTTAACCGATATCGCTCAAGTGAGCATTTTTCAAACATTCACAATCGAAATTGAGCTTACCAACTTGCTAGACTGTCCGCTTCCAGAAAGGTGCCATTTAGTGACAGCAGAATTGCCCTCAAATACAGACCCGGTTAAGTCTGAAACTGAAGACAAGCGGGCGCATCCGCGCAGCAAGCGAGATCAGATAGTCGCTGCGGCAATAAAAGTCTTCCTCGAAAACGGTTACAAAGCAACCAGCATGAACCGAGTTGCCGATCAAGCAGGGGTTATCAAAGCTACTATCTATAGCCACTTCAAAGACAAAGAGCAACTTTTCATAGCGATAATCGAAGAACTAACCATCAAAAAAATAGATCTAAACTATGAAGACTTGGAGCCACTGCTGGTTTTGCCTCCAGAAATGTTCATAGACCAAGTCAGTAATAAATTTTCTGTGCTTATGGATGACCCTGACTATCTCAGATTATTCCGAGTGATGGTAGGCGAATCAGAACGCTTCCCAGAGTTAGCCAGTATTTATGTAAAAACAGTTATTCTACGCGGCATGGATCTTGCTACCGCATACTTTGACCGTCATCCTGAGCTGAACATAGCTGACAGCGCCGCCACGGCTCATATATGCGCTGGGTCTTTTGTCTCGCTTATGACTTGGCAGCAGGTGCTAGGCGGAAAGAAAATTAGAACACTCGAGGTTGAGCGAGTGACAAAAATGCTTAAGGCACTAATTTGCAACGGTGCTCAATACCGAGGGGAAAATAACTAGCCTAGAAGGATTAAAGTTACCTCCCCGTTCAGTCTCTATCGGTCCAGATTTTAAAAAGGCCACAAGAAGTGAGCCCTTTGGCCATCGGATTTTGTCAAAGAAGAACCAAATCATAGCAAGAAAGCTCTGAAGCCATTTAAAGCTAACACCGTGGTGAATTGACCAAATCAGCCGATTGGCGGCTGCAACAAGGGCCTGAACTGATTCAGTATGGATCTCGTATGACTTCATAGAAGACTGATCTGGCTTGCTGCGCACGAAGAAGTCACCATCTAAGCAAATAATTCGATTACTTAGTTCCAGCATAACTACTGCTGACGAAACTACACAAACAGACAATCCGGTTAGAACGCAAAGCGAATCGAAACTGATCGGAATATAGGAAATACAATCAAAAACCCTGCGTTCGTTCTCCTCAAGATCAAGTGGAGCTTCAAACGATCCTGGAGCGCCCGAGTTCTGGCAATCTGCATTTGCAAAACTGGGATCGGCTGGATCACTATAGTCAAAACCAGGTCGAGAAGAGCAGTCGCTTGATTGACGCTCCCTGTACAAATCACTCAATTCTTCATTTGGGTGCGCGTTGGGAAGACTGCCCCTCGAACGCTTGGTCATAATTGAACTGAACAAAGCAGCAGAGATAGCAGGAGCTTCTGCGGCAAAGCAATCCTCAACAAGAAGTCGAATCTTTTTTTGAATATTGTGTGCCGTAGCTTGAGCAATAGAAGCTAATTGAGCTAGCCTGCTTGAGGCAACAACAACACCACTTTCCATCAGCCATATAGAGCCCAGCCAAGCCTTAAAGTGTTTCACTCGAAAAAACATGGTACCAGCAGTGAACCAAACTCTTGCTCGACAGTCGCTACAAGTAAATGTCCTTGAGTTTTCCTCGCGCACTACGGCCTGACTTCCGCACTTGCAGCGGATAAGACCAAGTGTTGATAGGGCCCTAAAAACGATTTCCAAACCAACTTCATCATTGGGCACGAGAGCCTCAAACTCTGGCCACATCTCTTGGATTGATGCTTCATTAGCGGCATGCTCGGCTGTGCGATATCTCATAAATTTTCCCTCCCCTCGCTGTTTGATAAACGTCGGAAAGGCAAAAAAGGTTCAATGAATATCAAGTGGGCCCAAGGGGAGGATTTTGCTAAAGGCGGAGTTGTTTATGACGCATGCCGGGAAGAATTTGACCGATATCGGTCAAATTCTTCCCGGCAGATGGGCAAACAAATGACAAAAATCAGTGAAAGAAATTCAAAATTTCAAACGGTATCCAATACCGGGCTCAGTAATTAGATGCCGCGGATGGGCAGAATCCTGCTCCAACTTTCTCCTTAGCTGCACCATTTAGATGCGTAAGTAATGGTTTTAGCCTCAATGCAGGAGAAAACATGTGAATCCAGGTCATTGTTTTAGTACCATCGATATTGAGCAGCCCCAAGACCAGAGCAAAAGCACCAAGCCATAGAACGAGGGAAAAACTGCAAGCCATTAAGTCAGCCATCTAACACCAGATTGTGGTCATCATCAAACAACTGCCAGCGGCAAGAAGGCATCAAGATGCAGCCCATTAGCATCAAGATTTCATCAAGACCACTGCAAATTTCTTTCAACACTAGCTTTGGGTCACCGACTGACAAGCTTCGTGTTATCCCATGCCCCAATGGGAGGATCCCTATTGTTGACGGGGACCTATGAGCATAGGCTGAAGGCATAAAGAAGAAGAAGAAGAAGAAGAAGAAGAAGAGAAAGGAACAAAAAAAGTCCTGAGCAGATACAGAAATACGTCCAGCTTGTCATTCATCAGGTAATAAATGCCCCTCGCCGATACCAATTCTAGATTCGACCAGCAGACCAGCTCTGCTGCCACAGAGCAGAATCAAGCTTTGGAGAGCCTGCGCCGTGAATCACAGGCTCACAAGCAGCAAAATGCTGACCGGGGCCTAATTGGCGTCGCGGTCACTACAGTAACTGAGTTTTGGCATGGCAGTGCAGCAAGCGCCAGCAAAATTGACTCCCTTGCCACAGATATTGCGGCTAGCGTGAAAGCTCACGACAGCAAAAGAACTGCCGAGTTAGAAAAAGAAGCCCAAACAGCAATTTTAGCTAACCAAAAAGCACTGCGAGCCGCCAGCCAGATTGACCAGTACGGCTCCGGATTGATTAAATCTGTCGGCCTCTTCATGCCCGGCAAGTACGGTTATGCTCTCACAGCAGCCACCGCCGCCCTCGACACCTACAAGCCCGGCGCCCAAGGCGCAAAAGGCACTGCAGGAACTGGAGAGAGGACAGGAGAAAGAACGGGCCACTCGTTTTTAGAACAAGCCGTTGATACTGGACTGGGTGTAACCAAGGCTATTGGTCTAAAAGCATCATTCGCCTACGCCGCCAGCCACAACTGGGGCATTGCTGGTTCCGCCGTTGGCTTAGGGGTCGCCTCACGGGTTGCCGAAGTAACTTTGAACCGCTCTACTTATGAAAACGGAAACGGTCAGTACAGTGCGGCTTTGGGCGCAAGCAGAATCTTTGCAGCCAGCACCGACACCAGCGCCCTAGCAAGCGACGCCATCTCATTTGTTGTGGCACGAGGCGCCTTAGGCAAATTAAACCAATCTGGTGCCCTGGTAGAAAGCAAAATGCTTTCCAGCGTAGTAGCCGGCGGAATTTTTGGGGCGTCCAAGGGAAGTAGCGACGAGGTAATCCGCCAGGTCAAAGCCGGAGTATTCGAGCCGGGACAATTTGCCACCCACGTTGCCGCTGGTGCTGCTACTAACATGATTGGAGCAGCAATCGGTGCCAAGGCTGGCGAAATAAGAGCCCTAAATCCAAGCTCCAGTGCCATTTTCAAGGCTGGGGATAGCTTAGCGAAACCGGCAAATGACCTACTAAAACCAGCTGCTGTCTCAGCGAAACCAGCAGATGTCTTAGCTAAAGCCGCTGATGTCACAACCCAGCACTTCGAACCGGCTGCTATGAATCAAGCCCAGCGCAATTTTCCCGGATCCACCTCGCGCGAATATAAGATGGTAGGGACCATTCTGCCATTAGCCGAAATGATGGCCGCCTCGAAACAAGCCGTCGCCATGACACGAGTGCGAGAAGTCAAAGCCGGCGGCGAACTGGGCCCAGAGCAGACACTCTTAGTTCAACACCATGACGGTGGTTTACTCACAGGTAGGGGTACGAGTAAAGGAACTAGTTTAGGGAGCGGCAGAGAGAGCGATAGCCGCACTGGTAAAGCTACCGATCTAGCTGCAAATCCAGCTTCCGATCTAGCTGCGAATCGAGCTTCCAATCTAGCTGCTGATCTAGCTGCCGGTCAAAGGGCTGGAGAAGCGGTAGCCAAAATCAACGAGCGCCTAGCGAGCAAAGCAGACCTGATTGCCACCTGTAACCCCTCCTGCCTGCCGGACTTCTTAAGAGGCAAGCACATACTGTCTTCCGCTCAAGAAACGCTCTGGCTCACACAAATCGGAGACAGACTGAAGTTTTCTACTGGTTTAGATCGGTCGGCATCGCCTTCAGGTATGCTTCAGCCTGTTGCCTTGGGCGAGAAATCGGTAAGCAGCCTCTTGCTCGACCCTAATACTCGCAGCATGTTGCGCCACAAAGACACCCACGATCTTGGTCTATACGCTGATGTTCTGCGGGATTTCAAAGTTCCAGCCAAACGCATAATTGATGGTGGTGCCGATAGCGTAGTAATCGAGCTCAGCAATAATCAGATACTGAAAGTGACAAACCAAACCTGGAATCCAACCTGGGGCACACGCACCTATAGAGACGCTCAAGGCGTTGAACATCGCTTCGATGCCAGAATTATTGGCACACCAAAATTAACCGACGGCCCTTATGGACCAGCAAACTTTTATATCCAAGAGCGAGTCACCACTCCCGTTAGCAAAACTTCAATGGATCTGTTCGCTCAGAGGTTAGACCGGGACCGGCGTTATTCATTCTGGGATAGAGACGAGAGCCAACTTGGATACATCGACCTCGGTGGCGGGAAGAAGGGCCTTGTCTTAATCGACTATGACGCTGTTAGGCCACCACATCTGGTGGAGAAAAATCTCAAAAAGCGCTGGTCTTAAGACTAGGCAATATAGGGTTTCACCAAGAAAAAGACTAGACAAAAAGAAACTAGCGAATAAAGACTCGCGGTGCTTGAGGTATCTAAAACAGGCGGTTAAAGGTCACCTTCAACAAGGTACCAACGCCACTGGATGGCGTTTCAATGGCTACAGCAGCTCGATGCGATCGAGCGATTTCGCGCACAATGGGCAAGCCTAAACCGCTGCCCTGCTCTCCTGTACCAAGAACGCGGTAGAAGCGCTCAAAGACACGTTCTCGCTCCTCCTCAGGTATACCGAGTCCATCATCTTCAACGGCCAGCACTACCGACTCATTAGCGTGCACACGGACAGTTACGTGACCACCATGGCCGGTATAGCGCAAAGCATTATCAACTAAGTTCATCACTAACTCACTGACAGAAGCTGGATCGCCCTCAATTAGTGCTGGCCCATCAGCACCTTCAAAGGCCAAATCAATATCTTTTTCTATGGCCACATTGACCAAGTCTGAGGCCGAGGCCGCTGCCACTTCATTCAAGTCAAAAGACTGCTTAGGCACAATTGCTGCTGCGTTGGGCTCAGCTTTAGCAAGAGCTAGTAGACGATTAACAAGGTGTGTCATTCGATTAAGGCCATGATCAAGCTGAGTAACAGCTTGCTCCACTTCAGGCGCCTTAGCAAAGCCCTGCAGCAGCCCAGTATAAGTTTTAAGACCAGCCAGGGGCGTGCGCAATTGATGAGCCGCGTTAGCGACGAAGCGATTTTGAGCCTCTATGTCACTTCGCAGCCGACCTAGCAATTCATTAATTGAATGAACTAGAGGCCGCACCTCCAATGGTGCCATCTCCGTTGAAAGAGGATGAAGATCATGCTGGGAACGGCGCAAAAGAGCTTCCTGAACATCCTTAAGAGGCTCTAGACCGCGACCGATCCCAGACCAGATGGCAATGGCACCGAGTAAAATGAAGAAGATTTCCGGTACCACCATGCTAACGAGAAGCTCTTGAGCGAAGCGTTTGCGAGCCTTAAGGGTTTCAGCAACCTGAACGATAAATGTCTCGCCGTGACTGTCCGCCTCGGGCACCGGCACAAGAATAGATGCCACTCTAACCTTTGTGCCCTCAATAACACCATCGCTAAAGACAGGCGCAGCCAGTTTCAGCTCCTTAGGCAAAGGCGGCATATTCTCGTCACCAGAAATTCGCTCACGCTCCGGAGAAAGAATTTGATAGAAGAAACTATCAGTATTGTCGTGGCGGAGAATAGCCCGCACGTAAGGAGGCAAATCAATGGAGTATTGCCCACCTTTGTGGGTTGTGCGAACGGCCACTGAGTCAGCCGAATTTAGCAACTCCCGGTCATAAGTATCATTGGCAAAAGCCACCGAAGTATAGTACGCAAATGCGGTGGAACAAAGCCAGAGAGCGCTTAAGGGGAGAAGCAGCCAGGCCAGAAGCTGGCTACGAATAGATGTATTAACCGGTCTTTTCAATCAGATAACCAAGACCCCGCATGGTACGGATGCTGAAGCCATCACACTCTAGTTTCTTGCGCAAACGGTGCACAATAATCTCAATTGCATTATGGGTGAGGTCAGTATCCCAGCTGGTCAGGTGATCTGCAATCTGACTTTTGTTTACTATTCGTCCGGCTCGCTGCAATAACAGCTCTAAAACCGCTAACTCCCGAGCTGATAGATCAATAGGGCTGTCGTTTACAAGGACCCGGCGCGAGGATGTATTGAATTTGATTGGACCGTATACAAATTCGGTGGTATTTCCCCAGCGGTCGTTACGAATCAACGCTCTGACACGGGCCAACAGCTCAGGCAACTCGAAGGGTTTAGTAAGATAGTCATTGGCACCGGAATCAAGCCCAGATACCCTATCTTCGAGGCTATCCCTAGCTGTAAGCACCAAAACGGGTAAAGATTGTCCCCGGCTGCGCAGATTCCCTAATACTTCCATCCCGTCCATTTTTGGCAAACCAAGATCAAGAATTACCAGATCGTAGTCGGTATATTTCAGGGCATGGTCTGTATCAGTTCCGGATCGAACATGATCAACTGAAAACCTGTTATTGCGGAGAGCAAGAGCTATTCCTCCCGCCAGAAAATCATCATCTTCTGCCAGCAATATTCTCATTTGGTCTACCTTTTCCGTCGTCTTTTCAAAAGTGATATTCACAGCATTGTCAATACCTGATTGGGTATCAGGATGAATATTACCCTGTTGCTCAGAGCCGAGACTATTATCGAAAGTATTCAATATTCTTTCGCTTCTGCTAACTGCTATGTGCATCCTATACGAAAATATAAGGTTGCTGTTTTTTACAATAAATGCCAATTCTTTCAAGTACCTTGCATCGCAAGCCCAGGTTGGCAAGTTGCTTTATTCAACTGCCCCCAGAGTGCAATCAAGAGCGCTAATTGCAAGCATCTCATAAACTCCAAAGGCAGTCCTAATATAATGTGCCAATTGGCTGCAGCAAAAACTGGCAGCCCTTATTGTGATTGGAGACTAAAATGCTCAAGGCCGGTATCGTTGGTTTGCCAAACGTGGGCAAATCTACTCTTTTTAACGCACTAACTGCTTCTTACCAGGCCGAAAGTGCCAACTACCCATTCTGCACAATTGAGCCAAACACTGGCATAGTAAAGGTGCCAGATGAGCGCCTCGATAAGTTGAAAGAGTTAGTAAAGCCCCAGCAAGTACTGCCTGGCGTTTTTGAGTTTGTTGACATTGCCGGTCTCGTGCGCGGCGCAAGCAAGGGTGAAGGACTGGGCAACCAGTTTTTGTCTCACATCCGCGAAGTTGATGCAATCGTCCACGTAGTAAGGTGTTTTGACGACGAAAACATCACCCACGTAGACGGGTCGGTAGACCCACTGCGAGATGTGGAGACAATTCACATTGAGCTTGCCATGGCAGACCAGGCCTCAATCGCCAAAAGAATGGAAAGATTGAAGAAGCAAAAGAATAATATCGACAAGCGCTCACAGCTCGAAATGAGCATTTTTGAAAAAATCTCACCATTTATCGACAATGTCGAAGCCGTTGACCTATCAGTCTTAACTGACGAAGAAAAGGCAATTTTGCCTCAACTTCAACTACTCTCCACAAAACCGTTGCTCTACGCAGCCAATGTCAAAGAAGACCAACTAGCCGACCCTAATGCCAATAAATATCTGCAGATCCTGAACAAGAAGGCAGAGGAAGAAAAGCGTCCGGTGGTCTTAATTTCTGCCCAAATTGAAGCTGAGCTATCGGCCTTAGACAAGGACGAAAGAGACAGTTATCTGGAAAGCCTCGGTGTACAAGACTCTGGCGTCAATACCATGATTCGGGCAGCGTTTGCCCTACTTGGCCTAAAGACCTACTTTACAGCCGGCGAAAAAGAAGTTCGCGCCTGGCCTTTCGAAACCGGTTTCACGGCCCCTCAATGTGCCGGAATTATCCACAGCGACTTTGAACGTGGCTTCATCAAGGCCGAAGTAATTGGCTACAAAGACTATGTCACCTGCGGCACAGAAAAAGCAGCGAAAGAAAAAGGCCTGATGCGTCTCGAAGGCAAAGACTATGTCATGGCCGATGGCGACGTCGTTCACTTCCGATTTAACGTATAGCGCAGTTTTTGTGGCATTCTGGCCTTCACGGCAGATTTAGAAGTGCTAAGTCATTTGAGGCTCAAAAACTTGACCGATATCGGTCAAAGTTTTGAGTGCAAAATGACCGCATCCTCTTTTCGCCGTCCATTACTTGACCGATATCGGCCGAGTTATTAACGACGAAGTAGCAATAACGGCCGAAAACTCTGACAAAACGGCTAGAGGCTAACCAGCATGGGAATTACACCATTTGCAACAGGCCTAAATCGCCGTACTATCAGGTTTATGATAGGAAAGGCTATGAATCGCAGAACCATTCAAAGTATTTTGTCAATAATTCTCGCTCTTGGATCGGCCCTTGGAGCGCTACCTGCGGCATTTGCTCAAGGTTTCTCGACCTACGGTCCTTATCCAGCCACTCCTGGACCCTGGACAGGTTCGGTCTCACCAGTGCAGCCATACGTGCCGAGTAATCTTCCAAACGGTCTTCCAGTTAACACTGAAATTTCGCCCAACTATATAGGCAACGGGCATACCACAACAAGCTATGGCGATTATCGAAACCCTTCTGTTAACTACCAGATGCCGGCCTATAACGGACAGGCCCTAAACTATCGGCCCAACTCTCAAACATTCAATGGCAGCTATGCCCGCGCCAACGGTAGCTCCAGCTCTATGGCTCTCATACTTGGCGGAGGAATGCTCGGAGCGGGTGCAATGGCCGTGGGAGCTCGCTCCTTAACTTCAAGGATGGCAATGGGTGGCATGAGAGGTCGAGGTGGCGGCCGCTCGAACTACCAAAAGGACATGGAAGAATCGGAGAAGAGGCGGAAGAAACAAGAAGAGAAGATCCAAAATGAGCTGAAGAAAGCACATGAGGCTGACCTAAAGCGTAAAGGAATGCTTCCCACTTCGGCCCAGGCGCCGAGCTCTCGCTCCCAAGACATGCCGTATGGTCAAACAAGCAAATCGTACAGCTCTAATCAACCATCCTACAAGCCAAACAATTCTGAACAACTTGAAGGGGACGTTTTGCCACCTAGCGCCGCCCAAAGGCTCGACTTTTAAATTGAAATTGATGGCCAACAAGAAAACTTGAGGGTACAACTAAGTTAGTTGTGTCCCTAATTCATTTGCAGGTGATCTTGGCCGAAGCTGAACTTACGATTCAGTACAAAAGTACTCCAGCCGCTCTAACCAACGCTGCCTGCTGGATCGCTTGGCCGATTTCGCTGTTTGCCTGGATTTGGTCATGCGTTGCGCTAGGCATGCGCATGGAAACGCTGAGCAGTGGCCCGGTAATTCTGTTTCTTGCCGCCAACGCTGTTGTGGTTGGCCTTATTGGGCTACTTCTTTTTCTTTCCTCTGACAAAACTATCTTTATCTCGCGAGACGGTCTGTCTCTGCCTTTCTTTGTCAGTCCGTGCTTCGGTCTGAGATCGAAGAAAAAGTGGCGAGATCTTTTATCGATTGACTTTGACTCAGCCAACGGCGGCAATATTCGACTCTTCTTCAAACATTCAAACCCAATCAATCTTCAACTGCCCTACTTAATGAAAGAGCATCTAGACAGCTTAGTAATGGCCCTAGACGTTTGGGCAGGAGGCTCTGAGAACTTCAATGCTCTGCTTGATGCTCGTACTTTTCTCCACCAGAAAGACGGAGGACACTTGCCTGCCCACAACGAGCCTGGCTATACAGAAATGTGGCAAGACGAACTGGCTAGACGCTTTGGATCGACCACTTTCGTCCCGCTGGAGCCCGGTGATAGCGTTCAAGATGGCAACTACAAGATTGAAAAACAAATTGCATTCGGCGGACTCTCTGCCATTTACTTGGCCCGCAACAAAGAGTCGGAGAGAATCGTTCTGAAAGAAGCTGTTGTGCCTGACGGTGGCAATGAAGAACTGAAAGAACAGTCGTACAACCTGTTGAAGCGAGAAGCCGAAATGCTTGCTCGTCTCTCCCATGAACAAATTGCCCAAGTATTCGATCATTTTATCGACAACCAGAGACATTATATTGTTGTGGAATATCTGAACGGTAGCGATCTAAGGCGCCTAGTAAAAGAAAACGGCGCTCAACCTCAATCGTTAGTAATCGAATGGGGTATCCAAATGGCTCAGATACTGGCCTATCTTCACGAACAAGAAGAGACCATTATTCACCGTGACTTTACCCCAGACAATATGATCTTAAAAGCCGATGGCACCATTGCCATTATCGATTTCGGCGCAGCAAACTTTTTTCTAGGCACCGCTACCGGTACCATGATTGGCAAACAAGCTTATATAGCACCAGAACAGCTACGCGGCAAAGCCAATCCCCAAAGCGATCTTTACGCCCTCGGTGGCAGCCTCTTCTTTCTTTTGACCGGTGAAGACCCCGAACCCCTAGCTGTATCTCAGCCAGCTCTAGTCAATCGACAAATTAACCCAGAACTAGATAAGCTAGTCTCGGCTCTGACACAAATGGAAGTTGAAGACCGCCTGCAATCAGCACGACTTGCCGTCGAAACTCTCAAAGAATTAAAAAGAGTAGCTCATGCCTGAAGTTAGAAATAAACTACTTCCTTCAGTTTCGAACCAGGTACCTAATGTTCTGGACCAATCTGATGTCATGCCCTTTATGCCTAATGCTGATTTCTTTCTCTGGTTTACGCCAGTGGTATCACGACTGGCAATTGTCATAGCTCTAACTCCGATGTTTCTCTGCCTTCTCTGGTCTTTAGGCGTTATAGACAAAATTGTTTTCCCGATTACTGTTGCCTACATCAATAGCCTCAAGCCCTTTCTGCAACTCACAGTCAGCGCAGAACTAGCACCGATGATGAGCGGCATGACTGGCATTCTCTCCTTAGTCTTCGGAGTACTTGGAATAGGTGTTTCAGCTCTGACCATACGAATCTTGCGTAACTCCAATTCTCTCTGCCTTACAGTTAAGGGTATTAGTCTTGGCACCGCATCTGGGGTGGCAAATAGAGCTAATCTAGACAGTAATCCTACAGGAAGTAATTCCACTGGCTCTGGTACTGCGACGTTCGCCGCCAGGCATGGCCGCAACGACTCGCCAGCAGGCGCAGTCTCAGTTATTGCAAAGAACCAAGTTATTTATCAAGAGCGACATGAACTTGATTTCAAACAAGTCAGTTCAATCGAAATTATCCGGCCAAAGACGACTCGTTCAAACTTAGACTATGTATTTGTCTTTAACCGCGGTCTATTTCCAGCCTTTAAAATTCGCTACGGAGATATTCTCAACGCCAGAGATCGAGCAACATTTGTAGCGGCCATAAAAGAAAGGTTCGCCGATCAAATTGACGACGAAATGCTTGAGCCCTTCGAAATCGCTAGTGAAAAGCAGAGTTACACCGAACTCTGGCTAAAAGAACTCTCTGCTTCGCCCAAAAGAGACAAACTTACCCCCCTTGAGCTCGGGGCAAAATTACACAATGGTCGCTACACAATCATTTCTAGAATTGGCATGGGCGGTCAGGGAACAGTATATTTAGCGCAAGATAATTTAGCCCCAAAGAATTTAGCTCTAGACAATTTAGCCCAAGTCAATTTAGCGCAAGATAATTTAGCTACCAAAAATCCAAAAACCTCTGAATTATCCACCAGGGAAAGCTCAAGAGAAGTCGTCCTTAAAGAGTTTCTTCTGCCGGTGTTTCCCGATACCAGGGTACGCAAAGCAGCGGCCATAAAATTTCAGGAGGAAGCCGATTTGCTAGGCAAGCTCGAGCATCCTCAGATTGTCAAATTCTACGAACTGTTTCTCGAAGACCACAGAGCCTATCTAGTCTTGGAGAAGTTAGATGGCGTCACCCTGAAAGACTATGTAGAATCGAAAGGCAAGCTTCCCCTTGCAACGATCGAAGATTTGGCGCGGCAAATGTGCTTGATTTTGCAGTACTTACACAATCAAGCACCGCCAGTAGTGCATAGAGACTTCACACCTGACAATCTAATTTTGAGTGATGATGGCAAACTCAAACTACTAGACTTTTCTGTGGCCCAATCGGTGACCTCAAATGTTACCGGTTCGGTCGTAGGCAAACCGCACTATATTGCCCCCGAACAGTTTCGGGGCAAATCTTGCTCACAGAGTGACATCTATTCAATGGGAGCAACGCTATACTTTTTAGCATCGGGAAAACAACCAGAACCAATCACCAACTTAAAGCTAGCCCTTGAAGATACCAGTGCATCGGCCAATTCCAAAGAGTCTGTCAATTTCAAAGAATCTGTCAATTCCAAAGCTTCGGCCAACACAAAGATCAGCAAAGTGATAGAGAAATCGACAAAACTTGACTTAGGAAACCGCTACAAGCGAGTCGAAGAAATTTTGCAAGACCTTGGCTAGACGAGAAAAGTATGAACGGTAAGAGCGACAATAACGAATCTGAGCAACAGGCGAAAAGAGCGAAGAGAGACTGGCCAATATTTACTGTTGCCACCATTACCCTTCTCAGTGGACTAGCTGGCACATGGGAGCCGCTATTAATGCGCCTTTCCAGCCATCCTCGCCTGTTTAACACTCTGGTTCCCTATGAGCTTTACCATCTCAGCAACACACTGACACTAGCCTTTGGCTACTTACTGATATTTCTCAGCATCAATCTCTATCAAAGGAAAAGAACGGCCTGGTGGATTGCCATGGCCCTTTCTAGTCTATCTCTAGCATTGCAAATCGCCCGCCTGGGAAGCGAACACATTCACTGGCTAGAGAACCAGTCCTGGGCTCTAGATTTACCGACCTATTCGGTGGTTCCGTCTATTGTAGCCATTGCAGCCTTATCACTGACAAGGAACCGCTTCACTGTCAAAAGCGCCAAAGACACTTTCTTTACAGCTACAAAAATAATCATCGCGGCTTTGCTAGCAGTAATTATCTATGGCTGCTTGGGCTTCTTTCTGCTAGACATGCGTGACTTCGGTGTCAACTTTGAACTAGATCAGGCACTGATACATACGATTAGAGAACTAGCATTAGTAGGCAATCCAGATCTCGTTGCCAAATCAAAGTTTGGTCATTGGTTTCTTGAGTCACTAAGACTGTCAGGAATTTTGGCGGCAACAGCGGCGGTACTGAGCGCCTTTCGTCCGATACGCTACAAGCTGCTCACCCAGCCCCTTGAGCATGAATTGGCAAGCACCATCCTTGATCAATACGGTCGCACCGCTCTTGATTTATTCAAGCTTCTACCCGACAAGTCTTTCTTCTTCAATAGTGACAATGATGGAGTAATCGCTTACAAGACCTGCCTCGGTGTTGCTATTGTATTGGGTGATGCCACCGCCCCTGAGGCCAAGCTTGCCGGCCTGGTTAGCGACTTCAAATCTTTTGCCCACGACAATGGCTGGCAGGTAGCATTCCTGCAAACCACACCTAGCTATATTGAAATCTACAAACAGAACGGCTTTAAAGCCGTAAAAGTGGGAGAAGATGGAGTAGTCGACTTAGAAAAGTTCGTCAGCTCAACAATAAACAAGAAGACTTTCAAAAGTAGCATCAAGAAGTTCGACAAAGAAGGCTTTGTTTTGCACAAATATACACCGCCTCTTTCTAATGCTTTGATTGACGAAGTACAGGAGATTTCCAATCAATGGCTCGCCCTCCCCGGACGGCGAGAGAGGGGCTTTTCCCTGGGACAATTCAATCGAGAAGAGCTACAGCACAACGACCTCTATGTGCTGAGAGACAAAGATGGACAGGCACTAGCATTCGTTAATCAAATTAGATCCTATAGCCCGGGAGAAGTGACAATTGACATGATGCGTCACAAAGAAAATGCACCAAATAGCACCATGGATTTCCTCTTTGCTAAGTTGCTGAAAGAACTTCACGCAGAAGGATTCAAGTATTTCAGCATGGGTCTGGCTGCCCTTGCCGGCGTGGGTGACGATCCCAAAGACCCGCTTGAAGAGAAAGCTCTTCACCAAGTGTACGAACACCTAAACCGTTTCTTTTCGTACAAAGGTCTAAGAAGCTATAAAGAGAAATTTGATCCTGAATGGGAAGCGCGCTTTCTCATATACGAAGGCGGACCAGCCGGTCTTGTGAAAGCCGGCTTAGCAATTGCCAAAGCCACTGAGGAGTAAACACGCGTTCCTAGTGGTAGTCAGGGAATTATCATTCAAGAAGACTTCAGACTTCTTATTTAAGGAGACATCTTATTTAAGGAGACATCTTATTCAGTGCGTTTTCTTATGACTATTCTTCAAGGCATCTATACGTGATTGGTAGGCCTTGCTGATGCTATCTTCCTCCTCTTTATAGAGGCGATAGACTTTCGTTCTTTTGGCGGTGGCCTCCATTCGAGCGGCTTCTATGATCTCATCGCGATGAAGAGAAAAAGAGCCAATTGCCTCTTGAATCGCCTGATTCTCTTCTTCAGCGACCAATTCAAGATCTTGACTCTGGCGCCGACGCTTTACCTCAATAGCATCAGCCAGGTCTTTGCGGAGCAAAGCAATTGCTTCGCGAGTGGAGGCGTCGACATCCTCTTCACTAGAGTTAGCACCAGAACCAGATCCAGAACCTGAGCCGGCAGTTTTTGCATCGGCACCGTTAGCAGTGGCCTCTTTGGGCGCTACTTTAGCCCTCTCAAAAAACTGAGGACTGGCCTTTCTCTCATCGATTCTAAGAGCCACTATTGCCTTTCTTGCCATCTGGGCCAGATTTGAATTGCCGCCACATTTTGCGCAGGCCTCATACTGCAAAAGAGCCTGCCCACCTTTTTTGCGCTTCAGCAGGGCACTGGCCAGGTAATACCGAGCACAGACATCGTACGGGTCGATTTGCAGCCGGGCTTCGGCAATGGCATCAACCTTGGCATAATCTTGAGCCTGATAGGCCCGCTCTATCTCGTGGGGATCAAACTGAGCGTAGGCCCGATCATTCAAAAAAAATGGCACCGCTAAGGCTAATGCTGTGGCAGCAACTATTCCTAAGGCCAATACTTTATTGATCAAGGCCAATACCTTATTGCTCAAGGCCAATACTTTATTGATCAAGGCCAATACCTTATTGATCAAGGCCGATACTTTATTGATCAATGCGTTCCATACGGGCTGGCTCATATCTCGCTCCGGCCGTCAATCGACTAATTGCATCAAGCTCTTCTAGATCTTCCCCTGACAATTCTAGCTCAAGGGCCTCAACATTTTCTTCTAAATACTTGACCTTCTTAGTGCCGGGAATGGGCACTATATCTTGCCCCTTCTGCAAGAGCCAAGCCAGGGCCATCTGAGCCGGACTGGCTTCGTATCGGCGCGCCAGATGCTTCACTTCGTTTACTATCTTTAAGTTCTTGCTGAAATTATCGCCCTGATAACGCGGATCATTTCTTCGGTAGTCATTTGCTTCGAACTGGTCAACGTTCTTGATTTGACCAGCTAAAAACCCTCTACCGAGGGGAGAATAGGGCACGAAACCAATGCCCAGTTCTCTTAGGGTGGGCAATACCTTTTCTTCCACAGAACGCTCCCAAAGTGAATATTCACTCTGCACGCAGGTCAAAGGGAAAGTACGATGAGCCTTTCTTATATTCTCGGCACGCGCTTCCGACAGGCCGATATAGCGCACTTTGCCTTGCTCTACCAACTCTCCCATTGTGCCAGCCACTTCTTCAATGGGAATGCCTGGATCTACCCGGTGTTGGTAAAAGAGATCAATGTAGTCGGTATTTAAACGCTTAAGCGAGTCTTCACAGGCACGCTTAATGTTGCGCGGATGACTATCGACTCCTATGACCTCTCTCATTGAAATATCGAAACCAAACTTAGTGGCAATAATTAAATCATCGCGCCGACCTCGCAGCACTTCACCAAGTAGTTCCTCATTGTCATAGGGTCCGTAAACTTCAGCAGTATCGAAAAAAGTGATACCGAGGGCAATGGCACGCTTGAGGGTGCGCACAGACTCAAGGTGGTCAGGTGTACCGTAAAGCCAGCTCATGCCCATACATCCAAGCCCTAGAGCTGTAACTTCCAATCCTTGCTGTCCAAGCTTACGTAGCGGTAACATCAGTTCTCCTGATTTAGTGATGCCAGAAATTGATCAAAATCTCAATAGAAATTAAAGCAATTACCATAAACTCAAGAAACTCACTACGACCATGCTCTGCCTGGTCATGGGTAAAGCGATAGACCTCACCGACACTAGTCAGCTTAGTTTCAACCTGGTGCTGCCACTCAGACAAGCTCAAACGCAGAGCCAGCCCTCGATAAAGTCTGGCATAGTAAGCATCGCCAATCATTTTGAGGGCGTTACTCGCTCTATCAGAGAGCTCGCGCACATCAACTAACAAATAACGTAAGCGCTCAGCTTGCCGTGTTGCCACCTTGCCGCCCTGAAGCCAGTTAGAGCGCATGTGCTCAGCCTTTGACTTGTAAATCTCATCAAGATAGCGATCTAGCAGACTATCGTAAGTGCGCAGTTCCACCAGCTGAGTATTGGCAAATTCGATGATACTGTCTACGGTATTGGCGCCCTCAAGATTGTCAAAGACAAAAGCGACATCCCAGGTGAGAATAGCCAACTCACATTCCATGTAGCTAAAGTTGACTCGCAACACTTCGTCTTGCTCCATCAAAGCCAGTGGCCGCTCTTCACCAGCCACAAGACTAGCAAGCGGGCTGCGATGATCCTCCAGCAACTGCGAGGCGGTAACTTCAGATTTAAACGACTGCACCTCGGCAACGAAATAATCTTCGAGAAGCACCTTATGTGGTGTAGAAATGGCCGCCGAAATCTCAGCAGTAACACTTGCTAAAGTAGCCTGAGCACTCTGACTGAGTGACTCAGAATTCTTAATTTTGCGAGACAAGGCCGTAAATTCCTGCCAGGTACCGCTAAAGGGAAAAGAGTAACGCAGAGCCACTGTGCCATAGTCGTAGAGCTTGAGGCGAACTTCCGCCTTTTGGCTTGTTTCGCCAATCTCAATTGTGGCATCAGGAAGCTGAGCTAGTAACGGCGCCACGGCAAATTGAATATAAGTTGGTGCAGGCACATCAGCTAACTTGATTTGCGCGGCCTGGTATTCCTTGCCTGAGGCTGATTTCACTAGATTGAGATTGAGTGAATCGGCCACAGAGTAAGTGAAATAAGCCCGCAAATAGCCGACCTCGATATCAGGCGGATTAGTCGAAACTAAGTTAGTCGAGCCTTTAGAGGTCGATGAACTCGAAGAAGTTGAAGGCGACAAAGCTACTCACAGTTGAGGGGATAAAAAAGCAAACCTGCTTTTGAGCATAATCAAGTCTACACCTAAGATCGGTTGACAGTCATCGGCTGACGGTCACCGCCGGTAAAGCGCCAATTATCTGACAAACATCGCAAATCAAAAAAAGCAGGCAACAGAGGCAGTAAGGCTCCAATCGCCTGCCCTCCGCACCGGTCAGTGATTCCATCTGGCAATACGGTTTTTACTCAAAACACAACAATTTGAGCTAATTAAATAATAACCATCAAAACGAGCTAGAAATGTAACGCAGCCAACATCTTAGCGTGCCCCCAAGAGCTTCTTTTGTTATCATTCTCGCCACTGACGGTGTTCTCAAATCATCCCTATAGCGACGTAAGCAATGACAAAAGCAAATAAAAGCTTGGCCTTCACAGCAAAAACTTCAAAGCGGATAATTGCTGTGGCGGCTCTTTTAGCAAGCCTTTTGATGACAATTGCGCCGAGCAATGCTGCTGCAACCTCCCAATACGAACTGGGTATCAAGGCCTATCAAGCCCGTCGTTACGGTGAAGCAGCCACCTACTTTCACAACTCGATTGCCAAGGAGGGCGGCACCGCTGATGCCTGGCTCTACCTCGGCCATTCGTTCTATGCCGCTGGCGACCTAGCCCGAGCTGAGCAAACTTACAAAACTCTGCAAGCCAACACAAACAAGTATTCCCCTCAGTCGATTACTGCAGGGCGAAGCTTACGCTATATGCGCATGATTAGCACAACCAATTTCGCCAGAGCGGCGATAAATCCTGGTGGTACTGTTAGCCTCAATGCACTTGGCCCTAATGTCTCCGCCGGTCAGAGCAGTCAATCAGGCGGCCAGATAACAGTTCAGGCTCCCAAAATTGGCCATCCTGAAGTAAGTAGCTCAGCAGTTAACACTATTCGAGCAGCATTCGACGGCCTGCCTCCTACCATCAAACAAATGCTGGTTGCTGGTAACGTGCAAATTGTCGTAACACCGACCATGATTGATAAATTCCCAGCCGGCGCCTATCAAGAAAGAATGGGTTACAACGGCGGCACAGATAAAAGCTGCGATGGCCTCTGCACTGGAAGATTAGTTGTCATTGCCGAGCACAAAATCAATGAACGCACCGATGAAGTTGGTGCGGCGATTAGCCCGTCAATTATGCAAGAAACTTTTTTACACGAGACCGCCCATGCTGTGGATAGCTGCCTCAATGGCTACGCTCAGTCGGCCGAGTTCAAAGCTGCCTACCTTGCTGACGTAGCAAAAATGTCCGATGACGACAAATCTAGACTCTCTTACTTCATGCAAAAGAACGGACAGGGACAAGTTGAGAGCTTCGCCGAGCTGGCTTCTTACCTTATGGGCAACCATCGCTGGGCAGCAGGGGAAATGGTTGAGAACTGCCCGACCGCCTTTAAGTGTGTGCGCGCAAGGCTAGGTCTTTAGGAATCCTCAGACGAAGAACAATTAAGGCTAGTCTACTTGAGGGATTCTGGTGCTGGTTACTGAGCGCAAAGACCCTGAAACTCTTCCCAGGGCGCAGGCCTGAAGGTGATCGGCTTCGTCTACGCGACCTGCTGTTCTAAGGAGATTGGCATAATTCTCTAGCAAAGAAATGATGTCAGAGTCAAAGGGGCCGGCGGCTTCCCGCATGATCTTCAGGGCTTTTGCATAAAAAGTCTCAGCTTCTTGCAGCTTATTCTGCTCCTGCAAAATCATGGCCAGATTCTGCGAAACCTTACCCAATTCCATGTGCTTAGAACCAAGACTCTTTTCGTAGATGTTGACAATCTGGCGGCAGAGCTTTTCGGCCTCGGGGAAGCGGCTTTGCTCATAATAGATGCTAGCTAAATGGTTGGCCGAGTCAGCCACGCTTTTATGGTAAGGCCCAAAATTACTGGTATTGACAGCAACAGCCCGCTTCAAATGTTCCTCTGCCAGGTCATCATGACCAGTGCGATGGCAAGCCTCGGCAAGCTTGTGGAGATTATGTATCAACCGACTGTCCCGCGCTTCAAATTGATCAGCCAGGACAAGAGCTTTCTCTAACAGCTGTTTGGCCTGGTCAAACTGAATTTTGGTCGACGCCTGCTCGGCGCAGTCAACCAACTCCTCCCAGGATTCAGCCATTCGAGAAACACCCCATTCCATAGTCACTTATAGAAGCTTATAACACTGAAGCCCGGAGGTTAATTAGAGCAAGGGCTCCAGGCTTCACGTTAACCAGGTTTAATCTCGATCGTAGTGGCGAACAAGACCCTTTGATTATGGAAGGAATGAGCGAGAGCAACATCATAGGCTATAATCGGCAACAATTCACGGCGCTGAAGCCGTTGGCGATCCGCTGCAAGCAGGTGGCAGCGAAAAGCTTCAACAGGCAGTAAGCATCCAGCCGACGTCCAGTTCGCATCAAGCCGGCATCCAAATTGAAACTGAGTAATGGCAGTAAATATTCCAAGCAAAACACTGAGACAGCGCGCGAAAAGCAAGGCAATATGCCATCTAAGCGCCGCGTTTTTTAGCCTAGTGCTAATTAACTGCTCTCTCACTCCAGCTGCTTGGGCTGACTCTGCGCCTCTAACCCAGCTTGAAGACCATTTCTTCCAACATACATATCCGGCTGATACCGAAGAAGATCGGCTGACACGGCTAGAAAAATTGGTCTTTGGTGAGGCCAAGACAGGCGACGTCGCCAGTCGCGTCAACGACTTACAAAAGGTTGTGGCAGAGGCCGATGCAACGCCGTCTAGCTCTAGCTCTGGTTCTGGAACGGCCAGTAGCGACGCTGCAAATACAAGCAATTCTTCTAGTTCAGGCAGTTCATCAAGCGCCCCTGCTAATGCTTCAGATAATGCTTCAGATAGCTCTTCGAACAGCTCTTCAGACTCGGCGGCACTGGCCGGCACTGACTATCCCCGGGTTGACGAGCTGGAACAATTGATTCTCAACCAAACATTCAAACAACAGCCGCTTAATAAGCGCCTGACACAATTAGAAATAAAGGCATTCGGTAAACCTAGCAGCGACGATGACCTTAGCGCCCGTACCGATGCACTGGAAGTACATTGGGAAAAGACACTCTCACCCAGTCTTGAAAAACAGTATCTCAGCACTGTTGATTGGCTCGAAAATAAAGTTATCGGCCAGAATTACAGCTCGAAGCCTTTGATAGAACGAGTGCAGACACTTGAAGGAATTGTTTTCCCCAACCAACCACCCGACACCACCACCGGTATCAAAGAGCAGCTAGAGACTCTCACAAACGCTGTTCACATAAACAAGAACAGCAGCCCCGATGTCACACCAATGGCAAGCGCCGACCAGTATCAGCAGCAGCCCCACACTTATCCGGGTCAGCCAGCCCAGAATCAGTATACTAACCAAGGACAGTATACAAACCAAGGACAATACACAAACCAAGGCCAGTATCCTCAAACGCCACCACCCTATCCAAGCAATTACCAGAGCCAGGCACCAAGCCAAAGTAGCTATGGTACTCAATACGGGCAGCAGTCTTTCCAGATGCCGAGCGCCGAGAACTTACAGCCTGGGCAAGGCTATCCCACTCAAAATTATCAAGCACAAGGCTACCAGCCGGCCGCCCAGAACTACCAACAGAGTTATCAGGCCCAGGGCTACCAACAAAATACTCAGCAATATTCGCAAACCGGTCAAGCCACAGAAAATGCTACCGGCACTAGCGGCACTAGCGGTACTAACGGAACAAACGAACAACAAGCGGCCCAAAGCAAGGGTCATCCACTTTTAAAGGGTCTGGCTAAGGCCCTGGGAGCAGCTGCCACCATGGCTGCTGGTGCCATGAGTTCAGGCATGATGAACATGAATTTCGGCAATGGCATGTACGGCAATGGCATGTACGGAAATGGCATGTTCGGAAATTCGCTCTACTCGGGTGGATATAACGGCTACAACACTGGATATGGCGGCTATGGCGGATACGGTAGTGGATATGGCACAAACATACGTTTTTAAAGTCAGCATCGCCCTGGGCCTTGCTCTTCTCACTCAATTTCAATGCGGAAACGTGCTAATGGCAAAGGACAATATACAAAAACTTCCATTGGTGGTGGCCCATCGTGGGGGCAAACGCTGGGGTCCAGAAAATAGCCTGACTAGCTTCAAGAAAAGCGTAGCAGCTAAAGCTGACGGCATTGAACTAGACATACACCGCTGTAAATCAGGCGAATTGGTGGTGATTCATGACGATACACTGAATCGCACCACCAATGGTACCGGTCTTGTTAAAGATGCCAACTGGAAAGACCTATCGGCTCTTGATAGCGGCAGCTGGTACGAAGCAAAATATAAAGAAGAACGACTACCATTACTCAAAGAAGTACTTGACGCGGTAGACGGCAAACTCACTATTAATATCGAAATCAAAAACTGCCCGAGTAACTATGCTGGTATAGACGACGAGCTGCTCAAGCTCCTAAAAGACTATCCCTATCCAGACAAAATTATGATTAGCTCTTTCGACCATCTGATTCTGAAAAAGATTCACGACAAAACCACTAAGTACAAGCTAGCATTACTAGGCGACTCAGTCATCTACAACCTGCGGGATTATGCCAAATCAGTTGGGGCAACGGCTTGGAATCCCGATTTTGATTGTGTTCGACCTGATACTGTAAAAGCAGCTCACGATGCCGGCCTGACCGTAAACACCTGGACTGTAAACAGCAAAGAAGGCTGGAAAAGAGCGTGTGATCTTGGGGTTGATTCTATTATTACCGACGACCCAGAGGGACTTAAGGAGTATCTTCGTCTCGCGAATTAAAAACAATGTTGAGCAAATGCTGCAATACCACCCCGCGCTCAAATATTGTTAGCACCGTTGCATCTTCACGAACCATTTCTCTTATTTTTGCTCTGGCCATGAGCTGATCGGTGTCTTGGGCCAGGCGTAAAGACTTCAGATCGTATTCAGCCCGCAATAAAGCAACTAAATTCTCTACGCTCTCTTCAATAAGATCTTGGTTCATAGCAAAACTACCGAGCAATTCGGCTCGGCAGATGGGGCAGTTGTCGACTTCTTCATAAATCTCAGCAGCGCACTGCGGGCAACGCCTCAAGAGAACGCGGCCAGAATTCTCTTGTTCTGCGTCTTCTTGTTCTGCTTCTTCTTGTTGTGAAACTTCTTCTTGTCTTGATCTTTCTTCTTGTCTTGATTCTTCTTCTTGTCTTGATCTTTCTTCAGACATTGCGCTCGGCCTCACCGCTCTATTCATTTATAGATTTAATAGATTGAATACTTTGACTAGTTTGAACCGCTTGCTGGGCAAGCTCATCTTCATCTAATTCAAGCGACTCAATTTCGTCTTCAGCAAGAGGCAAAGAGAACCAAAAAATTGACCCGCCACCATCGGGAAGCTCAACTCCAATCTCGCCGCCGTGCTGCTCAACTATGGCCTTAGCAATGGCCAAACCCAAACCCGAACCAGCACGATTCTTGCCGTCTTTAGCACGCAATTGTTCAAAGCGGCCAAAGAGCTTATGGGCCTGATTTTTAGCAACTCCAGGACCAAAATCACGTACCGAGATTTTACAACTAGAACCGCTCTTCTCGCAAGCGACAATCACTTTACCCGGACTCGGCGAATACTTGATAGCATTAGCTAAGATATTAGACAGAACCTGCAATATCCTGTCGCCATCGCAGTAGACATCGAGGGCAGTATTGGCTTCATTCTTAACAGTAACCTGTGCTTCATGCGCCAAGCTGTCGATACCTTCAATAGCTTTGCGCACAAGGTCAGAGGCATCAAAGGCATCGAGGGCAAGCTCAAGCTTGCCCGATTCGACTTTGCGCATATCTAGTATATCGTTGATCAAGCGCATCAGGCGATCAGCTTCAGCCGCAGCAATACGCACTACCGGTCTAGTTTTATCACTGAGTTCATCACTAAAGCTCTCCATCAATCCAAGAGCAGTGCGAATAGAAGCAAGTGGGGTACGCAGCTCATGAGAGACCATCGAATAAAAATCTTTTACGCGCTCTTCCACTTCCTTGCGCTCAGTGATATCACGCACGATACCAGTATAAACATCTTCATGACCAAGACTGACAGTAGAAGTAGAAACCTCAACCGGAACGTGACTGCCATCTTGTCGCACCGCATAAAGCTCTCGCCCGGCGCTGAACGGCGAACGTTGACCGCTGGCCAAGTCGCTAATACGTCCATCAAGTAGAAAACTCGGAATGATACGCTCTATATCTACGCCAATCAAATCAGAGGCGGGCACCCCACAGAGATTTTCTAATACAGCATTGACAGATTCAATGGTACCGTCAGAGCGAATAGTGACGATACCATCAGGAGCAGTCTCAACTAAAGCACGCATGCGTGCTTCTCTTTCAGACAAAGCCTGCTGGGCAGCTCTTAGTGCTTCTTCAGCCCGCTGCCTTTCTGTGACATAGCGATTGACCCCAAGGATGACTATAAGAAGAGCCAGCAAGGCCGAAATCAGAATGAATGAGATGCCAATCAATGTGGTCAAACTAGCCTTATCTAATTCACTAAAGCGGGCCGTCATTTCGCTATTAATGGTGCCAGAGACTTCTTTGGCTAGCCACTCCACGTGCTTGGTCAAATGGCCTTCGTCGAACTTATCAGAGCGAGCAAGAGCACTGGCCATCCCACCACCAGAGCGCACTTGAATAACTTCTTCGGCGCAACTCTTGCGAAAACTAATGGAATCAGTTAGCTCATCAAGCAACATTGAGTAGCGAGAATTGTCCGATAGCAGAGTTTTCAATTTAGCCACACAAGCATCGATGCGATTAAAGCAAAGCTTGTACTGCTCAATGGTTTTGACATCACCGGTCAAGACATACTCGCGTTCTTGTGCGTCAGCCCGCGACATATCAAGTACAATTTGGTCTAAGAGATCGACCAACTGAAACTGTTTAGAAGAGAGGTAACTATTAGCCAACCTGTCAGCAGCTAAGTTCAAGGTCGTGGTGCCGATATAAATCAATACTGCCGCCACAATTAAAATAATTGCTGTAGTTTTGGCAGTAAGTGAATTTTTCATGAGCTTTAGCTACTGGTCAACAATTCTGTATCCGGCTCCACGCTTTGTTCTTATGATGCCGTTTTCCTCACTATCACCCAACTTGCGCCGCAGTGTCTTCATATGGGTGCGAACAGTATCAACTGAGGCACTAGAATCACTCTGCCACACGCGACTTAAAATAGTCTCCAAAGTAAAACTCTGATTGGGATAACGCATCAACAGCTCAAGCAAACTAAACTCTTTCGAAGTCAAATCGACTTCCTGCGCGGCGCGGAAAACGCGACAAGCTTCTGTATCGAGCTCAATATCACGCACCGTCAAAACCTTGCCAGCATAACTTTGAGGTCGGCGCAAAAGTGCCTGCACCCGAGCATTTAGTTCAACCGGATGAAAAGGCTTAACAAGATAATCGTCAGCACCAGCATTGAGACCCGTGGCTTTATCTTCAATGGCACCGCGAGCAGTTAGCATCAAAATTGGCGTTCTGCCGCCAGTGCCTCTATATTGCCGGCACATGTCAATGCCTGAAATGTCAGGTAGCATCCAATCAAGAATGACAAGTTCATAGCTTGTCATCCGCAGCTGGCTAATTGCCGTCAGTCCGGCATCAACATGATCGACAAGGTGTCGACCTTGCTCTAGCTGCATTTTCACTAAAAAAGCCAGATTGGTATCATCTTCCACTAACAAAATCTTTGCCATCTCAGCCTACAATTTGCCTCCCACTTGCTGCTTTCGTGCTTATTTCCGGCGCGAGTTTTCCTGTAGAATCTCTTTCTCTAGCATCTCTTTCTCTAGAACTGATTATTTCAGAGTTTCTATCTTCTGACTGCTTATTATCACAGGCGCTAGTACTACCAGAAATCTTTGCCCTGAGTTTATACTGTTCAAGGGAGAACGACTCTCCTCTAGCCGCAGCAAACCATTTTCGCGGAAGCAATGTGCTCAGGCGCTTAACTCCTTGCCCAGCATATGCCCTCCTAGATCGATAGCGCAACTTCGGGTCAACCAAAGCAGCAGCGGAACCATAAGCCTCAAGAAGCCTATAGGTTTGGTCAATACAATTATTGGTAAGCAGAGACCAACCACCGTCCTTGATTAACTCTAACTCTTGCAAGGCACGCTCTGGATTGCCACCTTCATGATGCAGTTTTTTGTAAGCATGATAGTTGATGTGATAACGAATTTCTTGGTGCTGAATATGGTGCCCTTGCGACATGCTTTCTAGCATCTGCTCAAAGCTGCCTTGCTCACACCAGAAATCAATATCTCCACCAGGCGGTACATGTGAATACTGCGCCAGGGCAATTATGTCAGTCATTGGCCGACGCAATAAATGGTCGGAAGAGCCCCAACAGTATGTGTTTCCATCAGACAGAGCAAAACCCCAAGCGACGTGACCGAATCGCAGAGCCTGTTCATAATTGATAAAAATGAAAGACTGCGCCACTAAGAAATCACCCGTTTACTTCACTGGCAACTGCAGCAACTTGGTTCAGGCTAGCACTTAGTTCGGCTTCAAGCTGACCGATTCTCAGCAGGGCCGCTTCTAAGCGCCTTGATGTATCAGACAGCATCTGAGTGGTCAGTTCAAGCTTGGCGCCCAAACAGACCATCTCAAGGCTATGGTCAACGGCCGTGTCGATGGTCATCTCTAGGCCAGCAGCGCTAAGATGAACCGCCATAGTACTGCGCCCCGAATCAACACAACCGCTGGCGATTACCGGCTCTGCAGTCGCCGCACCCAATTTGTTCTCAATAGCTTCCATTAAGACGTACCTGAAATCACTGGCGAATTCTTGGCTAGATTGAGCCAATATTAATTTCATGCCCACTTCACCAGCGACTTAGCACTATTATCAGACCAAGGCTAAAGCAAATAGCTATCAATATTGATTTAAAACCAACGTGCAAAACGGCAACAACGGGGAATAAACTATGCATTACCAGGAACTCAGTATATCTACGCCACACAAATCGGTAGCGCACGATGTTCAGACCCCAAAAGTCGCAACCCCCCGCCCCAATCCGACTTTCAAAAATGCACGGGATCCCCGTGTATCAGGATGTGTTTCATGGATTACAGGAAGCACAAAAGAACCTTAATCGCTCAGTCGAGCTACCATGGATTGCCGAAAACCCAACCAGAGATTGCACTATGTCGATTATGTGCGACCGGGACGGCGGTGATCCCCAGTGGACATTTACTATTGGCGAAGGTCTCAACAAAGAAATTCGCTGGAACTATCAGACGGGCGATATCGGTCTAGTTACTAATTTACTCACCCGCGAATGCCTGGGTGACAACACTGACATGAACGCCCAACAACTTGAGGCCTTCGGCGGCATGCGCGCTACATCCAGCAATATCCCCACTGTTTCTGCTCCTGCTAGCGACATTCCTGTAGCCAGAGCAGCTTTCACCGAAAGCCAGGAAATGCCGAGGCACGCCACTCTCGAAGGCGATTTGCTCAATATGACAGCGCCCCATGTGCTGCAGTCGATTTTAATCAGCAAAATGACGGGCTTGCTTAGCGTCACCCAGCAAGATGAATTGATAGACGTTTTCTTTGAAAACGGCCAACCGCTGCATGCCTGCTCCCCCGAATGCAAAGGCGAAGCGGCCGTAATGGAGCTATTGACCTGGAGCAAAGGCAAGTTTTCCTTCTATCCCAACGACCGCTCAAACGAGCGCACTATCAGCCGCTCAATAGAGCTTATCATCGCCGAATCAGGTCCCCTGGTAGAGCAGTATCAAGTTTTGATGAAAAATGGAGTTACCATAAACTCCTACTTCATTCGCAAGCATCCGCACTTAACCGAAGCACAATTTGAAGAAAAAGTGTCTCGCGGTGCCAACCTTAGTATCGATGAGCAGAAACAGTTCTATCAAATTATCGACAACCAGAGCACGCTATTTGAGCTCTTGCGCAAAATGCCTTTCAATAAAGTGGAATGGATTCCACTAATCTACAACTTGCTAGTTTGTGACCTGGTTGCCCTCACCGATAAACCAACCCAGATCAAGCAACAGCCTCTAGAGGCAATGGGTGTAGACCGGTCGGCTATTGACGCTGGCATCTGCCTATCACCTTAGCTAAGCCGAAGTTTGGATTTTATATTAATGGGGTAGGTTAACTATAGAATACAGTGTCTTGATGAAAAAGCTTAGGAGGTAGGTATGAAGAGACGTATA
>JBIPOV010000078.1:0-28683 GCA_044378815.1 Obscuribacteraceae bacterium (SeqCode) | reverse complement strand
CTGTAATGCAGCTCTCCGCCGGCCCTAAAGGGCTGGGTCAGGTAGCCACCGGCTGCCGGCTAAAGGTGAATGATGATTCAAGCCGCGATCTCGCCGGATTTCCGCGCTTTTACAGCGCCGCCTACACCAGTCTTTATACCACTACAAGAAACAGGAACCTTTGTAACCAGAGGCATGGAGTAAAGTCTGCTCAAAAACTCAGCAGCCTTTGGCGCAACCGGAATATCATCAGCGGTGCACATCAAACTAGATCCATAGAAACTAGAAATGTACTTCGTATACTTCAGGCCGTGAAAATCGCCGTTCCCGAGCAACTTCCAGGGTATAGCCAAGGGTTGTTTCGGAAGAGCATAAGGATTACCCATTACTGAGCCTGAGAACAGCGACAAATCACCAATCCACTCCAATGACTCTTGTGGTTGATAGCAGTGTACTTTCCAGTCAGGTGCTCTACAGAGCAAACTACAGCCAAGCTTCTCGGTCGTCACTTTTACGGCATCGTCAGCGACATAGATAGTTGTGGCACCGCCCATGTCAGAAACTTGATGCAGAATCCACTCTTTCTTTCCTGATTTTGCATTAGCGCTGTCGGCACCTAAGACCAGGCTGCCAAAAGCCATTACACCAATCGAAAACACCATAAAAAATGCAACAGCTGCTGGCGCTAACCACTGTGAGGTAGGGTTATTCTCGCTGTTAAATCTTCCGAACATTGACCCATTATACGTCATGGTTGCCGGCTCCGAAGTGCCAGACAGACCTACTTACTCGTGCCACCACTAAACTTGATGGCGAAAACAACATGTCGAACACCTGGTGAATCTCGCTTACAGAAAGCTTTTAACAAGCTTCAACGATCGTTCGACTTTAAGTGATGGGTTTGAATAGAAAACTCGGCATTATTGACACTATTGCTCGAACCAAGTAGCTGGTATATACTTTGATCTATATCAATGACCGAGGATTCGGTGATGAACCAAAAAGCAAAGATCTTTATCAATGGCCGCAGCCAAGCAGTGCGCCTGCCATCAGCGTTTCGATTTGATTCCAAAGAAGTCTACATTAGACGAGACGAAAAAACTGGCGACGTCATCCTCTCAAAAAAACCAGAAAATTGGGATGATTTTTTCTTAGCTCTAGAAAATGCAAAAATTCCAACCGATTTTTTGAATACGGAAGAGCGCAAGCAGAACGAACCCAATCGAGATCCATTTGAAGGTTGGAAAGAATGAAGCTCTACATGCTTGACACGAATACTGTAAGCCACCTGATTAAAGGAAATATAAAGGCAAAAGAGAAGTTGGCTTCAATGCCAATCTCATCTGTCTGCATATCGTCAATTACGAAAGCTGAGCTAGTCTTCGGGCTGTGCAAGAGACCATCAGCAGTTAATTTGCATGAAATAGTTTCGCAATTTCTACGAGCAGTCCAAATAATGCCATGGGAGAGTTCAACCGCAGAAAAATATGGAGCCACCAGAGCAGAGCTTGAAAATCAAGGAATCGTTTTGTCGCCCCTAGATTTACTCATAGCCAGTCACGCGCTAGAAGTAACCGCCATACTAGTCACTAATGACAAAGCATTCAGTCGAATTAAGGGACTCAAGATCGAAGATTGGACAAAATAGGCGATCTCACCAGGCTGCTACAATTAGAAGCCACATGAAGGGCCTCATCGAGCGCCCGCCTCGGGAGTTCGGCATTGGAAGAAACTAAAGACATAGAACACTCTGAACAAATAGATCAGACGGAACAGTCAGATCAAAATGACAAGCCAACAGAAGTTCTAGTGCCTCAGTTTGTGGTTCCCCTGGGCACGACGCTGGCTGCGCTTGAAGCGACCAAGCAACGACTGCTTACTAATGACGAAATTATCGAGTGCCGAGACAAAGAACCATGCGTCATGATGAAGGCCGAAGACATCGAAAAGCTCACTGCTGTGCGCGAATTCGTCGACATTCATCCAGAAAACGTCTTAGCAGATTGGCACCGCCGCCGCATTGAGTTTTGCGAAAGCTACTGGCCATCGCTGGTTTTCTATGTTCCGACAAAAGGCGAAGCAACAGAAGATTGCCGCGAGTTGCTCGATGCCCGCGAAGTCAAATACGAGATAAAACCGCACAGCAAGACCATGCACAAACACTTTGAAGAGCAAGCTTCGTGGTACACACCGATAGCCTCTGCTGCGGAAATCGCCAGCATCTCCGAACACACTAACTTTTTTGTTCTTCGCACCAAGCCTTTCAAAAGCAGTGACGCCCTGGAAATTTCTGCATCATTTATTCCACTAATTGGTGAACTGCTAGACCTGGGTGCTCTGGGTGTTTCGCTTGAAACTGCTAATCTGGTTCATTCCAAAGAAGCGTGGATGAGGTTTGTGCGCAGATTCAGAGAGCAGCCGCTTGAGACCTGCGTCTTCGCTCTGGCGCAAATGCCAGTGACAACGCCTGATTCCATTATTTCTATCGGCATGCACTGCCTTGGCCAACCAGACTATAGCATCGAAAAAGAGACTCTGCTGAGCATGGGCTTTACCCCCGAAAACATGGGCGAAGCCGCCTGCAATCTGTTTCAATCACTAGCAACGTATCTCATTGGCACCTGCCCACCAAACACTTTCATTTCAGGAAACACCTTTAGCATCACACCCGACGCCCCTCGATTAAAAGCAGAAATTCAAAATTGCAATCTCTTCAAAGATGCCGACATTCGCTTCAATCCCTTTGGCGTGTGGCACTTGAGCCGAGAGTGAAGCCGAGAATGAAACAAGAACAAAGCAGATTTACAGCCTATCAGCCAAACTAACAACCAAGAAAATCACCCGGGTTTGATTCGGCCACTAATTTAATAGTTGCATTTCTTTTGACAAGAAACTCAGTCAAATACTGCTTGAGAAGCAACGAGTCAACAATCTGACCCAGCAGACCTAACGGACTGTTGAAATCGAAGTGATCGGTCATCACCGTTTTGCCATCAATCCACTCGAAATAATGATCGTGATCAAATCTTTTAAACGCACCAGACTGCATGGAGTCTCGAAAATGTGAGGGCGGATGGAATTCTGTTATCTTGCTGGTAAGAGAAAGCACTAGTCCAAAATGTCTCGCTCTCCATGTCACAGTTTGATTAGCACCTATTAGGCCTGAAGTTACACCATCGACCGCCTGTTCACCCGTGTGACCCGCAGCATATTTGTGCAAATCAATGCTTCTAGACAGATCGAAACTAGTCTCTAGTGGAGCATCAATCGTTGTTGTCAAAATAATAAGTGCCATTGCTCAATTATAACTTCAGAATCGTTGTATGCGTCGTATATTAGCTACATGAACCATAATGGTCGGGACTGGCACATTACAGAGAAAGAGGCTTCGTTGCACCTCTTAAGATTCCGCAAGAAAAGTTTCAGTTCTTCAACCAAGATCCTTCTTAACTCACGCATTCGAGCGATTTTGCTTAGCTGGAATCACTCGACCTGCGCGCTCAGCTGGCGCGGGATGAGCCGCTAGAGAAATGTCGTAATTCAATCGCAAAAGGTAACTCGCTATACGCTCAACAGAAAAACCAGACATTTTATCGTTTTGGATTTTTGAAATTATTGGTTGATCTACACCAAGTCGTTTAGCGATCTGAGCCTGAGTGCTTGTCTCAAGAGCCTTAGCAATAGCTTCCTGCAGTATAGAGAACAAGCACGACTTGATAGTCAACTCAGCGGCTTCCTCTTCAGAGAAACCTAAATCGACGAATACGTTGCCACTACCTGTAGTGAAAATCTCTTCACTCATAACCTAACTTCCTTCTTTTATCAACCAGTCGGTTGTATCGTTCTTTAGCAAGATCAATGTCTCTTTGTGCGGTTTTTTGCGTCTTCTTCTTCGAAATCACATGTATCACATAAATAGCTTCTTTGAATTTAGCCACGTAGATAAGGCGGTACTGATCGCCTCGTTCAGAATGACGTATTTCATAAACGCCGCTGCCTATAGTAGCCATAGACTTAAAATCTGAGGCTTGTCCGCCGTACTCAATTTTGTTCAGCTGTCGCCCAATTTCCTCGGTTACCTCTTTTGGCCACAATCTCACTTCGTCAAGTATCGACGCCGAATACCAAAGCGTCGGCTTCTTCTCTGCTAATTTCTGACCTGGCAAATCGACCATATAATCACATTATGTCAGATTTGACATATCTGTCAATCAGGCCAGAGCAACGACAAGTTCCAATAACGCATCTCCAACAGGCAAGCCTGAATTCCACTCCGCTCTTTCACTTTTGGAATCAACCAATACTTCAATGCCAAAACACTTACCATCAAGCGTGATCGGTCGAGCCTCAACGCTGTGCACAAACTGTAAGAGCTTTATTGCCTCTTTTTGGCAGCGTTCCAACGCCTCTAATCCAACCTGCCGATCACTAAACAAAAGTGTCGGAATCGGCTTGAACTTATCTACATGCTTTAGTCCAGCGTCAGGCAAAGAAAACCGTCGAGCGTCTTCCTGCCTCTGCCAAATAGTCTTCAGCAACAAAACTGGATGATACTCAGAAGTCTTTTGTGGCTTGTAGAAATTCCAACTTGTTGCATCTGCAAACGACTCAAAAGTCCAAAAGCGCAAGCTTAGCTCATAACCAATTGGTAGCGGCAAACCACAATCCCACTAAAGAAATGTAGCAATTGACAATCCAGGGCACCCAGCAGCAACAGTCTTTAGGCATAATATAGCTCTTCAGGAGCACAGGTAAACCATGGCCAATCCAGTACACGGTCGGCGCAAAGAACTAACAACCTTCCCCCAGGGCGGCATAGCAGTCAACTGCAAGGCGATTCTAAGCGACTTAGACGGCACCCTGGTAGATTCCACAATCTGCGTTGATTACGCCGTTGCAGCCTGGGCAGAAGAGCACAATTTACACCTGGGTGACTTGGTAGAAAAAGCTCACGGCCGACGCACCATCGATATCGTCCAAATGTTCACACCTTATGCCGATATCGACGCTGAAGTGAAACATCTTGAAGATCTCGAAACTAGCTGCACAAAAGGGCTTGTTCCCATCGATGGCGCTGTTGAATTACTCTCACGCCTATCACCCCATCATTTTGCCGTGGTCACTTCAGGCAGTCACAGACTGGCTACACACAGATTGACCCACACCAAGCTACCAATTCCAAAAGTCTTTATCACCGCCGATGATGTCACATTAGGCAAGCCAAATCCTGAACCGTATATTCTTGCTGCCAATCGACTAGGTCTAGAGCCAAAGGATTGCGTCGTTTTTGAAGATTCGCCAAACGGCATAAAAGCAGCTAAACAAGCTGGTATGCGCGTCATTGCCGTGGCTGTTCGTTCAGCCGATCACAACATTACTGAAGCCGATTATGTCGTGCACGATCTTACCTGGATAACAGTGCGCGTTAAACCAGACAGCACGCTAGAGTTAACACTGCAAAGTGCAGAAGAAGTCTAGCCTAATTCAACTCGCCCAGAGTGTAAGCCTTAATCACCTTGGTGTTTTCAGGCCTAAATAGATGATCTGTCTTGATCAATTCCATAGTCTCAAAAGACAGCGCGCCCAGGCTCTCATTGCCGTGTTCTATAACATAGTCTAAAAACTCACGGGGCTGATTCGGCCCAAGCCGAGCAGCAGTTAGCCAAAAAATCTCTGTATGCAAACCAATCATCTTGGTGATGTCCACGCCGTCGCCGTAGAGTTCTTCTGTCAACTCAATTACAGCACTCTTGTTGAACTGCAACAAATTGCCAATTGGGTCAAATGCCTTAAAAACTAGAGTATTGCCCACAATCGACAGCCCGCCAAGAGGCAGCTTTACCGGCTTCACCGCACACACATGCGACGAGAGATAGCGATCGAAGTGACGATGAACAAGGGGGCTGCTGTCAAGATTAGGCAAGCCAAATACGGTCAAATGCAGATTTTTCTCGCCATAATAGATATTATCTGGAAAGCGCTCAGCAACTGACCGCAAACGCTCAGCCAAGAGCTCACGGCTTTCTTCGCTGGGGCGCATTATTAACGTAAAGCACTGTTTGTCCAACTGCGTAGTTGTATACGCTATGGGTGGCCAATTAGCCTGAGCTTCTTGCAGAAGCTTTTCAAAGTACTGGGCCTGAAGAGTGACGCAAGAATCTATAATGTGCATCTGATAATGGTAGCAAGGCCAGTCAAATTAAAGTAAGGCCGTTTATTGAGGTTGTTATAAGTGAAATCAGTGGCCATATTTTGCGGGGCCAGTATGGGCAACAATCCCGCCCACCGCGAAATTGCTGTACAGACAGCCGAACTGATTGCTGAGCGCGGCATGACCCTAGTTTACGGCGGCGGTAATGTGGGCCTCATGGGCGTTATTGCCGATGCGGCCATGGCCAAGGGTGGAAATGTCATCGGTGTCATTCCCCACTTCCTTCACCGAAAGGAAGTCGCCCACCAGGGTCTGACCAAAATTCACTATGTAGAAACAATGCACGAGCGCAAGGCCTTAATGGCGGACCTCTCAGATGCGTTTTTAGCTCTCCCCGGCGGCTATGGAACCCTTGATGAGTTCTGCGAAATTCTCACCTGGGGCCAACTGGGTCTGCACAAAAAGCCCATGGGCATTCTCAACGCCTATGGCTACTATGATTCTTTGTTGTCATTCTTCGACGATGCCGTCACCGCTGGCTTCATCTCGGCAAGCCTGCGAGCAACGATTCTGGAAGCCTCTACTCCTGAAAACATTATTGAGCAGTTGGCCATGCACGAAAAAACGCGCATCGTCTAAATAAACCAGCCGTGCCTATTTGGCAGCATCTTCGTATTTGAGCGTACCGCCCGATTTAACTATCTTATCCAAGACGCCAATTTTCGCCGACCATTGGCCCTTCTCCGGCGACAGGGCCGAAGCAACAACATAGTTGTCTAAGGCCTCTTTATAGTTCTTGGCTTTCTCTGCAATCAAGCCGCGCATAGCCCAAGCCATGGCTTGGCTGGGGTTAGATTCGGTGCAACGCTTGAAGTACTCATCGGCCTTTTTGCTATCGCCGACGGCATCGTAAAGCAAGCCATAACCAATCAGCACTCGTGGGCTATCTGGTCGCAGTTTATTGGCTTTATCAAATGCTTCGCGAGCCATTGGCTCATTTAGCAAACGGGTCTGAAACAAACCTTTATTGACAAGCAAATCATAGTCATCTGGTTTTTCGTGCAAGAAATACTCATTGATAGAATCGGCTACAAAAGCAGCGTTCGGCTCAGTCGGTGAACTTGCAAGAGTTTGTACTCGCGGTACAAACTCATCTTTATCAAGGCGGTGCAATACACCAATGAGGTTATCCCAAGCCGCTTTGTGTGTTGGATCTATTGCCAGTGCCATCAAATAGAAACGCAGCGCTTCATCATCATGAATGCCCATGCGGGTGTCAGCGTAGCCAATCGATTCGAGATTTCCCATCTCATAAACATCAAGCTGGTGGGAGCGCAGAAAAGCATTGCGGGCATTTTCCATTTTGTCAGAGAACTGATAGGCAGTACCCAAGCTATTCCAATAGCCTTTTTTATTAGGATCTAGCTCACAGCTTTTTGTATAACAATAAATGCATTGCGGCCACATCTGCTTAGACTGGAAATCGAAAGCAAGCCTTGCCCAGGCCTCAGGATCCTTCTCATTTTTCGGCGGAGTAACCGGATTCTTCTTCAAATCTGGCGCATCAAACGTGAAGACTTGCGATTCCGAAAAACCGTGTTTGTCAGATTCGCAGCCAGTCAAGCAAATAGCCAATGTGGCACAGAGCAAAAGAACTGGCCGTGACTTAAAAAACAAGAGTTTCAAATTTGATTGCTGCATTGAATTTTCAAACACTCATCAAAATCTAGTTGTAATCGAAAATCGCTAGTGATGCTTCAGCCTACCGGTCTATTCTTCAGAAAAGGGAGCAGCCTGAGCTGCTCCCTTTTAGTTCCACAGTCATTGAAATGACAAACGTTCAAACGACATTTTGTCCTGCCGACTCAAACTATTCGACTGTCTCTTTCTCAGACGACTTCTCGCTGTCTTTAGACTTAGAGGCTTTCTCTGGCTTGTCTGATTTCTCAGTCTTGCTAGCTTTGGCTTCTTCTTTTTCTTTATCTTTATCGGCTTTCTCTACCGGCTTAGATACCTTTCCTGGCACCTTAACGAAGACAACTTTACCGTCTTCAACCATGGTTTCGATTACATCGCCTTCTTTGAACGTTCCTTGCAGAACTTGTTCAGAGATGGCATCTTCAAGCATGCGTTGAATTGCTCTACGCAACGGTCTGGCACCGTAAGCAGGGTTGTAACCTTCTTTGGCGATGAGGTCTTTGCTCTCTGTAGAGATAACCAATTCCATTCCATTTTGCTTGATGCGCTTCTGTAGATCGGAAGACATGATGTCGACGATGTAGCGAATCTCTTCTTTGGTCAACTGTTGGAAGACGATGATCTCATCTACGCGGTTGAGGAACTCTGGTCTGAAGGTCTTCTTCATCGAATCCATAACAAGATCTTTGATCTTCTTATAACGCTCTGAGTGTTCGGCGTCTTCTGTCTGAACTTGGAAGCCCAGTGTGAGAGACGTTTTGTCGATGAATTGAGCACCGACGTTGGAGGTCATAATGATGATCGTGTTCTTGAAGTCTACGGTGCGGCCCTTACTGTCTGACAAGCGGCCATCATCCAAGATTTGGAGAAGAACGTTGAAGACATCTGGGTGAGCTTTCTCGATTTCATCGAAGAGCACTACTGAGTAGGGTTTGCGACGAACAGCTTCAGTCAGCTGACCACCTTCTTGGTAGCCAACATAACCAGGAGGTGAACCAATCAACTTGGAAGTTGTGTGGTGCTCCATGAATTCAGACATGTCGATTCTGATCAAGTTATCTTCGGAACCGAAGAAGTAACCAGCCAAAGCCTTAGCCAACTCGGTTTTACCAACACCGGTTGGTCCGGAGAAGATAAAGCTGCCGATTGGTCTATCTGGATTCTTCAAGCCAACTCTTGCGCGGCGAATAGCTTTGCAAACAGCTTCGACAGCGTCGTTCTGACCAATTACTCGTTGGTGCAGTACATCAGCCATGTGCAGCAGTCTTTCCGATTCGCCTTCGGTTAGCTTGAGTAGCGGAATGCCTGTCCATGCGCTAACTACGTGGGCTACTTCTTCAGGAGTGACTGTTGGTTTTTCTGATTCTTGCTTAGCTTTCCAGACAGCTTGAATTTCGCGAATCTTCTCAGAAAGCTTGGTCTCTTGCTCTCTCAAAGAAGCTGCTTTTTCGAACTCTTGGTTGCGAATTGCCATTTCTTTATCGCGGCGAACAGCACGCAATTCTTTCTCTACTTCTTTGCCTTCTGGTGGCAAGCTAGATGCTCTCAAACGTACTCTAGATGAAGCTTCGTCGATGATGTCGATAGCTTTATCTGGAAGGAAACGGTCAGAGATGTAGCGGTCAGAAAGTTTGCAAGCAGTATCGATAGATTCATCAGAAATGATCAATCTGTGGTGCTCTTCGTACTTAGGACGAAGACCGCGCAAGATTTCAATTGTTTCTTCAACAGATGGTGGATCAACGATAACTGGCTGGAATCTGCGTTCTAGAGCAGCATCGCGCTCGATGTGTTTGCGATACTCATCCATTGTGGTGGCGCCGATGCATTGTAGCTCGCCCCGAGCAAGAGCTGGTTTGAGAATGTTAGCAGCGTCGATAGCACCTTCAGCAGCACCAGCACCAATCAAGGTGTGAAGCTCGTCGATAACCAACATGACGTTACCGGCAGAGCGGATTTCGTCCATGATTTTCTTCAGGCGTTCTTCGAATTCGCCTCTATATTTGGTACCAGCAACTAGCAGACCGATATCAAGCATGACAATTTTCTTGTCGAGCAAGATTTCAGGAACGTCTGAGTTGGAAATGCGGATGGCCAAACCTTCTGCAATAGCGGTTTTACCAACGCCTGGTTCACCAATCAATACTGGGTTGTTCTTGGTACGACGACCGAGAATCTGAATAACCCGTTCAATTTCTTTTTCACGACCAACCACTGGGTCAAGCCTGTTTTCTTGAGCGGCTTGGGTCATGTTGACGCCAAACTCATCAAGGGTAGGGGTCTTAGAGCGACCGGTAGAGGTCGAACTGCCAGAACCAGAACCAGTAGTAGCAGCGCCACTTTCGCCAAGTAAGCGAATGACATGGCTTCTAACTTTAGTCAGGTCAACACCAAGATTCTCTAAGACGCGGGCAGCAACGCCTTCGCCTTCACGAATCAAGCCAAGCAGCAGGTGCTCTGTACCAATATAGTTGTGACCTAGTTGGCGAGCCTCATCCCAAGACAACTCGAGCACTCTTTTGGCTCTAGGTGTAAATGGAATTTCTACAGCGACGAAGCCGGAGCCACGACCGATGATTTTTTCTACTTCGACACGTGCATCTTTAAGGTTGACGCCCATAGACTTGAGAGTCTTGGCGGCTATACCGGTGCCTTCACCGATCAAACCTAGAAGAATTTGCTCTGTGCCCACAAAATTGTGACCAAGCCTGCGCGCTTCTTCTTGAGCGAGCATGATTACTTTGATCGCTTTTTCCGTGAACCTTTCAAACATGGCGTTTAGCCCCCGAACAGTTAGTTATCCCTAATCGTGATTACATTCTAACATCATGCTATCTACATATTGCCAGCGGTGACGGCACAGTTACAGCAAGATGTGCCAACTTGAGAATGGCCACAGTTGGAAGAAATCATGAAGAAATGGAGTTTTGAACATGTCAGTTGCTAGTGGTGACTTTCGCAACTAGGCCGCAAAACTAAGCCCTGATGCGAATTTTGACAAACCACACTAGAATTTCAACTTCGCTTGACAGCCACTTGCGGCGAATTTAGCCAAGGTTAAATCGTAGAAGCACACAGCTTAATCTTGTTAGTCACCTCGAAAACACAGGCTATTCGGTTATTGCCAAGTGTATATTTCTTGACAATCAGTACACCACAGTGGCAAGACTCGTCGAGTTGGGAAAACTAATATATGAAGAGTTTGTCCCCAACCTTGGAGTTGTTCAATTCGGCGGAGCAACAACATCGCGACGGATGTAGATACGGTGATCATCCACAACTCCGGCGAACTGATACTGCTCAAAGATTGGGTCTTGCATAAACTTAGAATGTTCCAGAATGTCCCACATGCGAGTGCTTTGAATCAGTATCAGCTTGGGCTTATTGCAGCGGATATCTTCTCTGTAATCCGCTAACACCTTGGCCATGAAGCCAGCCATTTTCTCTTTAACCGCTTCCGAGCGGGCCTTATCGCCAGCATAAATCAATGTGGGCAGCAGCATACCATGCAGATAGCGAGACGCTGGCTCGCGCTTGGTCTGCAACAACAGCGGATAGCCTGGAGCGATGCTTCTCGTCATAAACAAAACCGGCTCGCCAATATTTGTATAGCGAAGAATGACAGCACACAGCGATTCGCTTTCGCCCTTGGCCACCTCACCTCTATAGCCCACTAAGGCAAGATCTATTTTGTCAGCTTCATCCGCTCGCTGCCTCAGTTCTGCAATTGCTTGAGCGGCAATCTGCCCCTGCCATATTAGAAGAGCACTCATCCAGACAATATCAATCCAGCCACTGGGGCGCTTGAACAGCATGAGCGCATACTGCCGCAGCAGACAGACTGCTATCCCCACCTCAACACCTACCAGCATGTACGAGCCGGCGACAAAGGGCAGAGCATGATTGAGCCAGGGCTGCCCCTGAAGCAGATACGAGGCAAGACCCAGTAAACTAAAAGCAATCAGCGGCATCATCAAACTGGAATAGCGCATCATCGCCATACCAAGAGCACAGGCGATGATCAGCAGATAGATGCGGTCATTCCACATCTGTGCCCAACCAACAAACTGAAACATAATTGAAGTGCCATACTCACTATAGCCAGCAGCGAAGATCGGCACCATAAAGGAAAAATAGCAATCCTTCATGTCTTGCGGCATAGCCAAAATACAAAAGGCGTACAACACGCCAAAAACCGCACAGGCAATGGTTTCTGGAGCCACTAGATTACGCCAGCGTGGCTTCTCCATAAACCAGAGTAGTTCCAGTACTACCGCCGCAGCTAGATAATACTGTTTGAAAAACAAACCGATAGCAGCCAAGCTTCCAGCAACAATCGCCGCTCTAAAGCTTGTAGCGTTGCCATTCCAACGCAGCCACCTGACTACAAAGAAAGGGAAGAAGAGCAGCAAGAATATATGCTCTCTTTGCCCAAACTCGTCCATCTGAGAAAGCCAAAGAGTCAAAGAAGAGAATGACACGACTAGCGGCACAAAAAGAAAGGCCTCATCGTGCTTTGATTGTCGCCACAACAGCCACAAACTAAAGCCAACGCTGTAAAGCCAGCATGCAATTATAGAAAAGTCAAAAGCCTGAGGGGCGGGAATGGCGAAAAGCCTAGACACTACCACCGGTACCATGTGAGCATAGAAAGCCAAAGGCGGATTAACATCAAACGCATCAACATAGAGCCGTTTGCCCTGCAGCAAAAGCTCACCAATGGCCACGAACATAGATTGATCCGGTGATATTTGTAGCGGAAACAACAGCGGAACGGTCAGCAAACGAACCAAGACCAGCAGCAACAAGAACCCACTCAACAAGAACATAGCGTTTCTTGTAGGAGTATCCATAGTCAAAGCCAAAGGCATAGACTTAAACGATTTCAGTGTGGTCATAAAGACCTGGAATTTTTCACTTAGTTTTGTCATGGTTGCTGCCTTCGTGGCAAGAAGACACCAATGTTGTAGTTAAAACCAGTGTGCTCAATCGGCTCTTCGTTAGCAGCCTTCAAGCGAGCATGGCCTTTCAGTTCATAATTCTTGAGCAAAGTTGCGGATACTTTGTGCTTCTTTAGCAAATCATCGATGGTTACATCTTGAACAAAAATCATTTTCGCTCGCTCACTGGCAATATCGCCATCAAGGCGAGTGTAGAGCTTCTCTGCATACGCCTCAAACACCTTAGGCTGTAGGCTTTCACGCTCACAGGCCTCCAACTCGACCAAACAATCAGACTGCAGCAAGTAGCCAGCGGGCTTGCGCTTCATCTGCAACATAAGCGGATAGCCCGGCACTAAGCTATCAGTGAGAAACATGACCTCATCGTTGTCGCGAGAATACTTTGCCAACCAAGCTGCACAACCGGCAAGCTCTGAGGTTTCTGCAGAGCTTTGTCCGGCTAACGAGCTTGGGGCCAGTTCAGACTTCAATCTTGCGATCTCCTCAGGAATCACTTCACCAACCAATGGCAATGCTCTACCAATCTTGCTTTCTTGCTGCCTCAAGAAGGCTCCGGCAAGCACTAGAATGCTTACAGCATAGGCGAACAATCCTAAATTACTAGCCAGTGGATTCCGCCACGATGCGCCTTTGCCAGCTGAAGCACGCATACGGCGTCTGTGAACATTGCGACTAACTCGTCGAACAATAACACCGGCAATACTCAAATCAACCGAGAGCAATAGAGTACTGGCAAAAATCATCGGAATGGCACTCTGACTCAAGCCCTTCAATTGACTTAAGTACAAAGCAAAACCAACCAAGAAAATTACAACAAGCGGCGCAGCCAAACTTGTTCGTCGCCGGAAGGGCAAAACAAAAAGAATGGCGGCAATAGCTGTGTAGAAAACATTGCGCCGATCAGGCACACTGTTAATGCCATAAATAGACCAATCATGACACTGATAGCCCAAAGACAGCAGGGGAAAGACCAGCGAAATATATTCATTCCTAGCAGCCTGTGGCAGAGACAATGCCGAAAGCAAAAGAATCGATACAGTGCAAATACAAGCGCCGACTTCTAACGCTAGCAGTGGTCGAAACCGCCGCAGAGACAACAGCCAAAAGACTTCCAGACTGGCAGCCATAAACCAAAAGCCATGCCAGAGGCAAACAGCAAAAGCAGCATAGATTCCCGAGACTATAGCTTCTCTTCTAGAAACAGTCTGGCCATTCCAGCGCAACCACCTGACTAGGAAATAGGGAGTGAGTGCCAGCATAACGAGGTGCTCACTCTGGCCAATCTGAAAAAGCATCAGAACATTTGCCAGAGCGTAAGCCACTACAAACGGAGGAAAACAATGCCACTCTCTATGGTGTCGTCGCGGCAACAAAATAGCAGCACACGACAACACAGAAACAAGAGCAAGACACCAGACCATTAGATTAGAAGCCAAGCTTGGAGGAATACCAAGAGCTTGCCCAAATGATAATGGCACAACGCTGGCATACAGAAGCAGGGGCGACGATAAGCAGAAGAAATCTAAGTATGGAACCTTACCGAGCGCTATCAGCCTAGCGGCCTCAAGATTGAGAGCCACGCCTGGGGCGATCATCAATGGATTGCTGCATATCACTCCAAACAACAGTGCAAACAAAATCACAACCAGAGCCAGACTAACTAGCGAATATTTTGCCTTATTGTCTAACGGCATTTTTGCTGCTGCCTGGTCTGCAGTCATACGTAGCTGCCCTGTGGGTGATATTTGTCTGTCAAATCTATAAAGCTGTATTCAAAGCCACATTGGGTCTTACTAAGGCCACAATAATGGATGTTAAATGGTCGAAAGTCTCGACTAGTATAGAGTTCTTGGCCACAACTTTCCAATCAGACCGATATTGATATCAGAGATGACTTATACTTCCCCTTCGGAACAATGCAACCTGCATGGAGAACTATCAATGTCATTCGTGTCATTAGTGTCGCTGCGGAAAATAGTCTCGACGGCCTCTCTCTTGGCTCTGCTCGCGTGCAGCACGAGCTTCAATCTGGCTAGCGGGGCAGAACAACAACAGCCTTATCTGGTCATAAGACAAGCCAGCAAAATTTCTCCTATGCTAGGCGCAACAACATCAGAGAAAGACTTAATTGCTTACTTCGGCGCAAAAAACGTCAAACACCAGACAGTCAACCTAGCGGAAGGCGAAACCAGCAACGGTACGGTCATTTTCCCTAACGACCCTAAAAAACGAGTGACATTTATTTGGAAAGACGTCAAAAAGCGCGATCTGCCAGAAGTTATTCGCATTGAGGACCAGCCCAGTCTGTGGCGTTTGCCCAATGAAATAACAACTGGAACTTCGCTAATCGAACTTGAAAAATTGAATGGCAAGGTCTTCAAAATGTCAGGCTTTGACTGGGACTACGGCGGAAATGTATTGTCTTGGAATAACGGCAAACTAGAATCGTTGCTCAAGTCTAAGTCCGGAAAAGTCAGTGCCACTGCTAGTCTTGCACCAGCCAAAGGCAAGAACAGCCCCGAGGATCTATCCGGCGACAAAGAGATTCTTTCGAGCAACGCCAGCATGCACAAACTGAACCCAGTGGTAGTAACACTCTCGATTCTGGCACCTTAGCCCCGAAAAATTACCTCTCAAACTCTCCGCTGCCACTGCTCTTTCTCTCCATATCCTCAAGCAGCATAACTTCGGTCTCCTCGATCAGGGTGTCAAGATTGAGCCCAAGTTCGGTAAGCACACGAGCAGCTACTCCATGACCCTCCCGCAGAAGGCCAAGGAGCATATGACCTGTACCTATTTCTTCGTGCTTGAGGCGCTGTGCTTCATTCAAAGCTAAGTCAAGCATTCTTTTGGTTCTCGGAGTATACGGCAGCTCCTCAGCCACAGCACCGGGGCCCAAGCCGATAATAGCCTTTACGCGGTGACGCACCTCCAGCAAAATAAGCCCTTGACGCAAGAGAACCTGACCGCCGACACTATTACCGGCAGCAATCAAACCCAGCATGACTTGCTCTGTGCCAACGAAATTGTGACCCATTAGCTTAGCCTCGTTGGCGGCTAACTTCATTGCTCGCTCAGCTGTAGCAGTAACACCAAGGGCAGCTTGATTTAGGGCTGTCTGAGACAAATCAGGCGCAGCTATAGGCTCAGCCTGGAGGGCTGATTTCTGCTCTGAAACACTAATCTGTTCTTTACTCTGCCCCTGAACTTGCTCAACTGTCTTCTTCAACGCAGCTCGATATTCAGCCACAGAAATTAAATCATTGATGCACTCACCTGACTTCAGCGCAGGATCTACGCCTTCCTGTAATGCATAGCAAGCGCTTAGTTTGTCATTCATAATCTCTTGTAGCTTATCTAAGTCAACTCCAGCCCAATCAAGAACTATGCTTGCCTGTGATTTCTGATTTGTAATCATGCTCAAGAGCAAAATATCTGCACCTATTTTGCTTTTGAAGAAATCTGCATTAAACTGGGCCTGTAGAAATGCTCTACTTGCATCAGCCGAATATATCTCATCCACCACCGCAACACCCGGCCCAGCAAAAAAGAGATGTTCAATGCCTTCTCGCACTATCTCGACAGTCAGCCCCAGCGCATCGAGAATACGTCCGGCTTTCCCTTCTTTATCTAGCAACAAAGCGACCAAGATCTGCTCAGTATCAACCAAGTTACGGCGGCTTTCACGTGCTTCTTCATGAGCAAGAAGAACAGCTTTCAGAGAATCAGCAGCAAAATTTTCAAATCTATTAATTGCAATTGCAGATTTACCAGCTCTTCTAGAGTGGCTCTGTGAATGGGGCTGAGCAACCGCTGTATCTAAATTCTCACCGAGTTGAGGTGTGAGTCTGCTCAATACCGAGCGCTGCAACCAGGCTAGGTCCACACCCAAGCTTCGCAAGACTGCCAAGGCTGGATAACCATCCAAGTCAGGACTGTCAGTATCAGAAACGTTATGTAGAGTGAGAATACCTGCGAATAATCGATCTGGAGTTACGGATGTAGAACCAACACTCTGAGCGGTATAAAATGCTTTTTCAAAAGCTTGTATGGCGTCTTTACTGAACGACAGCTCCTTAACCGCCCGTCTCTTCCCTCGACCCAATCTCTCTTCAATTCTATTTCTGAGCAAATTACTGGTAACGCCAATTTCCTTCAAAGCTGTGGCAGCAACACTGTCTTCGCTCGAACAAATTCCAAGAAGAACGTGGTCTGTTCCAACTTTATCTCGTCCCAATCTCCTCGCCTCAAATGCGGCGAGCCTCATAGCCGCTTTAGCAGTCTGACTAAAGCTACCGGAAGGCGGCCTATATACACAGGCTTCAACTTCGACAAAAAGCTGTGCAACATCAGCAGCAACTAGCTTCAAAGAAGAAGTACGCGTCCCAATGGGTATGGTTGCCGGTTCGAGCATACTCAATGCAGAATGAGCTTCCTTGAACAATTCGAAAACTGTTTCTCTAAAGTTCTTGTAATCAAGGTTTAAGGCATGAAGAAGGCCAAGGCATGAGTCATTCTTCAGAACTCCGAATAACAGATGATCCGGCTCAATTAAGCTACTTCCGCATAATTCAGCGAAATCACGCGCAGCCAATAGAGCGAGTTCGGTCTGCGTTAATACAGAAATTTCCTTAGACTCAGAAACAGCTCTATCGTTTATACGTTCAATAAAGAGACGTAGTCGACTGGCATCCAAACCATTCATTTGTGCGGCCTTGGCAGCTATGCAATTTCTCTCATCAAAGAGACCCAGCAAAATATGACTCGGCTCAAACACGGCATGTGAGAGTATTTTTGCCTCAGAGTATCCGCGCAAAATAGCACTGGCAGAACCAGTGCTCATGCTCTCACAGATAGCTGTGTACCCCGTTCCAAAAATTAGTCTTACTCTCTCAATATCAGCAGCCGAACTTGGTTTTGGTACTGACTGTTTACTTTTGAGAATAGTTTTCGCTCTGAGCCTCTCAATGCTGATATTGAATTGTTGTAATAGCGCGAAGGCAGGACCGCTCTCTTCAAGAATAATACCTACGAACAAATGCTCTGGCCTAATCACTTCAATACCAGCGCCAACAACTGTTTCAAGACACCAGGCCAGTGCTTGCACGGCATGCTCGCCAAAAGAAAAGCCACTGCCACAATCGCCATCGCCATATCCGGTGAGGTGTTCAACTTCGAAGCGAAGATCATCGAGCGAGATACCAATCTTTCTAAGTCTCTCAGCACCCTTGTTTAGTCGCTCGTCGCAAATACCAAGTAACAAAAACTGCGAACCTATCTGCGAGTGGCCCAGCCTAAAAGCCTCTTCCTTAGCGAACATCAGTGCCCTTATCGCTTCATCAGAAAAGCGCTCAAAGCCTCTCTGTTTTGCAAGAGGCACTATAGACGAATACTTTGCGCCAACCTCAAGCGGGATATTGGCATTTTGAAGCATCTTCTTCAGCCTGTCTGTATCAATAGAAAGGTTGCGCAAAACCTTCAGACCAGCGCTGTCTTCATCTGCCAACAAAGCAAGCAAGACATGGTCAGTGCCAACATAGACGTGCTTTGATTGCTGCGCCAGATTCCGCGCGGCCAAAATCAATTCATTTACCTTAGAACCGCACCTAGATTCACAAGGAGTCTCAGCTTTCTCGCGTCCCGGCATGTTCTCAGATTCTTGTCGCAATTCTTTAGTCTTAACGTCCCAAACATGCAAAGCCAGAGAGGCCAAGCCATCAGCTTCTGTCATCAAACCAAGCAAAAGATGATCAGTATCGACTTCAGCATGACCAAGCCGGTGAGCCTCTTCTGTAGCTAAAACAATGGCGCGTTCAAGCATTTCAGTAAGAACAAGCGCGGATTGAGGCAAATCAAGTTGTTTGCCAGCTGTCCCAGAATCCGCTTTCTGTTTTCGCTCTCCATCAACCTCTAGACTCGCTGCTTCGGCTGCTCTAGCTTCTTTAGCCGCTGCAGCAGCTTGCGCTTGTGCAACATTCAAGGCTTTTATCACTTTCCGCAGCTCATCCACAAACAACTCAATGTTGACACCGAGCTTCTGTAACCCCTTAACTGCTCTACTCTCCTCATAGCTCAGCAAAGCTAAAAGCAGGTGCTCAGGGGTAATTAACGAGCTGCCTGCCCGCCGAACCCCGACCGTGGCCATTTGCACAGCAAAAATGACTTGCTTAACCAGCTGAAACTCTAGAGGCTCGGAGTCAGAAAGCTTTTCCTCATCCTCTAGCTTTGTTGCCAATCTCAACTCTTCGAGTTTAACGGCTTGAGCGACGAGAAGTTTAGCGGCCTCGCTGCTACCCTCCGACAGTATCCCCAGCAATAGGTGATGCAGCTCAAGCTTCATACTGCCGACCCGAAGAGCTTCTTCTTGAGCTAACTGCATTGCAATAATGGCACTTTCAGAAAAATAAGTAGTGAAATCAGAATTAGGCACTGAGGCTTTGACTGACTGACTTGCGACTGGGCCTTTAACTGAGCGAACGAGCGCATCAGATTGAGCTGGGGTATGAGCTTGTGTTGGTGAATAAGATTGAGTCGGAGCCTGAGATTGTGCTGGAGCACTTGCCGGAGCATGCGCCGGATTCTCGCTTGCAACTTGCGGCTGCCTATTTGATGTTTGGAGCAAATCAAAAACATCGCCCTTCATCTTTTCCAGATCAACACCGAGAATACTCAATACTTGCTTGGCGGTACCATCATCCGCAGCAAGCAAACCCAGCAGCAGGTGCTCAGTTCCAATATAGTTATGTCCCAGCTGCCTCGCGGCATCCCAAGCAAATTCAAGTAATTTCTTTGCTCTTGGCGTAAACGGTGTTTCAGCTGAAACAGATCCGCTACCTTTGCCAATAATTCCAAGTACAGTTGCCCTTAGGTCTTTCAATTTGATATTTTGAGCACGTAAAACTCGAGCTGCTATGCCGGTACCTTCACCGTACAAGCCAAGCAAAATTTGTTCGGTACCGACAAAGTTATGTCTTAGCCTGCGGGCCTCTTCCTGAGCCAGCATAATGACTTTGATAGCTTTCTCAGTGAAGTGTTCGTACACTAACGTTCCTCGTAGACAGAACCAAACCTAACTAGTGCTAAATCCTCTCGATTTGCTTCTCAATCTACCTGTTGCTTTCCCGTTTGTTGGTCCAACAATTCAGTCAGTCCCTTTTTCATCGACCAAATATCAGCATGCAGAAGACCAAGAATCTCCCGGGCCAGGGAATTTTCTGACTCTAATATAGCTAATAAAAGGTGAGCAGTACGAATATGCGACTCTCCACGCTTCAGTGCAATAGCCTTAGCTGCTTCAACTAGGTTACATCCATCGTTGTCTAATAAAATGTCTTCAGGCATACCATCGCAAGGTACATGCTTGCGGGAGGCAAGAACACGCACTTCCGCCAGCCTCAACTTACCTAAGCGCAGCACCAGGGCGGCGATTCCCGTACCCTCCACCATCAGACCCAACATTATTTCTGCACTGCCAAAATACCTCTGCTGCAATTTGCGCGCCTCTTCCTCAGCACAAACGACTGCTCGCATGGCTTTGAATGAGTATCGCCACGTTCCAAAATCCATTGCTTGTTTTTCTGCATCGTGCATAACTTCAACGGCAATTTTGGTCAACACTAAATAGCCCCATCGGGTGGATTAATTTCATCCTGTACCCACTGCTGCAAGCGCGCCAAATCAACTTTGAGATTGCGCAGAGTTTTACAGGCAACGCCATCACCCACTCGCAAAAGTCCAAGAATTAAATGCTCCGTACCAATGTGATCGTTGCGAAAACGACGAGCCGAGTCCCAAGAAAGCTCAAGAACCCTCTTTGCCCTTGAGTCAAAAGGCATTTCATCACTGGCTTTTTCATTACCACGACCAATTTCCTTCTCCACAGCCGACCGCAAATCGTCCAAAGTAACACCTTCTTCAGTCAATGCCTGAGCAGCAATGCCCTCTTCTTGTGCCATCAAACCCAACAATATTGCTTCCGTGCCAACGCGGTTGTGACCCAATGCTGCGGCTTCTTCCTGTGCCAGCCTAATAGTCTCAATAGCGCCCTCGTTAAAACGCTCAAACATCAACAGAACCTCACAAAATAATGCTCCGTTCCCTTTATGCCCACCACGCCCCTACCCAGATCACCCTGTCTCGACTTCTTGGCAAACCAGGTTATTGCCGCTAACATGGCCAGGAAGACAATTTAATCTCCCGAGCCCAAGTCACAGCTAACAAATTAATGCCCTTCAGAGAAAATCAATCTGCAGCCAGTCTTACAAAACACCTGCGACGATTGCAGAGCTAATCACCCTTGCCGTTTTCAAAAATGTCCGATTTTCGGCCGAAAATCGGACATTTTTGACAGACCGCGAAAGAGGCAGAATAGCTTAGTTATAAGACTAGCTAAAAGCGCACTGATGAACATCCAGGCGAAAAAGCGCAGATCAGGACTAACCTTCCAGACTACCAAACTGCTCATCAGCCAAAATCTTATTGCGTAGCGCACCCTTATCCACGGCAAAATCTTCCAATATGCGGCCGGCCACACCTTCGTGTTCGCGCAGTAAGACCAAAAGCACATGCTCCAAGCCTGTAAAACTATGATGCCACTCTAAGGCCTCATGGGCGGCTAAATTCAATAATTTCTGGCACGACGCACTCAGGGCCATAGAAGAATCTGACGACACACCAGAGCCGGGGCCGAGGATGTTGGACAGTTCTTCATCAACCTGATAGCGCTCAACGCCGCACTGAGCCATAACTCTAAGGGGAAGCCCCTTATGCATCGACAGAGAGGCAAGCAGCAAATGTCCACTGCCGACGACATCGTGACCGTGGGTAGCAGCAGCTTCTTGGGCCAGTTTGAATAGCTCAAGGGCATAAGGCGAATAAGGCAGATCAGTAAATGAAGCACCGCTCTGCAGGCCATCTTCTAACAATTTCTCAGCAGTAGTCAACATCGCTAGATCGCCCGGGTGGGCAAAGTCCTGTGAATCTGTCAGGCTGCCTTGGCCAGCAAATTCACCCGCCGCTTTTTGCACATTTAGTCTCTGGCGCCGCGCTCTTTCAAAGCGAATCTCAAGAAGCTCCTCTTGATTAACCCCCAAGCTCGAAAGCACTGCCGAGCGCAACTGACTAAAATCATCCAGCCCCAGGCGCTCCAGTATGCGGCAGGCGACACCTTCATCTTGGCGTAAGAGGGCGAGCAGCAAATGCTCAGGCTCGACCTTTTCAGTGCCAGGACGAGTACAGAGGTTTAAGGCCTCTTCGTAAGCAAGCAGCAGGAGAAGTTCCGCCCCTGGGGTGAAACTGTAGGCAGAAGCCCTCTCACCTGCCCCAGAGCCGGTAATTCTTTTGACTTCAGCCCGCACTTTGGCAGCAGTCAGATTAAAAGCAGCGAAATTTATGCGAAATTTCTCTGCAGACTCTGCCCAAACCAGCAAACCCACCAGTATTTCACCAGTGCCTACTCGGTCGTGCTTCAATGCAGCGGCCTCGCGGTCAGCCAAGGCCATTACTTTCATTGATTGTTCGCTAAAGTGCTCAAACATGCCAGTCAGATTTCCAGGCAACTTTTCCAGTTAGCTTCAAGACGCTAGCCCAAAAGTTTATCCTATCTACTCTTAAGCGTGTCTATCCTTAAGCGTGCACTTCCAAACCAGTAATCAATTCAGCGAAGTCGCACTCTTTAGACGAACAAGCTACCTGGTCGCCACGCTTGAGTGTCTTGTAGATAAGAACGCTCGAGCATTTTGGACAGAGATTGTCGCCTTTTGGACCACCTGAAATCACCGGTGGGTACCAATAAGCCGATGTGCACTGATTGAGTGAATAGTTGGAACAACCGAAGAAGATTTTTCCGTGTCTCGATTTCTTCTCAACAATGGCGCCACCACAAGTTTCACGTGGGCAGGTAACACCAGTGTATTTAAGAATTGGTCGTTGTTCGGTACATTCTTCAGCTGAGCAAGCGAGATAATCGCCGTAGCGACCATAGCGAATCAGCATGTCAGATCCGCAGGTCTTGCACTTCTCTTCTGATGGTCTATCTTCAGGAACTGGCTTGCCATCTTTAGTTAGCGAGATTTTGGTCTTGCACTCAGGATAGCCGACACAGCCCAAGAATTGGCCGTAGCGCGAAGAACGAATAGCCATAGGCTGTCCGCAAAGTTCGCAGAATTGGTCAGAGAGAATGAGCACCTTGTTCATGTTCTCTTCGGCTTCTTTCAATGTTTTATTGAAAGGCTCGTAGAAAGCTTTGAGCATGACGCGCCAGTCAGACTTGTCTTCTTCGACTTTGTCTAACTGCGTTTCCATTCCAGCAGTGAAGCCAACTTCAACGATATTGCCGAAGTGCTCAACTAGAAGAGCATTAACAGCTTTACCAAGAGTGGTTGGTACCAGTGCTTTTTGCACACGCTCTACATATTTGCGATCGACAATTGTGCTCACGGTCGCAGAATAAGTAGATGGTCGACCAATACCCAGTTCTTCTAAGGTTTTGATCAAACTTGCTTCTGTAAAGCGGGGTGGAGGCTGGGTGAAGTGTTGACCAGGCTTCATTTCTTTGAGCTTGAGCTTTTCGTTTTTCTCTAACTCAGGAAGATTTGGCGCCGCTTCTTCTTCATCAACTTCATCTGTTACCGCATCTGAATCGCTTGTGGCCATGTCTTTAGCAAGACGGTCATAAACAATGGTGAAACCAGGGAATTTCTTCTCTGAAGCAGATGCTCTAAACATGGCATCGCCAGCGGTGATTTCAACAGTTCTGGTGAGAATCTCAGCTGAAGCCATTTGGCTAGCCATGAAGCGTTCCCAGATTAGTTTGTACACTTTCAACTGATCGCTGCTCAAGTATTGCTTGATCGATTCAGGTGAACTTTCAGGGTGCGATGGACGAATAGCTTCGTGGGCATCCTGCATCGACTTAGCTTTGCGAACGTAAACGCGAGGCTTATCTGGATAATACTGTTTGCCATAACGAGCAACAATGAAGTTCTTCGCTTCATCTACTGCTGTTTGCGACACACGAGTCGAGTCAGTTCTCATGTAGGTGATTAAACCAACTGGGCCCTGTGAGCCAAGTTCGATACCTTCATAGAGTTCTTGAGCAACTTTCATTGTCTTCTTAACAGCGAAGCCTAAGAATGTCGCCGCTTCTCGTTGCAGAGTTGATGTGATGAACGGAGCCTGCGGTTGACGCTGACTGGTTTTCTCAACCACTGAAGAAACGGTGAAATCTTCTTTCTCAATTTTCTTGACGATATCGTCAGCCATCTTTTTAGTATCGATGGTAGTCGACTGCGCTGTCGCTTTTTCAGAAGCAGCAATTACTCGCTTGCCTTTCCATTTAGCTAGTGGCGCAGTGAAGAATTGCTTTGAGCGGGCGCGAGATAGCTCGGCCTTTATTGTCCAGTACTCTTGAGGAGTGAAACCTTCTACTTCGGCTTCGCGCTCACAGATGATGCGAACAGCAACTGATTGCACACGACCAGCCGAGCGGCCATTTACCTTACGCCAGAGCAATGGGCTGATTTTGTAACCAACCAAGCGGTCAAGCACGCGGCGGGCCTGCTGAGCATCAACTAAACTCTGATCGATTTGCCGTGGCGCCTTGATGGCCGCCAAAACTGCTTCTTTCGTAATTTCGTTAAATTCGATGCGATGCAGCTTCTTCTTAGGCAATTCCAAAATTTCTGACAAGTGCCAGGCAATTGCTTCCCCTTCTCGGTCAGGGTCGGGCGCCAGGTACACTTTGTCGACACCCGCTGCTGCTTCTTTTAAGTCAGCAACTGTGGGTTCTTTATCCTTTAATACTTCATAGAGGGGTTCGAAGTTCTTGCGAACATTGACACCCAATTTATTTTTGGGGAGATCCCTCACGTGGCCATAACTGGCCTTAACCGTGAAGTCCTTGCCAAGGATCTTTGAGATCGTTTTGGCTTTGGCTGGAGATTCAACAATAACTAACGATTTGACCATTTTTCTCTGTAACGCTGTGGTGGAGCTACTCGCGGCCTGTCAAGATACGCCGACGTCGATGGAGTATAACACGATGACAAATCTCGGCCTCGGCTTACAAATATATAACCATATCAGGAAGAGCGCTCTGAAGTCTTCCTATAACTTGCGAAGATTCCGGGCCATGTCCGACCAGATTGGCGATTCTGGCCTCACCCACCCCATCCTTTATAGGGTTTTCAGCCTCATATGTTTCTTGTAACACTTTTTCTACAGCCCCCTCTTGAGAGCCCCCGACACAGTGTAGGAGGTTCCCTTGCTTGACAAGGTCGAGAGAAATTTCCAAATAGTCTTTATCGGCTAAGTAAGATTCGCCTTCCACTAAGAAGTATTGGGGCCATTCGATCATTACTAGCGCAGGCGGGTTGCTTACACCAGCAGAAATACCACCAGATAAACCAGCAGATAGACCGCCTGGCGTGGCATCAAGCACCTCATCGAGAACCTCATCAAGCTCTAAGGCCAGCATCGACAAGTCGATGGTCTCACCAGTCTCGCCAGCGCGATACAAATCTAGGTGAAAGAGCGACAGGCGGCCAGAGTGATACTCATTGAGCATGGTGAAGGTAGGCGAACTGATGACTTCGGTGACGCCCAGGCCGCTGCCTACAGCTTTTACCAGAGTAGTTTTACCAGCGCCCAAGGTACCGCTCAGAGCAATAATGGCGCCATTGCCCACAGCCTGCGCCAATTCAAGACCAAAACGCTTGGTCTGCGGTAAGCCACCTAAGTGAAATTGTGTTGTCATCTGTATAAAAAGGGTCTCAGTCCAGAACAGGTGCGCGTTTTGTACCCGGGATATACTCCAGGGGGGGAACCTCCTAACTTCTGTCCGTTTCCTTTTCCAACTCCAGGGGCTTGCTAGAAGCGTAAAGCTGGTTCAAAGGTATACGTGGAAGCGTCGAGCGGGATCCCCGTATGTTCAAACTTGTAGGACAAAACTTTTGAGCTCTGCCCAAGACCGAGACTAAAGAAATCATATCAAGCGGTTGGCCTCTGTCAATCAAGATTTTAACGTAAAGGGTTAATTCGTCTTTTTACTAGTATTTCTGGGCTGGCACTGACAGCTCAAGTTAATATAAACAGATGCCGCAGATGCTGAAGATATCGATGAATATAGCCGTGAAGCAGCCTTCCTTCTTATTGATAAGTCTATTTATCTCTGTATTTCCTTTCATGGAAAGCGCACAGGGCCAAACCGCACCGCTAATCAAAGGACGATCGGCTTTTGCACCTTATCAACCTGAACCAAAGTTTGCCCCAGCCAGAGACGGGCGCGCCTCTAATAACACTTCGGGCCAAACTTCAGACCAAACATCGGAACAATTTTCTCAACAACCTGCTGACCAATTTTCTGGCCAAGGTTCGAATCAAACCAGCGACCAAACTACGGGCCAAGCGGCACAGCAAGAGACCAATTCAGAACCATTTACAGTTACTCCTGATGGCACTCCCGCACTAAATATAGTACCAACAGTCGACCGCCCCCCCATTCCACCGCCACCAAATACTGCTCCATTGAGACCGAGCGGAAACGGCGTGGCACGACCAGCTCAAGCCTGGCGCGTCAAGGCCTTTCAACTGTTCAAACAAAAGCTAGATCCGAACACCACCATAGCCCTAGTGTTGAACGCCAACTATAACACTGCCTTGCAAGCATTAAGGCAAGCCTTCGAAGACGAGGGCCTGACCGTATCTGGCCTCAGTGCCAACTCTGGCCACATGCTCATTACACTAAATAGCAACGGCAACTCTAGCCTTGACTCTAATGGTTCTGATACCACAAGCCGAGAAAAGGCAATTGTCGCCCTGCGATCGGCTCTAGCAGAAGCGAAGGCGGGTGGGACTAGTGCTTCAAAAACTGAGACAAAGACCGAGGCCAAGACAGAGCCCAAAACAGAACTAAGAGTATTGTGCGAAAGCCGCAATAAAAAGCTTACCTGTCTGCGGATGAAAGAAATTTTGAACAAAGTACAAAACAAATTTGGCGATATAAAGACTGATGCAGAAACGCTCTAACCCTAATGGACCAATTGTATTAGGCATTACTGGCACAATAGCGTCGGGCAAATCAACCGTGGGCCGACTTCTAGCCGCAAAAAACATTCCTGTTATTGATACCGACCAGCTCACGCACGACGTTCTAGCTCATGATGTCAGTGTCAAAAAGGCTATCGTCGAACAATTCGGACCTGGCGTTTTAGAAGCCCCGGCAAAAGAAACTACAAGTACTGCTGCTACCACTAGCAAAGCTGCAAATGCCGAAATCAGCGCTATGGACAGGCCCATCGATCGCAAGAACTTAGCCAAAATCGTCTTTCAAAATGCCGATTCACGGCGCAAATTGGAACAAATAGTTCATCCCAGTGTTGTCCTGAGCTGTCGGCGCCGCATAAAGGAACTGAACCAAGAAAAAATTGTAGCGATATTGGTTCCCCTTCTTTTCGAAGCTAATATGGCCGATGAATATGATGAAATCTGGACAGTATTTACCTCAGAAGAGGTATTGAAACAGCGTCTTGGGGAACGAGATAAATTAGACGCTATAGAAATTCAAAGGCGTTTAGAAGCCCAATTACCACAGAGCGAAAAATGCAATCGCGCCGATCAAGTCATAGACAATTCTCATAGCGAAGCCGAAACCGCCAGACAGGTAAACCTTTTACTGGAAAAATTGCTCTAGCTCTATCTCTCTATATATCTATCTCTCCATGTATCTCTAGGAGCGCAAATTATTGAGTACAATCGTCAGTCAGTTTATTGAGTAAGGAAGAATGCAGTTATCGAAAAGAATCACATTTGCTCTTAGCCTGCTTGTCTGCTTCACTTTAAATGCTGCAAAAGCCCAAGCCGATGATGGCTATTACAGCTATCAAACCAGCTCAACCATGGGCGATCAAGATACCTATGTCACTAATTCAGCAGTAAAGATTGCTGATAGAAGTCACGGTACGGTGGTTGTGGCAACCGCTCCACTTTGGAAAGTATTTGCCTTTAACACCCGCACCAAGCGCATTTGTTCATTCACTTCACCGCGCACATTCACAGGCATAGGCAATAAGCTTGCCACTGTTACTGGTGGCGTAACGTTATACAGCATTCCTCTAAAACCAACATCAAAAACCGTGCTGCACGGCATCAACGCAATAGAGTTGCAGACACCAAAAAGTTTCGTCGACAAACAAATAAAAGATAAAGAACACGAATCAGCCGATCCTAGATTTGTGCAATCAGCCCAAATGTTAGTAGCTGAAAAGGTCACCCTACCTGTTGAAGCGGCCACAGTGCTATCGCGCTTTTATGGCGTACCGCTGCAAAGATCAATGCCATTGCAGTTTAAATACATTAGCTGCCGAGGCGACTTGAACACCATTTTGCTCACTTCTGAAATGAAACCAGTCAAACTAGTGGCGGCTGATTTCGAGATTCCTAAAGGTTATAAGACAGTAACTGATTTCGCTAAACTTGAAGATCGGCCAGTAATCAAAGGTCCACCTACTCGCAAAATTATTGAAACCATCAAGAAGAACTAGCGACGTAGTGAGCAAGGCTCTTTGGCACACTTAATAGCACTGCTAATGGCTGTTTTGTTTTCGATCAACTTATTCACTACTGGTCTTAAATGTTCAGCGGTTTTTACCGACCGCAACAGGTCGTCGACCAATACCCAGGCTATAACGCCAGGAATGACTACGTCGAATAATGGTACTTGCGTCATGGCTAAATCTCCTCTTTGCCCCGGCTGTCGTTTGGGCATATTGCCTGCCTATCACCTTAGTTCAGCTAAAGTGACAGTTTTTGCAAAAGAACAAGCACGGATGAGGCTTTGCCAAATTCGTGCTTGTCCGAATCTTCGGTTGGCTCGAAATGAGAACTCGTCAAGGTAGA
>JBIPOV010000077.1:0-28709 GCA_044378815.1 Obscuribacteraceae bacterium (SeqCode) | reverse complement strand
TGATTCACGCTTCTTTCCGACTTCTCCTCGCGGATTAACCGTTGCGCTTCACTACACTTCACCGTCATCAGGCTGTGTAAGGACTTTCACCTCCAGTTGTTGAACATGCCCGGCACACAAGAAAAAGCCCTCTCGATCGACGAGAAGGCTTTTTGTTCATAAGTTCTAGACTTTTATGACAACGCCAACTAGCCGACCCCGAGGGAGTAGGTATAGTAGTAATAGCTGTAGGCGTTACGGGCAGTCATTTTAGTGCAGTTAATCCGACAAGTGTCTGGCGACGGGTCAAATTTGGTTGGTGTAATTTCCAACCTTATCCTCCGAGCTTAACAGAACCACCAAAGGGTGGCAAGCAAAAGTTTCTCCTTGTTACCGCACGATTATTAAATCGGAACGTTCCATATAGGCTCAATCACTACTTCGCCGCAATCCTCTTAGTGCGACCATCGAGAATCTTCAGGAACGATCTGGTTTGAATTTCTTCAAGAGTTAAACCAGTGGCTTTGATCTCGTCTAAAGTAATGGCACCACAATTGATGGCACGCAAGAAATAGTTAAGTAAGCCTTGACCAGTGGCAGCGTCATCAAAGACATCACCAACCAGAGTAGCTTGTGCTGCTTTCTCCATGAAAGACTTGAGCCTGAGAGAAGCAGCCTCCAAACCTTCTAGAAAGAATGCATAACAAGCGGCATAACGCACAGGAAGCTGAGCGGGGTGGAGATCCCAGCCCTGATAGTATGCATGCACGAGAGAATGACGGGTGTGATCATAAGCCAACTTCCAGGCGCGATGAACCACTTCGGCGTTCTCAGCCTTTTGCGCGGCGGTTAACTGCTTGCCCATTTCAGCACGGTGAGGGCCCACAGGCATAACATTCGTAGCGCCATCCGACAGCCAAATACCAGTTCCAGCAAAAGTCACTTTCATCATATGTCTGGCAAAATCGCACGATGGGTGGTCCATGCGTTGCTCAGAAGCGGTTATGTTGCAGGAAGCAGTGTAATCGTAAGTGCCGAAGTGAGCGGCCACGCAGCGCCCCTGGGCAGCTTCAGCCAAGAGCGGCATATTGCTTTCGCCTTTGCGATTAAAGAGTGCCTGGGTTTGCTCGATCATTATTTCCATTTTGAGACTGCCCGGGCGCAGCTCTGTTTTGCTCTCAAGCAGGGCCAACAGCTCAACTAGAGCGGTTACCTGCTCAGGGATAGTGACTTTAGGCAAAGTCACTACAAAATTGGCTGGCAACAGACCACCAGTTTCTTCTACCAGAGTAGTGATAAAGATATCGAGAGTGCGCACGCTGCGATGCTTCAGCTCTTCATTGAATGGCTTGATGCGAATACCAATGAAAGGTGGAAGCAGCTGTTCTTTCATACCGCGCGCGACTTCTTTGGCAGCGGCTTCGGCGTGATGGTCTTCTTCAGAATCGGGACGGTTGCCGTAACCATCTTCAAAGTCAATACGGAAGTCTTCGACGGCTTCGCGCATGAGCTTTTCCTTAACACGCTCATAAATTTTATTGGCTAAGCCTGTGTCTTTACCAGGCAAATTAAGAGCCTTAGCCAAAGTATCAGCATCGGCAGCATACTCTTCTAGACTAGCAACGGCCATAGTGCCTAGCTTCTTAGCAGAGTCGGCCTTAAACAGCTGAGCGCCACCATATACAGTGTGCACCGGCTGCCTGGCGGACGACTCACCAGGATAAAACTGGTTAAAAGCACCGTTGGCCTGAGCCAACTTAGCGAATACATCTTTAGTGGTGGCCCCGGGCAGACTGACTTTCATCTTGCACTCCTGAATTAAACTAAGAATCTAAACTAAGCATCTACAATAAATAAACTAACTATCTAAACTAAGCAACAAACAGAACGATTAGTTTCCTTTTTTGGACTAAATGACAAAACGCAATAAGAGACACAATACACTGGCTGCCTCTTTGGACTAACTCCCTCTATAGACTAGCTCCCCCGATAAGTTGAGTAGCCAAAGGGGCTCAACAACAGCGGCACATGGTGGTGCTCATCTTGATTGACGACTTCAAAAATGATTGGCACCGTAGGGTAGAAATTTTGCCGATGGGTCTTTTCGAAATAGCCACCGGTATTAAAAGTAAGCTGATAGGTACCGGCTCTGTTAGCCCAGTCCGCTGGCACTAAATCGCTGAAGCGGCCATCTTTGTCGGTGGTACCGCGTCCGACTTCTTCCCAATCATCAAGGCCCTTATATTCAAGCACAACGTCAACACCGGCTGCTGGCCGGCCTAGCGCAGTATCTAAAACATGGGTAGTGATTCTGCTCATGGCACCAATCTCCAATTAAATAGGTCTCTACAACGAAATTAGCTTCTACAGCCCTAAAAGTTTCTCCAACCCTAAAAGTTTCTCCAACCTTAACCGTGTGATTTTGTTTTGCTCTTCCATAGCTCTCCCAATTTCGATCTCAGGGCTGTTATGCAGGCGTTCTTGCAACAGGGCTAGCATCTCGTTAGCAGTCTTACCGGTGGCGCAGACAATGAAAATGTAACCAAATTTCGCTTCGTAGTCTTTGTTTCCGGCAGCTAACTCTTCCAGCACCCGCTGACTGGCCAGGGCCACACCGCCTTGTTCACCAGAGGCCCAAGCACTAGTGCTAGCAAACTTAGTTTTAAGGCTCTCCAAATCACCAATTTTAGGATGATGACTAAATGCCTCCAACCAATCAGCAGAGTTTAGGCTCTGCCAGATGCGATCGGAGGCACTGTAGAGATCAACTTCGGTAGCGTAAGGGCGGCCAGCAGTAAGCTCTTCCGCCCACCTAGCACTGCCACAACAACGCAGCAATTCTGCCTGCAGTAGCTCGCTTGATGATTGATTAAGCTGGGCGAGGTTCAAAAGTTATTTCCTTAAGTCTGGGCGCGACGACAGTGCACACGCAAACGAGCCACACCGCCATCAGGATAGATGTTTAAGCGCACATGGGTGACATTGCCTATATCAATTATCTCTTTCTCAAAGTGGTGCTGCTTATCCGCCGACAGCTTGAGCTGCGGTAGAAGCTCTTTCCACTGAGCCTGGGGCCAGGTGAGATTGTCCATCTCTAAATCTGGCGAATAGCAACCGTCGACAGAGCAAGTATCAGGATAATTGCCGATGTGGAAAGCAGTATCAACTTCTAGTTTCTTCACTAAACCAGGCTGGCCTAACTTGACGATAACCCAGTCGTGACCTGGGCCGCGCTTGCGTCTTGTCTCCCAGGCATCGCCCATGTTTCGGCCGCGGCCAGGCATAATCAAATTGTCCATATTGCCAAAGAACATGTCATTGCAGGCAACCACATGACCACCAAATTCCACAGCGGCCAAATCAACCAGAGCATCAGCCTTTATTTTAGAGAAATCAGGAATAACATCGCCATAGATTTTCAATCTAGCAACGCCACCATCAGGATAAATATTCAAGCGCACATGGGTAAAACGCTCGCCGCTTGATACGGCAAAAAGGTTCTGTGAGCCAGGCTTAAGCGCTGAGCGCGGTACAATCTCGACCCATTTATCTGAAGCAGCAAGTTTGTCAGCATGCTCATTGGCATCGGCGATGCAGGCTTCAAGCGATGCATAGGGCGGATGGTTGCCCAAGAAGTGATTAGTGTCGATATCGACGCCACGAATTACTCCCGGTAGGCCGAGTTTGATGATGCACCAATCATGGCCAGGGCCGCGCTTTCTGCGTGATTCCCAGCCGTCCATCCATTTGCCATTTTTAGTGTATTTGTCTTCAATGAAAATGCCGCGACCAGGCATGAGCAAGTTTTCTTTCTCAGCAAAAAATTCATCACTGCAGCTGAGGGCCTTTCCGCCAAGTTTTTCAGTGGCCAAATCAATCAAACCAGTGAAGGCAGAAGCCTCAAGAATGGACGTTTGCATCGACATACTCTCCCGAATTTGTACCCATCAAAGCCTTACCTGAAGGCTCTTTTGAGAAGTTTCCTTGATCATATACTTTGATTCCGCGAACAAAAGTTTGTTGCACCTGGCCAGTAAATATCCGCCCTTCATGGGGGGTAACCTTGTGGCGATGCTCAATCATTGACGGCTCAATTTTGAAAGATTTTTCGCTGTCAAAGACAACAATATCGGCGTCCATACCTTCTTCTAATGAGCCTTTGCGCTTGGCCAAACCAAGGAACTGCGCTGGACGCTTGGACATCCATTCACTAACCTGGGCCAATGAATGTCCGCGTTTCTTGGCTTCACTCCAAACTGCCGATAAGCCAAACTGCAGAGAAGAAATACCGCCCCAGGCCTTGTCGAAGTTGCCTTCCTTTAGAAGTTTCAATTCGGGAGTACAAGGGGAATGGTCCGAAACAATAAAATCAATTATGCCATCAGCCAGGCCCTGCCAGAGCTTTTCGCAATTTTCTCTTTCTCTAATGGGCGGAGTGCATTTAAATCTGGTATCACCATCGGCGATATCTTCAGCCACTAAAGTCAAATAATGGGGACAGGTCTCCACAGTTAACTTCAGCCCTTCTTTCTTAGCCGCAGCGATCATAGGCAGAGCGTCAGAGGAAGACAAATGAACGATATGCACGCGACAATCAAACTCGCGGCAGAGATCAATCATTAGCCTAATCGCTTCGTTTTCCCATGAGCGCGGTCGGGAATTGAGGAAATTTGAGTATTTATGAGGTGCGGCAGCGAAGTCGCTGTCTAGCTGCGAGCCTTCTATATGAGAGCCTTCTATATGAGAGCTTTCTTCATTCGGAGCTCCTGCATGCGAGCCATCCGAATTATGCGAACAGTCAAGCTCAGCGTGAACGAGTAGCGGCAGTCCTCGCTTTGCCAAAATCGGCATGGCAAGTTCTAGATCGTGGCGCTCCACATTAGGAAAATCATCAATTCCTGAATGAATGAGAAAGCACTTGAAGCCCATTACCCCAAGATCCATCATCTTGTTCAACTCAGCGCTGTTGCCGGGCACAACTCCACCCCAGAAACAGAGATCAACCGAGAGTCGACCTTCGATATGTTTGAGCTTCTCGCGAAAAGCCTCAGCACTGGTAGTAACCGGAATGCAATTCAAAGGCATATCAGCAAGTGTCGTGATACCACCAGCAGCGGCAGCCCGAGTAGCAGTGGTGAAACCTTCCCACTCGGTACGACCTGGTTCATTAATATGAACATGACTATCAACCACACCAGGCATAACAATCAAGTCGCCTACATCTTCAAGGGCGTAGGCAGAAGGCACTTTGTCAAAGGCCACAATTTTGCTAATCTGCCCAGCTTCAACCAACAATGCGGCCGACTCAAAACCTTTCGAGCGCAATACACGCCGACTGCGAATGGCCCATCTACCCTGGTTTGACGGCAGCCCCGCTTGCTCAGCTTGAACTTGGCCAAGGGGCTCACTCACTGACTTACTTGATTCTGACAAATCAGGCACCTCTCTTGATTGTTCCTGAGATTAGGCCGAAAGGTTCATCAATCGGGAAGAATATTTCGTTCTGATTCTTCTTGCCAAAAGGCTCTAGGTTGAAGACTATGCGATGCTGATTAGGCATGGCTATTGTGATTTCTTCAATATCAGAAACGGCAGCAAGTACAGCTTCACCCATTTCGTAGAGGGTTTGTTGCACCGCCAAACTGCTATGAGTAGCAAAAACATCAAGAATGATTTTGCGGATAGCATCGTAGTTTTTGTTGAAATCAATCTTCTCAGCGTCGGCCTTAGTCTCAGCCCGATAGAGCCATGAAGCTTCTATGCTCGTGGCCATAATGCGATCGCGCACTTCAGGAAGAGTTGTATATTGATCGCGGATGAAGCCCCAGAACTGCGAATCGGTAGTTTTTGCCACTACCAAATTGTCGATTCCTGACTGCAATGAAATGCCCTCACGATCAGCCACCACAGAAGCAATGCGCTTCTCGTTGCCAGCCGAAACAAAAGCATGGGGGTGCGGCTTACCATCGGTGGGAATACGCAGCCAGAGGTCTTCTACAAGATGCACAGTGGCTTCAGTAACATGCGAATAGGTCTTCAAGAAATGCAGTGCTAGGTCTTGGGCAAAACCCTCAAGAGTAGTGAGTGGATGTTCGGCCGCCAAAACATAGACAGTATTTTTCATTGAGTCAGTGGCAATGATTTGACTGTTATCTCCCTCTAAATAAGAACCCTCAAAGCCGCCCTCTAACTGAATATTGGCTGTCAGCTCTTTCAGTTCTTGACAGTCGGCATGTCGGATTACTTTAGTGAGACGAACGCCAGACTTGCCGTAGGCATTGTGCACAAGAACGCTAGATTTAGTAGTTGAGCTAGATTTGGCATTTGAGCTAGATTTGGAACCTGCCGATCTCATAGTCACCCCTGCATTTGAAAAGTATCGCTATAAAGGGATTCCTTAAACCGGACAAAACCAGACAAAACCTTACAGAACCAGACAAAACCGTAGAAAGCAGTAGAAGACCGTGCAAACCCCGAGGGTATATCCAAAGGAGCGGCAACAGGGGTGCAATTGTCGCACCCCGAGGCACCTCTTGGCTTTCCACGGCAACGCTTGACTTCGGCTAAATTCTTCTCAGAATCGATAGCCCGAAATAGCCATACCCATGACTTTTCATTGTAGGTGCGCCGTCCCACATCAGTGCTCGCGGGGCCCATGCCTTCCATGAAGAAGCAAGAACTACCCCCATGGGGGATATAGAAGGTCGTGGAAAAAAACTTTTGCTAAAAGTGAAACTATTTGCCCACTCAATACGTATTGGTTTTATAAAACCTTTTACGAGAAATATCGTGTCCTCCAAATTTGAAAGACAAAAGCTGCCCTGGCAAAGGAGAAAAATCGATTGAATTCTAGCAAACAACAGCCCGTGAAGCAGAAGACAAGCGCTCTCAAGGCCCTAAGAGTAGCTCGGCTTTGCTCTTTCAACTTAGCAGTGATTTGCCTGGCAATCACAGCCAGCAATACAGCACCAGCATTCAGTGAGACCTTGCAAGGAAAAGTGACCACCGTCGATTTGGCCCCGACGTCAAAGGATGATGCGCTAGACCTAAACGATTTCATTGGCATTTGGAAAGTCGAGATTCCAAAAATCAGACGAAAGCCCACAGTTACAATCACAAGCGTCAGCGAGCAGCAAGTAAAAGGAACCTATAAAGGTTTATTGGGAACGTTTCCCTTGTGGGGCAACTATCAGGCTGAAACCGGCGAAGTTAGACTATTTGTCGATTTCTCCCGTTCAAAATTAGCGAGAATGACTCGTAAGAGCGAAAAGGCAATCGCTCACATGACCGGGAAGGTAAATACAGTTGACCGCACCATCAGCGGCTCAGCTTCATTGCCCGAGTTCTCCAGTCGCGTCTTTGCCTTCAACGGCAAGAAAGCTGACTCTGAAGCGCGGACTTATTAACAGCCCACTATGCCTCGCGACTAGTTCTATGTTATTAGTGCTTCGTAGTATGCCGGCTCAGTAATTTTTCTAAGTACTTTTCTTGTCTCATTTTTAGAGCAAAAATGAGACAAGAAAAACTGCAAAAAGCTAAGGCAGGAAGAGCTTTTATCGCTTTCCAAAATTGTCCGATTTTCAGCCAAAAATCGGACAGTTTCGGAAACAAATTTTCTGAACCAAGACACACGGTGTTGGCTACGCGAAAATGTTGGCGCTCCGCTCCTGTTGCTTATTATTTGCTAATTTAATTGCGCTAAAATCAAGGTCGGATAAGCTATGAGCTGCTGGGTTTTCCCTTAATGACTCCGGCGGCGACGCTTGCGGCGCCTCTGGTTTCAGCTGAGGGAGTAGCGGCTACGGGAGTAGCGGCCCTTTTGGTCTTGACTGTTTTAGGCACCTTAAAATCTGCAATCAATAGCATGCTGAACAGACTATCTACAGCAGTGAAGCGTGTGGCAAGAATACTTGCGTTATTAACGCTTTGGTTGGTAGTAAATAACGCAGCCCAGGCAAATAGCACAGCTCAAGCAAACAATACAAGCCAAGCGAACAATACAAGTCAAGCAAACAATACAAGTCAAGCAAACAGCTCTGCCCAAACCGATAGCGAAGCAGAGAGAATCAAGCTCAGACCCAAAATCGAATTGAATGAGCCCTCTGTGCGCATGACTCTCCTCAATGCGGTGGAGACAGCTAACAAAAAATATCCATCAATCGCTAGAGCCAACCAAGAAACCCACAAGCTCAAAGGCGAAATTTCAGTTGCTCGCACTCAGTATCTGCCGCGCATGGACATGCTCTTTCAAGAATTAAGAGCATCGCAAAACGTCACTGCTGGCACCATTTTGCCGCAGTACCTCAACGTCATTCCGATTCAATCGGGTGCACCGGCTACCAATTCAAGTTTCAATAGCATCTTTGGCTCCAATGCCGGCCTCAATTTTTCTTGGGAGCTAGTTGACTTTGGCCGCAGAGCCGCTAATGTCAAACTGGCAAAGCAATCACTAACAAAATCCACAGCCGAATTGCGGCTCACAGAACTAGATGTGACCACACGCAGTGCACTGCTGTATCTCAAGTTCTTGTTGATTCAGCAGCAAATATTGGTTTGCCAGGCCACTCTAGATCGCATGAGTGATTGGTCGTTGGTGGTGCACACCCTCTGCGACAAGGGCCTAAAACCAGGCGTAGATGCCGCTCGCGCTGATGCTGAAGTATCCCTGGCTAAAATTGCATTGATTCAAGCTAAACGAGATGCCGATTTAGCTCAACAAGATCTAGCCGAAGCTATTGGCATGGCCGGAGCTTTGATACAACCGGTGGCAGAGCCCTTAATTTCGCGACCAAAATTCACCGCTCTGACCATGCCCGATGCGCCAGCCAATCTGGCAAAGCACCCTCTCGCCGTCTTGAAAATGGCCGATGTTGATGTCGCCAAATCACGTTTAAATTTGCTCGATCACAGCTGGTATCCCCACTTATGGTTAGAGTCTGCCATCTGGGGAAGAGGCTCTGGTGACGGCCGTTTTATTAAACCAATAGCCAGCGGCATCATCCCCAAAACAGCCAACTGGACAGTCGGTTTTACATTTCAGTTTCCGGTAATGGAATACTTCAAAATCAAAGCGCAGAAAATCACCGAGCGCTCGTCTATCGAAGCGCAGCGCTCTAACTATGATTTGGCTATGCAAGAGCTAATTAGAGAAGACAAGAAAGCCAAAATTTTGCTGAGTCGGGCTGAAGAAATTGCTGATGAGACGCCGGTTTTGCTTGTGGCAGCGAAAGAAAATGAAATCAAAGCACGAGAGCGCTATAGAGTTGGTTTGACCAACGTTATGGAAGTAGCGGAAGCCGAGCGCATTCTCGCCAAAGCACAAGCAGAGAATGTTGAGGCCCAAATTAAAGTTTGGCAATCGGTTTTGGCGATTGCCTATGCTCATGGCGATATCCAGCCTTTCCTAAAACTCGTGGCCGCGGCTGAGACAAACAAAGGCCAAAGCGAAGGGAGCAAAGGCCTGAGGGATTGCAACAGCGGCCAGAGAGAGAGCAACCGAAATCTAAATGGCGAAAACAGAAGCCAGAACGACGAGGCCTTGAGACCGACTCCAGAGGTCAAGCCATGAGAGCTAGTGCCATTCAAAGCCAATCAGAGCGAACATCTAGAGTTCAAATATTGACCAGTGCTGAGCTGGCGAGTAACCCGGAGAGGGCTTAGTATGTGGCTGCAAATCATATCTATGAAGCGACCCATAACCGTCATCGTTGCGGTTATAAGCCTGATGCTGGCAGCTGTGATGGCTTTGATGTCAATGAAACAAGACATCTTTCCCGACCTGAACATGCCAGTAATTTATGTCGTGCAAGGCTACGGCGGTATGGCACCAGATCAAATGGAAGGCTACATAGTCTCTACCTATGAAGTGCACTTCTTGTACATTCCGGGCGTTGACCATATTGAGTCGCAGACCATTCAAAACATCTCGATGATGAAAGTCTATTTTCATCCTGGCACTAACATGTCAGAGGCTCTATCTACTTGTGTGGCCATGGTTAGCCGTGCTCGTACATTGATGCCGCCAGGCACCGTCGAGCCCTTTGTCCTGAGGTTCGACGCTGGCAGCTTGCCGGTGGGGCAACTAGTATTATCTAGTAAAACAAAGACTATTGAACAGCTCCAAGACTTGGCCTTTGTCAGAGTAAGACCAGAATTGGGCACCATTCCCGGTGCCTCAGCGCCGCCACCTTTTGGTGGAAACGCTCGCACCATCGTCATCAGCGCCGACAGCCAAAAACTCAGACAGTTCAATATATCTGGAGACATGATTGTCAAAGCACTGGCCACGGGCAACGAAGTCGTACCAGCTGGCAACGCCCGTATTGGCGACTATATGCAGATTACGCCAATCAATACCGACCTACCCGACATCCACCAGTTAGACTATTTGCCCATCAAAATGGGGCCCGGCCCTACTGTGTTTATGCGCGATGTGGCTACAGTTAGCGACAGCAGTGACATTTTGGCGGGTTACGCCCTGCACAATGGCCGACGCACAGTCTATGTGCCGGTTGTAAAGCGAGCAGATGCCTCCACAGTATCGGTGGTCAATGCCTTAAAAGAGCACCTGCCTGTAATGCAGCGCCTCTTGCCAGAAGACGTCACTATCAGCTACGAATTTGACCAATCAAAACACGTCACCGATTCAATCAAGGGAGTGCTCAGCGAAGGGGCCCTGGGTGCAATTTTGCCAGGCCTGATGATCTTCCTCTTCCTGCGCGATCTGCGCAGTACATTCATTGTTATTACGACAATTCCTTGCGTACTTCTGGGAGCCAGTTTATCGCTCTACGTTACTGGCCAAACCATCAATATGCAGACGCTATCGGGCCTAGCGCTAGCCATTGGCATCCTGGTAGACGAAGCCACGGTGGACATAGAAAACATCCATGCCCACATGGCCCGGGGCGAAGCTGTGACCAGAGCAACACTGGCTGCAGGCTTTGAAACCCGGGTACCGCGACTGCTTGCCATGCTTTCAATTATTGCCGTGTTCGTACCTTCATTCTTCATGACCGGAGTGACCAAAGCACTGTTCGTGCCGCTCTCTCTAGCAGTGGGCTTCTGTATGGTCTGGTCGTTCTTTATGTCGAGCGCCCTGGTGCCAGTTATGGCCGTATATTTGATTAAGCACAAAGAAAATGAAGATGAAAGCAAAGGCTTCTTTGCCAAGTTCAAAGCTGCTCACGCGGCCTTGGTAGAAAAGCTCATGAGCATGCGCCTGATTGTCATTCCCGTTTATTTCCTGGTCACTATTTCACTCAGCGTTCTGCTCTTCTGCCAAACCGGTCGCGAACTTTTCCCCAGTTCAGACACAACCGACTTTAGAGTGCGAATGCGCTGCCCCACAGGCACACGGGTAGAAGTAACCGAAGAAAAGACCTTGCAGATGCTTGACATAATCAAGCGTGAAGCAGGCCCTGGAAACGTCGAAGCCACCCTGGGATATGCCGGTCAACAGCCAGTGCAATTTGTCATCAGCTCTGTGTTTCTCTGGACCAGCGGCCCCCACGAAGCGGTCATGGACGTCAGCTTGCGCAAAGAAGCAAATATTGATCTGGCCCACTTCAAAGACGTCCTACGCAGCAAATTTGCCCAGGAGATGCCCCGCGTAAGCTTCAGCTTTGAGCCCGGAGACCTGGTCAGTCAAATCATGAACCTTGGCTCTCCCACACCGATATCAGTGATAGTGAAGGGCCCAGACCTGACTCAGTGCAGGCTCTTCGCCGACCGAGTCAAAGCCGAAATGGCCAAGATTCCATATCTGCGCGACCTACAGTATGGCCAACCCCTCGACTATCCCACCGTAGACGTCAACATTGATAGAGAACTGGCCGGCCAATTCGGCCTCACACCGGCTCAGGTGGGCAAAGCCCTTGTACCAGCAACATCTTCGAGCCGCTACATCTTAGAAAACTTCTGGATGGATAGAAAAACCGGGGTGGCCTACCAGGTGCAAGTGCAGGTTCCGCAAAACCAAATACAGTCGATGGAAGCGCTAAAGCACTTCCCAATCATGCTCAAAGAAAACAGTGAGCATCCGCTCTTAGGCGACGTGGCCACGGTCTCTTATGGCAAGTGCGTGGGCGAGTACGACCGCGACAACATGATGCGCATGGTCTCCCTCACTGCCAACATTGAGGGCATGGATTTAGGCCATGTGGGAGAAGAAGTGAAAGCAGCCCTGGCCCGCGCCGGTGAGCCGCCTCGCAGCGTAAGAGTAAAAGTAGCTGGGCAAGTGCCAGTCTTAAGCGATACTTTCTCACACCTCTTCATTGGGCTTTCTCTTGCTCTGGTTGTGATTTTCTTGATGTTGACCGGCTATTTTCAATCGACCAAACTGGCTTTGATAGTGCTCTCAACAGCTCCAGCTATTGTTTGCGGAGTAATGGTTATGCTGCGGTTGACTGGCACCACTCTCAACATTGAGTCTTTCATGGGTGCAATCATGTCAATCGGCATTGGGGTAAGCAACGCCATCCTGCTAGTTAACTACGCGGAGAACAGCCGCCTGGGTGGGAAAACAGCTCTAGAAGCAGCACTTTTCGGAGCACAAGAGCGCTTGCGTCCAATTCTAATGACCTCAATTGCAATGGTATCAGGAATGGTGCCCATGGCCCTGGCTCTGAGCGAAGGCGGCGCCCAGAGTGCGCCACTAGGGCGTGCCGTTATTGGTGGACTGACTATGTCGACTCTGACGGCCCTGACGATCTTGCCCTTAGTTTTTGCGGTAGTGCAGCGTAAGAGCTCCATTGCCTCACCGTCTATACATCCCGATGATCGAGGCGAGTAAATAGAAATGAGTATTTTACGGCGACATCGCAAACTGAAAAAAACAATAGCGCAGAGTCTTTCAGGGGCGTTAGCTGTCACGATCGGACTGGCGCCAATAGTGCTTCTCAGCGCATGCTCAGAAAAAGCAGTAGCGCCACATACCACAGCCCAAGACATACAAGAGCTTCCCGTCACCGAAGTAATCAAACAAACACTTTCACGGGTAGACCAGTTGCCTGGTGAGATTCAGGCCTACCAGGACGTGGCGGTCTATCCCAAAGTACCAGGCTTCATCGACTGGATTGGCGTAGACAGAGGATCGAAGGTAAAAAAAGGGCAAGTAATCTGCCGCCTCATCGCCCCAGAACTACTAGCTCAAAGCAACGAATCGGCAGCAAAAGCAAAAGCTGTGAGCGGCGAACTGCAACAAGCTCAATCAAAACTAGCCTCAGCTAAAGCCAGCCTGCTAGAAGCCAAAGCACAATTAGCGGGCGACGAAGATACCTACAATCGCACAAAAGAAGCATCATTGGTACCGGGAGTAGTGGCACCGAACGATGTAGTTGTACTGGGGCAAAAAGTAGAAGCAGACAAAGAGAAGGTAAAAGCCTGGCAGGAAAATATTGCCGCTGCCGCCAATGCCGTAAAATCGCTAACAGACTCATTGGTAGCAGCGAAAAAGGCCAGCGAAAACTATAGAGACATCTCCCAGTATCTAACCATTACAGCGCCCTTCGATGGCTACGTCACCGAGCGCAACATGCACGTAGGCAGCTTTGTCGGCCCACTAGGGCACGGCGCTTACCCATCCATTGTGCGAGTGCAAGAACTTGATCTACTGCGCATTGTTACGCCAGTTCCCGAAGCCATAGCCGGTGGAGTTGTTCCTGGTGCCGAAGTAGAATTTACTGTTTCAACTCACCCCAGCGAAAAATTCAAAGGCAAAGTAGCCAGAATCGGCAATTACCTGGACCAAAAGACTCGGACCATGCCCGTCGAGCTCAATTACCCCAATCCCGGCTGGCGCATACTGCCTGGTATGTTCTGCGAAGTCTTCTGGCCAACCAAGCGGCCCCATCCGTCTTTATTCTTGCCCCCCAGTGCCGTCGAAACTACTTCGACCTTGTCTACTTTCGTCTGTCGGGTCAAGGACGGAGAAGTAGAATGGGTGCCTGTTGTGCGAGGCGAGATGATGAACAGCCTCACCGAAGTATTCGGCGAACTCAAACCAGGTGATCTGGTTGCCCTCAGATGCACTGATGCCTTAAAACCGCACACCAAAGTAAAGCCAATCCTGACGGCGGTAAAAGAAGCACACGCGCCAGAATCAGCTCGACCGGGCTATAACAATCGCGCCGTTTTCTATCAAACCCCTGACGCCGAAAAAGCAGATTTGAAAGCACCAGAAAATAGCGACAAGCCAAAGGCTTTTTGATTGCGTGTTAGTTCGCGATAGCCATACTAACCTGACACAAAAAAACCTCAAAACTATTTAGGCCTCACTGACCAAGTCTAAGTGCGATCTCATCTAGGTGTAAGAAATTCTCTTTTAATTTCTTACACTTCTTGGCTAGGTTTAAAGCCATAACCACTATCTAATTTCTCGCGAACAAATACTTAGCTTCAAAACACAGCAAACCCCAGTCGAATCTCTTCACAGCATAAGGTGCTGAGAAATTTGTCAGGTCTGCTGCGTGGGCATTGCCACCTGAGCCTAACTGTCTAACGCGCGAAATCTTCAAATCACAAACATCTCAACCGAAGGGATCGTCATGAATATTTCAAAAACAGCCTCAACCCAGGGGCTTGAGCTTTATCACGCGATCTGGGAACTGGTCGGCGTTACTTTCTTCGACAAGTCGAGATTGGCGAATTGGAGCTCTTGGGAGCACAAGTTCGACGACCTGATCGACAGCGAAGAAACTGCATTGCGCTACGCTGACGAAATGTTGGCCTCGCTCAATGACACCTACACCGAGCGGCTGATCGCTCCTTCCACCTTCGTCTCGCCGTCCAGCGCCGACGAATCTACTGCTACCGGCAATACCCCCGCAGCGGCTGAAAAGCCTGCCGATGTCATGTCAGCCCTCTCCCCCAGCAAGATTGGCTATCTGCGCATCAGCAGCTTTGATCGCGAAGATATCGTCGAACTGGTAGAAGCTGCTGTGGCAAAAATCGCCACCTGCGAAGGAGTGATTCTCGACCTGCGCGGCAATAGCGGCGGCAGAATGCACCAGGCCATGGAATGCTGCGGCTTCTTCCTCGACCAGGGCCTGCTTGCCACCCTCAAGTTTCGCCACGAAGAGGGCTTGAAAATCAGGCAGTACTTCCTCAACGAGGACCAGTTCTTCCTCACCGATGAAGTGCATGGCGCCGGTAGCAATGGCATCACCACTTTGCCCACCGACCTCTACAAGCGCCGGGCGGCAACGCTGTTTGGCAAACCACTGGTGATCTTGCTCAATCGCCGCACAGCCAGTGCCAGCGAGATGATGATTTGCGCCCTCGTGCAAAACGGCATTGCTGGTCAAGTGCACATGGTCGGCAGTGCCGCAACCGCCGGGAAAGGCATCGGTCAGGCTGACTACGAAGTCGGCAATGGCCAAGTCAAACTGCGTGTTGCACGTTGCCATTGGTTCGCTCCTGGCGGCGAATGGCTCGGTGACTGTGGCCAAACTGAACGGAGCGGCATCGACCCAGAGACGCTCGTCGATGGCGATACTGGGCCGGAAGCTCTGAAAGTCGCAGCAGACGAACTGCGCAAGATGCTCACAGCCCACGAAGCATCGAGTGCAGCGGCGAGTGAGGCGACGAGCAGCGCTGTCAGTGACGCGCCAAGCGCAGTACCGGCAAAGGCCAACTAGCCAAACCAAATGGCGCAGTAAGAGGTCACCCCTCCTGCTGCGCCATTTTTTCGCCGCATGTATACTTTCTTCTATAGTAGAACAGAGCCCCGGCAGAATAATAATAATAAGCACAAGTAGCAGATGCATAAAAAGACATTAGCTGGCTAAATTTCTAGCGCCACGAAGAGAAAAAGTTAGTTGCATTAGAGCAAACCTGCGAGCGCAAACCTTCAAAAAAACAATGAAACACTAACGTGTTGGCGTCACCTCTCCAAATTCAGGCTCCCAACTCATGTATAACTCATCTCCGGCATTCAGCACAGTGCGCCAACCTGCTGATGGCTATCAAACAAGGTAACGCTAGGAAGTAACCAGCTCTCACTTTCCTTGCGGACTGGAGGGCAATTGCTTACTTCTCTTGAAGCATTTCTCCATATATTTAGAGCAGCCTCAAGCAAAGGATTATTTACCGGAGTGTAGGTAGGGGAATTCAAATCTTCGAATGGTTGGCTCGGGTGCAGTGAGGGATTCTCAACTAAGTATGCTTTCTCTGTCATCGTCTTATTTCCTTGGGGGGGAGTAAAACGAATTGTAATTTCTCAAATGTGTCGGTTCCATATCCATAGCGGAGCAGAGCTAGCTATCAATTGGAAGCAAAATCTGGGCTACTCAACTTCAACGCCAGGCAGGCCTTTTCGAAAGGCCTCTCGCAATACAAGCAAGGTCTTATGAGTTCCCATCGTCAATTTCTTGAGCGCCTTAAACTGTCGCATAATCGGGATCGCCTTTTCCTCAAGGCCACAATCGCATAGCTCAATTCGCTCAAGATTAGGCAAATTAGAGAGTAATTTCAGCTCATTCAGTGTTATAGGTTCTTCTTGAAACTTCAATTCGCGCAGGTTAGTAAGCTCAGAAATTGCTTTGTAATCTTGGTATGTCAAATTGCTCTCATGAACGTCTAAATAGCGCAAGCTTTTGCTCGCCTTTAGCTTCAAAAGCATCGGCGTTATGTTGCGAGTATGACTGCATCTGAACTCTTCAATTTTATCCCAGCAGGTCGCCCGCGCCAAAGCTATGCCGTCTAAGGCACCATGAGAGCCGTCAAACTTTTTCAAACCAGTGAACTTGCTAAGCGAAGCAATGCTCTTATTGGTCAAATTGTTAGCGTGGCGAAGAATCACTTCGTCTATACCAGGAATCTCCGCACAAGCCGCTAGAATCGCATCACTACTTGAATGCTCCAGCAGCTGCACAGCAGCAATATCACCCTGGTGAAAGCGCTTGAGATACTGCGGATACTTACCAATAATGCGAGCCGGCTGGAAACAGAGCCAATCAGTAGGGCCATAGTGAAGCTGCCCCTTGGCCTTCACGGTCTTGTCTTTGTTGGCAGTCCAATTATAAGAGTGGATTTTGCCAATGAGAACATCTGTAGGAAAGTCGAAATCAGCCATCCAGCCATTCTTCACCTGGCGCACAACACCAAAGGGTTTGGTTGATTTGAAAGAATCAGTAGGCTCTTTATCTTCCTCAGGATCTAGTTTTGGCTTATCTCTACCGCGGTGTTGTTTAGCATGCCCAGCGGCATCAGTGCCAGAATTGACTGAGGCGTTAGCAGCAGAACCAGAAGCAGAGCTAGCAGCAGAATTAGAAACAGAGCTTGCGCCAGAATTAACTCCACCCGTAACACCATTCGTAGCACCAGAAGCAGCAGCACCACTAGCACCAGCTCCTTTTCCAGAATTGGCATTTAACAAACCTGACTTAGGCGCAGAACCATTTACCGCGGATCTTGCAGTCGGGTGCTCAGAAGCAGTTTGAACGCCAGCCGATTTTATCGCTATAAAGGCTGCTGCAGAGGTTATGGCAGCGGCCACTGAAACCCCCAAAAGCACCACCTGGGCCTTGGGCCGCGAAGAACAAGTAGACACCATGGTCAAGGCACGTCCACTCTCATTTAGCACCGTTTGCGAACCAGTATCAGCCCCCACTGCTATATCTGCTGCAGCTTCATAGTCGACGCCAGATTCAGAATCTGAATCAGAATCACCGTCACCGGCCACCCAGACTTCACCCGCCAAAGACTGTTCACCATCAAAATTGGAATCTGGGTCTAAATCAAGATCTTGAGCCTGACTCTGCATAGCCCTGCGACCGAGACTTAGATCTTGGCTGTGAACAACACCACTCGACAAAGAGGGTAGAGGATTGCCGAAATGAATGGCTGTAAGGTCAGCTACAACCTCTTGCATATTCTGATAGCGCACATTCGGATCTTTTGCCAGCATGCGCTCTACCACCTGCTGCACAACAGCTGGAAACTCAACGCCATCAACCAGAGAATTGAGTTCTGGTACAGGCGCATTCTGGTGTAAAAGCATGATATCTACAGCTGAATTAGCTTTGAAAGGCAAATCTCCGGTCAGCGCTTCGAAGAAACTGACTCCCAGTGAATAAACATCACTGCGCGCATCGACTGTTTGCCCCAGACCCTGCTCAGGGCTCATATAAAACGGACTGCCGAAAACCTCTCCAGCACTGGTTAAATGCTGCTGGGCAATCTCACTGTCAGCAGTCAACTTGGCGATACCGAAATCAACAATTTTGACCGTAGCGCCACCGGCATCGGGCTGTTTGAGCAACATAACATTGCCAGGCTTGATGTCGCGGTGAATGATTCCTTTGCCGTGGGCATAGCCAATGCCGCTAGCTGCTTGCGAAAACACTGAAAGGGCTCGGGCAAGAGGAAGAGGGTCGTTGTCGCGCAACTCTTCCATTAGACTCTTACCAACCAAAAGGTCCATCACATAGAAAGGCTGTTCAACTCGACCAGGAGCTTTGTGCAGGGCAAAATTATGAATGGTGATAATGTTTGGATGAAACATTCTAGCGATTGACTGCGCTTCAATTTGAAAGCGCAACCAAGCTGTTTCAGTAATCTGATCGGTGCTTAGAGTCTTGAGGGCATACTCTTTGGGCAAGCCCACATGGCGCACGTGATAGACAAAGCCCATGGCGCCGCGACCAATGTAATCGATAACCTCGTAGGTATTACCGACGATATCACCTGGAGCAAAATCAGCACCAACCGGATTTACCATGGATTTACTTCTGACATCCCTCAGGTCTAAAGAAGTTTTAGTCTAGTTCTAGTATATCGTGGCTCAAGCCTATCTCTATTCAACTTCTACACCGGGCAGCCCTGCCTTAAACTTATCCCGCAGTTTGACAAGAGTTTTCTCGGTTCCCATTCTCAATGTCTTAAGCGCCTTAAACTGACGCAAAATCGGAATAGCTTCCTCTACTAGTCCACAGTCATAAAGTTCGATAGTTTCAAGGTAGGGCAAATTTGCGAATAGCTTGAGTTCGTTCAATGTTATGCAATCGCTCTCAAATTTCAATTCTCGCAAGTTAGTGAGTTCTGAAATTGCTTTGTAGTCTTGGTAGGTAAGGTTGCTTTGGTGCACATCTAACAATGTCAATTTTTTGCATGACTTAAGCTTCACCAGCATAGGTGTAACATTAGGACAATGACTATAGTGAAATTTTTCGATTTTGTCCCAGCAAGTAGCGCGCGCCAAATTAATACCACCTACGGTGCTATGGTAGCCGTCAAACTCATCTAACTCGGTAAACTTGTTGAGCGAAGCAGCACAGCCACTGGTCAACTTGTTAGTTCTGTGAAGTTCTAGGTACTTGATGCCTGGAATAATCGTACAAAACTCCAAGATCTGATCACTATCTGAATTTTCATTTAAACGTATACCGGCTAGCAGGCCTGGCTGAAAACGCTTGAGATACTGCGGATACTTAGCAATAATGCGCGAAGGAATAAAGCAGAGCCATTCGCCTTTATTATAGGTCAAGCGTCCTTTAGCCTTGACTATTCGCTCCTCGCCGGTGTCCTCATTCCAAGAATAAATCTTGCCTATTAGCGCGTCAGTAGGAAAATCAAAGCTAACAATCCGGCGACCATTCACCTGGCGCACAGTGGCAAAGGGAGTAGTTTCCTTCAGTGACTGAGCCGGCTCTTTATCTTCTTCTGGATCAAGCTTGGGTGTATTTTTTTCATCCTCTGAATTAGAACTTGAGCTAGCACTAGGAGCCTTCGAACCGGCACTGGCAAGGGCTCCAGACTGAGAGCGCAACGGCAACTTCGGGGCCAAAGCAGTAGATGAAATAGATGAAGTAGAGGAAGACGTCGAGGGCGAAGATTGCTTGCCGGCCGATTTAATAGCCAGGAAAGCTAAAGACGAGATCACTGCAGCAGCCACAGAGAGCCCCAGAAACACCATCTGAGCCGTGGGCCGCGAGCGTCCCGCAGACACCATCGGCGAGTCAGATCCACTCGGCAAAGAAAATCCACTCTCCTCTATGTCTGTCTGAGAATCGCTATCAGCTTCAACTGCCAACTCTTCCTCAACTTCATGCTCAACGCCACTCGTAAAAGAAGAAGAAGAAGAAGAAGATGCAGAAGGAAGCGGGTTGCCTAGCTGAATGGCCACAAGATCGGCTACGACTTCTTGCATATTTTGATAGCGCAGGCTAGGGTCTTTCGCCATCATGCCTTCAACAACTTGTTGCACAACGGCGGGAAACTCAACGCCCTCAGCAATTGAATTGAGCTGGGGTACCGGCGCACTCTGGTGCAAAAGCATTATATCCACTGCTGAATTAGCCTTGAAGGGTAGATCTCCAGTCAGGGCCTCGAAGAGGCTAACACCAAGCGAATAGACATCGCTGCGCGCATCGACATCCTGCCCCAGCCCTTGCTCTGGGCTCATGTAAAGCGGACTGCCACAAACCTCTCCAGCGCTGGTTAGATGCTGCTGGGCTAGGTCGCTATCAGCGGTCAACTTGGCGATGCCAAAATCAACTATTTTGACTGTAGCACCGCTGGCATCGGGCTGTTTGAGCAACATAATATTGCCAGGCTTAATATCTCGATGAATAATTCCTTTGCTGTGCGCGTAACCAATGCCACTAGCAGCCGGGGTAAACACTGATAGGGCTCTTTCAAGGAGAAGAGCATCATTATCTCGCAGCTCTTCCATTAAGCTCGTACCAGCCAAAAGATCCATCACATAGAACGGCCGTTCAACTCGACCAGGCGCCTTGTGTACAGCGAAATTATGAATAGTAATGATATTAGGATGAAACATTTTGGCAATTGACTGCGCTTCAATCTGAAAACGCAGCCATGCTGTCTCAGTAATTTGATCGGGGCTTAAAGTCTTGAGGGCATACTCTTTAGGAAGACCAGTATGGCGCACGTGATAGACGTAGCCCATGGCCCCACGACCAATGTAATCGATAACCTCGTAGGTATTACCGACGATATCACCGGGAGCAAACTCAGCACCAGCTGGTCTTACCATGGGTTTATTTCTGACATCCCTCAGAACTAGAGAAGTTTTAGTCTAGCTTCAGTATATCCTGCCACATTGTCGCAGAATTAAAGTAACTGAACAGTTAAATCAACTTGTCAAATCGTGCGGGCGAATAGCTCAGGAATGCAATCAAAAATGCTGCTACTTGAGGGGTGCCAAGTAAAGCTTATTCAACATAGAATTGTCGTTTAAGCGCATACTCCTAAACGATTCCATTGCTTGCAAACGCCCCTGAAGATAGCTTGCGGAGGGAGCCTGAAAGTAAGCCTCCTGAACACTGCGACCATCACCATCGGCATTTATGTAAATCGCGGCCACATGCAAATCGGCATTTGTATGCTGCCCCTCAATAAACAGCACGTTCTGACCATTGACTGCTTGCGTACCTGCTTGGGTTACTTTGAAGTTCTCTCCCGGAACACGCTCTCTCAAAACCGACTTTAGACTAGTTAACTCTTCAGCCGAAAGATGATGAGGCGGTTTAGCCAATACATCTCTAAAGGCTTTAGCAGAAATCTCATCAAGAGAACCGCCGCGACTATAGAAACAAAGCAAGGCATCCTCAGCTTTGTCGCTTTTGAATGCCGTAAATGCTCCAGTAGCGCTCTCGAAAGGAGCAGTGCTCTGCTGCCAGTTTCTAGGTATAGCAATATGATCAATTTGCCCTACGGCAAAAGAATTGGCAGCCTTGTCTTTAATGCCTTGAGCTATCTCAACAATAAAGTGATCGGCCGATTTTGGACGAGTAAGATCATCACTGTTTTGCAAATCTATTCTATCGACTGGTCCCATATTCTTACCCATTGTCACGTTACTTCCTCTTGTATTTGCCTACGGCAGCAAGCATTTCTAGTTGGAAAGCCGATCTCTGCTCTGGCGGCAAGCCATCAGAAACTTGCTTCATCTGAAAGCGCAAAAGAAAAGGATTGTTGCCATCATGTGTACCTTTGGCCTCCGATCTACCGTAACTATCTGCGGCTACTTTCAAAAAACTCTCTTTGGTAATGCTGCCGGAATCTTTCATCTGAACTAGTACTTGCAGCTGAGACGAAATCGGCATAGCGTAGATATGGTTCAATCGAGTCTGCCACGAACCTTCTGGCCTGGCAAGGCTGCCATTTTTATACATACCATCAAATTCTCGAACTGTCGCTTTAAGCTGATACAAGTAACGGTCATCCGAAAGATTTCCTGTCATATTGAGCTTGCGCAGGGCCTCTAACTGAAAACGCTCGTCGTAATTACCTTCTTTCTTCTGTTCTCTTGCTCTCTGGGCCATTTCTAATGCCTGCGAACTATCTTTTGGATCCTTCGTAGAAAAATAAAGCATATCCGGACTTATTTGACTGTTGGGTGAAATGTGATCAGCCCTCTTCCCCCATTGATTGTCGACGGCAATGCGAGATGGTGGCCCAGCTTGGTAATCTGTGACATTTACTACGTGCCAACCGCCGCTACCACCAGCAGTACCATTACCGCTATCAGTGTGGAAGGGCTCATTACCTGTGTGTAAGACCACCACCACAGGCATTTTTCCGTCACGTTTAGCTTGGGCCAGTTTGTCTTCAAAGTCTTGCCTAGACTTGACATTTGTGGAATCCAAAAGCCAGTCTTTATCTTTCTCACCAGTGATCTCGTTACCAACATCGCGCAAGTTGCTACTATACAAATACGGCTGACGAACTCCTTTATCTTCAGATCCTAAGGCACGAAAAAGGATATTTGGTCGGCCGACTTCAGTCGCAGGGTTAGTCGAGTAGTCCATCAGCCGCTCTCCGTTATCAGGAGGCGTCTGACCGGGTTTCGGTGGTTTTTGTTCATAACGAATATTGGGGTTCTCTTTCTGATAGGCGAGATTGACCGCAGTCACCTGAAAAAGCTGACCAGAAAAGTCCCTTACTCCATCTGTCTTCGTCAAGTTCTCCGCACCGTTGTGAGCAGTGAGCGAATCTTTGTCAAGCTTAACGGTGAGGCCGCTGCGAGAAGTGTACTGCCCAGTTGTGGCCACATCAGCCACCATCCTTGCTGCCTCCGAAGGGGTGCGGGAATATGCCCGAGACTCAAGGGTGGTGACATTACAAGTGTTGTGAGATCCTTGGTCAATAGAAGTTGGGTCGGCTGCATTGTCTAAAACCTGGCGAGCTAATGCCTGACGCTGTTTTGCGTCGATAGGAAGGCTGGGATTATCCTTGGCCTCATAAAGTCGGGCCACCTCGCCAAAGGTTTTGGCCACCTCGCTCTCGCTCACCCCTCTTTCCCTTGCTGCTCTCTCAAAGCGGTTCATTCGCTCACTAACAGCAAGCGACGAACCAGGCTCACTCGCTTCAGCGGCCTCAAGCAATCGCGCAGCTTGTCTCTGCAATTCAGAATTTGGCGCACCAGCTTCGAAAATCGGTCTGCGAGCTTGCTGATCACTGCCGGGCGGCATACCAGAGGAAGCAACACTATCACCTAACCGACTGAATTCGGGTCCACCATAGGCAACGGCCTTACCAGCATCACCGGCTTCTGCACGAGAATACGTACCTGAATCGCTTGAGAAGTTGCCTGAAGAACTAGCTGACGAACTAGCTGACGAACTAGCTGAGTAGCTACTTTCTGGACCACTACTGGCACTATGCGAACTTGTCTCTGTTGGAGGCAATTCTTGAGAGCAGGACTTAGCTTGCGAATCTTCTAGCTGAAGTTTGCCGCAGATTTTATCTGCCTCGCTGAGACTAGAACCGTTTGGTTTAAATAAATCAGGCTGTGCTGCCTTATACAGGTCAAGCACGTTAGGGCTATTGTCAGCTGGCTTACTGGCTGAATCAATTGCTTCTACTTTTTCTACTGGTTTTGTCTCAACGTCAGCCATGTAATCAACTAAAGCGAAGTAGGGGGAGAATCTTTGCGGTGCTGTACAGCCTGGGCCGTAATCTAGTAAGTGCTATTCAAGATAAGCTGTCCGGCGTGAAAATCAGGTGAAACCACACAAACGCCGTATAAGCCGTGTTCTGGGAAAGGCTCTCTCATAAGCATCTCGAAGTGATGGCGGCCGCAGTTAGCCAATATTTTGAGCACTCTGGAGTAGCTGGAACGGCTCTTGCAAAGCTATAGGGATTGACCAGCAACCGAATGTTCGGTACATTAGTTTTGTATCCGATAGATTAATGCACTGAAAAAAGAGGCTTCCGTTATGGAAAAGGTTGAGCTCATGCCTGAGCTATTGGAGCTATTTCGCCAGCAAGGCTACGAAGGTGTTTCCATCGCTCATTTGTCAAAAGCTACCGGGCTCGGTAAATCAAGTCTGTATCACCACTTTCCCGGTGGCAAAGAACAGATGGCCAAGGAGGTACTCGATTATGTTCATGCAGCAGTGAAACAATATTTTGTGTCTACCCTAAAGGCTGCGGGCGAGCCTAGAGAAAAACTCAGTCAGATGGCCAAAGTAGTAGAAAGCTTCTACGAATTCGGACGTAAGGGTTGCCTCATAGAAGGGCTGACCTTAGGCGAGACAAGTGCGCCATTCCAACATCAAGTAGCCCAAAGCTTAGAAGCATGGATTGATGCCATTGCCGAGGTAGGAGTTGAGGCCGGCTTAAATAAAAAATTAGCCAAGGAGCGAGCTGAGAGCGCGTTGATAGCGATTCAGGGAGGGCTTATTGTCTCCAGAGCTTTGCGCAACTATCAAGTATTCAAACGAGTGACAAAGAGCCTTCCATCAATTGTTTTGGATGGCCACGAATAGGCCAATGAAGCGCGACATTGAGCAAGAGAATCTTGCAAGCGACCCTGGCACTTTAGCAAAATTAGTTCTTGAACATTATCTAAGCGACTGATTTAAGCGCCGTTGATAAGTGCCAAGTTATGGGAACTTTTGCTGTCTAAAGTGAAGCCAATTGGCAAATCTACTAAAAATGACGACAAACAAAACCAAAGTTCACTGTTACGTCATTGTTAGATAGCGCAGTTACAAATGGAGTGTCGCTACCAAGATCGGCACCTTAGGAAGAAAAAATTATGCTGCAGAGCGGAGACACCCTAGCCCATAAACCTTCCCCTGCGATAGAGCTGCTTGGAGCTACCCAGCAGCACCTCATGTCTGATGTGTGGAAAGACTGGCAGTCAACTGGCATTTTCTTCAAACCCACTTTCCCAAGCCTGGCTACCCTAGATAGCCTTAGACTCAAAGCGGCTGAACAATTGAAACCGGCAGATCGCTTAACCCTCGACGCCAACTGCCAGCCAACCAAATTCAATGATCGCAATGATGACCAGATCGAAAAAAGACCCGATGGAAAGTGGTATCGCACTAACATAATGAACCCAGCCGGTGAAGAGCTTGCCGACTTCAAGGTTGACGAAAAAGGCAATATCGCAATTACCTATCAAATGCCGAAAGATGAAAATGACCCATCACAAGGCAAAGACTATGTGCAACGAGTAATTCGTCCAGATGGCTCTGAGCTTACTTCTTATGATACCGGCACTGACCAAGGCAAATTCACAACCGCCGCCTCGTCTACACTAACTACTTTCGAAGGCACCACTAAAACCGTGGTGGCTATGAACGCCGCTGGCGAAGGCGTGCAATCACTAAAGTATAACGGCGACGACCTAGTCGAGTTTACAGCGCCAGACAAAAGCAGATTTGCCGCCACTTTTGACGACACAGGGAAAGTTAATGGCTGGCAAAAATTTAGCGAGGCAAATATTTCCGTGCCGTTTAAAGGAGACGCACACGCAGTCAAAGCCAACAGCAACGGCGAAGTAATTGTCAGAGATGAACTGTTAAAAGATAAACCGGCTCAAGACAATGGTTCTAAATATGCCACCAGATTTCTACCAGACGGCTCCAAAATAACCAGCTCATGCAAGAGCGATGACGGCTCCCGCATTATTGTTGACAGCAGCGATTGCAAATTAGAAAGCGAGCCCCATCGCGCCGTTGTGCAAGAAATGCCAAGCAACTGGAAGCAATTACTGGCTGAGAGAACAGAAGAGGCGAGAAATCACCCATATGAATTTTTCAATATTACTGATGCCCTTTCCTTCATCAAAGAAAAAACTGAAGACAAAGGAGATTGGGACGACAAGCAAAAAGGTGGACAGTTTCAAGCTTGGGGCAATGTCGCCTGGGGAGTCTATGCTAGCGAAATGGGCTTCAGCTATGAGCAATCAATTTGGTACAACGGTTTGGCGAAAAATCTCAATGGCAAGACAAATGCTGAGTGGGGCAGCCCCCTCGACATTCTCAACCCTTTTGCAGGGGAAACTACCTACGGTCAAAATCCGGCTGACGCTGAGCTGATTAAACGAGGCTATCAGTATCAGGCGAGTATGGCTGCTGAGAAAGTCAAAAGCGAAGACGCGGCTGAATACACCCCAACACCTTATGAGCTTGTGTTCAATAACATTTTTCCGCTATAGAATAAGCCGATGCATTTTATAGCGAGGCAAAAATGTTTTGCGCAGTCTACCAATGGAAAGTCAAATCAGGCAAAGAAAACGAATTTAGAGATACTTGGCGCATTATCACTGAGGCCATTTTCAGCCAACATGGCTCCCATGGTTCAAGGTTACATGAAAGTGATCAGGGTACTTGGATTGCCTATGCACAGTGGCCAGATCGCGCCCATTGGGAACATGTCGAAGAAACGCTCGGAGTCGACTTGGTGCGCGCCAGGCAGTCTGAGTGCCTTCTGGAGAAAGTCGAAGTTCTCTTCACTCTGACAGTGACAGACGATCTCTTCAAGCCAGTTAGCCCAAAACTTCGCGTGGCAAGACCGAGCGATAACATTGAAGACGTTGTTCGTTTCTACGTTGATGGACTGGGCCTGCAGGAGCTGAGCCGCTTTGAAAATCACCAAGGATTTGACGGCGTTATGATTGGCTCACCAGACTCTGCCTACCATTTTGAATTTACAAAATGCCTGGGCCATAGCGCAGGAAAAGCGCCAAGCAAAGATAATTTGATTGTCTTCTATTTGCCAGAAAAAGCGGCGTGGGAAGCGGCAGTGTCGCGCATGTTGAGCTGCGGATATGAAGCAGTGCAATCGTTCAACCCATACTGGGACGTGCAAGGAAAGACTTTCGAAGACCCTGATGGCTACAGAGTTGTGCTGCAGAATTCTCAGTGGCCAGCTTAAAATTTCCGCTAGCCGCAGCGGGCCGAGCGCATTGCCACGGCCACAATAAAGCCAGCGATAATCGGTTTTATTGCCGGTTTTCAGAACATAATACTCTCTGCGCCGCCAAGCTTTAGTTCACAGCTTCCACAATCAAATCGCTCAATCAGGTTGGTTCAGAATCCAAGCGTGGCATAGCAATCCAGATTCGCTTAAACGCACAACAATGATAGTCAATCCAACTTGCTGTTACTGGACAAATCCAGCTAGCAACCTCAACAATGTGACCCAAATCGCGATCAAGGTGACGATGATAAATCGGCTCATGATGAACAACTCGGTTACGCAGTAACCTAATTCTCTCAAGTGCACTCTTGGCTATCTTGCGAGAAAATGGAGTCGGACGATTAGGGAAAGCCTTAAACAGACAAAACTTCCAAAGCAATTGGTCATAGCATGGGGCCAATAGAGCAACCCAGGCGCCAAGAGTAAATTGAGAAATTATCGCTGGAGGGAGAGCCGGTCGGCGTTGCTTCACAAGTTCGTCTTTAGCCGCATCTATCTGTCGTTGAAATTCAGGTCGAAACTGCGGATAGAGAAGATCAAACCAATCAGCTCCGTAAGAAACTGTGAGTTGATTATCCAATGAGTTTCGCAACAACAATTCAAAGTGTTGCATCGGCAGATGCAAACTTCCTCCTAGCTCAGCGTTCCAAGCATGAAGCTCTAGTGCTAAAGCTTTGTCTCCCCCAGCCAGGTTCACGTAACGGGCCATGCGCGGTTGAGAGAACGATGACTCGAGCGTATTAAGTATTAAGGGAGTGTAGGAATACTTTGCAGCTTTCAAAATTTCGACTCAACAATTTAAGCGGAAGCATCCCTGCAATCTTAAACCAAGACAAATCGAAAACTATAGTCAAAAAACCCTGCAATAGGGTAAAATTTGAATAGTTGCCTTGGGGAGCCGCTGCTTGCATGCCACCCAAGGCCCAGTTTTAAAGTCGCCTATAGAGACTACAAAATTTCATTCTGCGTCAAAGAGCTTCCTTAACGCAGGCATTTGCTCAAGCAAATAGGCAACTCCCTGGTCTGTGATAAAGAAGTTTCCCTGCTCTGCTTCGATGTCTTTGTTGCGACGTAGCCAAGAAAGGGCTGGACGAATGTCGAAAATTCCTTCCAGTCCGATGCAATCAGAAACCATAGCAACGGTACAACCTTTACCTTGGCCCGCATGGCGAACACCGAAAAGTACTTGCAGGATCATCAATTGAAGTTCGTGTTCGTCTTTGAACCACTTATCTTCAAGCATCTTCTGATTGTGCAATTCCACACAGTCTTTGCAAATGTGCGAGGCTAGCTCTGGCTTCGCAAAGTAACCAGCGAGACCGCTCCGGCCGCAGAGAACACAGATCAATGGTTGTTGTATGCTCAAGACTCACCTCTCATTTAGCATACCCATTACTACCAATTTGAATTCTTGGATCTGCCCTGCCTATCACCTTAGTTCAGCTAAAGTGACAGTTTTTGCAAAAGAACAAGCACGGATGAGGCTTTGCCAAATTCGTGCTTGTCCGAATCTTCGGTTGGCTCGAAATGAGAACTCGTCAAGGTAG
>JBIPOV010000135.1:0-8790 GCA_044378815.1 Obscuribacteraceae bacterium (SeqCode) | reverse complement strand
CGCTTCTTTCCGACTTCTCCTCGCGGATTAACCGTTGCGCTTCACTACACTTCACCGTCATCAGGCTGTGTAAGGACTTTCACCTCCAGTTGTTGAACATGCCCGGCACACAAGAAAGGCCTGCAATAAATGCAGGCCTTTTGTTTCTTTCTAATGATAGAGTTGCACTATATTTGGTGCTGGTTTGTTTATCTCTTAATGACTGGCTCAACAAATAGGGCGAGGACAATTCGACATTCTATATTCGAGAGTCTGATTGTATGCATTTTTCCTAACTGGCTTCGCATCAGCAACACTAGTAGCACAACAGAGAAAAGACAATTTGAATGATAATGATACCGCCGTGCTACCCAAGCAAAAGATCCACTATACGTCTGCGACAACTTTAGCCAGCATAGCTTCATACCACGAGAGATCGCTGCGAATCTTTGACTGAACCAGGGTCAGCTGTTGTATTTCGTCCGCTAACAACTCCGGATTTGCCCGTGTTCTGAGCATTTCAATTTGTTTCCGAACACTCTCTAGCTCGATTACTAACGGCTTGCACTTTGATTCGAAGTATTCCTTTTGACTCAATAAGGCTGCCTTGGTTGAGGCAATAGCTTCATGTAGGTCTGCAGATGAATCGCAGTCAATCAGCCGCAGTTCAAGTCCCCATCGCTTCAACAAAGAAGGTGGTCGTTTGCTCGTCTCATCTGCCAATTCCAGGATCTTCAGCGAACGCTTCAATCTGTCAATAGCCCTTGAGTGCCTGTGGTGGGCGTAGCGGATTAGCAGTTTCGATTTTGCTGTCTTAATCTTGGATACCGCAATGCTTAATGCGTACTCTGGATAGAGCAAAAATGGATTCATATTTCATAGGTCCATCGAAGTCTTTGCATGCAATCTACCCCTGGGACCGCTTGATGAAACAGAACGGTGCTTAGCGGACACTACAAACATCAAAATCGATTCTTCCTGCGCTCGGGTTGAATTACTCAGAGATGTTTTTGTGTAGGCATACGAGCGATCTGCGCAACAATATGCGGCTGTGCTTCAATCCCCCGGCGAACCGGATCCGTTTCGATTTAAATACACCAAGGCGATAAGAGAATTTGTCCGCCTTGTGGAGACAGAAATTTATTGGCTGCACGAAGGCCACTTCGCACGTTATAGAATCACACAGTCAGAGTTCTCTCATTGGCACGACAATTGGAACTCTTCCATCTCAAACCAAGCTTAGCATCACAGATGACAAATCTAATCGCAATAATAGATTACAGAGACCAGCTCTGGCGGAGTATTCTTAAGAGAACATCTCAGCTAAAATATATGGCAAATCAAAGCTTGGACAAATAGCGTGCCTGAAACCTGGGAACTACTGAAAACCTGCGCGGAGAATGCAGCCGCCAATCAGCACTATGAAGACGCGCAGAACTTTATGTGGCAGGCTATAGATGAAGCTGCTAAAGGCAAGTCGCTGCTCGTCGTAGCTCTATGCCTGGACTACCTAGGCGATCTCTATTACCAGCAGAAGCAATTCGCCCACGCAGAATCGATTTACAACGACTGCCTGGATAAACAGATAACGGCACTAGGGCTTGATCATCCCGAGCTGTCATTTATCCTCAACAAGCTCGCCCAATGCCAATGTCTGCAAAACAAGTTGAAAGAGTCAGAAGATAGTTTAAAGCAGGCCCTGCTCATAAATCTTATAGCCCATGGCATAAACCATCCGCAGACCCGATGGACCATAAAAAACATGGAAGAACTCTATCAGTATCAAAACAAAGTATTTGACATACAATCTGTCAGTAGTTGGGGAAATGTACCAGCCCCAGAACCAACTAGAGCGAAAGAAGCCTTAATTTGCAAAACCTGCCACCGCCCCTATCAAGGAGCACAGTGCAGTACTTGCACCCAACTGCGCATGGCTGCCATACCTAGCTTTGATAACGAACTAGAGCGGCTCGCTGTGGTATGCGCCACCAAAGACATTAGAGCCGGATCGATCATAATCTTGAGTTCTGTTCACATGGACTTTCGCATGGTATCAAAGACGGACTGCTTGAAAAATATCAACCACGCACTCGGCAAATCAGCCAAACGCTTATTGCGAGAGGGGCAAGCGTTGAAGATCTCTGATTTAGAAGAGCCTTGAAATAGCGCTTAAGCGCAGTCCATATAACAGCAGCACTAAAATTCAAGTTCAATTCCGGTTAAGATAGCTAGCTTCTCAAGAAGCCGGTTTTGGAAATCTGTATCCAAAACTTTAGGGTGAGGATCGGTACGCTTCTTGTGATACCAGTAGCCCCCACTTGTTAGCGCTGCCGACTCATCACTCACGGCTAGCCACTCTTGTGTAAGGTGCCCCTGCCGCAAGTCATCAGAAGCGCTGGGACCGCCCATCTTGGTTGGCACCCAACCTGGATCAACAGCATTACAAAAAACGTGCTTCCATCTTCTTGCAATGGCAGCAGAAAATGCAGTGATCAATAGTTTGCTATCTGAGTAGCTAACTGATGAAGCTTTAGTATTCCAATCTAAATCTTCAAATTTGGCTCTACCGCTCGTATGCATGCCACTACTCAAATAAATTAATCTCTGCGGCCGATACATTAGTGCCGTCAAAACATACGGCGCCAAGACATTTACGCCTGCTACATCTCCCTTATACACACCGGCATTGTGAATAACAGCGTCCATGCGACCGAGACTATTCAGATGGAGAGCGAGGTCTTGCGTTTCACTGAAAATAGCTAAATCGCCAATAGTTGCAACGGCACCACCAGCCACAAGGTCGTCGACTGCGCTCAGGCGCTCTTTTGATCTCACATGCACAAAGACTTCATGCCCCTGAGAGAGCAGCGTTTTAGCAGCAGCATGACCAAGGCCATCGGCCGAGCCCGTTATAAAAACTCGACGCTTATTTTGGGCCACTGAATTAGTTGACAAACTAGTCCCTTCCTAAAGACCGACTAGAAATATGTTACCAACGAATCTTGCCATCAAGTTGTAATCAATATACGGGTTTGTCCATCAGTCCTTACGACGGCCATTACTAAGAGTAGGTGCGTTTTTTTCTTTCACCAAAGTATCCTCCAACTGATCAAATCGCAAATTAATTGCAGTCATTATGTCTTCATATAATTTCGTCGTAACACCACTGGAACGTCCTTCTTCCTCCGCGAGCCGCTCCAACACCCACTCACGGGCCATAGTGCCGATAGGTTTCTTTAACTCACTGGCGCGAACATAAAGCCTCTGAATACTTTCTTCATCAATTCGAAATTGCACAATTCCAGTCTTAGCGACCTCGGCCCGCGCCTGTAGCAGCGTCTCCCTCTTTCGCCTAGAGAGCTCCCTCGGTGTCATTTTCGCCATCTTAGCCAACCCCTCCTAGATATTGAGACTTGTATTTGCTTTGGGCGTTATTAGCGTGATAAATCCAATCCATGTCGTCTAAATACTCGACGCCGACCTCCAACATACGCTCCAATTGGGTTTTGCCGACCCACATAATTCTAGGATTACCTGACTTACTTTCACTTTCATCCACCTCAATAACACAAGGATCTGCAAGCGCCTCCATACATTCTTGCGCAGTCACTCCATGGCGAACGAGGCTATCACTGTTAAACCCAAGAATGGCCAAACCATGCTTCTCCTACCGTATTACAAATGTCATACACTGTCAAGATCAGCGTATCCCGCTGCTGAATCAACGCATTTACTATCTTCTTGTAAGACGCTAATTCGGCGAATAAAGTTCAATTGCGTTGCAAGGCTGGCAATCAAACTTTTGAAAAGGCAGCCAGCAAGATCCGAAATTTACTTGCGATGTGGTTCTCTGTCGCCTGTCGCCTGTCGCCTCAAGTATCTTGCAAAAGATCTAAAGCGCTGCAGGGCGTATAACCAGGCAGTTTGTTTCCAGCTGGTCGAATTAATCTAAACAAAGACTCCTTTGCTCTTGCTCCGGGAAACTGTGTTCCTTCTTTACGATAAGAGAAAATGAAAGGACGAATATCACTTTCGAGTTCACCAAGCCTGAGGCCTAATTCTTTATCCGAAAGCCTATCGACAGTGCGCGCAAAAATAGTGACTCGATTGATCAACTGAGCGAGATTATTTTCCAACTGCGAACGTATTTGATCGAAATCAGACCAGAATTCTTCCGGCAAATCTCTGCGCATAGCATCAAGATCATCGCCCGCTGCTAGTTTTTCCCAGATAGCCAATGGTGTTACATTCGACAAAAGAGCGTGCAATCGAAGATATTCATCGCCCTTTATCTTCAATCTCGAACCATCAAGGAAGCGCACAACAAAGCCTTCCTGGTCGCGCGAAAGAGCCCTTGCCGAGTCAGCCAGAGAGTGAAGAGAATCGTAGTGATAACGACGGGCAATTTGCCAACCAATACGGTCTGCCAAATCTTGCAGAGCATCATAGTTGAGCTCTCCTCCAGCTTCATCATAGGCGGAGAGTAGAACAAAACAAGCCTGTTCATACTGCACAACTATTCGATTTTCTGGATAGACCGCTTCTACCAAATAAGTGGTGCCCGGCAAAAGTAGCGACTGATCAACTTCATTCAATCGGGCCGTCGCCCAAAGTGCTTGATCTGAATAGAAGGCGCCTTTGGTGGCACATTGCCACCGTCCGTTATGATGAAAAATGACAATAAGACTGCCATCAACTTTTTCGAAAGTATCAAAGGCGCCGGTCGGCCATACACGACCAGCTTCACCTAAATTGAAGAATTTAGGAAAAGGGGTTGCCACCACTTTGCCAACCTGCGGATCTAGAATAAGCCCCCTGGCAAGAAGTGTGAAGTCATTCCAAAGTTGGTCGTAGACACACTTGGAGGAATAAACGTAGAGCAAAAGACCGTCTTTATTCGAGCTTTCCACCACCAACTTTCTTGCATGTGCTTCTTTCAGTCCGTCAATCAACTGGTCGAAACTATATAAACGCGCAGGGTGAATGCCAACACAATCATCCATGAGAAATACTCCGATATGGTTGCAAATGATTTTTATTCAGCTTCAAAGATTAAAGCGCTGACGGGATTCGCACCCGCGTTCCCTGGGCGAAAACCAGGTTTCCTAACTACTAGAAGACAGCGCCAAATACCGTTCAATAATGAACTGGCGCTTCTCTCTCGAAAAACGTTAGTTAGTGTCTTAAAATCAAAACGTCTGCAATACATAATTTCTTGCCCGATGAATAAGAAGAGAGAAACACAATTGAAACCGAAGAACCATGCTACTGCTGGTTACTTAGCCTTCAAAAATCTCTCGTTCTGAAAACATAGGACACTCTCAATGTATTTGTTAGCAATAATTGCCGCCGCTTACGAACGGCTTTGCTCAGAATAACAGCAGCCAACAGGCCTGTCAAGATGCGCTTGACTTAAAGCATCGGAAGAGGCGGGGAATCAATTAAACAGTGCCGCGTCTCTAGCCGATGCCACCAACCAGTTGATACAACCGGGAGTAGCAAGTCCGCCGGTTACTCCGGCTGCACCAAACAATACTTTCTTCATGGCCTGCTGAGAGCCAGCCGCCATGTGCATAAAGCCCCAGATCATAGTAGGACCGCCCCAGGCAATGCCGAGAATCTCCATACCATTAGCAATGATGTTGAGAAGCGCTTCCATATTGGCGAGGTTGTTAACCCGAACAGTGCCTGCGGTATTCACTCCTTGTACAACGGTTGCTTCGAAGCCTTGGGCAGCGATTGTGCCATTAGTAGCACCTTGCAGAGTTGGTGAATTTCCATCAAACAAATGCTGTGTTTGCGAACCCGTTGTATAGTTCAAGCGCGATTGTGTTCCGGTCGCACCCAGTGAATTCTGCGCAAACTGACCACCGGAGCCAAAGGCATCTTGGGCTAGCGCTGGTGCAGAGCTGAGTGCAGCAGACGAAGATAAAGTGACGATTAGAGCAAGCCTGGTAAATAGTGATTTGAGAAACATGGTTTTACACCTTATTAGGACCTGACCGAAAAAACTCTAAAACAAAGCAACAGCAACTCACTGAGCCTAAAAGTAGGCTTCAAGGAAATTGATTTATTCAAAATGTGGTTGCAAGATTCGAGAAAGATTCGAAACGCAATTGTCATTTGCTGCTGCCGACTTGTCTCTGTTAATCCGGAAATCTAAGCTAACATCGAGCGGCGCACTTGTCAACTAAAATCAGCATGGGCACGGCGATTCGAAGCTTTCACCAAACCTTCAGCCGTCGTTGAAAGAAAGCTTTTTGAAAGCTAAGTAGCAAGGAGTTGCCTAATAGTCAAGAATTGCCAAGTAAAAAATCACAGCCAAAATGCCACCACCGGTAGCACTACTACCCATAGCGCCAAATAAAATGCCAGGCCGACTAGCAAAGATCCACTTGGCGATCCAGGTTAATCTTAAGGTGTTAAACTCTACAACTTAGAAACTGGGGGTTTTAAATCGTGCGCCCATGGCAGCATGCAATTTCGAGCGGCGGAGATGAATGGATCCAGGACCTCAAGATTCATGAATTGCTTGATTCGACTAAAGATCTTTGCCCAGATCTAAGACATCGCATGATCCTGCACAATTGCGATCTTGGACCGCAAATACTTGCTCGTAAGTTTCCCAAGCGTAAGCAACTGCATTCAATTGCACTAAGACACATTAGAGAAGATCTTAGCTGTGAACCATCTCTGGAAGATTGGCTCAAACTCTGCGATTTAGAACGCCTGCCGATTATTCCTTATCGATACAGATCGACTGCATTAGTCAATGCAGTCGAAGCCGTTGCCAACAAGTTTCACCTAGAAGATGCAAGATCAGTTAGTGAGATATTTGAATTTTTGACCCTACCGACTAAACTTGCTGGAAGCGCTGCCTTACCGGTCTTATTTAATAGCTTCGGACCCAGCCTAGTCAGACAAGTTTTTGGACAAGCCAAAGTCATGCCTGGAATTCGAGGACAGCGCATTGTGTTTGATCCAGCCCATGCAGCTGAAGCAATAATCTACTTTGTCTATGGCCGAATTCCGATGTTAGTTGAAATAGTTTCGGCAGTACGAAAGCCACCCGGAAGCAATTACAATAGAATCGAAATGGAGCTAAAGTATGCCGACGAATACTGATTCAAAAACAAGATTAGAAGAACTAGCAAAAAGATTCTCTGAAGACTTTAAAAGTTTCAGTGTCGAACCTGTAGTGGTAGCTCAAAGCACTTCTTGCTTCGATGACAAGTCGGATTTGACTCCATGGCGCGGCTTACAGGTTGGTGAGATTTTCTGGGAATGGCGAGACTAATTCGGTGAGGATATAAATGTCGAGATTGGAGAGCAGACATACGGCAATGCCAATCTAGCAAACGCTCAGATAAAAAAAGCACATGAGATTTTGACTGAGTTAATCAAGGAAGACTGGATAGAACTAGCCGATCAAGCATTCAACAATGGCAATGGCTCTCGTGATGAAACCGTGGCACTAGTGCGTCAATGTGATCGGTTATGGCTAGTGATCAGCACCAGTAACTGCTGCGGTAGCTGTACAGAAATGGCATATCTCCTCAGCACTCAAGGGAAACTACTGGAAGTCTGTACACCAGCTCGATTTGACGAGAGACTGGGTATGAAGCAGCCTCTAGCTCTAAATCAGTGCGACGACGCAGCAGAATTACTACTGAAGAGTGAGATGCCAAACTTTCCAGCTTGCAAAGAGAAACTTTTTCTCCACGAGCGCCAGTGATATAGAGGAGCTTTACGCGCCAATATCACTTTAATCTTGGAATCACGAAAGCAGAGCGTCGCCTTGCAATCACTTGGAACTAATCGGCAAGTTCTCCGTCGGCTCTAGAAATCAGAGGCGAAAATGAATATAACAATGTACCAATTGTGCAAGATGACAATAGCATTAGCCCTCACAACAGGGCTCGTGCCAGAAGCGGCCTGGTCATCTAACAGCAATCATTCAAGAACAAGCGGCAAACAACTTCTAGCAAGTGCAGTCTATAAGCATCCGACTTCACGAATTGCAGCTACACCGCTGGTGAAACTCCCTTTTCGCAGCTGGTTGCCGAAGACAGAGAAGCCTCGGCTGATCTTGTTCTGTATCCATGGACTCGGTCTCAGCAGCAAGAGTTTCGATGACTTTGGACGCCGGATGGCGGTATCCGGAATACCCACATACGCACTAGATGTCCGGGGCTTCGGCGGCTGGATGAAAAGCCCTGAAAATGCTCATGTGGACTTCGAAGCATGTTTGAGCGACGTCGAGCAGGGTCTGAAAACCCTGCACCAAGCATATCCAGGGCTGCCGGTGTTTCTCGTAGGAGAATCGATGGGAGGCGCTATTGCTATTCAGGCTGCCGCCCGTTATCCAGACTTAGTCAATGGTCTGGTATCATCAGTGCCATCGAGTGTTGAGCGCTCAGGCAGCTTCCTCAAGTCTGGTGTGGTCATCGTGTTTGAATCTGCAGAGAATCCGACCGGACAAACCAATATGGCTCCTGTGATAGTAGACAAAGCGGTTGCCAGCCCTGAAATTCGACGAAAGATTAAGGACGAGCCCCTCAATCGATCGAAACTGACCAAGGGCGAACTGGCCCAATTCAAACAATTTATGGAAGACACACACGATTGCGCTCCGCTTGTAGAACGCACACCGGCAATGGTGCTTGTAGCGTACAAAGACAAACTGGTATCACCCGATGGTTCAATAGATCTTTTGAGCGAAATGACGACTCCAATGAAGCTCATGATTATGGACGGCAACAGCGGTCATCTAATGCTGGAAGAGCAACAAATGACCAGCGACATCGAACG
>JBIPOV010000001.1:0-247202 GCA_044378815.1 Obscuribacteraceae bacterium (SeqCode) | reverse complement strand
TGCCAACAATAAGTCCATTTAAGATGAAAACGACAGACTAAAACAACCCAAAAGAGGAATCGGGGGGGTAACATTTTAAATGAGGCAACGGTTCCTCTTGGGTGTGTTTTTTAATTGACGCAATACGAATTCGCTTGGAGGTTGTGGTAAGAGTAGTTTATGATTCACGATTGTTTTCTAAGGCTACGACCGATTCTGGGGCACAGCAGGCTGAGGCTTGCACTAGAGGCACTCCGGAAAGTCCGGGAAGCCCAGGAAGTTCAGCGTCTTCACCATAAGTAGTGGCAATGTCTGTGGTGTGAAAACTTTCCCAGGCTATTCCTTGTGGATCGTGCACCCAGGTTTTGTCTGCTTTTGCATAACAGCAAGTCGTTTGTTCTTGTTCAAGAATTGGCTGTTGGGCTTTTTTTAAGCGCATTGATATTTCTTTTAGTGAGTCTGCATCTTCGACTTGTATGCCTAAATGGTCGAGACCGGGCTCTCTGCCGCGAGTTGAAATAGCAAAATTGATGCGTGGATCATCAAGCATCCATTTGGCATAGTCGTCTTTCGTTACTGTTGGGGCGGCATCAAAAAAGGTTGAATAGAATTGGATCGACTGCTCTAGATTTGCCACGGCTACATGCACGTGAAATCTTTTCATTGGCATTTACCTCCATCCTTATTGTTATTATTTTCTCGTTCCTCGGCGCAGCAGTTTTCGAGCAAGAAGCTCATTAACTGCTGCATTTGATCGTAATTAGCAGAATATATGATTGAGCGACTCTCGCGCCTCGGCATTATTAGAGAGGCACTGCTCAATTCTTTTAGGTGAAACGACATAGTTGCCGCGGGCATGGCAAAGTGACTGCTTAGTTCTCCAGCCGCCATTCCTTTCTGGCCTTTGCGCACCAAGAGTCGGAATATTTCGAGTCTGGTTTCTTGGGCCAGGGCAGATAGAGCATTTACGGCTGTATTCGTTTTCATATTTCCAATATAATCGAAATGACGGAGAGAGTCAACTAGAGAGTCAACTGTCCAGCCTTAAACATTCGTAGTAAGTACTTGCTATCCGTTAGGGGCGATGTTAACCTCAGCTCAGTTAACGTTTAGCAGGTTTCTGTAAGAAATGACCGGCCGCAACCATCACCATCATCATATGTTTCTCGATGGAGCGGACTAACAGCCACCTTGCGATTACGCACGAAACTGTTTAGAGCTCGCTCCCTGCGGGCTCTTTTTTTTATGCAATTTTTGAGGATGAGAATATGACCAAAGCCGTTGATGAGAATAATCAGGTTAGAGCTAGTGAGGCAGAGCCCAGTGTATTAGCGACGAGTTCAGAGGTCGCTGTAAATCTAGAGGGTAGTGGCAAAACTAACTTGCGGCTGACTATTCCGAAAGGGCGCATTCAGGAAAAAGTGATGGCTCTCTTGAGTCAAATTGGCATGAATTTTCTTACTGATGGTCGCTCTTATAGTCCAATCTGCTCAGATCCTTATGTTATTACCAAGCTTTTGAAGTCGCAAAACATTCCCAGTCTCGTTGCTCTTGGCCGCCATGATTGCGGCTTCTCTGGCTACGACTGGACAGTTGAACAAGACGCTGATGTGCTTGAATTGCTAGATTTGCAGTTTGACCCGGTGCGAATAGTTGCTGCTATGCCTGAAGCATTGCTTGATGGCGGCGATTTCAGGACTAAGAACTTTGGTAGAAAATTGATTGTGGCTTCTGAATATCGCAATTTGGCCAAGCGTTTTATTGAGCAGAATAAATTAGATGCTATTTTCTTGCAGACCTTTGGCGCTACTGAAGCTCTTCCGCCTGAAGATGCCGATATCATCGTTGATAATACTTCTACCGGCACCACTCTTAAGCATAATCGCCTGGTAATCGTTGAAGAAATCATGCGCTCCACAACGCGTTTCATATGCAATAAGAAAGCCCTTGAAGATCCCATCAAACGCCGCATGCTTGAAGAGATGACGATGTTGATGAAGAGCACACTTCTGGCTAAGCAAAAAGTTATGCTTGAAATGAATGTATCGCGCCAAGATTTTGAGCGGGTGGTCAGTAATCTGCCTTGTATGCGCGCTCCCACAATCTCAGAGCTCTACAATGGCGATGGCTATGCCATTAAAATCGCTGTGCCTACTAAAGAAGTGCCTGATTTGATTCCAAAGCTAGTTGCTCTTGGTGCTCGCGATATTCTCGAATATAAAGTAGAGAAAATTGTGGCAGGTTACGACAAATGAGTAGCAATAACAGCAGAAGCAGTATCAATTTCAATGACAGCGGTAGCAGCAACTCCGCGCTTATCGTGCCACAGGCAAGCGACGCCAACTATGCTGTGATTTTTGATCTCGATGGCACTCTTGTTGATACTTCCAAGAGTTTTGATGAGACTATCAAGCAGATGGTGCAGAGATATTCGGGTGCACCGCTGTCTGATCAAGAGATTGCCAGTTTGCGGCAAGAGGGTGGCTACAACGACGATTGGGTGACCACGGCTGAATTGTTGCGTCGGCGCGGCTTTGTCGAACCATTTTCTAAAATTGTTCAAGAAGCGACTGAGTTATATTTGCAATTGGCTCCAAGCAATGAATTTGCTTTGTTTGATGATCAGCTGCTTTTGTCAATTGCCGAACGGCATCCGCTTTTCATTGTTACTGGGCGCACACGGCCAGAGTACGATCCCATTTGGGGAGAGCGCTTAGACCCCTTATTTAAGCGGGTTTATTGTCTGCATGATGTGCCTGGTAAGGCCCCTAAGCCTTCGCCCGATTATCTTTTGCACTTGATCGCAGATTTTAATTTGGAAAGTGGAGTCTATGTTGGCAATGCCGTAGACGATATGTGGGCAGCCCGCGATGCCAACCTGACGCGCATTGGTATTGCTTCGACTTTGCCGGCTAAAGCTCTCAGCGAAGCTGGTGCGCAGATAGTTCTACAATCAGTTAACGAGCTAAGGCAGGTATTTTCACTATGACAACAGCTTCGGGAAAAGACCAAGCTAGAAAAGACCAAGCTAGAAGAGACCAAGCTAGAAGAGAACAAGTTACAAGAGAACAAGTTGGAAAAGAACGAGTTGGAGAGGAACAAATGACGAACAAGGCCAGTAGATTTGCTTCGGTGACGAGGAAAACTAAAGAAACTGATATCACTATCGAAGTCAATTTAGATCAGCCGAGCCCTCCTGATATTGAAACATCTTTGCCGTTCTTGTCGCATATGCTTGAGGCCTTTGCTGTGCATGGCCGCTTTGGTCTTAAGGTGCGCGCTGTTGGCGATATTGAAGTTGATCCCCATCACCTAATTGAAGATACTGGCATAACTCTGGGTGAAGCTATTTTCAAAGCTTTGGGTGGTCTTAAAGGAATTAACCGTGCTGGTTGCTTTACCTATCCGATGGATGGCAGTTTGGTCACTATCGCCATTGACCTGTGCGGTCGTCGCAACCTCACCTGGAAAGTACAGTTTGGCAACTTTGAGGTCGGTCACATTGACCCAAATCTCTTCAGAGAGTTTTTCAAAGGTTTCGTTGATGGGCTAAGAGCCACTCTCCACTGTCATGAACTCTATGGTGACAACGATCACCATGTCATTGAGGCTGTCTTCAAAGGCTTAGGTAAAGCATTGCGGCAGGCGGTCGTGCCTCTGGAAACTGGCGAGTATCTAAGTACAAAGGGCGTTTTGGATGAAAGCTAAGATTGCACAGCAGTCGGAGACTAGAGTGCAGGAGATTCGAGTGAGAACTAAATTTGGATTGAAAGCTAAGTTTGGAGTGCCGGTATGAACTCAAATGGCTTTTCTGTAGATTTAGTCACTTCTATTGGTGGCAACCTTGGCAGCGTTGCTCGCAGTTTGACTCGCCTGGGTGTCAATTTCAATGCTGTTGATGCAGGCAATCCGCCAGATGGTTCGCGTCCTATTATTTTGCCAGGCGTTGGTGCCTTTGGAGCCGTGATGTCATCACTGCGAGCTGGTGATTTCGATCAAACAATTTGCTCATTAGTAAAAGCAGGTACTCCCTTTCTCGGAGTTTGCGTCGGCATGCAAATTCTTTTTGATTGCAGTGAAGAAGCTCCGGGAGTGGCTGGACTAGGTTTGGTAAAAGGAAATGTCGTCAAGTATACTCAGGGCAAAGTTCCCCAGACCGGATGGAATGAAGTAAGGCCAGTTAACAACACCAGTTGGCCGACTGGCTTCGTCTACTTTGTCAATTCTTACTATGCAAAGCCAGATTGCGCCAGTCCAGAAAGTGACTCTGTCATTCTCTATGAGGCTGATTACTTCGGTAAATTTTGTGCTGCGGTCTCTGTTGGCAATATTACAGCCTTTCAGTTTCACCCAGAAAAGAGCGGTGAATTTGGTGAGGGTCTCCTGAAAAGGTGGGTGAGCGATGTTGTCTAGTGGCCTTTGTAAGCGCATTATTCCCTGTCTTGATGTGGCTAATGGCCGCACGGTCAAGGGTGTTAAGTTTCAAAATCTGCGCGATATCGGCGACCCGGTAGAGCTGGCTATTGAGTATCAGCGCCAGGGTGCTGACGAGTTGATGTTTCTGGATATATCAGCATCGCGTGAAGAGCGCAGCACTGTGTTCGATTTGGTGCGTTCTGTGGCTGAACACTTGTCTATTCCTTTCACCGTTGGTGGTGGTATTTCAAAGTTGGATGATGTGAAGAAATTATTGTCACTAGGAGCAGATAAGGTCTCTATCAACTCATCGGCAGTGCAGCGCCCCCAGTTGATTGCCGAAATTGCTGAGGCCTGTGGTTCACAGTGCTGTGTCGTTGCCATTGATGCCCGCAAGGTTGCCTGTGACTCGTTGATCTTAAATCCAGTTACTTCCGAATCTTCGACTATAAAATCTTCGACCAATAGATCTAACGGGCTGGCCTGGGAGGTCTTGACCAAGGGCGGCAGTGTATCGACTGGTTTGGACGCTTGGGTTTGGGCGCAGCAATGTGTTGAACTTGGTGCTGGAGAGTTCATGCTTACCTCTTGGGACACCGATGGCACTCAAGAGGGCTTTGACATTGAAATGGTTCGGGCTTTTTCTGGCCTGCCTATTCCTGTAATTGCTTCGGGTGGAGCTAAGAATCCCCAGAGTTTTGTCGACGTATTCTCACTAGGCCAGGCCGATGCGGCACTTGCCGCCAGCATTTTTCATGATGGATTGTTTACTGTCAACCAAGTCAAAACTACTCTTAAGAACGAGGGCATCACAGTTCGCTTATGTTAATTCCAAGCATTGATATCATAAGTGGTAAGGCCGTGCAGCTGAAGCAGGGTAAAGAGTTTGTTCTTGAAAGTGAGCGCAGCCCGCTAGAGTTGGCTCGCGACTTTAATCGCTGCGGCGAGATAGCCGTTATCGATCTTGATGCGGCTATGGGCAAAGGCAACAATAGAGAGCTAATCAAAGACATTTGCCGCATTGCCGATGTGCGAGTAGGTGGCGGCATTCGTGATGTTGAGTCTGGTCGTGAGTATTTGAAAGCTGGCGCTAAGCGCCTGATTGTTGGCACCATGGCCACTCCCGAGTTTCTTGAGAAATTCACACCGCAGCAAGTTATGGTAGCTCTTGATCATCGCGGCGAAATCGTCGTGGATAAAGGTTGGGAAAACTCCACTGGCGAGACTATTTGGCAGCGGGCCGAGCGACTAGCTCCTTATTGCTCTGGTTTTCTCACCACCTTTGTAGAAGGCGAAGGCTGCTTACAGGGAATGGATATTGCTGCCATTAAAGAGCTGAGAAAGCGCTTGCCGGGTCAGCTTACTGTAGCTGGTGGCATCGCCAAGCTTGATGAGGTCATCGAGATTTCAGGGCTTGGCATTGATGTGCAGGTGGGAATGGCGCTCTACACAGGCCTAATTGACCCAGTGGAATCTGTAGTTAAGAGCGTCAAGTTTCATGCTGACGGCCTGGTGCCAACTGTTGTGCAAGATTTTAGCGGTCAAGTTCTCATGGTCGCTTATAGCACAGAAGAGTCTCTGACCCGGGCTCTGCGCGAAGGTAAAGGCATTTATTTCAGCCGCTCTCGTAATGAAATTTGGGAGAAGGGTCTGACTTCTGGTAATTCGCAAGAGCTTATTTCTTGTCGGGTTGATTGTGACCGCGACTGTTTACTTTTTACTGTTTTGCAAAATCGTGCTGCCTGCCACAACGACACCTATAGCTGTTTTGGCGCAGCTTCGGCTGATCGTAAGTTCTCAATGAATGAGTTGTTTGAGACCTTGCAATCGAGAAAAGCCGAGCCGCCATCTAAGTCTTATACTCAAACACTATTCGCCGATCGACGCTTGCTTCTTAAAAAAATTATGGAAGAAGCTTATGAGGTGGTATCACACTCTTCAAAAGATAATTTGCGTTGGGAGATTGCCGATCTTCTCTATTTTGCCAGCGTGTTAGCTGTAGATGAAGGCATTGAGTGGAAAGAAATTGAATCAGAATTGGCTGGTAGAAGAAGATAATTCTAAGTAGCGCAAAGTGCAAGTGAGCAAAACAGCTAGAGAGCGATAATGAAAGATAGTAAAACTGCTGAAATAATTCCTCTTCTCGTTGGCGAGCAAGCTCGTCAGTGGGCCGCCGCGCAAGCCGGATCTCTTTGCGGGTCGTCGTGCAGCGATCCGCCGCCTTCGCCGGTCTCGGATGACTTCCTTGAGCCTTCTACTGAAGTTGCTGACCTTGCCGAAGAACTCAGGTTGGAAAATTCTGTACGTGAGATTATTGCACTGGTTCGCACCAGCGGAGACAAAGGTCTTGCTACTCTGGCTCAACGCTTTAAAGACCCAGCACCGAATACGGTGACGCTTGATGCGGCGGCTAGGACGGCATTGGCGGCACGATTGCCTCAAGAAACAAAAGATATCTTAGATGAAGCAGCGAAGCGTATTCGTCGTTTTGCTGAGGCCGTAGTGGCTGTGGCTAAGCCTGTAAGCGTTGATTGTGGTGAGTATCAGGCTGGTTTTGATTTCAAGCCTGTGGCACGTGTGGCTTGCTATATTCCGGCAGGTAGATATCCCCTGCCATCAACAGCTTTAATGACTGCCGTCACGGCTCAGGTGGCTGGTGTGGAAGACATTTGCATAGTCTCTCCCCGTTTGAAAGACGAAATTTTGTACGCAGGATCACTTGCTGGAGTGAGCGAGTTTCACGAAATAGGAGGTGCTCAAGCTGTCGCTGCCGTTGCTTACGGTACTGAATCGATAAAGCCAGTCGACATGATTGTCGGCCCTGGTAATGCCTTTGTCACTGAAGCTAAGCGCCAAGTGTATGGGAAAGTTGGTATCGATATGCTGGCTGGGCCAAGTGAAGTTGCCATTGTTGCTGACTGCGGCGCTAATGCTGAGTGGCTCGCTCTCGATTTGCTATCACAGGCAGAGCATGACCCTAATGCGCGTTCTTATTTGCTCACTGACAGCGAGGCTCTTGCACGAGCGGTGGCTGTGCTCTTGGTTGAGAAAATTAGTGCTCTGAGTTTGCCAGATTATATTGATATCGCCTTAGCATCGAGCGCCATTGTTGTTCTTGATTCTCTGGAGGCTTGTATTGCTGCTGCTAACAATATCGCTCCGGAGCATTTGCAGTTGCAGGTAAAGGATCCAGCTGCCATTAAGTCACAGCTGAAAAACTACGGCGCTCTCTTCATGGGTTACAACGCTACTGTGCCCTATGGAGATTATGCTGCCGGGCCTAATCACACCCTGCCTACAAATAGAGCGGCACGCTTTGCTGGTGGTTTGAATCCATTCACTTTCTTGCGCGGTCAGAGCTGGTTGCATCTGAGCGGTACCGCCAAGGAATTATCTATACTCACTGCTGGTTTTGCCGATCTGGAAGGCTTAACAGCTCACGCTGCGGCTGCGAGGGCAAGAATATGACGAATCTAGTGAGAGACGATATAGCGCAAACGGAAGGCTACGCCCCCGGTGAGCAGCCGAGCGATACAACTACAATCAAGCTCAATACCAACGAAAACCCTTATCCTCCTTCGCCCAAAGCTTTGGCCGCGATTGCTGCTATTGCGGCTAAGGGAGCTGAGCTAGTGCGACGCTATCCGGATCCGACAGCCAGAATTTTTCGGGAAGAGGCGGCGAAGTTGCACGGCGTTCCAGCTGATTGGATTTTGACTTTCAACGGCGGCGATGATTTGCTTAATGTCATAATTCGCACTTGTGCCGGCGAAGGCGATACTGTAGCCTTTTTGGAGCCATCTTATTCGCTCTATCCGGTTTTGACGCAGATTCAAGCCGCTCGCCCACAGGTCTTTTCCTACGATATTGACGGCACTAAATGGAAGCTTCCTGCCAATATCGAAACAACTGATGCTGCTCTTCTTTTGATAGTCAATCCTAACGCACCATCTGGCCACCTTGAGCCACTAGAAAGGATTGAGAATGTAGCGAAAAATTTTCGTGGAGTGGTCTTGATTGACGAAGCCTACATCAATTTTGCCAATGATTCGGCACTGCCGTTGGTGCATAAATATGACAATGTAGTAATTCTGCGCAGTATGTCTAAGGGCTATTCACTGGCAGGCTTGCGCTTCGGTTATGCCATTGGACAGGCATCTTTGCTGAAAGAATTGGTCAAGGTCCGCGATTCCTATCCCTGTGACGTAGTTTCGATTGCAGCGGCCACCGCAGCACTTGCAGATCAAGATTATGCTCGCTCTACTTGGAATAGTGTTTGCTCCGAGCGAGAGCGTTTGTATTTGGCTCTTGTGGCCCTGGGCTTTAGTATGCCGAGGTCTCATTCTAATTTTCTCTTGGCTGAAGCTCCTGCGGGGACTAGTGCAGAGAGAATCTACCAAGAGTTAAAGAGCCGCTCAATATTAGTTCGCTGGTGGAATCTACCTCGTTTGGCTGATAAGGTTAGAATTACAGTCGGTACAAGAGAGCAGAATGATAAGCTTTTGGCTGCTTTGCAAGATACTGTTAGTAGCGGTAGCAGCGCTAGCAGCAGGCCTTAGTAAAGTTCAGCGGTGTAGTTGTGGCCGATACCACGGAGGCCGTTATTCTATTACTTTTGGACTCCTTTGATCTTGTTGCTCTGCAGCAGAAGGCGGTTCCGCAGTCGAGTAGCTTTTATGCTGTTCGCCTGGTTTATCAGCTTGATGTTGTTGAACTTGCTTCTCGGAATGACACAGGGAGCATTTGTTAGTGCTATCAGTAAAGCCTTTAGCGCTGCTGTTGTGCAAGGAACAAGGTGATAGCGACATACAGTTGCCTGGTCTGGCGAACTCGCAGGTTGTTCCTAAAGCGCCTCCTGTAGCCATTCCGAGGAGTAAGTCTGGCTAGCGGGCGCTTAAATCAATCGGCATTCGTTTGTTGCTCTTTTGCTTGTTTGTTTTATCTCTCAAGCTTGGCTAAGCGCTCTGCCAGTTTTGCCGATACCAAGTCTATTTCGTCTAGTCGCTTTTGGAGTGGTTCTTTGATAGCGGGGATTGCCTCAAGTGATTGTTTCAGTTGGCCAATGGTATCGGTCGCGGCGCGGACGCGCTTATTTGCTTCTTTTGCCAAGTTCGCGTTTTTTTCTAGTTCAGCGCCAGCCTGCAGATTTAGCCAAATCCTTTCCCGATCCTTCCAGGTCACAATTAGCTCCTTAATTGGTTCTTCGATTTTCGCAAAGGCTTCATAGCTGTCTGTGATTTCCTTGCTGGCAATGGCGTAACTTGCTAGTGCGTGTTTTACTTGTTCTAAGTTCATTGATTGTGTTTCTACTGCAGGAAGGTTGCTAATGCTTTCCAAAGAAGCTTTAGCTAGCGCTTCATTCGCCGCAACCTTTTCTTCCATTCCCTCAAATATTGTCGGCGAAAGTTTGATGATGCAGCCATTAACATCCAATGCCTCGGCAAGCTTTGCTTCCCGTTCGATGACTCTTTGTTCCATTCTGGCAATAGCTTGAGCGCTAGCTGTGCTACCAGGGACAGTCTTTTTAATCAAAGCATTAGTGCTCTTCAGCAGCTCCGTCATCGCCTGGGTCGTGCTTGTGATAAGTAGCATTTCCATTTTCTGGCTGTCGTCTTCAAGTCGTTCTAGGCAACTTTTAAGTATTGGTAGTCTAAGTTTTTGCAACTCTGCATATTTGGCAGATGAGCGCTCTAATTTGCTTGCCTGTCGATTTGCTTCTGCTACTTGTTTCGGCAAGAGGTCGTTGGATTTTTTCTGCCTGGCTGCGCGGCGATTCAGTTTGTCCGCCACGCGCCTTACTTGCTGTGCTTTAGTCTGAAGTTCATGTTGTCGAATAGATGCCTCCTGGATGAGTTTCTGGCAGGCGGTTATTCTGTCTGCCAGTTTTTGCAAGATTGCTTTAGCTCGGCGTTCCCGGTCGCTATGATTTGGCATCAGGCTGCGTCTGATGAATACCTTTGCAGCGGTGAGCAGCAATTCAATAACGCTTAAGTTATCGGGATATTCTTCTCGTTCGCTGGGCTTTTTTTTCGTCGTCAATACTTTTGGCAAGCTTCTTGTTGTCGATTTCTTAGACGTCTTGGGCGTTTTCTTGCCTACTCGTTCGTGCCGAGGTCGCTGCTTCTCTAGGCCTGTTACAGCACGCATCTGTGCGGTCTTATGCGAGCGAATTACGTCCTCGTCTAATTCTCGTTCGATCGATAGTTTGATAATTAGGGTTTTGAAGCTACTCTCAAGTCTTGCAAGCAGACCTCGATCGCTTGTGGCTTTGTCATCTGTAGCAGTATTTGATTTGCTTCTGCTCTTCATAGTGAAAGTGCCCTTTGAGCGCTATTTTTCAATCGCTAGCAAATTTCCTTGAAGCCTATGGTAATGCCAAGAATGAGGCATCATCATCATTATCGAACGCCATTAGATCATCTAATCGCATTAGCAATAGCGTGAGAATTTCGTCGGTTTTGCAGTTTCCTAAGGTGATGCGGACAACTTTCGGAGGGTGTCCAGAAAGCATACTTCTGTGAAAGAAGTCTGAATCTTTAGAAACGATGGTTAGATTGTTCGTTTTTGCATACTGCCAGATCTCTTCGTCAGTGGCCGTATCTAAATTTAGTTCACGGACGTGTTGCGTGCCTGGATAAGTCGTTTGAAGTGCTATGACCAACCGCTTCGCTAAGTTCTGATCTAGTAGCAGTTTCATGCCGACTTTATGTTAAATAGCTTACGCTCTCGATCAGCAGCGAAGGCCAGACAAGCGCGGATGTCCGTCGCCGTTAGCTCTGGGAAGTCTGAAAGAATTTCGCCGGTTGACATTCCGCTTGCGAGGTAATCGAGAACGTCTGAAACTGTAATTCGCATACCGCGAATACATGGCTTGCCGCCGCGTTTGTCTGCTTGGATGGTAATTATTGCGCTATAGTCCATTTATCGAGCTTATCTTTCTATTCTATAGAAGTCAACTGCACGGGCTACGGGCAGCATGAGCCGGCAATAACTAGTAGTTAGCATTACAGCAACTGGCTCCTCTCGATAGAAGATCACGTCAGAGAATCCGTTCTTATTCCAGCGAATTTTGAGGATCGGCCTTGTAGTCAAGTGTTTCTGTGGTTGCCGCACCTACTTCTTTCTGGTAAATTACATACCAACTAGTCGGTACTGAATTTTGGGCATAATCCAAATTTCAAAAAAGAGATATACCTCCTACTTACCTACCTACACACTTACCTCGCCAATGGCCCGCACCCGCAATAGTCTTGAAACCCGCACCAAGCTGCTTGACGCCGCTCGTGACCTGATTCGCGCCAAGGGCTATAGCGCCACAACCGTCGACGACATTTGCAAGGCTGCTGGTGTAACCAAGGGCGGCTTCTTCCATCATTTTGAAAGCAAAGATCAGCTTGGCGTTGCTGCTGCTGAGCAATTTAGCAATATGGCGGAGCAGATTTTTGGTGCCGCCCCGTATCAGGCTCTTGAAGATCCGCGTGACCGCCTTTTCGGCTATATCGATTTTCGCATCGCTATGTTGGACGCTGAAATCTCGCAATACACATGCTTGCTCGGCACCATGGTGCAAGAAGCTTATGCAACTCATCCCAGCGTGCGTGAGGCCTGTGATGCCGGGATGTCTGCCCATGTAAGAGAATTGGCGCACGATATTGAGGACGCTAAATTACTCTACGCACCAACGGCCAGCTGGACGTCCGAGAGCGTCGGCTATTTCATTCAATCAGTGATTCAGGGGGCATTTATTTTTGCCAAAGCCAAGCAGAGCCCAGAGGTAGCGGTGCAAAGCATGATGCATCTGCGTCGTTATTTAGAGTCTTTGTTTGGTCAAGACTAGTTTACTCGAAAGAAAGGAAAGGTTTTAGATGATTGAAACACCAATAGTGATCGATGCTCCTGCGCAAGAGACTGCCTGCATTCATATTGTTGTTCCTAGAGCAGAGATTCAAACCGTTATGGGGCCTGGCATAATGGAGATTTTTGAGGCTCTGGCGGCCCAAGATATGAAGCCAACTGGCCCCTGGTTTACGCACCACTTAAAAAGGCCAGATGATACTTTTGATTTTGAGATTTGCGTTCCGGTGGCATCACCGGTAACACCAGTTGGGCGAGTTCAGGCTGGTAAAATGCCTGCGCATACTGTAGCGCGCACTGTCTATCAGGGTGGGTATGAAGGCCTTGGTGAGGCCTGGGCTGAGTTTCTGCAATGGATTGAAGCGCAGGGCCATGAGTCTGCTGAAGACCTCTGGGAGGTCTATATGGCTGGTCCTGAGTCTGGACCCGATCCAAGTCAATGGCGCACTCAGCTCAATCGACCACTGTTGGCGGTAAAGCAGTTGAAGTGAACATAGCTGCCGATTCGCAGAGTTGAATTGATTGAATAGAGTTGATTGAAGTTATTTGAGGAAGAAACTAATGGTCAAGAAAATAGCAATAGGCGCTGTCGCCCTTGTCGGGTTGGCACTGGTGGTAATTTTAGGCATTGCCGCTAGCAAGCCAGATACTTTCACCGTTGAACGTTCGACTGTGATTAAAGCTTCTCCTGAAAAGCTGTTTAGTATGGTAAGCGATTTGCATAACTGGAAGCAGTGGTCTCCCTACGAAGAGAAAGATCCCAAAATGAAGAGCACCTTTAGTGGACCAGAGAAGGGTAAAGGCGCTGTTTATACTTGGGACGGCAATGATGAAGTTGGTTCAGGCAGTATGGAAATTGCTGAGGTGGCAGAGCCTTCCAATGTAAAAATAGATTTGCACTTTCTCAAGCCATTCAAGGGCGACAATAAGGTCAATTTCTCTTTTGTGCCTGAGGGCGATATGACCAAGGTTACCTGGGCTATGAGTGGCGATGCACCCTTCATGTGCAAAGTAATGCAGGTTTTCTGCAATATGGATGAGATGTGCGGAAATGACTTCGCTAAAGGTCTTGCTAAGCTGAAAACTTTAACTGAGAGCTAAAACGGAACTTTCACTCTTCGGTCCCGTCAGCGGGCAGACCACGGAATGAAGAGGAAAAGTAATCATGTCGAATTTAAAGCAGGTATTCGCCCTGGCTGCTGCCTTGTGCGCAGTGCCACTTGGTACTCTTGCCTGCTACGCCGGTGAAACACAGTCTAGCAGCATGGCTCAGACTCAGACCTGGAACCACAGAGTAGTCAGACACTAAATCAGTATCCAAAGTTGTCGGGCGGGGTAAACTTAGATCATTAATTGGATAAATTGATGATTCAAGGCTTCGCTCGACAATTTAGGCTGTGTTGTTTGGTGGTGATTACGATCGCTGCCACATCGGCGCAGTCTTCAGCGGCCGGCAGCGTCGACAGTACTGATCAAGTTGCTAGTGCTAAGAGGAAGCTCATTGCTGAGTATAATCATGGCGATTTCAAGTTGGCCGAGGCCAGCGGCCGGTTGGCTTTGACGCAGCAGCCCACCGACATGGAAGTTCGATATTATTTGGCCAACACTTTGTCTAAGCTGGGTAAAGCCGACGAAGCCATTTTTGAGTACAGGCAGTGTTTGAATAGTAATGCTTCTGCGCAGCTAAAGGAATTTTCCAAGCAGGGTCTCGAGAAGCTTCTGCTACAGAAAGAAGCTGCTTTAGGTGCGGCGTTGAGATCGCCAGCGCACCAAAAAGAAACTGAGTTGAATGCTTTTCAGAGGCGGCTAGCTGATGAACAGACTCAGGCTGAAAATAGGCTCAGAGATGAGGTGACCCAGGCGAAAAGATTGGCGAGTGAACGCTATTCTTCTCGCATGCGTCATAGCCCTCGAGACTATTCACCGACTTCTTATCAGCAGAGCGTTAGTGATGCTAACTTCTACCAGCGAGAGTTGCGGGCCCTCGACGAAGAGTATTTTCGCAAGGTTGCCGATCTGCGCAATCATGCCGCTAACGCTCTGAGTCAGACTAACTGTGGCAAGAGTACAATTCGTGTGATGCCATCATTGAGCTCTAGTAAAGTGAAGAACTATATAAACTACTCTGATGAGGTTGAAGCACCAGTTAAGCCGCTGCCTGAGTCATTGAGCGCTACGGCCTTGTCCCTTGGTAGTAGCGCGAAACCGAAAAAGCCGACGGTTGCTTCGGGTAAGTCTAAATGAAGTTAGGGTTTGTTCTTTGGCTTTTGGGAGGCTTGTTCTGCACTGCTGGTGCGTTTGTTGTCGCGCCTCCGGCCTATTCAGCTCCGCAGTCAAAAGCTAGCGCGCAGGGACAAACTGCCCCACGCGCAAAGTCTGTTCTGCAATCCAAGTTTCCTCCGCAAGCGGGGTCTCCTTCTAGCAGTTCAATAACGCTATCAGGCGAGGTCAATGTTTTAGCTGGCGCCTGCGCTGCTTCTGGAATAACCATAAAAGACAATAAATTGCCTACTGTAATTGAAAAGGTGCGAATGGGTTCCGCCGCGGCCTATGCTGGTTTAGCAGAAGGTGATCGCGTCCTCAACGGGCAGATTGGTCAGAACAAAATGTTTCTTGCAATCGAGCGTGCCGGCAAGAAATACACTGTGGCTTTGCAGTACACTCCTGATAATCTGGCAGCTGATGCTGCTCGCGAAGCGGCACAAAAGAACCCGAATTTGAAGCTTTCTGCCGCTGTCACTACTCCCGAGCAAGAGCGAAAGTTAGAAGCAGCTAGGGTTCTGGCTGCTGCGGCTACTGAGTCGGTCGATTGGCGCACTTTAAAGAACTATGAAATCGTCGTTATGGTCGACTCATCAGGCTCGATGGATGACATGCTGAATTCTCCACCGATGACAAAGTGGGAGTGGTGCAACAAAGAAATTGTCAGCTTGGCCAAAGAGGCTGAACGCCTTGGTAGCGGCGGATTTACTCTCTGCACATTTGAGAGTAATCATGAGATTTTTACCAATTGCACCGCAGCCAATGTCCGCCAATTTTTGCATAATCGACACCCGGGTGGTGGTACTAATTTAGCTACTCCTCTCAATGAAGTGATTGACAGACACTTCAAGAATGCCAATCGCAAGCCGCTCTTAGTGGTTGTAATCACCGATGCCTTAGTTTCTAATGACGAGATCGAGAACATTTTGATTGCGGCCTCTAAGCGAGTTCGCTCGGCGCAAGAGGCCCAGTTTCTCTTCTTGCAATTAGGTGATGATGACGCCGGGCAGGAGCTTGCTCAGATTTTGGACGACGAGCTTACTACTCTTGGTGCTCAGTATGATATCGTCAGTAGTGTCACTTCTGACCCTCTCGTTTCGTTTGGCCTGCGTCGCGGCATGATCGCCGCTATGACTAAAGCCCCAGAAACCAGGCATGCGAAGAAAGCGGCCACGCCGAGTGAAGAGCTTGCTCGGGTGCGTGAAGAGTTGAGGCGACTGCGGGCTAGTAAGGTTAAATAGTTGCTGTATTAACTATTGTTGCCCAAATTAGTCTTTGCATTATCTATTTTGCGGCATTATAATAGATGTTTTGTTGACTATTTTGCTCTGGATAGCTAATGGAGTAACTAAATTCCTATGGACGATTTATATCGCTCTCTTCTCCAGGCTAGGCGAACGAAGGGGCTTACCCAGTCGCAGTTAGCCGAGCTATTGCAGTTAGGGCAAAGCTACTTGTCGCAGGTTGAGCGGGGAAAGCACGATATTAAAACAAGCACCCTTATTGATTGGGCGCGGGTGCTCGATTTGGAGATTATGCTTGTTCCTCGTCGTGATGTGCCAGCTGTTTCTTACATGATTAGCTCAGATGGCCTGCGGGTTGCTGAAGACCTTCCGCCTGCTTATGGCCCGTTGCCAGATGAGGTTTAGTCGTCGTGTCTTCTAGAAGCATAGAGGTTTATTTAAATCAGTATTACATCGGAGTGCTCAGTCAGCTTCTAGATGGTAGGACTGTTCTTTCATTTGACGAACAGTACCTACTTGATCAGTCCCGGCCGACGCTGAGCCTCTCTTATCAGAACATTCTTCGGGATGTTAGGACCTCTGCCAACCTTGTCTCGCCTTCTGGTAAGCTCTCGCCATTTTTCTCTCATTTACTACCAGAAGGTAAATTGCGAACATATTTGGCTGCTAGGGCGGGAGTTCGAGAGACCCAAGAGTTTTCTCTATTGGTAGCACTGTCTGAAGATTTGCCCGGTGCAACTGTTTTGCGCGGAGATAAAGGGGTGCCTTTGCCCGACGAGCCGAGCGTCGATCCAGAAATTTCGGTAGGCGCAGGCAATGGTAAATTGCGCTTTTCACTCGCCGGTGTCCAGCTAAAGTTCTCAGGAGATATGATCAATTCAAAGTTGGTAATTCCAGCTCGGGGCGTTGGTGGGCATTGGGTGGTTAAACTTCCGTCGCCATCGTTTCCGCATCTTAACGAGTTGGAGTACTCTATGCTGCGGCTTGCTGAAGAGATTGGAATTACGGTGGCAGAGAATAAGCTGTTGCCGCTGCGCGACTTTGAAAATTTGCCAACGGATCTTCCAGAGCAGCTGCGCGGTGATTGTCTAATCTCAAAGCGATTTGATCGCACTGCAAATGGTTGCAGAGTTCATATGGAAGATTTTGCTCAAGTGTTTTCTGTCTATGAAAAGTACGATGAGCGCTATAACTATCAGTCAATTGCTAGTGTGCTATGGTTAGAGTCAGGTCTGGATGATGTTTTAGAATTTGCCCGCCGTTTGGTTCATACTTTTGCCCTTGGTAATGCTGATATGCATTTGAAGAACTGGTCGGTGATTTATCCTGATACTAGACAAGCGAAGTTGTCGCCAGCCTATGATTTGGTGTCGACAATTGTTTATCCTGGTATCTCTCGGGCGCTTCCTCACAAAATGGCAGGAGTGCGAGATTTCAATAAAATTGGAATCGCTGATTTCAAGAATTTCGCCAAGATTGCCAAATTGCCAGAGCGAGTAATTGTTAAAACTGTCTTTGAAGCAGTTGACGCCCTAAAGTCATCCTGGCTCAAGTTGCGCAGTGAACTGCCTATACCAGAGTCATTCAAAGTAATCATTGAGGAGCACATGCAAACAGTTCCTCTCTTGAATGAGCGCCGATGAGATGACTAGTCGGTTGTTGTTTATTCTGACTGCTTTGGGAGCTACTTCGCTGGTACGCCCACAATTGAAACACCAGTTGGACCGTCAACAGTGCGTTTGAGGTCAATATCGAAAGTCACTTGATTGGCTGGTGGCTTGGGGAAATCAGGTATTTCAAAGAAGCCCACTTGATCAACAATGCGCACAGCTGTTTCTCTGAATTCTGTTTCTCTTGGTATATTGCGTTCAACGTCAGTGGCAGGAATGAATTCGACAACCCGGCCAGAAATGTCGTGATCTGGTTTGATTGTCACCTCAAGTTTGGCTGTACCCGGGCAGACATCGGCTGTCTGCCAGCGAGTGTATATTGCCTTGGCTACGACGCGATACCATTGCGGCCAAGTGTCGCAAGGTGGTGCTTGAAATTGAGAGAGTACACGGGTTCTCGCCATCTCACTAACCGGTTCTATCCGGGTGAAAATTCTCTGCGATTGCAGGGTGCCTGGCACAGCGCTCAAGCTAACTGGCGTGGGTTGATTGGCTGACCAGCGGCCGCCCAGGGTCTCTTTGCTCTGACCTGGTGGCGTTATAGTTACTTCGTAACCTGGTGCAGTAGTGATACCGTGCTTGGTGATGTAATGAGTCTCTTGAGCTTGAGGTAGACTAGTTCGTAAATTGCTAATTGTGTATATTCCTGGCGCAATCATTTGCAGTGCAGGCTGAATAGCACTTGATAGCGCACCTAAGGCAGAGCCTACCATCCGTCCGCCGAAAAATGTTGTCGGTTGTGCAGTAACAGGAACTGGCACGGATGAAACTGCTAACTCTGGTGAAAGAACTGTCACGCCTTTTCCGACTGTCTGGTAGTGACTCGGTGTGGTGTCAACGGATCTGCTGCTGCCACTAAATATTGATGTGACATTTGAGCCGGGAATATAGTTAACCACTCCGTGAGCTGGTGTACTGGTATAGGAAGATATGGGCGAAATCACTCCATACATTCTGCCGTTGCCGCCTCTGGCTGTGTCGCCGAGCAGCTCCACTGGCCCGCCAGTTATGCTGCCATTGGTGCCACCCGTGTGTACGTTGCCCCGAATTTGTTCTGGTGTGTATGAATCTCTAAGGGGCGACAACGGCCGACCAAAGGCGCCATTGCCGTTGACTTGACCTTGAAACTGTGGAAAGAGCCGCAGTGATGGATTTAGTTGTGTTTCGCTTTTGATGCCGCCTTGCAAGGGGCCAGTGCTGCTAACACCAGATGTTAGCGGCCTTTGGTTTGGTACGACTGGCACAGGGGGCGGGAAGTAGTCGGTGACGCCGTTGTTAGCATAGCTGGCGCCAGCAAAGGTGATTTCGGTCGCTACTGAAAGCGATGAAAGAAGCGACAAGAGAAGCGATAGTGAAAGAGTGTTTTTGCGGCGCATTTAAGGCTACTCGAATCTCGACTTGGCAAAAGAACCATGAATTTCATCCTAGCAAAATTAGTCATACCCAAATTTGCCGTTCGTCAGCGCCACGCCGCCAGCTAAGCCCACCGGCTGACTAGTTGCAGGCTTTTGAATTGCCTGCGACGGGGTGTAGCCACTCGTTTTTTGTTAATTATTAGAGTGGGTGCAGTTCGCAGGCGACACAGAAATGGCCTGCTCTCTCAATCAAAGTTACCGCGATTGAAGCGCTTGCTTACTCGTCTGTACACATAAGCTTATTTCTTGAGTGATCTTTCTAGGTGGTCTTTGCTGGGCATTTCGGCGATGCGGGCTAAGACGTGCGAGCCAACAATTACGCCGAGCTTTATTTGCGGCTTGTAGTTTGAGAGCAAAATAGCTGGTCCGAGAATGTTAGCGCCATGGGTTAGAACGCCAGCGGTTTGGTCGCGGAATGCTAGTTTATCCACGGCCCAGTTAATACCGACCCCTGCACCCAAGGTGAGCAGGCTTGTTTTCATGAAATTTGCTTGTTCTTGGCCGAGCAAGTTGAAAGCTTTGCCTCTTGATTCAATAATTTTGCCAGCATTTCTCTCCAGGGTGGCTGCCATATCTGACAAGCCTTCGCTGGCGATAACTGGGTTTTTGCTCAAGCCTTTTAGGGCTGCAAGGTGTTCACCCTGGCTGGTGATGAGCTTTTCGGCACCAGGAGCGTGAGTTCTTTCAATTTGGCCCAGTAGACCTTTGAGTTGTTCTGGGCGCTTCAGCTCGGCAACTTTTTCGGCACTGAGATTTGGATCAAATTCAAATCTTCTGCCTGTATCGAAGAGCGATGGATTGCTTCTCATCAATTCTTGCATTTCTAAATCAGCAGCATGCTTGCTCAAGCCAATATTGGCGCGTAGATTTTGCAAGCTGCCATAAAATTCGCGCTCAGCAAGATTGGCAGCACGACCAGCTTCGGTTAGTTCACTAGTACCGCCAGGGCCAGCTTCAGCTAATGCCTTCCTGAATTTCTCTGCATTCACATCGAGTTCAGCGGTCCATTTAGTCAAATCTTCTTGCTGCAAAAGTGGGCTCTTGCCCAAGTGTTCAGAGTATTCACTGACTTGCACCAGTTGCTCAGGAGTGAGAGCAGTTTTGGGTACATTGTCGATGGCCTTGAGCACTTCGTCTAGGTCGCCTGGGCGGTGGAGTTTCTTCACCAGGTCGTCAGCCAGGTTGGTCTTTTCGAATTCAAAGCGATAACCCTTTTCGAGCAGAGAAGGGTCCGCTTGAAATGCGGCGTCTGCTGTAGTGCTTGCTTGGGTGAGCCTGCTTCTCAGTCTGGTGGTCAGGTCTTCACGACTGATATTGAAGTCAGTAGCAAGGCTTTGTGGGATGGCATGGTCGCTTAAAGTGGCAACCTTGGCGCCGGCTGCTTCGCCAGCGTTTTGACTACCGCGCTTGGCCAGCAGATAGCCCGAGAGCAAGGCTGATGGAACTTCTATCATATTGCTCAATTCTTGACCGGCAGTCAGTTTGCTGCGGTGAGGACGAGGAATCTCATCGTCCTTGATGGGGGGCGGAACTGGCTTTGGCTCTGGTACGCGACGTAGGATTACTTCAGCTGGAGCGGCTTGCTCCGTTGTTGCTGGTAGACGACGCAGAGTTGTATCGGCTGGCGCTGCTTGTCCGGTTGTGGCTGGCAAGCGGCGCAGGCTTGGTTCTGTCTGCACGGTCAGGCCGGGTAAATCTTTGGCGGTTGATGCAGGAGAGTCTGTGGCTTGAGGCGCTGGATTCTTGTGAATGTCTACTGAGTTTAGATTAAGCCCGCTGTGAAAGCGCTGAAGGATGGGGTTTTCTTGTGGCTTATCAGACATTGCTGGCTCCTGGGTCGATTGCTAATCCGCAATACAAGGGGATCCACCTCTAGTTGTAAGGGGGGGATTTATAAAATAAGGTAATTCACCTCTGGTTGTAATGGGGGGAATACGCAGGCTACATTAAGCTCGTTGGCGCCGGGCGCAATACTGACGGGGGTTGTGTGGCCTATTAGTGCTACGATTTTAGGCTGAGCGATTAATTACATGCCAAGTTTCATGACTATCCTCGCGGCAAATTTAACGGCAAAGGGCAATGGCTGCAAAGCAATTATTAGTGATTTTAGGAGTGATGTTTACCTTTCTGGCTTGCACCAGTGCAACCTATTATTGGGGCTGGTTCAATGTCTGGCATTCTGCCCAGCAGAGCCCTGCTATTGGCGCTGAGCCGCTGCGCATTAAGCTAGTGGCTTTGACAAAAGATGTTCCTGCTGGGGCTGAAATTGACAGCAATAATATTGATGAACGCTACGAAACTGTCGACCACATCGCCCTTGATGCTTTTTCTTTTGCCTCTGATTGCATCGGGCGGAAAACTAAGTGGGCGCTGGCGAAAGGTCATCATTTAGCCAAGCATGACATTCTGCCAGACCTCAAGTGAATAGATTAAATGACTGAGAAAGACACAACCCTGAAGCCAATAAAGTATTTCTTGTTCCTCGTGCCCATCGCTATGGGGGCGGGATACTATGCTGGCAGTGAAATCGCTGTGAGCGAGGTTGCTATGCATAAAGCGGAGAAACTTGAGGCTAATACTGCTCAAGGAACTGTCATTCGTGTGCTCCGGGATGTGCCACCAGATGTGGTTGTAGACAGCGCAATGGTAAACGCCCAGAGTACATTTCACAATCGGATAGAACCAGATTTAGTCAATTCTATCGACTTAGTTATTGGCAAGAAAACCAAGTATGGCCTGAACAAAGGACAGCTGGTGGTCAAAGACGATTTGGCTAACTAAAAGGAGATCAAAATTGAACAAGCCCGGTATGCACAAGAATCTGACTAATTTCCTTCTCCTCAGTCATAGGACTGCCCTGGCTTTGTTTGTTATTGGTCTGTTGCAAGCCCCAGCTGTGCAGGCGGGTGGAAATGGTAGTTTGCAGCGTGACACCGATCAGCTAGTGCGTTCTGTGCAGACCGCGTTGACACTACAAGGTAAATGGCCACCGCCCGTGGGAAGCCAGGAGATGCAGCTTTGCACAGCGTTGCAAGCCTTTAGCCAGGACGTAAAACGGGCTCCGAACAGTTCGAATAATAACCAATATCAGAACGGCCAATTTGGTAATCCGCAGTTTGCTAGCCTGCAAGCCAGTGCAGCTAGTGTTGATAGTTTCATCGGTCTAGCTAGTAACTCTCCTGATGTGCCATCGCGTTGGATGAATATAAAGAACGAAATAGGTTACTTTGGCGGCAATCCATCTGGTAATCCTTACGGTAACCCCTATGCCAATCCCTATGGAAACCCCAACGTTAATCCCTACGGAAACCCCTATTATCAAGCCGGAGTTAATCAATCTGGCATTCACTCAGGCTTTCATCACGGATTTAATCCAGCATTTAATCCTGCTTTCAATGGCAACAATAGTTTCAACAACTTTGGAACCAATAGTTTCGGTAGCAGCAGCAGTGGATTTAATAATCCTGGCTTCAACAACAACTTTGGCAATCAGTTTGCCAATACCAGCCTCAATGTAAGTGGCCGTGTGAGCGATTTGAACAATGCCATGCGCGATTTCTCTAGTTTTGCTCAGAAGTCGGTGGGTTCTGGTGGATTTAATGCGAGCAATCCCTCAGCTATTTTTGCCATGGCCAACGCCTTGCAGCAATTGCAGTCAACCGTTAAGACAGCAGGCAATAGTTTGGCCCGCTCCAATAGTTTTGGCCAGCAGCAGATGCAGGTGCAGTTGATGGCGACGGCCTTTAGCAATTTTGAGACCCAGTTTAACCAGGCTGGCCCCAATGCCGCTGTGCAAATGCGCTACGGCCAGCTCAAGCAGCAGTTCTCGATTTTGCAGCATTCAGTATTAATGAATTCGGGTCGGATGCGTTAAGGTCAGAAATCGAAAAAATATCTAAGACGTGATTTTTTTTGTCACGTCTTTTTCACGTCGTTGCCATTAGTTTAATAGAGCAAACGCACCGCACCCAAGTCGCTAAACGAGAGCACTGAGTTCTGCGAAGAGCACAATTTTATAAAGTTACCGTGGGGGTAGAGACGAATCCCGGTAGGTTGAGGCCATCAACCTGTCGGGAGTCGACTCTTTAAGGGGTCTTATTCGAAGTATCGGAAGTGATTTATCCGCCGATTAACCGATTACTTCTTTCTGCTGCCATTGCTACGATTTTAGAAGGTTGTTAATCGAGCTTGGCGCGGTTCGGGGAGGGTCTATGGACTCGCTTTTGTTCTTAGATTTGGCTGGCATAAAGTTACCGCTTAGTGTCTTGATTGTTCAGAGCAATCGGCAATTTTGCGAGAATCGCCTGATTAATGATCATGCCGAAAAAGCAGTGCGTGAGCTGCAAAGGGGGCTGATGGATGTTGGACGAGTGACCAACCTCGACGATGGTTTAAAAGTGCTTGCCGCCAGGCATTTTGATGCTCTGGTTATAGATTTGCCTTTACTCGATGATTCTAGTTTGGGTGACCTCAGCCGAGTTCACTCGCTCTTTCCTGCTACTCCGATTGTGGTTCTAACCAACTTCAATGACGGAGAGTCTGCATTGAAGGTGTTAAAGAATGGTGCGCAAGACTGTATCACTCGTGACAATCTTAGCGGTGCAGACCTACTTCGTTCCGTTCGACTCGCTGTTGAGCGTGGGCGCCTAGAGAAGGCAAAGGTTCAGGCTATTCAAGGCGATGGTGCTACCGCCAGACAGATTATTGAATACTCGCCAATTGCCACAGCCAAGCTCTCTACGACTTTGTTTGTGACTGAAGCCAATCAGGCTTTTGTGGAGGGCTTTTCTTATCTTGGCGAGAATTTGAAGGGAAAGCGCATATTTAATTTCATTCCGCATTTGCCGGTCGTTTGTTTTGAGAAAGTGTTGCGCACTGCCAAACCTTGTCGCATTGCCAGCTTTGAAGTGAGAGTAGATAGCATTAGTCGTGAGCGCTCTGAGTATTGGGATATTGCCATTTGGCCGATCAAGGACGGCAAGCAAGATATAGTCACCGGATTAATTTTGATTGCTACTAACGTTACCGCGAGAGTTGAACGCACACGAGAAATGGAAGCACTGAATATGGCTATGATGAATGAAATGAAAGTCCCTTTGATTAGTGCCGATAGCGTGCTGAGTGCGATCGCTAGCGGTCAGTTTGGTGAGCTGAGCGATAAGCTTGAAGAGGCAATCTTGAAGCTGCGTGGAAGCAACCAGAAGATGATTAGTATGGTTAGCAATTTACTTTACGTACATAAAGATGAAGTGGCTGAGAGTAAACCATGTATAGCTATTCAAGATCTGGTCGATATTGTCGCTTCTTGTCTGCAAGAGTTAGAGCCATTCTTTGTCGAACGCAATCTTACTGCTTCAATAAAAATTGCTGACGATTGCAATTTTGTCTATTGTGATTCATTTTGCCTGCATCGAGTATTAATCAATCTTTTGCACAATGCTTGCACCCATGCCCGGTACGGTAGCGAAATTGTTCTTTCAGCAGATCTTGATAGTGACAATGCCCTGGTGCTGCAAGTCATTGATGATGGCGATGGTGTTGATCCCGAGCTTTTGCCTACTCTTTTTGAGCGTGTAACACCGCCTCGCTCGGCTACTCGAAAGCCCTCTGGTTTGGGGCTTTATGTTGCTGGTCGTATCGTCGAGAGTGCCGGTGGGTCAATCGCTTGTATATCAGCACCATTTGCCGGTGCGACGTTTAGAGTGAGATTGCCTAATAAAAAGCCATAGAGTCGTGAAGTGACCTGGAGGCCGACTTATTGCTCATTTCCAACTGAGGAGTGAATCGCGCTTTTGCGGGGAAAGATGTTTCTAGGTCGTTCGAGGCTGTCTATGCTCTTTTGTCTGCGCTTAAGTACAAGAATTCTTTTTTCCCTTTTCGCTGTTGCTGTTTCAAGCACTGCTGTGGTTGCTTTGGATGATTTTGCTTTAGAACCAGTCAATGAGGCCAGATACAAAAAACTGATTTTTAACCACAAAAATAGTTACAACCCTGATGAAGTTGTTTTCTTGTGCATCATTGGCGAGGAATTTAGAGATAACAAGCACATCGCCGAAGCCAAAGTAATCTTTGAGAAATTGCGTAAGGCAAATTGCAGTACTCCTGATGTGCTTTGCGGCTCTGCCTATACTTACATGGACGATTTAGACGATACTTCTGATGCTGAGAAGGCCCAAAACTTTTTAAAACAAGCGATTGCCATCGATAAGAATTGCAGTAAGGCCTATTGTCGATTAGCTGAGATTGCCCTACTGCAAGATCGGCTTGAAGAGGGGCTAACCTATGTTAATCAGGCGCTCAATTGCCCGGTGAAATACGGCTATGGATATTTGGTCAAAGCTAGAGTACTTAGTATGCTCAAGCGTTACGATCAAGCCTACAAAGCCGCGCTTGACGCCGAGAAGTATTATGAAAAATGCACTTCGGTTTACAGTACCAAAGCCGGTATTCTTGAACAGATGGGGCGCTATGATGAAGCGGCAGAAGCTTTCCGTCAGTCGGATCGTTGTCATGCTTCTGATTGGGTGCGACACCAGATAATCAATTGTTTGATCAAGGCTGGCAAGCCCGAAGCAGCGCTAAAAGAGAGTGCTCGTCTTTTGGCGATAGTACCGAATGATCCCGATGCACTTCGCTTGCGCAGTAGCATTTATAAACAGCTCAAAAATTACCCCGCAGCTTTGAAAGATTTAGACAAGGCTATTGCCGGTGAACCCAGCTCTATTGCATATAAAGAACGGGCTGACTTGCACGCTCGTATGGGCCATATGGAGAAGTCGAAAGCTGATATAGCTGCAGCGCGCAAAATTCTTGAATAGATGACGGGCACTTGTGTTTAAGGTGTCTGTTCAAGGCGTTTATTCAAGGCCAGCGCGAACGCCAGCGAGAGTCATAGAAATCATGCTGTCCGCGTATTTTCGGAGGGTCGCTTCGGTAAATGACCTGGGGTCGCGCGCTTTGAGGCGGTCATAAGGTGGAAAGAGAGCGGCAAGTAGATAGCAGACTAGTTCGGCTTGATAGAAGTAATCTTCGGGGGCCTTTGCCGGTGCGATCTCCTTATTGCTGGCAGCTTTTTCAAGTAAGAAAGCAATTTGTAAAAATATGGCGCCCTGAAAGTTCATAATCTCAGCCATGATAGATGGATTGGCTGAGGCAATTACCTCGGGACTATGCAATTGGCCGCTAGCAATTGACCAGTAAGACATGACGTGGCCATGCAGAAGCTCGCGCAGCACGTTTAGGTAAGGTGCCTTGGCATCCTTCACCAACTGGTTGATGCGTTCAAGTTCGCGGCTGGTGAATTGTTGAACTACAGCAACGAGAATTGCTTCTTTGTTCTGAAATTCAAGATAGACAGAGCCTTTGCTAATTGATGCTCGGTCGGCGATGTCATCTACAGTGGTTTTTTCAAAGCCATAGTAGCCAAATAGCCAGGTTGCCGCTTCTAGGATTTTTTCGCGTCTAGATAGGTTCATTTTTATCTCCTGACACATTTTACAATTAACGAATAGAGGATTGACTATAAATGTATTTTCAGTCAAACTTCAATAAGTCATTACAGTTTTAATGCTGCCGTCTATCAGGCAGTCGGAGGTTTTATGTTGTCAAATAGATTCTGCAGAGGCATTTCTCGAGCTATTAGCCCAGTTTTGGCATGTGTTTTCGCCTTGGCCCCCATGACCGAAGCCTTAGCTGGATCATCCTGTTCGAGCAAGGGTGAGGCAAAGTCGGCAAAGCCAGCAGAAAAGGACATTGTCGATACCGCTGTAGCCGCTGGATCCTTCAATACTCTGGCAAAAGCCCTAGGAGCTGCTGGCTTGGTCGAAACCCTTAAAGGGAAGGGACCATTCACTGTGTTCGCACCAGATGATGCCGCTTTCGCCAAGGTGCCAGCAGATGCTTTAAACGCCCTGCTTGCTGATAAGGCGAAGTTAGCTAAAGTGCTCACCTACCATGTGGTCAGTGGTGAAGTTCTGGCCAAGAAAGTGGTGAAGCTGAAATCTGCTAAAACTTTGGAAGGTTCTGACGTTGCCATCAAAGTAGTTGATGGTAAGGTGAGTGTAAACGACGCCAATGTTACTGCTACCGACATTAAGGCTTCGAATGGAGTGATTCATGTGATCGATAAGGTTCTGATGCCGCAATAGGGGGAATCTTGGGGCCGGTAGCAATTGTTGTCGGCCCCGCCTTTTTCAGGGGAGTAAGTTTTGAAGAACAATGCAATTACTTCAATATGTGTGGTCTTGCTTTTTGCGCTTGCAGTTCTTTCGCCGCAAGTTCTTGCTCAAGGAGCTCGTGCCTCAAATGTTGTGCGAGACACAGAGACAATTCGAAAAGGGGTTCCAGTGAGCAGTGTTAAGCCGAACGTGCGAACAGAAAAGCGCGGTGAGTATACCTATGTGGTTGGTTCGGTGCTTATTGAGGCACCTCCTGATAAAGTCTGGGACATTTTAGTTGACTACGATAAGTCTCCTGAAATTTTTACCAATTTAAGTCTGTGCCAAGTTGTTGGCACGGAAGGCGAGGTGAAATTGGTAAGGCAACTAGTCAAACCGGGTGGTCCAATTAAATTTGACTATGTAGTTAACCTGGTTGAAACCAAACCTAAATTGATCAAGTGGAAGAGAAGATCTGGTTCTTTCAAAGAAGTTATGGGCACCTGGGAACTTGAGCCCGTCGAAAGAGTTTCGCCTGCTTCGAAATCTTTCTCTACCGCTGTGACTTATAGCATTCACTTGGATGGTGGCCTTGTCATGCCACCTTGGCTGCTAGCATCTCAGGTTAAGGGCTACTTGCCCACGGTTTTGAATGCTCTTAAGTCTAGAGTTGAGTCTTCAAAACAAGGCGTTAAGTCATGATTCTCTCGTTGCGGCTGCTCTACGCGATAATATTCTTTTTCATGCTCGCTCTCACTGTCTGGTGTGCTAGTCAGGAGAACATACTGGCGATACCACCAGTGGTGGTGAATGATGTCTGGTTTAAGGCAACACTGTTTGATGCCTACTTTGCCTTTCTCTCTTTCTTTCTCTGGGTCTGCTACCGGGAAAGATCACTTCCGTTGAAAGTCTTTTTGTTTTTTGCCATAGCTTTACTGGGCAATATTGCTATGTCAATGTATGTTTTGGTCGTCCTCTATCGCCTTAAGCCTGGAGACGGGATAGAAAAGCTATTTTCCCGGCAATAAATTGAGCGCAGTTGTGGGCACAATTGAGTGAGGTCGTTTATTTCGTTAAGGACAGACTCTTTTGAAGTTAAAGCCAATTTTTGCCCTTCTTTTGCTCACTAGTTCGTGTCCTTCAATATCTCTAGCGGCCCCAGTACAGAAAGGGGGCGTTGAGGTCAATCATTCGCAATCGTCTTTCCGCCTGCAGCGCAATGTGCCCGCTCCGACACCACCGCAGGTAACACAACCGCCAGAAGAAGTTAAGAGCGTAATGTCGCCTGATTTGGTCAATCAGTTTGCTAGTCCGGCCGCGCCAACCAATCCAATCACTCCTCCGCCTTCTGCTCAGCCGCTTCAGGCTGGCACTGCCAAGTTTGATAACAACGACGCCCCTCGTTCGACCACCGTTTGGCGGCCTGGTGTGATTTTGTCTGGTTCTACCGGCCAGGACGCTCTTACCCCTTACTGCGATCTGGCTCAGGCTGCCCAGCAAGCTCAGCAATATCCCACCAGCCCCGAGGCTGCATTCATTTATGCCGTTGCCTTAACTCGCACTAGTCAGGTCGAGCAAGCCCTAAAAGAAGTGCGTCGAGCTCGCAATTTAGCCCAGGCCACTGGCGATCCTGATTATTTCAATCGCGCTGTCGGTCAGTATGAGTTAACTTTGCAAGACGAGCCTGACAACAATTGCATTCGCTACGGCCTTGGCTGGGGCTATTACATGCAGGCTTACTTGTTTGCGACTAAGGCCCGCAATAAAGTCAATTTAGAAAAGCGTATGGCTGGTATCATGCCGAAGAAACAAAATAAGACCGCCGCTGGATTGTTAGGTGGTGCTGCAATTCTTGCTTCAGCTCTAACTGGCACAAGGCCAATGGCTTCAGCTATACCGCGCATACCTGGTGCCCTCGATGATGTTCCGACTTGGGCCGAGCCGCAAATTCGCATCTACTATCAAAAGTGTCTCAGCCAATTGGGCGAATTAATTAAGCGTGACCCCAAAGACATCTGGGCCGCTGCCTATCGCGCCCATGTGCAAGAAGAATTTGATGGCAACCACGATGTTGCTTTGGCTAAGTTGGCGGCCTTGAAGAAAACTAACCCGCAGAACCCGGCTGTAGCCTTCTTCTTGGCTGATGCCTATGCTCGCAACGGCAATTATGGAGCTGGCTTGAGTTCCTTTGGCGATGCTTTGAAAATTCGCGCCTCTGGTCAGTAGTTAGACGCAAGTAGTTGCTCGTAAGTAGCAAACACTAATCAGATTCTCACAGCTTCTCATTCACTACTAATTCGTCAAATCCCGACATTTCGCAGTGACTTCGTGAGAAAGAGCAGCTCTCGCTCATGTCTAGTATTACCAACTCTACTGTTGTGTAGACAATTGCTCCCGGTAGCAGGTGGCCACCAATAGTGGTGCCGGCGCTGTCGGAAATTGATATGTGTATGTGGCAGCCAGTCTTAGAGACCGTGCCTGTCACTGATACTATTTCGTGGGGGCCGTCGATTACGCTGGCATTTTCTTGATTGGCAAAGCGCAAAGCTGCTTTTTTGACTGAGCCTACCAGCGATAAAATTACTCCAGCTTCTATGTTCTCTTTCTGGCAGAGTGACTCGATTTCAGCAAAAATCTCTTGATTTGGTTTTAGTCTTTTGACGATTGTCTGCAATCGACTCTCTCTTTCTTTTGATACCTTGCTATAGTTTTAGCATTTATTTGGGCCAAATGATAATTGCGTGCTTTATTGCAATTTTATTGTTGGATAGCTCAAAGGTGAGATCTGTTCAATAAACATTTTCGTCAAACTCAGACCAGCGATTTTTAATTGTCAGGTCGATAACGACGCGCTGCGAGCGCGGGCCATGTTGTATAACGAGGCCAGCATGACTGTCATCAACGGGACTTAGGCTGAATAGCTCTTTTTTGTAGTCATATTCGTCGTCTTTCAGGCGATAGAAAGTTTTGACTAGACGAAGGCCTTTAATAACTGGATAGTCTTCTTGCAAGACCAGGCTCGTGCAATAGGTTCCGTCTTGAGTCAGCCCTCTGAGTACTAGTTCGTGCTTAGGCATTGTCAGTCTTGCGATTTCGACAATCTGGTGAGCCTCTTTCTTTTCTGTGAGAAGCAAAATTCCGGCGAAGACCTGCACAATTAGTAGAATGCCAATGCCCAGAGCGCGGCTTTTATTGGTCCAGCAGAAAAGCAGTATGGCGAAGCAAGTAATAGTAGCGGTTGGCCACATTAGCAGCATTGAAACAAAGACCAGTGCGGCAATAATTGGAACTTCGTTGCGGCAGTCTTGAGAAAAGAGCATGACAATGCCAATGACCGGGCTGCACATGCTCACCGCGTTGAGTAGCAGCCTCAGGCGATCGCTTTCTATTTCGAAGAAGCCGTGGGTAGCTAGAAACCAGTTGGCAATAAAAACAAGGCAAGAAGCGACAAAGAGCCAGAAGAGGTTGCGCTCATTGAGGAGGAGGAATTGCGATAGTGATGATTTAGAGGTCTCCATCTGCTAATTATAAGGCCTCGACAGAGGCCTTAGCTGTTCTACCCCCTCGGCTTAATCTGGCGTAGCGGCTTCAGCTCGATTGGCGAAGGTGTACGATGGTCTTATTGCACGATTTAATAAATAAGGAAGCATTGCTTGTATCTGCTATTAGTTTGCGCTCTAAGCACCATACTGTTGTGTCTGAATGTCCCACCGTCTATTGGAAAGCAGCCACCATCTGCTAACAATAGGTCAGTTTGGCTATGTGTTACCAAAATTCGAAAGGGCGAAAAGATACAGAAGAGAATGATTGTTGAGAAAAAGATTTCGGAGGCCGAGTTTCCTAATGGAGGAGTAGAATTCAGCTGGTTAATAGTAGGAAATCGTCCTGACCACGATCTTCCACCAACTAAATGCATTCAGGAGTCTGACTTTCTTGACCTTCCAGGAATCAACGTTCCATTTGTGTATACAACAAAAGAGATACCGGCAGGATCACAGTTCAAGAAGTCAGATTTAAAAGTAGTTCCAAACTTGTATTTCGCTCGGGTGCCGTCTTTTCCACCGAGGCCAACGAATATATCTGCAGTAGTTGGAAAGAAAGCTAGAACTAGCTTTAAAGAGGGTCACGAGCTCTATAACCGCGACCTAGTTCCCTAAATTGCGGATAGTCGAGATTGAGTTCAGTGCTTTCGCTGATGCAAATTATTTGAGAGAAGCGGCTTAGTTGGCTGGTGCGTCTTGATTGAGCCTAGCACGATCGAATTGCCATTGTTGCCATCGCATTTGGTTGCAGAGAGCAAACGCTTACATGTAAAAGTATCTATGCGAGTAGACGCAGCTTTCTCCGGCAGCCATTAAGTTAGTCAGGCAGGCCTCGCGAATAATCAATTGAGCTGGAAAGATTTTTTCATTGTAGACTTCGACAATTGATTCATACATAGATCTCGAACCCCTTGCCTCAATATCCTCTAATCTGGCAATAAGGAGCGGCTTTAGCTCTTCTGCAACAGGACTATCTGCCTCGCACCAAGGTCGACCACTGTCAATAATCATGTGCAAATAAATGCGCCCCGATGATGGCTCAAGTTTGTAGCCTAGTTCCGTTAATGCAAAAACACCTCGGCTGTAGTTTTCGTCGTGCAACCAGTCATCGTTCTTTCTATCGAGAAAGCCCAAATACTCTAGATCCTCTAGTGACATTTCCTTGCAGTGGGCATTGTTTGTTTGAAAATCTACTTCCATCAATAATTCGCCGAAATATATGAATTTAGGGCAGACCAGTGAGCCGTGCCAATCTTTTTTCTTTCTCTCGTCAACCAACATTCCGCCAATATAAGGATAGTCGTTTATCAGCGCCGACTGAATGTCTTCCTCTATGGTAAACAATGACTGAAAGTGAATTGCGCGACCCGCCAATTCGGGAAGATCTTGGTATTTTGCTTGCTTGAGCAAATAGTCAATGGTTGGCTTATTTGCGAATTCTCTCGGGCCGATATATTCCGGCAGATAGTCACTATTGGTGTTAGTTTGATCTGTGCCAGTGGCAAATGTTTTTTGCTGTTTGGTGCTCTTCTGCGATTTCTTACCAGCTCGACTACCGAATAGATTTTTCAGAAAATTGCTCATCAACCATACTCTTCAGCTGTTACTTAATTGTACCCCTCTGATTTAGTCGAGGTGGCTTGTTGATTTCCATTTGTTCGACTAACTCTCTAGCCGATGTATCCTGCTGACCGATACAGATAGAAAAATATAGTCCCTAACCGGCATAAATGATTGGTTTCCTCCGTCAAGGCCGCTTGCCTTAGTTGAGAATTTCGTGTCATGGTTTCTTAGTCAACTTTTTTCAATACTATTTCGAGCAAGGCTGGAGACGGTTAAATGGTGGGGAAATTGTAGTAAACGAAATAACCCTATCGTTTACAGTGGTTGATTTTCTTGACCCGGGTGTAACCATGTTGCATAATGTCGGTATATAGTAATAACTACCGACGTTAAGTAGCATGAGCCAAACTCAAGAACAAAGAGTCTTAAAATTCATAACCAAGCGCGGTATCGTTCGCCCCAAAGACCTTGAGTCGCATGAGTGGCCTCGCACTTGCCTGCTGAGGCTATTGAGGAAGGGACTTATTACGAGAATAGGCAGAGGACTTTATGCTGCCAGTGATGCCAGTATAACTGAGCAACGTGGTGTTGCTGAGGTCTGTAAGCGCGTGCCTGGTGGGGTTGTATGCCTGTTGTCAGCCCTTCAATTCCACAATCTGACTACCCAACTGCCGTTTGAGATATGGTTGGCAATTGACGTAAAAGCTAGAAAACCCATCTTTGATTATCCGCCCCTGCATGTCGTGAGGTTTTCTGGTTTGGCGCTTAGCGAGGGTGTTCAGACCCACACAATCGAAGGAGTTGAGGTACGCGTTTATAATGTAGCGAAGACAGTTGCCGACTGTTTTAAGTACCGCAACAAGATAGGGCTGGACGTCGCACTAGAAGCCCTGCGCGAATGTCGACAAAAGAATCTTGCTACTGTTGATGAACTTTGGTACTACGCTAAGATTTGCCGCGTAGCGAATGTAATTCAGCCTTATATCCAGGCGATCGCATGACAGAAAAGTCAATAAAAAACTTCGCTGAATCAGTCCGTCATCGTTTGCTAAATCAGGCAAAAGAGCAGAATGTCGAGTTTACGCACATTCTTACCGCCCAACATTGGACGTTGACTTACTTTCTGTCGGAGACCCATCCATTGAATCAATGCGAAAGATTTTTTCTGATGTCTTGAAAATTGATTGTCCAGAAGACGCACTTGTCATAAAAAGCGATGCGTTGAAACTACAGCCGATCAAGGAAGGGCAGCAGTACGAAGGGCTGCGGGTTACTTTCAGCTGTGAGCTGGATCAAGCGATTGTGCCGGTGCAGATTGATATTGGATTTGGTGATGTGGTAACGCCAAGCCCGATCAAGCTAGCATACTCAACTATCCTGGAACTACCTGCTCCAGTCATTTATACCTAATCAGGGTTAAGCTTGGTATGGCAAATACGAGGATGAAGGATCTTGCAGATGTGTATTTCCTGGCAACTACCTTCGAGTTCGACGGAGAGCTGCTTGCTAGTGCCATATCCGCCACCTTCAATCGTCGCAGCACGACGATTCCGTGCGATTTCCCAACTGTTCTTACTGAAGAGTTCTATGGAAGCCGCGACAAGCAAAAGCAGTGGAGTGGTTTTCTTAAGAAGAGCAAAATTGGAACTTTAAGCCTCGAAATGGTCTGTTTGGCGCTCGGCGTATTTTTGATGCCTCTGTGTCAAGCGATTAGAGGTGAAAAGAGCCCACCTGATTCTTGGGTGCCCATGAGCGGTTGGGATTACGAGTGAAGCAAAGTGTAACCATAGAGTAATTTCTAAGGAAAAATTGAAAGCCTGGTGTGCCATGCCTGTTCAGAGTTTCCGGCGCTACGTGTGAGCTGTGCAACAAAAGCTCTTATCAGCCGGTTGTTCCAATTTGAGATTCTGTATCTAACCCCCCTGCTTGCTCCGGACCAGCCAGAGTTCCGATGTCTCAAGTCCCTACAGCTTAGGGCGGTTTGACTTCAGTGGGGATAGTTCTGTTTCTCTAAGTGGCCTGCAGGCGCCGGGTTCGTTCCAGTCGAAAACAGAAAAAGTTCTTGGGTTGGCGTCGCGGTCTTCTTTACTTTCTCCAGAGGACCAGTGGTATGAGCTCCGGCTGTAACCAGCGTCGTCTAAGGGCTCTGAGTGGTAATCTTCATTGTCGATAAAATTGCTCAGTTTTCTATCCATTCTCTCAGTCTCGTTCTGTGGATAGCTGCTTATATCCTCGCGAGTTATCGACGTGTCGTATAAGCTCAATCGACCGAATTCCTGCTGCATGATATTGAGGCCAACTATTTCCTCTGTTGTAAGGTTCTTGTTTTTCAGAGCAGAACTGATGTCGTCCTTGGTCATTTGCGCGGGGAATAAGAGCCCCAAGGGGCCGTCAAAGCCTGAGTGTAAGTGATCAAAGGCTTCCGTGGCGAGCTTGGCGCCGTCAGTTATTGCTTTTAGCTCCTCGGCGGCACGCTGCCGCAATTCCTTTTCAGTGAGAAGAACATTTGCGCCAGTGGTGTCACGCATGATACCAGCTTCGTCTCTCGCGGCAACTATATTCAGGCCCGGTAGTAAGTGGCTGTCAAAGAGAACCGTGTTGGCTGCGGCAGTATCTTTCCCGGCTAGCTGCTCGCTCAAATCTGCTAGAGCATTTTCGGGGTGGCGAAGATATCCGCTATCGTATTGATTCGATTTGAGGATAAATTTGCGGTCGGTGGTTTCAAAGTCGCAAGCCATGATTTGCACCCCTTGTTTCGCTGTCAACTTCGTCAGTTTAGGGGATGCATGTGGACATCAATTAGACAAGAGCTAACTGGCTTTGGGCGAGCTAACTGAATAAAATGGTTACGTAGATATACGGTGGCAAATTGCCCCTGTTTAGGTGTAATATTGCTATGTTTTGGGTATATTGGTGTTGTCTGACTTGCTAGCACGAGGGAGTCGTGTCCAAGAAATACGAAGTAGTTAGATATGAGGGGTATGAGTTCTTCTTTAAATACGATATTGATCCGCCGGGGATGCTTCATATCTATGCGCGCGGATTGTTCCAGCCTGAAGATGCAATTGAAGTTTGGTTTGAAGGAACTGAAGAAGTCGAAAATACAGATAACAACAGGTTTGAGACATATACAGATACCCGAGGCATCTACTGGTACTGGTTGGATGCAAAACAAACCAAAATAATGATAATTAGCTGCTTTCAGAGGACGAGCTGATGAAGAGAGAACCAAGAGGAAAATTTGACAAGACTAAAGTCTTAAAAATGGGGGCTGTAGAGCTTTCCGCCGATGAGCATGCTGAAGCCGTACGACAAATCGCAGCTGCCGACGAGGAATGCCGTGTCAATTTTCGCTGGGGTGCTTCTCAGGTCGACATGGTAAAAAAAGTAGCCGATCTGATGGGAGTATCCTATCAGCAATACATAAAGCAAGTCGTATACAGGCAAGTCCAGGCAGATCTTGAACAGTTCAGCAAAACCCAAGCGGTGGCTTCGCGAGAATTGAAGACTGCACTTTAGTTTGAAGTTGCTTTGAGAAGCCTTCTCTACCTGCTCGGTTTAATCTGCAAGAGTCCTAGCCGTTCATAGCCTTCATCGGTCATGGAGAGCATAGCGTCAAGGGTGACGCCCAGTTCTTTGGCCAGTTGTACCTTGGTGAAAACAATGCCTTGCTCAGGCAGTAGAAATACAGTTTCACTAATGGCTTTTGCTAAAGCTTCAATATCGCATTCAGTGAAGACCGGCTGGGGTGCGGCTGCCTCGGCGCTGTTGCTGGGCGAATTTACCGCACTCTGGTTCGCCTTTTTCTGGCTTGACGAGCTTGCTGCTTCATCGATTCCATCTATTCCATCGATGCCAAAGCGAGGAACAGAGATGCCTGTTCGTGCTTCCATAATTTCTGATGGGGTCTGGTTGTCTATTGCTTCGCGAAGCTTAGCGGCGCGCCAGGCTCGCTGCTTTGCCCCGTCATGCACAATATCTTCACTAGAGCCCATGGCCCCTCGCAAGGTTTAGCTTGGTTTCTTTTCGTCTTGGTGAGCGGCAAAACCGCTCCTTGCCATGCGTGCTTTGCGTTGTGCTTCGCAGGCAAAGCCCACCATTTTCTGCCATTCAATTGTGTCGCCTGGCATGCTTGAGACCCCAAAGCTATATTCCCACTCTGAATGCCCTTCCCTTAGTTTGCCTAAATTGCGATTGCAAATGTCGGTGAAGTTTTTTGCAAACATGGCGGCGAGTGCAGCGTCTAGACCGGGCATCAAAAGTGCAAATTGTTCTTCTTCAAAGTGGCAGAGCCAGTCAATTGAGCGCTTGCAGTCAGAAATTTCGGCCAGCGTAGTTTGTACTAACTCTTTGTCGTGGGCACTAAGTTTTGAGACATCTTTGCCTTGCTTGCGAAATTCAAAAATCATTATCGATAAGGGCCACATCTGAGTTTGGGCGCGCTCGACTTCTTTCTCGATGGTCCAAACCAAAAATTCAAATCTAAGCAAACCGCTGCGCTGGTCGTAGAGGGTGGCTGCCAGTTTGTCTACAGCTTTGCGATCGTAGCTCCAGTTGGTGACTAGGTTCTGAGTGAGATCTTCATCGTCAAGGCGATCGTTCGAAATATTGACGAGGCCGCTTTGCACCAGCTTGTATAAAGCCGGGGTCCACTGCCTTAACGGCAAACCGGCTTGCTCGACAGCATCAGCGACAATGGGGTGTTGTTCTAGTGCTTGATAAAATTGCCAAATGTTTTCGTCTGTTTTGACGCCACGTTTGTCTAATATTTTGGCTAGCTCTTGTTCTTCTGATACTGACTCTTTTGAAAAGAGACCAGAATACATTGTCAGACCCAGTGATTTTAAATACTTGGTTTGATCGAAAAGAGTGGCGGCTTCTAAAATGAAGCTATCGAGTTTGATGCGAATGGTGGTCTGTGCCGGGCGTTTCTCTGGGATGAAACGGAAGAAACCTTCTTCTTGCAGGACAAATTCGTAGAGTACATCAAGACCTTCTTGGGCGGCCGAAGAACCGTGTACTGGTTTGCCGCTCTCAAAATAAATGCGCAGCATGCCATCTCGTTGACTAACTTCGAGCAAGCCGGTGTTTTGGTTGATGCCTATTGTTTGTAAAAGACCAAAGCTCGGCATGGCTTTGAGATTGCCTTCAAAAGCGGCTGCTTCTTTTGCTTTGTGTGCCTCTAGAGAACCATAGCTGGCTTGACTGTTTTGAAATATTTCTGGCTCGAATTGTTCAGAGTAGCCTTTGGGAGCTGGTTTTACTGCCCAATCTTCTTTCTTTGCCGGAGTATCGAAAGCCCCGGGGTTGTAGGTCAGCTTTTGCAGGTTAGGTGGCAAGTTGTTACTTGGTTTAGCTTGCATTTTGCGCCAGAGATCTTTGATGTGTCGTAGCACCTCGGCAGCATCATCGCTGGTGAGCAGAATGCTTTCGTGTTTCGATGATTCTGTTTTGGAGGGCTCAATTTTGAAATTTAAGTCGCGGCTTTCTTTGTCGCAAACGACTGAGACGGTGAGCGATTGAGCGCCAAGAAAACCCAGCGAAGTAAGATAAAAGCTTTTGCCGGCCTTGGTGCGAGCCTTTTCCATGATGTCTTCGATGTGCTGCAAAGTAGGAAAGGCGCGAATCTTGTGCAGCGTTCCTTGTCTCTTTGGAATTATTTTTGATTGCTTGATGTGCTCTAGACTTTGCTTCTCTTCTTGATTGAGGGCGAAGTGTGGGGCTTGATCCATGAACATGTCTAAGACATCAGAGCGCTCTAAACTGTTACTAACGGCGATTTTTTCAAAGATAGACAAGGCCAGAGTATAGTTGTCGCGGGCCGCAGCCTTTTGACCCGATGAGTGAGCAAAAAATGCTCGCAAAGTGCAAACCCGAGCAAGTAGCAGTGGGCCGGGGCGATTGATGGCTACCATCAGGCGCTCTAGTTCACTCATTAGAACGCGACAGCGGGCCAGTCGTGCTCCGGCTTCTGGGGCCATGTTGTTATTGGCACTGTGACGCGCGCGTTGCAGGTTGCTTAAGACCGATTCGATAATTAGCTCAGCTGTGGGGCCGTCGGCACCGACTAGCGCTTCTCTGATGCGAATGGCTTGATCTAGCAACTTGTCGCAGCGTGCGGCATTCTCTCTTGTGGTGTTGACATTTACTTCTGCCTGGTGCACTAGTTCGTCAGAAAGAGTGAGAAAGAGATGGTCGTCTTTCGGCTCAATGCGATTTACTGTTCGGGCAATTAAGTCGTCTGCCAGGCGAAAATTAGATCCAAGGGCGAGAGCTTTGATCAAGCCGGCCACCACGGCCAATAATTCGGTGCTTAGAGTCTCGCCCTTGGCACCATTGCGGCCTGAGCTTGAGGGCTGCTCATCGATTGCTGAAACCAGTTCGCTATAGGCTTCATTGAGTTTGCCGTCTTTTATCAGTTGCCTGACATATTCAAGCTTCTTCAGCAATTTCACCGCTTTACTCCATCTTGCCTGGGTTGTTTTTGTTGCTTTTCGCTAACTGTTTGGCGTTCTGAATTATAGCGGTCAAGAAACCAGTATAGTGTTTATATTGACTGGCTATTTCTACAGATGGTAGCATCGTCCAGTTCATTAAAATCCCTCAAAGCTGGCTGTGAAGTATCTGTGGAAGTAATCGCGTCGGTAGACGGCAATGGACATTTTCTTAGTGTAAGCCCGACTTGTTTCGCTGCTTGGAAAGTCTCGCCGAACGAGCTTCTTGGCACTTCGCTTTTTGATATTATTCATCCAGAAGATGTGCTTTTGGCTCAGCAAGCACTTCTTGCTACTAGTTTTATGAATCAGGCCAAGTCATTTGAAGGACGAATTGTTTGTCCTGACAAGGTTGTGGTTTCCATGAATTGGACAGCCCAATGGTCAGAGGTTGATAACGCTACGCTCTTAGTGGCTGAAAAAGCCAAGGGGCAGGCCACGGCTGCTCCGATGATGGATACTCGCAAAGAGAGCAAAGAGAAATTGCGAATAGTGCTAGATGCCCTGCCAGTTGGGGTTTTCTTGGCTACAACCGCAGGTAAAATTGAGTTTGCCAATAAGGCTCTTGAAAATATGATGGACACCGGGGCCATTGGTCTTGATGCTCGTCCGATTCATTCTGTTTTTCCCATTAGCGGAACGGGCAAACAAGCTGAGTCTACCTTGCTCAATTATGTTGATAAGCAGACCGAAATGCAGGTCAAGACTGACCATGACCGCAAGATCTCGGTCGAATTTTCATTGAAGCGTATCAATGTCGGCGGTGTCTTGATGTATTTAGGCACGGCTCTTGATATTAACGAGAGAATTGAGCTTGTTGCTATTAAGCAGAAGTTTATTGAGGTGGTTTCAGAGCAGATTAAGACGCCTTTGGCCAGGGCAATGGGCTTTATCAAGCAAACCCTACAGGGGCTCTATGGCAATCTGGATGCATCAGGTAAAGGCCGGGGCGAAGCCGCTCTTGGCGATATGCAGAAGGCAATTTTGGCCCTTGATGCTATGGTCGAAGTCGACAAACTTGAGACTGGTAGCTTTGATGTGGAGTTGAGCCCGAACAGCATTATGGTGCTGGTGAAGCAGGGTGTACTTTCGATGTTGCATGACATCCGCGAAGCTGATTTGGTCTTTGAAATCAACGGGCCCGACGGCGAAGTCATGGCCGATGAAGCGCGCATGTTCCAGGTGATTCAAACACTTTTGTCTAACGCCATTAAAGTGTCGCCCCGGGGTAGCAAAGTGCGGGTGCAGATTGTGGAAGAACCCGATCGTATGAGAGTTGAGTTCATCGACCGTGGTTGTGGACTTTCAGAAGATCAAAAGAAGGCTATTTTCGATCGCTTCAGGCAGCCTTCAACTGACGGCGATCCCAACGCTTTAGGCAACGGCAAAAGTTTATTAGTGGCAAAGTATTGTATAGAAAAGCATGGTGGCAATATGGGCGTATTTAGCTCACCTGGCACTGGCTCTAACTTCTGGTTCGATTTGCCCAAGGCTAATTTGTAACTTGTTTCAAAGTCGCTCTAGCTCTGTTTTTTTTGCTCTGAGCAGCTTACTTGCTTCGTTATTTTTTGCGCAGCAAATTGCTTTGCCAGCTCTTGCTGCTCCGCAGTCTCGTTCGCAGTCAAACTCTGGTCCTGTCAGCACTCCTGTCAGTACTTATTCAAATTTGACAGAGCTTTCTTATCGAGCCCGCGAGCGCTTTGAAGCCGAACCGAAGAACCCTGAGGCTGCTTACAATTTTGCTGTTTATCAGCTGATGATTGGAGATATGCAGTATGCCCAGCAGATCTTCACTAAGGCTGTGGAGCTTAAAGCCGATGATTTTCTCAGCCATCTGGGGCTGGCTCAGTCAATCGCCAACGCTCCAGCTGGTGGTGGCAAGCCGGCACAGATTGAAATGGCAAGGGCTCAAGCTCTGGCCTTGAGTGCGTCTGGCTCAGCGCAGTTTCGCGCTGGGCAGCTTGATCGCCTGGGCAAGACTTACTTGGCTATGGATAATCCTGAAAAGGCTTTGGCTCTTTATCAAAAGGCTTACTTGCTACAGCCCAAAAGCCGGCAGATTCTGCAGATGCTAGTGCGTTCTGCTTTGGCAGCGAAAAATCTGAAAGTGGCCGGGGCGCATCTCAACGACTTAGTGGTTGGGTCTATCAACGAGCGCCAGTTGTTGCTGGCTATGGCAACTAACTGCCCGGCCTTGGCCTCTAGTGGTGGTATGGCCGCTAGCAAGCTGGAGCGCTTTATTCTTGACCAGATGAAAGCTAACCATGGCACTGATGCGGGGTTGTTTTATACTCTCGGTCGCAATTTTGAGGCATCTAAGTGTTTTTCTACGGCCTTGCAGTGTTATGGTACCGCCGTTGCCTTGGCCCCAGAAGAGGGTCAGTATGTGCTAGCTCATTGTGCTCGTCTGGTTGCGGACGGAAAGCGCCAGCCGGCATTGGCAGAGCTTAAGGTCGTGGCCAGCAAGTCGCTTTCACTGGAGCCTTCGCCCCGCCGTTTGGCCGTTGCCGGCACGATTGCTGCTGGCGTCAAATATTTGACTGGCAGTGCACAGCTCTGCAGAGCCAGCTTGATGGAAGCTTCGCACTTGTCATGCAATTGCAAGATAGCTACTTTTAATTACCTGCTCAGGCGTATGCCCGGGGTTGTTTATGCTCGAATTATTGAGAGCAAGGGACCGCACAACTTACTTGTTTACGACCCGGCCATCACATCAGATGAAAAAGCCTGGGCTAAGTTGGGCCGAGACGTAACCTATAAAATCGAGCCCCGACTGAGTCGCACTATTGTTGACTTTCCCACCCTGGTGCAGATTGTTTTGACTAATTATGAAATGGCGCCAACTCAAGGGCGCAAGTACTACGAATTTGAGCCCATGCCTCTTAAGCCCTAGATGCTCTCTGCTTATTGATGCTCTCAAGTCCGAGATTCTCTCGGGCAGGCAGTCAAAGCTTAGCCAATCAGTCAATGAGACAGCGGATATAAAGCTTATCTGATTTATCTAAGTTGTAGGCATTTTTATATACATTCTGGCCTTCGGGCTTTGTAGACTTATGACCTTAGTCAAAGCTCGGGGGTGTTCTGTGTCTCGCCTTGCGCCTATTAATTTCATGGGTTGGATTAACGATAATCGTCATCTGCTCAAGCCTCCAGTGGGCAACAAGCTGGTTTGGGAAGATAGTGACGTCATTGTTATGGTCGTCGGTGGCCCCAATTCGCGTACTGACTATCATGTTAATGGTGGCGAGGAGTTTTTCTATCAGGTGGAAGGGGATATCACCCTCAAGGTTTTTGACCAGGGTAAGCATGAAGATGTGGTAATTAAGCAGGGTGAGATTTTCTTGCTGCCGCCTAGTGTGCCTCATTCTCCGCGGCGTCCGGCCAATACCGTCGGTTTAGTTATTGAACAGAAGCGGCAGCCTGGTGAAGAAGATGGCTTTATCTGGTTCTGCGAAAAGTGCGGGGAAAAACTCTACGAAGAGTATTTCCCACTGACAAATATTGCCACCCAGTTTCCACCTATTTTTGACCGCTTCTACGCCAGTGAAAATACTCTCTGCAAGAATTGCGGCACTAAAGTTGTTAAACCTAAATAGCTGAACCTAAGTAGTAATAAGCATGAAGAAGATCGACATCCACACTCATATTTTGCCCAAGCACCTGCCAAAGTTTAAAGACAAGTATGGCTACGGCGGCTTCATTGAGCTTGATCACCATAAGCCCTGCTGTGCGCGTATGGTGCGCGATGATGGCAAGTTCTTTCGTGACATTGAAGAAAATTGTTGGGAGCCTTCTGCCCGCATTAAAGATTGCGATCAGTTAGGCGTCACTATGCAGGTTCTTTCGACCGTGCCGGTGATGTTCAGTTACTGGGCTCAGGCAAAAGACTGTCTTGATTTGTCCAGTCACCTCAATGATCATATCGCTGAGATTGTGCGGCAGTATCCCCAGCGCTTTGCTGGCTTGGGTACTATCCCTATGCAAGATCCAGATTTAGCTATCAAAGAAATGACCCGCTGCGTTAAAGAGCTGGGTCTACGGGGAGTGCAGATTGGCTCTCATGTTAATGATTGGAACTTAAATGAAGAGCGGCTCTTTCCTGTCTTCGAAGCAGCTAGTGAGCTTGGTGCTGCAATTTTTGTGCATCCCTGGGACATGATGGGAGAAAATCGCATGTCGCAGTATATGCTGCCCTGGCTAGTGGGAATGCCAGCTGAAGTGTCGCTAGCAATTTGTTCAATGATCTTTGGTGGCGTTTTTGAGCGCTTACCTAAGTTACGAGTTGCCTTCGCCCATGGTGGCGGCGCTTTCCCTATGACCCTAGGGCGCATTGCCCATGGCTTTGCTACCCGCCAAGATCTTTGTGCTGTGGACAATCCGATTTGTCCAAGCAATTATGTCGGTCGTTTTTATGTTGATGCTTTGGTTCACGATGCCAATGTTTTGCGTTTTATCCTCAATCTTTTTGGTGAAAAGTGCATTGCCTTGGGCAGTGATTATCCCTTCCCTTTGATGGAAGCTGAGCCTGGCAAACTGATTGAATCGTTAACTGATGTAAGTGTCGATGTGAAAGAGAGGTTATTGAGTGGAACGGCTTTAGAGTGGCTTGGCATGAACTAGTAAAGGCAAGAACTAGTAAGGGCAAGAACTAGTAAGGGCAAGAATTAGCAAGGGGATAAAATGGACAGCCTGAAAGTAAAGAACGAGTCGAATCAGATGCCTTATCAATTTGAAAATTCTCTTGATTTTGCTAAATCGCTTGATCAGGGCGATCAGTTAAGTCACATACGGGAACAGTTTATTTTGCCTAGCGATCTGGCTGCCAGTGGCGGCAGCTCTTGTGTTTATTTGGCTGGTAATTCTCTTGGGTTGCAGCCGCGCAAGGCCAAAGAGTATATCAATGCTGAGCTTGAAGATTGGGCTAAGCTTGGTGTTGAAGGCCATTTGCATGCTCGTCATGCCTGGCTGCCTTACCACGAATTTGTCACTGATATGAGTGCTCGCCTAGTTGGAGCCAAGCCATCTGAAGTGGTGGTAATGAATACTCTCACTGTCAATTTGCATTTGATGATGGTGTCATTCTATCGACCAACAAAAGAGCGCTACAAAATTGTTGTAGAGAAAAATGCTTTTCCCTCTGACCAATATGCCGTCGCTTCACAAGCCAGTTTCCATGGCTTTGATCCCTCTACTGCAATAATCGAGTTAACTCCCAGACCCGGTGCTGATACTCTTGCGACCGAAGATATTCTTGCTACTCTCAAGCAGCATGGCGGTGAAGTTGCTTTAGTGCTTTTAGGTAATGTCAATTATCTTACTGGCCAGGCTTTTGAGGTCGAGAGAATTGCTGCTGAGGCCCATGCTCAAGGAGCGCAGTTTGGTCTTAATCTCGCTCACGGTGCGGGTAATTTAGAACTGAAGCTGCATGATTGGCAAGTTGATTTTGCCGTCTGGTGTTCGTACAAATATTTGAATGCTGGCCCGGGTGGTTTATCTGGCTGTTTCGTTCATGAAAAACACGGTCACTCTTTTGACTTGCCACGCTTTGCTGGTTGGTGGGGGCACAATAAAGAAGAGCGCTTCAAAATGGCTCCAGTCTTTGACCCCATGCCCGGTGCCGAAGGCTGGCAACTTTCCAATCCACCCATTTTTCAACTGGCAGCGTTGCGCGCTTCGCTAGAATTATTTGATCAAGCCACCATGCCAAAGCTGCGTCAGCGAGGCGATAAGCTCACTGCTTTTATGGAATATCTGCTCAATTCAGTTGAAGGCTTTTGCTCAATAATCACGCCATCTGATATTGCTCAGCGCGGCAGTCAGCTCAGCATTCGCTTTAGGGGCGATGGCAAAGAGCTGTTAGAGCAGTTTAAGCAAAAAGGAGTAGTCTGCGATTTTCGTGAACCAGATATAATTCGCGCAACGCCAACGGCTATGTATAACACCTTTGAAGATGTCTATCGATTTTATGAAGTGGTAAAGAATTTTGCTGGGCAAAAGTAGAGCTCTATATAGGAAGGCGAAAAATGGTTGAAGCAACAAAAGAAGCTGAAATAGCAATTGTTGGCGCTGGCCTGGTGGGCTCGCTTCTAGCAATTATGATGGCCAAGCGTGGTTTCAAAATTGACGTTTATGAACGTCGAGTTGATATGCGTAAAGAGAAAATTTCTGCTGGTCGCTCCATTAACCTGGCAATTTCTACCAGGGGCTTAAAGGCCATGAGTTTGGCTGGTCTTGATGATGATGTGCTGTTGCAAGCTGTGCCCATGCGCGGCCGCATGATGCACTCTAAAACCGGTGAGTTGACTTATCAACCCTACGGCAAAAGTGATGATGAGTATATCAACTCAATTTCGCGCGCCAGCCTCAATAAAATGCTCATGACTAAAGCCGAAGCCACTGGCTCGGTGCGCTTCCATTTCCAACAAAAGGCAGATGGTTTGGATATTCCCACCAATGCCGTGGCTTTTGTCGATGAATCGGTCAAGCCTCATGCAGAGTATGCCGTGAAGGCGGCAATCGTGATTGGCACTGATGGCTCCGCTTCTAAGATTCGCGATGATATAACCGAGCAGTATGGTTATAACTGCACTTCGTCACGGCTTGATTATGGCTATAAAGAGCTGGTTATTCCGGCCGCTCCTGATGGCGCTTTTCAGATGGAAAAGCATGCTCTGCATATTTGGCCTCGGGGCTCCTACATGCTCATTGCTTTGCCCAACTTTGATGGTAGTTTCACTTGTACTTTGTTCCTGCCCTTTGTGGGGCCGAACAGCTTTGAGGGCTTGACCACAAGAGAAGCGGTTGAGCAATTCTTTAACACTGAGTTTGCTGACGCTGTACCTTTGATACCGAATTTGGTGGACAATTTCTTTGCTAATCCTACTGGGCATATGGACACAGTCAAGTCTTATCCCTGGAACGTTGATGGCCGAGCCCTGTTGCTAGGTGATGCTGCTCATGCCATTGTGCCTTTCTTTGGTCAGGGCGCTAATTGTGGTTTTGAAGATCTCACTATCTTAGAAGAGTGTATTGAGGAGCACATCGCTCGTGGTGGCAGCCTCTATATTGATCATCGTGAGAAGGTTTCAACAGAGGCACCAGAAAGCGTCGCCGATGCCGCTCAGCAGCGACGGGCACAAGAAGGCGTCTATAACTGGCAAATTATTTTTGATGAATTGGTCAAGCGCCGCAAGCCAAATTGTGATGCCATAGCCGATATGGCGGTTGAGAACTTCACTGAAATGCGCGACAAAGTAGGTGACCCTAAATTCTTGCTCGGCAAGGGTGTGGAAAAGCTTTTGGAGAAAGAATTTGCTGGCGCTTATCGCTCTCGCTACTCCCTGGTCACTTTCAGCAACTACCCATACAAACTTGCTCTTGAAGCTGGTGTGGTTTGCGAGGAAATTTTGAACGAACTGTGCTCCAATATAGAGAGACCTGATCAAGTTGATCTGGTTTTGGCGAAGAAGCTAATTGATGCTAAGCTCACTCCGCTGCTCTTGCAATATGGTGTCAGTAGTGAAGCTGTGGCCGCAAGGTAGCTATCAACTGCGAAGGCAGCAGCCTTCAAAGGGCTAGTTTGGAAAGGGCCCGCTTCGAAAGGGATATATTGTCCGAAAGTAAGTTTCCGGCTACACGATTGATAGTCATTGCCAACCTAGCGGTTTTCGCCGCTATGTGTGTGGTTTCTGGCGGCAAGGCAATAAGCGCTCCAAGTTCCGAAATGCTTCTTGACTGGGGGGCTAATTTCGGCCCGCGCACTCTTAATGGTGAGTGGTGGCGCATGTTCTCCTCTATGTTCTTGCATATTGGTTTTGTGCATATTGCTTTCAACATGGCGGCCCTGTGGAATTTGGGTCAGTCGGCTGAGGAGCTCTTTGGCACCCGTCGCTTTGTCAATCTCTATTTCATTTCTGGCTTCGGTGGATCTTGTCTCAGTCTGCTCTTCAATCCGGGAGTGGTTTCGGCCGGTGCATCTGGGGCGATTTTTGGAGTTTATGGTTCGCTATTCGCTTTCTTCTTTGCTCACCGCAAAGAGATGGGTAAAGAAGCATTTCTGGCTGGCAGTAAATCGGCTACTGCATTTCTTGTTATTAACATTGTGCTGGGCTTTACCTTTGGCTTTGATAATTTCTGCCATCTGGGCGGCCTGCTTTCTGGTTTTCTTTGCGGTACTTTCTACTTGCCCCGTGGTAATAAGCCACTTTCAAGACATCCGGTTTTGGGGACTTTCCTGCTAATTGCCTCTATCTATGGGCTCTTTAAGTATGCTCAAACTATCCCTTTTGATTTGGGAGATCGCTATTATGTTCTTGCGGCTCGAGAGCTAATGCAAAGTGATCGCTATGCTGAGGCTTCGGAGCTTCTCAACAAGGCCCTGGTGAGAAAGCCTAACAATGCTGATGCTATTTTTTTGCGCGGCTTTGCCCTGCTGAGGACCAAGCACTATCAAGAAGCTCTTGCTGACTTCGAGAAAGCCGCCGCCATCGACCCAGAGCTAGCTGAGGCCGTGAAGCTGCGCGATGCACTTAAGGCCGAGTTTGTACCAGCGAAGAAAACCGACTCTAAGTAGGGTCCTTTCGCTTAACCCAGCACTTCGCTCAAGAAGTTTTGCATTGATTGCCATGAGCGCTTATCGGCATTAGCGTTGTACTGTAGGCCATTTTCAGGCATGTTTACTTCAGGATTAGTAAAGGCATGGCTGGTGTGGCCGTAGGCGTGGAGCTGCCAGTCAGCTTTAGCATCGGTCAGTTCTTTAGCAATGGCTAGAACATCGGTTGGGGTGGCCATAGGGTCATCATAGCCATGCAAAATCAAGACTTTGGCGGCGATTTCTTCTTGTTTGCCCAGGGCTGGCGGGTGGAATAGGCCGTGGAAAGCAACTGCTCCGTTGACGCCCTTGGCACCAGAATTTTTGCCAGAAACGCGAGCCAGGTCAAGGGCGCAGAGGCCGCCGAAACAGTAGCCAATCACGGCAATTTTGTCGCCTACCATGGGGTGTTTTCTGGCGGCTGCCAGGCCAGCTAGGAGCCTCTGGCGCAACATGGCGCGGTCATCCATGAAAGGCTGCATCAATTTGCCATTCTCTTCCATTGAGCTGCCGCGTCTACCCTTGCCATAATTGTCGAGGGCAAAGCCAACATAGCCGAGCTCGGCCAACTTTTTTGCTTTATCTTGTTCGAGCGCACCCTGTCCGCCCCAGGCATGACAGATCAAAACAGCGGGACGTTTTTCTTTCTTTGTCTCGTCATAGGCCACAAAGGCTTCGCAGATCTGTTTGTCGTCGGCGTATTCGAGTAGTTCGGTGTGCACTGCCTTTTTTCTCCATTTCTGTTTAGTAGGTTACCCTAGCACATTGTTTTTCTTGTTTCGGAGGAGCGCGGGAAATTTCTTTCTTGCTTCTCTCGATGAAATTTAAGCTGAATAACTGGCATAGACGCGAGTGAGCAATTCTATAAAGTGTTCTGGGGTTTGGGCGCCAGAGGCAATGACATCACCTTCTAAGACGAAGGCTGGTACGCCACTGATGCCAAGGCGGATGCCTCTTTGGGCTTCGTCTTTAACTTCTGCTACACCTTGATCTGAGAGCAAAAATGCTTTTACTTCTGCTTTGTCTAAGCCAGCTTCGACTGCGACTTCCGTTAAAACATTGATGTCGCCGATATCGGCGGCCTGACAAAAATAGCGCTGAAAGAGAAATTCTGCGATTGTATCCTGAATGTCTTTCTGAGCTTCTTCTTGGATACCGGTTTTGTCCGTGCTCTTTGCAGCGAACCAGAGCAGGCGATGGCCATTGAAAGTATTTGGTGTGCGGGTGAGTTTGTCGAGGTTGAAGGTTAGTCCTTCAGCGGCTGCTTTGTTGGTTATGTCTTGATCCATTTCAAGAGAACGCTCCCAGCTGCCAAACTTGCAGGTGCGATATTCTTTGCGGTCCATTCCCTCGGCTGGCATTGATGGATTGAGTTCAAAAGGGAGCCAGACTACTTTGAAATTGACCTTGCCGCCAAGGGTCTTCAGTGCTTTATCTAGCCTAACTTTGCCGATGTAGCACCATGGGCAAATGATGTCTGAATAGATTTCTAGTTTCATTGTCACTGTATTTGTCTCGCTGGCAACAATTGCAAACAGTTCAAGAAAATTAGTCTAGCTGGCATTTGTGCTGCTTGGCGCAAATTCTAAACTTTTTGGAAGCTTTTCAGTCGTTGACAAAGTTTGGCTAGCGCTTATAGTGGAAAGATGAGTTACATAAACCAAGCAGCCAGAATATCATCATCGAATTATTCGAGATGCGGGTGCTGCTTGTCTTTCAACTCATAGATTTAGTGATTTGAACTTTAGAGGCCCGCTCAAGCGAGGCCTCTTTTTTGTGCCTCGCTACCAGTAGAAGGCAGAGCCATAAGCTTTATAAGAGGTAGTGATGATAGACATTGAACAAATAAGAAATAACCCGGATGCATTCAAGCAAGCTATTGCGACCAAGCGCATAAACCTTGATTTGGACCGTCTTTTGCTTGTGGACGAAGAGAGGCGCTTGCTTGGTAAGGAAGTAAACCTATTGCGTGAACAGCGCAATCGCATTACTGATCTGGTCACTAGCGATGGACCCAATCGTGCCAGCCATATTGCCCATTCTAAAGAAATCGGCGCGGCATTGGTAGTCAAAGAAAGCGAGCTTAAGGCCGTAGAGCTTGAATACCATAAGCTAATGGCCCATGTGCCAGGCTTGCCGGCTGAGGGTGTGCCAGAGGGCGCTGATGACAGCGGCAACGTTGAAATTTATCGCCTGGGCGAGGTGGTGAAGAGGCCATTTAAGGAACGTGATCATATTGAACTGGCTTTGCTTAATCGTATGGTCGATTTTGAAGGGGCTCGCTTCGCTGCTGGTTCCAGGGCCTATGGCCTGATTGGCGACGGGGCATTGCTTGAACTAGCGGTGCTGCGCTTTGCCCTAGACCATGTTCTGGGCAAGGGTTTTACTGCTGTCTTGCCACCGCTGATGGTGAATGAGGCGGCCATGTTCGGCACTGGCTATTTTCCTCTCGGGGAAGATAATGCTTATGATTTAGAGGACGGCAAGCGCTATTTGACTGGCACATCTGAAGTGGGCATTGTTGCTATGCAGGCCAATCGCACTTTCGATGGTCTAGCTGGCGCTGCTGCTGGGAGCAGCGGTGACTATAGCGCTCTGCGTTTTGCTGGCATCTCTACTTGTTTTCGTCGAGAAGCTGGAGCCGCTGGTCGCGATACCAAAGGCCTCTATCGGGTGCATCAATTTCAGAAAGTAGAGCAGGTTGTCTTTTGTGCTAATGATGCGGAAGTGTCTGAACAAGAGCATCTACGCTTGCTCAAGAACTCCGAAGAAATAGTGCAAGCACTAGAGCTGCCCTATCGTGTGGTGGCAGTTTGTACCGGTGATATGGGCCTTGGTCAGGTGCGTAAGCATGATATTGAAACCTGGATGCCGAGCCGTGGAGCTTACTGCGAGACACATTCTTGCTCTACTTTTCATGACTTTCAAGCCCGGCGCTTAGGTATACGCTATATCGATGCTGATGGAAAGAAAAAGTATGTTCATACCTTGAACAATACGGCCATCGCTTCTCCGCGAATCTTAATTGCTTTGCTAGAGAATCATCAGAATCAAGACGGCACTATCAATGTGCCTAAAGCCTTGCGGCCATACTTGGGCGGCCGGGAGGTGCTGGGTCGGTGAAAGTCGTTGCTAGCGCTCTACCCAAACTCGATGTCGTCTTTGACCTTGAGTTGATGGAGCAAAATTTTCTTGGGGTGAGCCAGCTGGTGCATAGTTTGGCTGGGCTGCATAGGTTTGCTGTGCGGCAGGGTTTACGGCTTGGGTTTGCTGATTAGCATTTTGACCGTAGCTCTGTTGCGATGCATACAATAGTTGCTGCTCGTAGCTTGCTGGTGGAGCATTAGTCGATTGTTCTTGCACTGCTGCTGCTGAGCTGGCGGCTTGACCTGCTGCCTGATAAATCTCTGTTGCTTGCTGCTCGCTGGCCCGCTCTGGCCGTCCACTCTGTGTTAAGTCTTGGCTTACCTGACTTTGCTTATTCGCCCAAGGTAACTCAACACCGTCCTCTCCCCAGTTAATGATGAAGGGTAAGAGCATAATTACAAAAACCAGTAAGGCGAAAAATATTGGCAAGATTGTAGGATTCGGCAGGGACGTAATAGGCTTGTCTCCACCTTGAAGTGCGCTACTCCATGCCGCTGATTGGTTTGGATGCCCGCCTTGAACCCCGTGATGACCGCCATGGCCATGCCCGCCGCCTGTGTGACTCATTCAGTGACTCCGCCTTGCCTGGCTACAATAATAACTGCAAGGTAGCTGAAATGATGATTATTTCTCAAGCTTCAGTGGGAATTGCCCCCAGTTGGGGCAATTCCCAGTATTAAATCAGAAGTCTAAATCCAAATTTTAAATCAAAATCTTAAATAGGAATGACGTGATCTGCCATAGCCTTTGTTGTCTCGATCAGTCGGGCATTAGGAAGATCGGTTGATTCCATTTTTTTTCGCGCTTCTTCGGGGCTGCGACCACCTTTTATGTGGCGCTCGAGCAGACGCGGTTCGATTTTTTGAAAGTTGCTTTCTATGTACCAAGTCTCATCCAGCAATGGCTTAATCTTGCCCCAGGTGCCGTTTGCCAGGAGTAAATAATTGCCTTCGATGATAATTAGCTTGTGGCTTGGTTGTACCAAGATGGCATTGTCACTAGGTTCTTCAATTTTGCGATCAAAAGCTGGGCAGCCAACGGTGCTACTAGTATTTTCGCGTAAGCCAGTGAGCAGATTGACGAAGCCTTCGGGGTTAAAGCTATCAGGGATACCCTTGAGCTCCCAAATGCCCCAGGCTTTTAGTTCAGCATTGCTGCGGTGAAAGCCATCCATGGGGACAACAATGGCCACTTTGCTCTTCAGATCTTTGTTGATGCCTTTGGCGAGATCTTTAGCCAAGGTACTTTTTCCTGAAGCGGGAAAGCCGGCGATGCCCAGAAGCAATCGCCGGTTTTCGCCTAATGTTATCACTTTGGCCAAAAGCGAATTGTAGAGCTCTTTTGGCAATTTACTTAATGACACTTTCCTGGTTCTATTTTTGTTTTACTGCTTCAACGTCAATGCTGACTTTAACCTCGTCACCGACTACGCTAGAGCCATTGTCTAGAGCTTTGTTCCATGACACACCAAAATCTTTGCGGTTGATTTTTGTGCTTGCTGAAGCACCAACTCTGGTGCCACCCTGCATATCTTTGATTTGCTCGGTGGGGCCGTCAACATCAAGAGTTACTTCTTTAGTTACGCCTTTCATAGTGAGGTCGCCAGTAACGGTGAATTTACCTTTGCCAGCACTCTTAACTTTCTTAGACTTGAAAGTCATTTTGGGGAATTTAGCAGCATCGAAGAAATCGGCGCCCTTGAGGTGCTCATCGCGGCCGCTCTCGCCAGTATCGACGGAAGCCACGTCAATATCGGCGTCTATTTTTAGTGTTTTCAGATCTTTGCCATCGTAGTCAACGTTGCCGCTAACTTTGGAGAAGTGGCCCTTGACGTTGGAGATCATTAAGTGCCGCACTGAAAAATCGGCAGTGGTGTGAGCTGAGTCTATTTTCCAGACGGCAGCGGCTGGGGCTGCAGTTGGTTTTTCTTTGTTAGCCTTGGGGGCGGCTGAAACAAAATTGATTGAGATCACGCTGGCAAGGGCTAAGGCCCCGCAGATCGATTTTATTGACATCTGTTACTCCTGAACTGTTTGGGTATAGTAACTTTGATAGGGTTATTTTGTCGCTATCGTCGTCATTATCGTTATAGATATGCCAGTGATTGGTGTGTAAGCTCGCGGTGCTGTAACATAAACTTTAAGGTTATTTGTTGGAGGCGGTCATGGGTAAAGAGCAAGTCAAAAAGAAAGAAGTCAAAAAGAAGGCTTCTAAGACTATGAAAGAGAAGAAAGTGGCCAAGGCCGAGAAAAAGGCTAGTCGCTAATCAACCGGTGTTGTCTCGGTGTATTGGCTGAATTTTTGAGCAAAGGCCGAGCGGGACATACCTGCTCTTGCTGCCAGTGCTGCCACCGTCCACGGTGCGTCTGGCTGCTTGTGCATGAGTGAGGCGGCCGGGCCAATTTGGGGATCAGCCATTGCTTTAAGCCAGCCCTGGCTGCGGGGGCAATCTTTGATGCGCTGCATGTGGGCGCGCATAATTTGCATAAATAGAAGGTCGGTCAGGCGAGCAATGACCAGGCCCAGGCCTTGCCTTGTTGGGCAGCCTTTTGCTGTTTAGAGCTATCTATTGCTAATTAGTTTGTCTTGTTTGGCTCAACGAAAAGGCCATAGCCAACGCCGTGAACGTTGCGGATGTATGAGCTTTCCGAATCGCCATCGAGTTTCTTTCTCAGCCTTTTGATGCAAGTTGTAAGCGCTTCGCGGGTTGAATCAGACTGGCAGGGCCAAACGCTGTCAAGCAGTTTGTCGACGCCAAACAGTTCTCCGGGATGGCGCATCAAAAATTCCAATAGAGCAAATTCTTTTGGAACTAACTTTATCTCTTGACCGTTTAATGTAACTTTGAAGTCTTTGGGGTCAAGCTCTAGCGGACCTACTTGCAAAACGTCGCCTACTAGGGCTGTTGGGCGTCTCAATAGAGCTCTAACGCGAGATTTTAGCTCTCTTGAGTCGAAGGGCTTGGTGAGGTAGTCATCAGCTCCGGCGTCTAACCCTTCTAGTTTGTCCGCGAGCTCGCGGCGACCCGTCAGGAAAAGCACCGGGGTGACACCGCCGCGCGCCCGAAATTCTTGGAGAATGCCAAGTCCGGTTACTTCTGGTAAATTCCAGTCAAGAATTATCAAATCAAAAATGTATAGCTTGACCTGGCTTAGGGCGTCGGCACCATTGTCAACGTGTTCCACCAAGTGATTTTCGCGGGCCAGGCATTGAACAATCAAATCAGCCAACTGCGGGTCGTCTTCAACTATAAGAATTTTTGCCATCAGTTTTCCAGGTAATACTTGCTATGGGATGCCAGGGTAAACCAGAATGTGCTGCCTTTTCCTTCAACTGATTCTACCCCAATCTCTCCCCCATGCTGCTCGATAATCGCTTTACATATTGCCAGTCCGAGTCCGCTACCGCGATTGCTGCGGCCGTCTTCATTTTTAACCTGGCTGAACCGCTCAAAAATGCTGGCTGCTTTATCGGCAGGAATGCCCCGCCCTTGGTCGGCTATCTCGACCCTTAGCATGCCTTCTGGTTGCAGGCCTGGTTTTTCGTTTTGCTTGAATGAGTCGGCTGCTTTGGCGCTGATGCTGATGGTTGAGCTGTTGGGCGAGAATTTTAAGGCATTGGAGAGCAGGTTGACTACCACTTGGGTTATGCGCTCAGAGTCTATATAGGCTTCTAGATTGTTGTCAATAGAGTTTGAGATTGTTATCTTCTGTTTTTTGGCTAAGGCTTCAACCGCACCTATTGAAGTATCAATTGCTCTTCTCAGCGGTGCCTGTTCCATGATCAGCTCTACGTATCCAGCGTCGAGCTTTTCTAAATCTAGAAGGTTGTTGATTAAGGCCATTAGCCGGCTGACATTGTCTTGGGCATTGCTTAGGTTTTTCATCGCCTGTGGTGGCAATACCCCTTCGGCATCTTCCTGCAACATTGAGTGAATCATTTGAATAGAGGTAAGCGGTGTGCGCAAGTCATGCGAGACGACGGCAACGAAATCACGCTTCATTTGCTCCAACTGTTTGCGCGCGCCGACATCTTGAATGACGCAGTAAAGTAACTGTTCATCGTCAGACCAGGTGGCAGACCAGGCGCTTTCGCAGATCGAGCCGTTTGCTTTTGTTACTTTTACATCAAAGCGTTGTGAGCTCTTTTCTTCAATCACTTGCATTAGCTTGGCGCGCGCCTCGTTGCGCTCTGACTCATCGAAAAGGTCTACGGCTCTGCGACCAATTATATCGTCCACTTCATAGCGCCACATATCTATAACAGCTTCGTTAATGCTGCTGAAAATAAGTTGACGATCAAGTGAGCAAACTATGTCGGCCACATTCTCTAGCACCGCCACTTCTTTGCGCCGCATGGTTACTAGGTCTTTATACATGCGGTGATAAACACGATCGATTTGAGCTAGTTCGTCGTCACCATTTAGTCTTATGGTTGGAGGCTTGCCCAGGCTAATTCTTTGAGTATTATGCATGATGACGTTGAGGCGATCGGTTGTACTGCGATTAAAGAGAATGGCTAGGCCAAAGGCTGTACCGACGCTCAAGACAATAGAGCTATACAAAATTAGATGGAGAATCTCATCATCTCGTTGTAATCGGGCTAGTTTTTCTTTATCTAGAAGTTCATTCTTGCGCGACATCTGATTGGCCAAGTTAATCAGCTCGTCTATGTCACCCTGAATACGGGCCCAAGACAATCCGGCTGCCAGTTTATTGCCAGTATCGTAATCAGCTTTGGCAACATCAAAACCGATGCGAATTCGATTGAGCAGGGCGGCGATTTTCATCCAGGTTTCTTTGTCGGAACCTTTGCCCTGCTGTGCCAGATCGCGAATAATATTAACTTCTTCCACTATTTTGCCGGCCATGCCGTCTAGGCGTGCACGCAGTTCTGGTGAGTGGGTAGTGCTTGTCCAAATGACAAGGTTGCTGCGCTGCATGTAGAAAAACAGGGCTGAATTGACATGGGCAATCAATTCGCGTGAGTAACTTTCTTCCCTCCGGGCGCGATCGACATTGCCCAGTTGATAGAGCACGGCGCTGACTAGAGCCAGTTCAGCAACAACCGGTATGGTGACAATGATCAGAACTTTGCGCGAGAGCTTCAATGAAAAGACCGCTTAGCCAAGGCTTTCAGGAATAGTAATTAATTTTAGCATCTGACTCATTACTCGGGAGTCTGCTCGACGCGTTTTACTTTGTCACGCAGGCGCTCGTCAATAAACGGCTCTATGATTTGCAAAAATTCGGCAGGTTGGAGATTGTTGGGTACAACTTTGCGCGCACCACTTTTAATGGCTAGTAGTTCAGTGGCTTCGTCTGGCATCTGATCAAGGCAAAAGAGAAAAGGAATTGCACGCAGCTCATGGTCTTCTCTAATTTCGCATAAGAAGCTTAGGCCATCACCGTCTCGCATTTTGAGATCGCTGATGATAATGTCTGGTAAGTTTTTATGGGCGAGAAATAGTGCTAGAGACATAGCTGGAGCTGGCACTATCTGGTAGCCAAGTTGATCTACTGCTTTCCGAACGAGGTTTAGTGTTTGCTGCGAAAGGCCAGCGATTAGTAATTTAGGAGTTTCCATGTTGACTCATTGGTTCAAGCGACAGTAGAGCAACTATAGCGCCTTTGGTTAAGTAGAGCGAATGAGCACATTACTTTTCATTTTTTACTGGTTTGCCATGTTCGTCATAATCAGCCGACTTGATTACGGCGGAAACAGAGGTTTCAGCTGGCTTGAGCACTTTTTTCAAATAGCGATCGTCTGTTTCCCAGAGTTTTGGGCTGTAGCCTGTCAAAACACGCAGGCGTTTCTTGGCTTTTCCCGCCCAATCTTCATCGGCGTACTGACCTGACATAAAGCCTATGCCTTTAAATGTCATTCCTTTTTCCAGACCTACTTCTTGTCTGGCCACCATTAGCCAAGACTTAACGCATTCGTTGAAGATTTCTGGGTCTTTTTCTGCTTGGTGGCTGAGTTTTTCGTCAAGCGCTTCAGCGTAGAGAACCCGTATGTCCATATCATCGTCGTTGAGCTGGATGGCGCGTTTGAGAAGCTTCAAGGCCTTGTTGTAGTTGTGGTGGCGCATAAATTGCTTGGCTTGCAAAAGCAAGGCGCTGGGGGTCTCATCCGTAAAAATCTCGCTGCCGTGGCGCTCAGGCGGACTTGGGTCTTCGTTCAGTCGCCGCCTTTCGCTGTGCTCTCTGCGGCTTGCCGCTTGGGAAGCTGAATTAGTTGAACCAGCTGATTTGTCAGGCTCAACAGCTCTGACTTGCTCAAGCGTGCTCAGGCTGGCCAACAACAGGCTAATGATTGTTATTGCTTTGGTTGTGGCCGACAATTGACTAGATTCCCCTCTGCGGGCTTTTATTTTACCTTGGTATGAAGACATACTGCTGGCACCTTGTCAATTGATCGGCTTCCTCTTTATTCATAACGTGCAATGACTTGCGTTGATAGTCGCTGCCATTGGCCCATAACGTCGTGGGCAATTTCTTTTGTCTATGCTGCTTGAAATAAGATAATAAATAGGGTGTAAGGTGCTAATCCGGCTCTAAGAAGAGAACTAGAAAAAATCCTGGAAACGGAATTGAATATGAGCTCAGAGAAGAATCTGGAGAAGAATCTGGAATAGAATCTGGAGAAGGCGCTGGAAAAGAGGCGGGAAATGAACCTGGACACCGATAACTGCGCTGCTCTCGGTCGGAAGCGCGTCAGTACTAAAAATTTGACCTGCTCTATTGCCGTGGTTGCTATGGTTGCCATCATTTCCTTGGCTTTGCCACTGCCTCTCGGCGCTAGTCCAAAGCCGCTTGTTGCTAGTCCAAAATCTCTCGCGAAGAAGGGCCCTGATGGCGGCTCTGCTGGAGGTCGGGCCTGGTGCCATGCTGTTGTCTCTCAACCTCTGCCCCAGGGTAGGGTTGAGGGAAGTATTGGTGGCCAGCCGTTTAAGCCCGAATTTGTTCAGTGGAATAGTTACAGTATTACGCTAAAGCAAAATCGCAAGCGCTACTGCAAGGTAGTGATCAACATGATGAGACGTCAGAAACCGCTGTGTAATTTGGCCTTTACTTCTGATTCGAATAATCGACCACATATTTATATCTACACCCGCTCCACCAATTCACAGCCGATTAAAGAGCAGCACTATTCCAGTAAAGATGGCTATGGCCTTAAGCTTGCGCTGCTTTCACCATTGGCTGATCATTGGATTCCTGGCTCATTATCGCTGCGTTTGCCGGATGGCAGTTTTGTTGCTGGCAGTTTTAAGGCCGAGAAGGCACCACGCATTATCTGGGATGATGAGAGTGTTAATCCTTAGACTCTTTTGATTGTTGCGCCTTTGTCTTTGAAGGCGGTGACGGTCTCGTCACTAACGCTGCTATCGCTCAAAATGGTCTTCACCTCGTGGCAGTGGCAAATTTGGTAAGGTGAGGCAGTGTTGATTTTGTCCGCTGAGGCCAAGACTATAGTTTCGCTAGCTGCGGCTTGCAGTGCTCTTTTTATATAAGATTCTTCCAGATCGCCAGTGCTCAGTCCGGCTTCAGGATGAACTCCGGTAACTCCCATAAAGTAAGTGTCGGCGCGCACGCGGCCGATAGCTTCAAGGGCTGCAGCACCAACGGTCACGGCGGAATGCTTGAATAACTTTCCGCCGATAATGATTACCTCCAGTTCTTCGTGCTCAAGCAATGCTGCTGCAATAGTTGGGCTGTGAGTTATTACTGTTGCTTTGAGTGAAAGTGGCAGATTTTGCACTAGTTGAGCGTTGGTTGTGCCGCCATCAATAAAGACTATTTGACCAGGTTTAATTAGTTTGGCTGCAGCTTGGCCAAGCTTGCTTTTCGCTTGTGGAGCCAGCTTCTGCCTGCCTTTTAGATTGACAACTGCTGGTGAGCTAGCCAGAGGGGCTAAGCTGGCGGCTGGTAGCGCGCCGCCGTGAACCCTTTGTAGCAGGCCTTCGTGGGCCAACTCGCGCAGATCTCGTCTGATTGTATCTTCAGAAACTTGCCATTGTAGGCTCAGTTCTTTAGCGATAATCTGACCGTTATCTCTCAGACTTTCTAAAATTAGTTGTTTGCGCTGGCTTGTTAACATATGTGCACGATTTACCATGGGTTTGCGTGTTAATGCTTGATTTTGCACGAAGTTGCACGGTAGAGTATACACGGTTCTGGAGGAAGTAAACAGTGGAGCGAGTTCGCGTAAAGAGCAGCACCTTGCTGTCTGACGATTGGTTCATTCTAAAAAAGCATCATTTCGAATATTTGCGCTCGGACGGTAGCTGGCAGGAGCAAACTCGCGAGACTTATGACCGTGGCAATGGCGCCGCCATCCTTCCTTACAACCTTCAGCATCAGACGGTGGTTCTAGTAAAACAGTTTCGCCTGGCGGCTTATGTAAATGGCCACAATGGTTTTTTGATTGAAGCCTGTGCCGGTCTACTTGATAGTGATGATCCCGATACGGCAATTAAGCGTGAATTGGCTGAAGAAGCTGGTCTTGAAGTTAAGAGTATCGAGAAAATTTACGACTGCTTTATGAGTCCAGGCTCTGTTACTGAGCGATTGCATTTTTACATTGGTGAATACGAAAAGCGTGAGATTGCTGAGCGCGGAGGTGTTGATGGTGAGGACATTGAAATTCTGGAACTACCATTTACACAGGCGCTAGCAATGGTCAAAAGCGGTGAAATTATGGATGCAAAGACCATTATGCTTTTGCAGTATTTGCAGTTGCATGTTTTTCGGCAAGACTAGAGCAATCGTGAACCAATCTTTTGGATCTTGACTGAATCATCCAGAATTTTGTTGGCTTGCTCTCGGCCATGAGCTGGCAGGTGAAGGCTGACTGGCGAATCTTCGTCATGGAGTATGTCAATTTGCATGATTACGCTTGCTTGATCCCAGTAAACATTGAGCCGTGATAGCTTGTCCAGGCGAAATGTTGCTAGCATCACCAGTGGTATCGTTACTTTTTTCTGCGTAGGAGCTACGCCGGGAAGGATAAATTCCATCGGTCGGTCATGAGTGAAAGAAAGAACTAGTTCGTCGACCACTCTGTTGGCGTTGACGGTGCGTGAGATTGTCGTCAGCTGAGCGTCTCCTGATAGTGCTTTGAAGAAATCTTTGTAAAAGCGCTTCAGTTCGTTGACTCCGTGACCACCGCTAAGCGTTGGTACAAAAGTTACAACGGCATCTTCACAGAGTGTCTCCATGGTTTCGTCCAAATCTTTTTGATTTAGGGCGGTAAAGAGATGGTGGTCAAATAATTCTTCGACATTGACAGCGGGGCCGATACAAGCGCGCAGAAATTCGATGTTGCGGGCTTGTGAAAGCAGCGCAGCGCGCTGATTGTAGCTAGCTCTCGCTTCGCAGTTGAAGCCGTGTCCGGTGTTCTCATAGACAAACACTCTGGCATTATGGTGGTTCACCATTTCTAGCATCAATTTTTCCATAGATGACGGCGGTATTAGCGTGTCATCGGCACCCAAGTGGAAAATAATAGGAGATTTGATTTTGTCTGCTTCGTCTAAGTGTTTATCAATGTCGGCACCGTAATAGCTAACGGCAGCTTCTAGCTTGGTGTGCGCACTGAGGCGATAAGCCATTCTTCCGCCCAGGCAATAGCCCATAGCGGCAACTCCGCCTGTGACCTGGGGCAAAGTTCTCAAATACTCTACAGCACTGACTAAATCGCTGATGCCCTGTTCTTCGTCGAATTTGTTTTTGTACGACATCGCCGTTTCCATGTCGCTACCACTGTAGCCAAGCTCTACATTAGGCCACATGCGGAAGAACAGATCTGGTGCTAGAACAACATATCCTTCTTGGGCATAGTAGTCGGCGACCTTGCGAATGTGCGGGTTCACTCCAAAGATTTCTTGAATTAGAAGAATTGCCGGTCCCATGCCAGATTCAGGCAGAGCCAGGTAGGCCGAGAAAGATTCTCCGTCTGCTGCTTTGATTGAGACTTTTTGATGCGACATTCTTTCCTCGGTTTTACTTGATTTAGTGCTTTACTCGAACCAGTCTAGTAATTCAACGGGAAGGTATTCTCCTTCCGGAAGAAATTCTAGTTCTTGGGCAAAGTGCATGAGGCAATCGGCTTTTGCTAGACCAGTGAGCATGTGAGACTCTTGACCGAGGGTCGGCATTACGGTTATATCGATTGCTTGTTTCATGCCACGACTTTCGTTGGGGCTTTTGCTGCTATTGTTGCCGGTGGTTTGGCCACAATTGTTCTCGCCAAAAATGTTCTCTCCTGAATTGACAAGGCTAAGTTGGCCCCGCACAAAATCGAGACGTCCTGCTTTTTTCTTGAGATTGCGTGCTGCTTTTGCCCGGAAGAGTCGTTTGGTATTGATTGCTCCTTGCAGACGGGCAATGACAGGTTTGACAAATAAATTGAATGTCACCAAAGCTGATACTGGATTGCCTGGTAAGCCGAAGACTAACTGTCCTGGTTTGGACTGGCGATTAACACCAAAATAGACGGGTTTGCCTGGTTTGATGGCAATACGCCAAAATATAGTTTCAACTCCCTGCTCTTCGCAAACATCTTTGATAAAGTCGTATTCGCCGACTGAAACACCCCCGGCCGAAATGACAATGTCGGCAAATGCTAGAGCTTCTTGCAGCACTCTAGTGGTCTCTTCGCGATTGTCTTTGGCGTGAAAGCGCTTTACTTCCGTTACTCCTAAGGCATTGAGAGCGGCCACCAGAGCATAAGTGTTTGAATTATAGATTTGACCTTCCGCCAGTGGTTGCCCCGGTTCGATTAGTTCGTCGCCGGTGGCGATGACGGCAACTCGCGGGCTGCGATGCACCGAAAATTCTGTAATTCCCAGGGTGGCTATCAGGCCGAGTACCGGTGGCGTAACTACTGTGCCAGGCTGGAGGACTGTTGCGCCAGCCTCAATTTCTTCGCCCTGCAATCTGATGTTTTCGCCAATTCTTGCGGAGGAGCAGACGTCAATTGTTTCTGGCGGGCCGTCTTCTTTTTCTTCTCTTTTTTCTTTGCAGACTTCTTTCATCACCACTGCTTCTACCGTTCCTGGTACCGGCGCTCCGGTGAGGATGCGGATGCACTGGCCTGGATTGATTCGTGTGTTGGCGATGTTGGCCGATGGATCGGCCCCGGCGGTCATTTCACCGATTACAACAAGGCTCTTAGGATTTTCAGGCGAGGCCTTTACCAGGTCTTCAACGAGCACTCCAAAGCCGTCTACGGCAGAGTTGTTGAACTGGGGGAGGTCAAAGTTAGCTTTGATGGGCGCGGCTAGAACTCTTCGCAGCGAGTTGCCTAAAGAAATTGTCTCGCTCTCGAGGGGCTGGCAGTTAGCCAGAATGGCTTTGAGTGCTTGTTCGTAGGTGAGCATTGTCAATCCAATTTGGTCTTGTCGGTATGAGTATGTAGCTCGGATTTTGTTTTGTCTGTATGAGTATGTAGCTCCAATTCTCTGTGCTCAGTTGAGCTGGTGCCATTCTTGCCATGGTCTGCGCCTGCAATCATCTTGAAGGCATGATTAATGGCAGGGAAGAGCACTGCTATTCCGTCTTGAGCCGCTCCTAAAGAACCAGGCAGGCTGACTATAATTGTTTGCTTGCGCACGCCAGCTACGCTGCGAGAGAGCATTGAGTAGGAATTGCGATCTTGTCCATAGCTTCTGATGGCCTCAGCTATTCCCGGTAATTCTCGCTCGATCAAACGATTAAGGGCTTCTGGTGTGTTGTCTCTCGGGCCTAGGCCGGTACCACCGGTGGTGATCAGTAGGTCGACCTTGAGATCGTCGCAGAGTCTTCTAACGGCCGGCGCAATAGCTGATTCGTCGTCCGTTAAAACCGATAATTCAGCAATTTCAAAGCCTTTGTTTTGCAATTGCTCAGCGAGATATTGTCCTGACCGATCTTTTGCTTTTCCGGCTGAGACAGAATCGGAAAGCACTAAAACAGCCGCTTTTCGGCTGATTTCCCGATGGAGAGCCGTGGAGTAATCGCTCTTTCCGCCAGTTTTACTCACTAGTGTGACTGATTCTATTTGCATCAAATCATCAACCATTTTCGCCATGTCGTAGATGGTTAAGGCCGCTACTGAGGCTGCTGTGAGCGCCTCCATTTCTACTCCGGTTTTGTAGACCGCTTTGACTGTGACTGCGATCTCGATAAAGTCTTCGTCAAGCTGAAACTCTACACCAACGAATTCAACAGGCATGGGGTGGCAGTAGGGAATAATTTGACTGGTGTTCTTGGCTGCTTGAATGGCAGCTACTTTCGCTACATCCAGTGGATTTCCCTTGGGCAGAGTATTACTTTTGATTTGCTGGATAGTGCTCGGACTAACCCGCAAAATCGCTTTTGCTACTGCCGTTCTAAGTGTACTTACTTTATGCGAGACATCGCGCATGACTGCCTATCCTCCAATTTCGATCATTGCTCTGTTCTCCATCGCTGCTATTTCTTCAGCTGGAGGGTGAGCTTCTGGCTTTTGAGCCAATGAATATAAAATCATATCTTGTAGCTCTTGATCGCTGGCTCCCTGCCGCATACCATCGCGAAGGTTTATCTCCGCTGGGTGGAACAGGCATGATTTGATGGAGCCGTCGGCCGTTAAACGCAGGCGATTGCAAGTCGAGCAAAAGCTCTCTGACATGGAAGTAATGAAAGAGACTGAGCCGCCGCCGGTGATGGCGTAGTCTTTGGCTACTGCTGAGAGATCGCCCTCGATTCGCGTCAGCTCATAGCGGCTTTCTATTTGGCTAAGCATATCTTTGTAGGTTACAACTTTGTCGCTTGCCCAGGAATTATCTTTGAAAGGCATGTACTCAATGAAGCGCACGTTGATTTTGTGTTTAGCGGCAAAGTCGGCAAAGGCCATTATTTCATCGTCGTTGATGCCAGCCATCACCACCATGTTTAATTTCAAGCTATCAAATTGGCAGTCGATAGCCGTATGAATACCTTGCAGCACCTGGTCAAATAGGTCGAGGCGCGTGATTGCCTGGAAGCGCTCTTTCGAGAAGGTATCAAGGCTGATGTTGAGGGCGTTTAGACCCAATGTCTTTAATTCATGGGCGTGGGTTGCCAGTAGCGTGGCATTGGTAGTCATGGCTAGGGTTTCTAGCTTAGGGATTTTTCCCAACTCTTTGATGAGAGTTGGCAAGCCGTTTCTGACCATGGGTTCTCCGCCGGTTATTCTTATTTTGCGAATACCCATGTCTGTGAAAATGATGGCCAGGCGCGTTATTTCTTCGTAGGTTAAGAGTTGGTCGCGTTTCTTCCACTCCATGCCTTCGTGGGGCATGCAGTAGAGGCAGCGCAGGTTGCAGCGGTCTGTGACTGAAATTCGCAAATAAGTATGTGCGCGACCAAAGCTATCAATTAGTTGATTTGGCGCAGCCGTTGGCTTATCTTCCATGATGTTGTGGAGACTGCTCACTGTGTATCTCCTGCCGATGAATTTCCGTGCAACCGGGCTTGTGCTTTGTTGTGCGATTCTTGTGCTTTGTTGCGTGATTGGGGCTGCGATTTATTGTGCGATTCGGCGTGGCTATGCTGACAGTTGACCCAATCTGCTGATCCGTCTTGGTATGTTTCTTTTTTCCAGATGGGCAAACGCGTCTTTATTTCGTCAATGATAAAGCGACAGGCTTGGAAGCTGGCGTCGCGATGGGCTGATGCGACGCCAACAAATACAGCGGCTTCGCCGATAGCAAGAAGCCCCGTGCGATGCACGCAAACCGCTGAAATAATGGAAAAGTTTTGCCTTGCTTCGTTTAGTATCTTCGCTGCTTCATTCTGCGCTAACGATTCGTAGGCCTCGTATTCTAGGCTGAGAACGGCTTTGCCTTCATTGTGATTGCGCACTATTCCCTCGAAGCAGACTATTGCCCCAGCTTGTGGGTTTTCTAGGCTAGCCTTGAGTTGCTCGATTTCGATTCTTCTTGGCGAAAGTCCAAAGTTTGCGCTCCCTAGCTGCTTATCGTTCTTCTCCAAGTGGTTTTTAAGCATGGTTCTTAACCGCCAGCTACTGGTGGAATGAAGACGACTTGGTTCCCTTCGCAGACTGGGTCTTGCCAATCGACAAAGCAGTCATTGACAGCAACGCGCAATTGTTCTTTGACTAGAGAGAAGTGATGTTTTTTCGAAAGTTCGGCAAATAGACCAGCCAGGTCTGTCGCGTTGGTGCGAATCTGCTCACTCGCCAAGCCCCGCTCTTCTTTAAGTATGGCAAAGTAGCGAACCGTGACGTTAACTGGCACAGACACCGATTGACCTCATAACCTGCCAGCAATTATATACTGTGCACTTGCTGGCGCTGCTTCGTTTGTACTTTTCTCTGTGTTTGTAGCTATTAAGTTTGGAGAGTTTATGCCTGAAGTAAAGAGTGAAGCGGTTGCTAGTAGACCTTGTGGCGCTTGGCCTTCGCCTATTGCGGCAGAGATGGTTGCTCGTGGGGCTCTTCGCCTTAGTCAAACCACCTATGATTCTGATGGCACAACTCTATTCTGGTTGGAAGGTCGCCCCAGCGAAGGTGGGCGGTCAGTACTTGTGAAGTGCTGTCGAGATAGTCAAGATAAAGCTGCTTTTGCTGATGTTAATCCGGCACCTGTAAGCATTCGTTCATTAGTTCATGAGTACGGTGGTGGTAGTTTTTTTACCGATATCGGTGAAATTTTTTACGTAAACTTCGAAGATCAACGAATTTACTACTGCAAGTCAGAGAATGATTCATTTTCTCAACCAGTGGCTTTGACTCCCGCTTACGATGCCGAGCACTCCCATCGATTTACCGATTTCTGCATAGATCGCAAAGGCAATCGGCTTTTCTGCGTCATGGAGGAGCATAGCCCTGATCACCAAGAGCCTGTAAACACTATTGTGGCAATTCCACTGCGTTCTGCTAACGAAGCAGGTAGTATTGCTGAGCCGCTGGTAGTAGCCTCTGGCTTTGATTTCTATTCATCTCCTCGTCTCAGTCCCGACGGTGAGACTTTAGCCTACCTCTGCTGGCGGCACCCCAATATGCCTTGGGATGGTTGTGAATTGTATGTGGTGGGCGCTGATACTTTTGAGCCTTCTGGCTTGAAGCAAAAGTGTCGATTAGTAGCCGGTGGCTCTGAGTGTTCGGTGTTTCAGCCGCAATGGTCTCCCGATGGTAAGCTCTTCTACATTTCTGACCATTCCGGATTCTGGCAACCCCAGGTTGTTGTTGACTTATTTAGTCTTGATTCCCGGCCGTTGCTGTCAGAAGCAGCCTATGCTCAGTGTGAATTTGGATTACCTATGTGGGTGTTCGGGCAGTCAACCTATGCGGTTGTGTCAGAAAAATTGGTGGTCTTTGCCTTTAACCGCCGGGGCATCTGGAGTTTAGGCAAGCTGGAGCTCGATTTCGCCAGTTCCACTGGTCATAAGTTTGTTGAAATCGAAACCCCTTTTACTGAATTTTCTTACCTGACTGCCGGAGATAACAGGGTCGCTATGTTGGCGGCTTCAGCTGATACACCTCAATCGGTTGTCGAGCTTGATCTTGATACCTGTCAATTCAAGAGTTTAAAAGCATCGGCTTCGACTCTACCGTCATTGGCATTTTTCTCCAAGCCGGAGGTGATCGAGTTCCCCACGGATGGCGGTTTAACGGCGTTTGCGTTTTACTATCCGCCAACCAATCCCGACTTTGTTCCTTTGCCAGCGGAGGCCCCACCAATTATTGTTAAGTGCCATGGTGGTCCGACAGGGGCTGCATCAAGCTCTTTGTCGCTTGGAATTCAATATTGGACGTCACGTGGTTTTGCTGTTGTTGATGTTAACTATGGAGGAAGCACCGGATATGGCCGTGAATATCGTCGGCGACTTAATCAGAATTGGGGGCTTGTCGATGTTGCCGATTGTCGCAGTTGCGTCCAGTATCTTGTCGGCAAAACGTTGGCCGATCCTCGCCGAGTTGCGATTTCGGGAGGCAGTGCTGGCGGTTACACCGTTCTTTGTGCCCTTACTTTTACAGATGTCTTCACCGCCGGCGCCAGTCACTATGGTATTGGCGATTTAGAAGCTTTGGCACGTGATACCCATAAGTTTGAGTCGCGCTACACCGATAATTTGGTGGCGCCATATCCGTCTGGGCGTGAGCTCTATCTGTCGCGCTCTCCAATCAACCATGTTGAGAAGCTAAATTGTCCTGTGATTTTCTTTCAAGGCCTTGACGATAAGGTGGTACCTGCCAATCAAGCGGAGGCCATGGTTGGTGCTCTGAGAAAGAAAGGTATTCCGGTTGCCTATATCGCTTACGAAGGAGAATCTCACGGCTTTCGTAAGGCGGAAAATATCATAAGGACCTTACAGTCCGAGCAATATTTCTTCACTCGTATATTTGGGATAAGTCTTGAGGCTTGTCCCGTGACTGTTGAGATTGAGAATTTGCCGCGGTTATAGAAGAGGATGAACGATTCTCGAGAAGGCTTACAGAGAATTTAATTGTCAACAGCTTTAGAACTTAGTCTGTTCACGAATTATTGGCACTAGAATACGCGTTAGGTATCCACTTCGAGCGCTGGGGACATTTTATGGCAAGCACCTGTACCAAGCTGCTCGTTTGCACAAAGGGAAAGCATTGTGCCGCACGAGATTCTCAAGATGTCTTGACCTTCTTGCGCAAAACTGTTGAGAAAGCTCAGTTAGACTATGTCTTTAAAGTGAAGAAGTCTGACTGTTTGGGTCTTTGTAAGTATGGTCCGGTTGTTATGGTCGACCCCTTAGGCTTGAGTTACGGCGGAGTCACTAATGTCGACTGCATCGATATTCTTGAGAGACACGTCGCTAAGAAGAAACCAATTAAGAGATTATTGATTAAGCGTGGCAAACATAAATAGCCTTTCTACTGTAAATTAGCAGTAGAAATTGACCTCCTGAACATAGTTAAGGTTTGCCATGTCCAATCAGCCCATCAATTCAGCTAGTAAAAGTGGAGGAGAGCCTCTTTTTACACGAGTCTTAAATGACTTGAGGCAGCACCGACCCCAGCTCGCCGAAAGGATTGCTGCTAATTCTTCAGTTTTGGAGCGTGTCCGGGATTATGAGAAGCAAACCGCATTGGTGACTAAGCAAGTTACTTTGTCGGCTGCCAAAGGTGAGGACATTGAACGTCTTGCTTTGCTCGATCCTATTACTGAACTCTACAATCATCGTGCTTTTGTAAAGGAACTGAAGGCCGAGTTGGCTCGAGCGAAGCGATACAAGCACCCAGCATCGTTGGTTCTGCTTAGCGTTGATGGCTATGATGAATTGGCTGGGCAGTATGGTCCGTTAACTGCTGAAGCAATTCAAAAAATAGTCTCGCATGCTGTGCGCAGTGCTTTAAGAGAAGTTGACGTCGCTGCCAAATACAATCAGTGGCAGTATGCCGTAATTCTTCCGCAAACCAATGCCGCTGGTGCTTCGTTGGTTGGTGAGCGCGTCCGACTGCGAGTCAATAGTCAGGCGATTAACCACAATGGCCAAAATTTCTCTGTCACAGCTAGTATCGGCGTGGCCACTTTCCCAGATCACGCTAATGAATATGATGTATTGATAGCTTGCGCCATAGAAGCATTGGAAACCGCTCTCCTCCGCGGTGGCGACAGGGTTGTTTCGGTTTAGCAGCCTGAATTTCGTCGGCTGCAATTTCCGAATTGTAAGTATTAAGACTAGTAGTACTGAGACTAGTAGTTTTGGGACTAGAAGTATTCTGACTAAAAGTATTCTGACTAGGGTTCTTAATTCTGGCTTCTGGTTAGCTTTGGTTGTCCCAATGGCATGATTGATACTGTTAGTGGTGACACATAGCTGAGTACCTGTTGAAACTGAATTGATTTTCCTCTCAAGAGTATTTTCAGTAGCGAATCTTGCTGCCATCTAACGCTGTCGAAATGGCACCAGAATGCTGCTAAGTAGAGCTGTAGGTATTTTCGACTTACCCCGCCGTATATTTCGCGGATGGTTAGGAAAGCTCTAAAGCCAATTGCTGTCAGTGAATCCCTTTGAGCGCCTGATGAGCTAGAGGTCTCGCGCGGCTTGCGTCGTATAAACAAGTTTCCTGGTAGTGCTTCTATTAGACCTGATACTTCTAACATCACTAGAGCTGAGGATACCTGCGCTGCATTCATTTCGGTGGCAATACAAAGGGAGTCCTGGGAAATTGGCATCTGTTGAATCGCATCAAAGACAACCATGTCGGTCTCTGTTAAATCAATGTCGATGTTGTCGGCTGTGCAATCTCTAGATGACTCAGGCGAAATGGAGAAACGCTGTGACTCTTGCTCCTTCTGCGTTTGAGAATTATTTCTGTTGCTTTCTTCCGGCGGTTCAGACGGATGTTTGTAAGAAACCGAAATTAGACTGCGCCTGAATAGTATTTTCAAGAACGAGTTTAGGGGCGCTGAATATACATCAGTGCTCGGTTTTAGCTCAAGTTCTTTTTGCAGATGGTAGGCCATGGTGGTGACGATGTTGTGAGCAGTAGCGAAGGCGATGTTGCAGAGACGAGTTAGTCGGTAGCTGGTAATCAGCACTCTTCTTTCCTTTAAGTAGATTGCTCCCAGCCAGGCCTTTAGTTGTTTTACATAGCGAAAGCAGGTTCGCGCAAGGAATCGTATTTCTCTAGAACATTGCCTACAGGCCAGGATGCGCAGACTAATTCTTGCGAAATTTTCTGGTTGCTGATTGCCACAGTGGCAGCGGATCATTTCGTATTCGAAGAGCTTTTGAAGTACATGCTCTACAGCGGATTCGTTATCGGGTATCAACGACTCGAATTCTGGCCATAGCTCAGCGACAGCGTCTTGATTGGCATCGTAGATAGTCTTAGTGGCTTTTTCCATGGTGTCTGCTTCTCCCCTTTACTCTGATAACGTGCAAGAGAAAGGAAAAGTTCAAATTTTGCTGAAAAAAGTTTTTGAGTTTTTGTATTGGTCGATGGATTTTTTTACCGATATCGGTAAAAAAATCCATCGACACCATTCGCGGCAGTCGAAGAAAAACAGGCACTAGTGAACTTTTTAATAACAGAGGAGGCTCAATATAAACCGAGCGGCTCTATTCGCTCATCTATTCATTCATTCATTCATTAATCGCCGCGGCCATAGCCGCCGCCGCCAGGTGTTCTTATTTCTATTGTGTCGCCACATTGAACATTAATAGTAGCGGTTGAGCCAAGTTCTTCTATATTACCGTTGGCTCTTATGATCCTGTTAACGCCGCATTCACCTTCCGTGCCACCGGCTAATCCCGGAGGCTTTATTTTGCGACGATTTGAAAGTATTGAGGCTGACATTGGTTTGAGAAATCGCAGTCGTCGGACGGCGCCGTCTCCACCTTTATACTTACCTTTTCCTCCACTGTTTCTGCGGATGGAGAATTCATCTAACAGCACAGGAAATCGCGACTCTAAAATTTCAGGGTCTGTCAACCTTGAATTGGTCATATGTGTTTGAATTGCATCGGCGCCAGCGAATGAATAACCTGCGCCAGAGCCGCCGCAGATGGTTTCGTAGTATTGTTTCTCGTTGTCGCCGAAGGTGAAATTATTCATGGACCCTTGAGAGGCCGCCATGATGTTGAGAGCTCGATAGAGCGTATCGACAATTATTTGTGATGTCTCTACGTTGCCTGCTACTACAGCCGCAGGTTCGCACGGATTGAGCAATGAACCTTTGGGGATAATCAATTCTAAGGGCTCCATGCAGCCGTCGTTGAGTGGAATGTTTGCCCTTGTTAAAGTGCGGAAAACGTACAGCACAGCGGCACGAGTAACCGCTAGCGGCGTATTTAGATTGTTTTTTGTTTGTGCTGATGTGCCTGAAAAATCTATCACAGCTGAGCGCGTGATTTTGTTGATGCGAATAGAAACTACTATCTCGCTGCCATCGTCCATAGTGCTGCTTGCTTGACCGTCCTCTAGGTCGCTCAAGAGTCTTCTAATTTCTAACGCGGCATTGGCTCGAACATGTTCCATATAGTTTGAGATCGTCTGCCGTCCATACTTCTGTATGAGCCCTTGCAATGCGGCTATTCCTTTGTTGTTGGCGGCGATTTGCGCTTTGATGTCGTTTATATTCTGACGAATGTTGCGCGGCGGGTAGGTCGCTGATTTGAGCAATTCAATGAATTGAGACTGATTAAATTTTCCATCATTGGCAATGAGAAAGTTGTCTATTAATACTCCCTCTTCGTCTATGTTTTGGCTCATAGGGGGCATTGATCCTGGTGTAATACCGCCTATATCAGCATGGTGTCCCCTCGATGCTAAGAAGAACAGTCGTTCTTTTTGTGCATCGAAAACGGGGCTGATAACAGTGATATCAGGTAGATGGGTGCCGCCGTTAAATGGATTGTTCAAAATGTATACATCATCGACCTGGATTGGTCTCTTAGTTGGGTCGCCATCCCTTGATTTGATCAGGCTCACCACTGAATCTCCCATGGAGCCAAGATGAACTGGTATGTGCGGGGCGTTGGCAATAAGTCGGCCGGCGCTATCAAAGAGAGCACAGGAAAAATCTAGACGCTCTTTGATGTTGACTGAGTGGCTGGCTTGCTGCAGAGTTATTCCCATTTCCTCTGCGATTGACATGAACATGTCGCTGAACAGCTCAAGCTTTACTGGATCTGCTTTTGAGGTTCCTGTTTGCAGTAATTCTCGGGGTTCTTCTCTTTTAGTTTGCTCTAGCTCTTCACTTTGTTCTAGCTCGTCACGTTCCTCTCGTTCTATTACTTTTAGGAGCAGAGTGCCATCGTGTAAAACCTCAGCTGACCAGTAAGGTTCAATAACAGTAGTGGCCGTGTAATCGGCAATCAAGGCTGGGCCGTTGATCTTTGTACCAGGGCTGAGTAGCTCGTGTACATGAACTTGTGTCGCATGCCATTGACCTTGAGAAAAGAGCATATGGGTATTCGATTTGACATTGACTGAGTCTATTGCTTGGCAAGACTTTTGCGTTGAGTTATTTTCGCAATTCAAATTCGAGGCCTTGACATTGCGAACTGATTTGAGTGAGAGCGCTTCAGGTTGGCTCTTCGCCGTTACTCGGATTTCTTCTAGTATGGGGCGGTTGTCATCAAAAGCAAAGCCAAACAATTTTTTGTGCTGGCCATGGAATCTAGTCGTTAGTTCCTTCAGGTTGTAATTCAATTCTACTGGGATGGTGGTATCAGAATCTTGGTAGCGTAGGAATAATTGCTTTTCTAATTGAACTTCCCCTGCAACGTTCTGCGCCCGGAGCTTCTTTATGGCTAAACTGCTGAGATTTTCGACTAGAGCACTAAGCTCTTCTATCAAAGTTTCATTCAGTTCCTTCCGCACGGATTGTTCCAGGGTGGTGTTGATTGTAGTGGCGCCAATGCCGAAGGCCGATAATACGCCAGCCAGAGGGCTTATTAATACTTGCTTGACTCCCAATCGCTCAGCTATTAAGCAGGCATGCTGTCCTCCGGCACCTCCAAAGGCAACTATTGTTGCCTCACTAACATCATGGCCTTTTTGAGTAGAAACCTTTGATATTGCTTGAGCCATTTTTTCAATGGCGACAGTGAGAAATCCCCAGGCTACTTCTTCTACGCTCTTGTGAAGAGTACTATCCATGTGGTCTCTATTGATCTCAATCAGTAAATCTTTAAAGCGACTAGTAGTCGCTGCTAGATCTAGCGGCTGCTGCTGGTCACTGCCAAATGAATGGGGGAAGTGGTGCAATGAAATGCGTCCCAAGAGAAGGTTCGCATCGGTAACAGAGAGAGGGCCGCCGTGCCCGTAGCAGGCTGGTCCTGGTTGAGCTCCGGCTGACTGCGGCCCAACCAAGAAACGGGCACCGTCGAAACTCAAGATTGAGCCTCCGCCAGCAGCCACTGTATGCACTGCTAACATTGGAGCGCGCACACGAATTCCGTCGATAGTTGTTTCGAAAATGCGCTCGTATTCGCCTTGAAAATAGCAGACATCTGTAGAAGTTCCACCCATGTCGAAGCCAACGATATTATCTATTCCATGTGCTTCAGCTGCTCTTTTCGCCCCGACGACTCCGCCAGCGGGGCCGGAAATTAGGGCATCGCGACCACGGAAAAAATCTTTAGTTGTTAGACCGCCGTCCGATTTTATAAATTTGATACTCAAGTTTGAAGGAAAGCCATTGAGGTCTTTGCTATTACCGTTCTCTTCCAGTGCTTGTCCTGAGCCTAGTGCTTGTTCTTTCGCTAATCCTTGTTCTTGCGCTAATCCTTGTTCCTGAGTTAGTTCGTTCTGTCGCAGCGATTGGTCTAAGGCAATTAGCTCGTTATGCAGTTTGTCTATATAACTTTGAAGTGCTGGCGTTAAATAGCCATCGACTAGCGTGGTATCACCTCTGCTGATAAATTTAATTAGCGGATTGATTTCACTTGATCTTGTAACGTTCTCAAAGCCCAACTCTTTAGCTATGGCAGCACATTGTTCTTCGTGCTGAGGATATTTGTAGCTGTGCATCAATACAATTGCTATTGATCTAATTCCACTGGCTTTGGCGTCTAAAAGCAGCGCTTTTGTTGCTTCAAGGTCGAAACTCTGAATTTCTTCTCCGTCAGCGCTAAAGCGCCCAGGTACTTCGAGTACAGATGTGAAAATGGGAGTGGGCTTGATTATTTCTAAGGCAAAAATGTCGGCTCTATTTTGGTATCCGATTTTGAAGGCATCCTTCATTCCCTGATTCGTTACCAGCAATAAAGGTTCGCCCTTGCGCTCAAGCAGGGCGTTAGTGGCAACAGTTGTACCAATGCGCACCTGTCCAATGGTGGCTTGGTCGCTGGTAGTGGTTGGATTTGACAGGGCCTGATTTGCCTTAACCTGACTGAGGATTGTGGCAATTCCTACGATTGCAGGATCTTGGTTTTGATCTGGTAATTCAGAGAGAACTTTATAGACGAAAATTTCCCCATCGGGTGCTTTCGCTACGATGTCGGTAAATGTTCCACCGCGGTCTATGTAAAATTCAAACACCATGGCCAGATTGTAACGCCGATTAGATCTGATATTAAGAGTGGAGTCGACCCTTGATAGTTAAGTTCTAAGTATTGATAAGTTCAATTGGCCGAACTAAAGAAAAATTTCTATCAGAAAAGCTCTTCTTGATTATTGTCACTTCTTTCAGTGGTAAGCCGTTGCAGGCGGCATGAATTGCTGTGCGTCTGGTAGTTCTTGAGAATAGACTTGCTCTGAATGTCAAAGAAGAGCAGAGGAATTCAAGATAGGCATACAATGGTATGCGTGCACTAGCTGGCAAATAGTAACTTTACCGAGTTTTTCGTTTGCAAATAATCGATATACTATCCAACTATAGTCATAAGAATGGTCTTTTTTCTGACTGCGAGCTGATACTAATCGAGAGTAAGCATGGCAATGAGCGCAAACAACATCCAAACAGCTACATCTACTTCTAATTCTGTTAGTGATTCTCCTGAGCGTCTCGAGCAGATAGCCAAGTGGCAGGCAGTAAGTGAAGAAGCTCACTCGGCCTTTGAAGTGCGGCGTTATACCCAAGCTGAGACACGCTTCTTGGATGCTTTGATTATTGCCGAGCAACTATCTGGTGTTGTCACTTCTGAAGCAAAGGATGAGTTAGACCAGAATATCATTACGACGATAGCTACCATGGCTAAGAATGCTATTGATACTAAGCCACAAAGTCCGACGCAGTTTTTGCGACCCGCTTATAGAATCGTCGACGTTAGTGAAGAAGATCTCGTCAGGCTGGCCAAGAGCCTTAATAATCTAGCTGCTTTGTATCACTTACAAGGAAAGTTCTTCTTAGCTGAGAATCTATATGACCGCTGTCTCGACATAAAGTTGGCTCTTTATGGAGAGGAGCACTTAGAAACTGCAATCAACTTGCATAATTTAGCTGTTCTCAACTGCGCGAAGAAGAAATGGGAAAAGGCCGAGATTCTCTTTAAGCGAGCTCTGGAAATTCGCGAGAAACTGTTGAGTGAAAATGATCCCGAGCTGATTCCGATTTTGAAGAATTACGGCATAATGCTGCGCAAGACCTTGCGCGAAGACGATGCAAAGTCTGTGGAAGCCAGAATTGCTGCCATTGAAGCTCTAAAGGCCTCATAGGCGAGTCTTACTCTTGTGGCAGCGCGGCTGCACTATCCTTGCCTCTAAGGTTTCTAAGCTTCACGTTTCTAAGCTTCAGGTTTCTGAGCTATCGGACTATTGGCTATAGGATTCTTAGCTATAGGTTTCTCAGTTTTCGCTGCTTCTAGTTCTATCAGAGTACGTTTGCGCTCCACTCCCCACCGGTAACCCGAGAGCGAGCCATCGCTGCGCACCACTCGGTGGCATGGAATTACCACCGCTAGGGCGTTTGCGGCACAGGCGCTGGCAACAGCACGGACGGCCTTGGGCGCTCCAATTTTTTTACCGATATCGGTATAGTTTCTGGTTTGACCAGGCGGAATTTCCCTTAATGCTTGCCAGACTCTTTGCTGAAAACTTGTGCCTCGTATGTCAAGAGGGAGGCTGAGTCCTTGGCCGGGTTCTTCGATGTAAGAAATTACTTGAGCAATCACTTGTTCGAAGTCTTGATCTCCTCCTTTTAATTCGGCGCGGGGAAATCGGTCTTGGAGATCGCGTAGCAACTCACCGGGATCATCTCCCATTAAAATTGCACATACACCTTTGCTGCTTTGGGCTACAAGAATAGAGCCGAGAAAACAGTCGCCAATGGCAAAGTAAATTGTGGTGTTTTCGCCGCCGGCTTTATAGGCCGTTGGGGTCATGCCCAGCAGAGCACCTGATTCTTCGTAAAAACGACCACTCGAATTATAGCCAGCGTCAAAAATTGCTTGGGTGACGCTGCTGCTATTACTTAACTCTTGGCGAATTCTTTTGGCCCTATGGGCGGTGGCATATGCCATTGGTGTTAGTCCTGTTATTGATTTGAAGATGCGGTGAAAATGATATGGGCTGAGACCTGCGCTGCTAGCCATTTCTTGCAGGGAGAGCTTGCGTTCTGATGTTTCAATCAGTCGACAGATATTTGAAACTGTAACTAGATGGTTTTCCAAATGCGAAGTTTCTTTCGGTTTGCAGCGCTTGCAAGCTCGGAACCCTGCAAACTCGGCTTCTTCGCAAGTCTGGTGAAATTGTACGTTTTCATATTTTGCCAGACGGGCACCACAAGATGGACGACAATATACTCCTGTGGTCTTCACTGAGTATAAAAATTGTCCATCAAATTGTTTGTCGCGGTCGACAATTGCTTGCCAACGACAATCTATATTTAGGGGTGGGTTAGCGTGCTCTTTCATGGCTTCAAGCTTAGCAAGGGAGTAATTACTGTGCACTCCGAGTCTTGCTTTTGAATTATTTCAATTTAGGTGATCGGCATGGTGAAGTAGGTAGTGGTACCTCGTCCGGCTTCGGATTCGGCCCAAATCAGGCCACCTAGACGTTCTACGTTGCTGCGGGCAAGATACATTGCCAGTCTTGAACCGTAGGTATCTTGCGTGTGTTTACCTTCAATAAAGCCAACGAACATTTCAGCAATTTCAGACTCTGGTAGTGCAGGGCCAGAACTTGACACACCAATGCGCATCTCATTGCCTCTTACCTGACTTTCGACTCGAACCCGGCCACCGGCCGCTGTTACCATAATCATGCGTTCGAGAACTTGTCGCAAAATGCCGATTATTGCTTCTCTGTTTCCTAAGATTGGCGGCAAGCCAGTTACTGTTTTGTAGTCTAAAAGAAGTTGGCGATCGCGGGCCAGTGGTGTCACTTCTTCGAGGCAGTCGGCAACTACTCTAGTGATATTTATCTGTTCTTTGACGGCAGCAGGTGGTGGCACAAAGCCGCCATACATCATTAGTAAGCTATCCACCACTCCGACCAGCTGGCTATAGTGCAAGTGCAGCTCTGCTAAGGCCTGACCGACCGATGGATGCATGGTATTGCGAGCATTAGCAAGGATGGCGTGCCAGCTTAGTTCGGCCCCTGTTAATGGGCCGCGGATGTTATCTTGCAGCATGCTGACGATTTCCTGGCGCAGCAATTGATTTTCACTGCGCAGTGATTTGTCGCGCAAGACCATGATATAGCCCATTATTGAGCCATCATCACCGGAAAGTGGCTGTAAGTGTGCGAGTACCTGAACTGTTTTTTCGCTAGCTCGCTGGAATATCACTCCTTCCGGATAGAACTGATTGATCAGTGCCATCGGGTCGCCGCCGTGCTGCGTAAAGGCTTGCCCCATGCCATGACTTTGGGGAGTCTCGCCAGGTTTGAGAACTAAGTCGAAGCAAAGGCGTCCGGCTATTTCTCCTTCTGACATAGCCGTCCAGTTAAGGAAAACGGGGTTGGCGTGCAGGATATTGCCGTATTGATCAAGAATGAGGAAGCCTTCCGTGGAACTCTGTAAAACAGCATCTAGTTGTTGTTGCAGTACAGTTGCTTGCCGCCCAGCTTGATTGACGTGCCTTGATAGTTCCGCCACCTTCTGCGCTTGGGTGGTAATTTGACGATTGAGTGTGTCGAGTTGTTGGGTCGATTGCTCGGCAATTAAGCCCCGCTCCTTTACTGCTTCTACTTGCTTGTTCAGTTGAATCTTGAGATTTTGCGTAGTTGAGCGCATCGACAATACCGCTGTATCAATTAGCTCTCCCAGTTCCAGCCAATCTCCAGCGAGTCCTTCTAAAGGCGGAATTACTTGTTTATTGTTGGCAATGGCCTGGGTGCGACGTACTAAGAAACGCAACGGGGTATCAACTGATTGGGCTATTTTGGCCGCCAGGAATAATCCAACCAAGCCGCCAAACACGCCAACCAAGCCACCCAGCAATACAACTTCTACTAATTTTGACTGTTCGTTGGGAACCGGTTTGCAAACTAGCACATAGCCGATAACAACTCGGTCGCTTTCCAGTGGCAGAGACATCCACCAGGCCCCTTCCTTTTCGAAACCATTGGCTGGCACAATTAGATGATCTAGTTGTGGAATGCCTGTTCCCAGTGGCGAGCGGGTAACCACTTTGCTGGCATCATGGCCATTTAGGTCTAGCAAAAAGCGCATCGGCCCAGGTAAATTTTTGATGCCCTGGGAAAAGGCCGTTGTGGTTTTGATTTTCTGGGAATAGACAGAGAGCTCTACTCCTAAAACGTTGGGATCTTCGATACCGAAGCGAGAAGCTAGTGCTGTTAGGAAATCGGAATTGAGCGGCTGGTTGACAGCGATAATGCCTTTGTGGCCGCCGGTTGAAAACGACTTGACCGTGCTGATTGAGATTACGCCAGTTTTTTCACTGAAAGTTGGACCCTTGTAAAAGTCATGTTCAAGAGCCAGGTCAATCACTGTGCTCTCTGCTTTTAGTGAGTAACCGCTTTGGTTGGGAGTCTCGGTACTAAAAAAGACATTTCCCTTTTCGTCGGTAACTTGAACGCTACCAGGAAAGAATAGTTTTTCCTCTGCTGCTTTGATACTGGCGGCAGCCTCTCCCTTGTTTTTGCCGTCATAGGCAGATAAAAAGCGTTGGTCGCGCAGTAGGCTGTCAACCAGCTTTTGGGTTTGATCTTGAGCGGCGGTCAAGCTTGTGTTTAAGCGCGGGCCGCGCACGCTAGCTACAGCTGAGGCCGCCAGGGTTCTAGTAGAGCGAAAGTCAAAATAGACAGAATAGAGAACGTGGCCAGAGACCACGATCACCACTACGGTAATGAGCGCAAACGTGAGCCTTGAACTCAGATTCAAAGAGCTACCACCAAGCTATTAACACCTTACAAAAGAACCATAAGAAGTTTAACCCCTTATGCGGCCTCTTGGAATCGGGTATTCCCTATTTACCGGCTTGAGCCTTGCGGTATTCGGCTTGCACCTGAATCGCCCGGATTAACTGGTTGGGGCCTATGAAACCCAACTCCAAAAGAATTTGGCCTAGTGGCTTTGGATCTCTGCCATGATCTTTGTCTTCGCGTTGAATGCGTAAAGACTCATCCAGCTGATAGATCGTTATGTAATCTAGTTCAACGAGAATTTGCCCCAGCAGCGTACGGCTTGGGTCCTGCTGTGAATTGTCTTGGGCTTCTTTGGAGCTTTTGGATTTCGGCATTTTCTTTTTTCGTTTATTACTTGAGTTGGAAAGCAGACCGCTGGGCAACACCCGAAGAATTCAACTTATGGCTGCTGGGTTTCCCCCCTGACCAGGTTCGTCGGTCTTCGCCGTCACCCAACGATCTGTGAATAGTGATTATAGACGAAATATCCTATCAATAGCAGTGCATTGTAAATACTCGCTTTGCCAGACTTCGTCCGCAACCTTTTGACAAGGGCTTACACTTATTATTCTGACAAATAGAAACTTTACCGATATCGGTAAAAAATTGATTGAGCTTGGCAAGTGGGAGCGAATTTGACATGCTGAAGTACCTTTCAACTCTGCGTTTAATGCCTCCAACTCTCATAACTTCTACTTTGGAGGGGAGCTGGGCGATTCAGGTTTTGAAGTCGGCCGTGGAACTCGGCATTTTTGAGTCTCTTGTTGACGGCCCACTTTCTGCCGCATTAATTGCTAAGAAGCAAGCTTTGCAAGTGGAAGGGACTAAATTAATTGCCGACTCACTGGTCGGTATGAATTTACTTGATCGTGCCGATCTAAACGGCAAGGTGCGCAGCACCGAGGCTATCTATGAATTGAATATGATTTCCCAAGCTTATCTGATTTCAGAGAGTCCGCTTTTCATGGGCATGTATCTAAAACAGCATGATGAGCTAGACAAGATGTGGCGCAATTTGCGCGAAACTATTCGCACGGGTACACCGGTAATGGCTGTCAATGAGGATGCCAAAGCTGAGGAGATTTTCCCGCATCTGGCAGAGGCCATTGTGCCCTTAAACTATTGCATTGCCGCTGATGTAGTGAAGTATTTGAAAGAGCGCAATCAAGTGGCAGAGAGCGCCAAGAGTATGAAAGGGGCACAGCGTTCCCGACCGGCAAAAGATGGCGATAACGAAGAGGTCGACGTTGTCAGCGGCGGCAAAACCACGAAGAACATCAAGAAGGCGCTAAATATCCTCGATCTGGCCGCTGGTTCGGCTGTTTGGAGTATACCCTTTGCCCAAGACAATTGCGATAATCATATTGCTGCCCTCGATTTCCCGGCGGTCCTTGCTGTTACGCGAAAAATAACTGAGCGCTTCGAAGTCTCTAGTCAATATACTGAGGTGCCCGGAAACTGGCGTGATATCCGGCTTACTCCGGGTCTGTACGATGTTGTCATCCTCGGTCACATTCTTCATTCAGAAGGTCTGGAGATGAGCAAGAGATTGTTGGCATATTGCGCCGCTGCACTCAAAGAAGGTGGCACTCTGGTGATTGCCGAATTCATGCCCAACCAAGAGCGCACAGCGCCTTTGTACCCATTGATGTTCGGCTTGAATATGTATCTTGCTACTGCTGATGGTTGCGTTTTTAGTTTTGATGAAATTACAAGTCTTTGTCGCGCTGCTGGTTTTAGTGATGTTTATCGTCATCAGGGTGTAGAGTACGATTCGCCAGTTGTCTTTGCGACGAAATAAGTGTGGTGACTGTCTCGATGACGGATCAATCTAAGAATCTAAGCCCAGGCAACGAGCCAATTTTTATTTGGGTTCAGTATAAAGAAGAAGAGATCAACAGCGGTTATTGGCAGGTCTATAAACAGCTGCAACTGCCCCATCGATTGTTTTCTATATTCGCACTTAGTTTTAGTGTGGCAATGGGTTATGTTCTGCTTTCGCCAGAGAGCCCTGTGTCTTCTGCCAATACCTTGGCTGAGTTGATGCAAATTAACTATCTGCCAGGGCTATTGATTGCCGGAGTTGGTATTCCGTCTACCTGTATGGCTATGGTCTATTTATTGCTGCACCATTTGTCTCAGGATAGTTTTCGCAAGCGACCGAACTTCCACTTCCCTATGATGTATCTTCTCTATCCAACTGGTATTCAGGTTCAGTTTGCAACGGGCAGTGGCATGATCGATTGGCGACAGTTTTCACTTGTCCTTGAAACCAGTGAGAGTTTTTGTTTGGCATCAAATATCAATGATGTTTTTGTTTTACCAAAGAGATGTTTCGCTTCGGCTGCTGAGGTTGAGGCTGTCAGGGCTATTCTTACTGCTAGTTCGCGTAATTTCAAGAAAATTGGCAAAGATTTCAATGCCACATCTATTGTCTACGAAAAGAAAGCAATTTCTTCAGTTATGATCGACGGTGAGCAGTTCTCGATTCCCGATATGCTGCCTCCGCCTGGGGCTATTGAGTCTCCTGGCCTGTCGCAGCAGTCGCTAAATGACGTTAAAATCAACGCAAGCTCGAGCACTAACGCTAGCTCCAGCGCTAACTCTAGCTCCAACACTAGCACCAGCACCAATACCAGTGCCAACACTGACACCAATAGTAACGCCGAAAGAAGTACTAATATTAGTGCAGATGATGCTAACGCTCTGGGTTCTCTTCCTCCAGCCAAGCCTAACTTTGACCCGAGCTATCCGCCAGCTCAAGCCCTAGAAAGTAGTCTGAAAACAGGGCTTGAGGTCGAGGTGCTTTATCAAACCGGAGAGATTGCCCAGGCTGAGAGTATTTATTTCTTTCGCAAGAGATTGGTGCTCTTGGGGATAATCTATATTAGTCTTGCTCTGCTCATGCCCCTCAATTTTCTTGCCTTGGGCTATGTCTGGAATCTGCCTCAAGCAACCGAATTAGTAATGGGACTGTACCAGCAGTTTGTCCTTTTGCTGGTGCCCATTTACATTGGGCATGCTGTTTCAATTTACTGGAATATCATGCAGCGCACCAAGCTTAATGATGCTGCGGCTCAGGTGTTTGTCTTTCAGTTGACCGAGGAGGGCTGCGGTGTTCGTGCCGGTGAACGCTATGTAGTTTTGGCGTGGTGGCACTTCGAGGAGTGCTGGGAAACTGATGAACAGCTGATGATGCTTCTTGGTAGTCGTGGTAGAACAATGTTTGTTATTCCCAAGAGAGCTTTTCCAGATCGGCTTGGATTGGCCTATGCCACAAACCTGTTGCAGCGCAAAATAAAGCGCTACAAGGTGCTTGCTTAAGCTGTACATTATCTTAGTTCTACTCTTCGACTCAGCCTTAGTCTTGGCCGCCAGCAGCAAAGCCAGGACCGCTATCGGCATCGTCCACATCGGTATCGGCGTTATTAAGACGCAGTAGCTCCCGGCGCCATTCTAGATCCGCCTGTGCTTCTTTAATTAGGCTGGCTAGACCTTGGAAGTCGGCAAAGGAAAGATCAATAGCTAAGCCGATGTCGAAAGTGAGTTTTACCCGTTCGCAGTTGGGTGAGCAAGACATACAGACCATGTGGTCTGGTCCGCAAACTTCGAACATTTGTGTTTCATCACATTGCAGTGGATCTTTCTGCCAATCGAGATACTCAATAAATGTGTCGTCTTCAAGGCTTTGCTGCACCAGCAACACAAGCGCCTGATATTGAGTGTTATTGAGATAGATAGTGACTTCTTGGCGCCGAAAATCGAGAGCAAATTCTCCGTTTTCTTTGTCTAGATATAGATCAGCAAAAGCATTGGCGAAACTGATTTGAAAAGCGGTGCTTGTCTTCATCTTTACCCTGGTTGTTTGAGCCACTGAGCAACATCTTTAGCATGGTAGGTGATTACTAGATCAGCCCCTGCACGGACTATACCCGTTAAGCACTCCATCACAACTTTTTGCTCGTCGATCCAGCCGTTGGCGGCTGCTGCTTTGACCATCGAATACTCACCTGAGACATTATAGGCTGCAATCGGTAATTTAGTCAGATTGCGGGTTTGACTGATAACGTCAAGGTAGGGCAAGGCTGGCTTAATCATAACGATGTCGGCGCCTTCTTGGATGTCTAGCTCAACTTCACGCAGTGCTTCGCGGCCGTTGGCTGGGTCCATTTGATAGCTCTTGCGGTCTCCAAACTGAGGAGCCGATTCGGCCGCTTCACGAAATGGTCCGTAGAGAGCTGATGAGAACTTGGCACTATAGGCCATGATTGGAATGTTCTCGAATCCGTTTGCATCGAGCGCCGCTCTAATGGCGGCTATACGACCGTCCATCATGTCTGATGGAGCAATGATATCGGCTCCAGCTGCAGCTTGTGAAACAGCAGAGCGAGCAAGTATCTCGAGGCTTGGATCGTTGAGAACTTTGCCATCGTGAACTAAGCCACAATGACCATGGTCCATGTATTCACAGAGGCAAGTATCGGCAATGACCATGAGGTCGGGGAAGCGTTTTTTTAGTTCACGGGTGGCGCGTTGCACGATGCCGTCATCAGACCAGGCGCCGCTTGCTTGAGAATCTTTGCTAGAGGGGATGCCAAAGAGCAGAACGGCGCTGAGGCCGAGATTTACCGCTTCTTCAGCTTCTTTCAGCATCTCGTCTATGCTTTGCTGATGAATACCAGGCATAGACTTGATCGGGGTTTTAATGCCTTTGCCTTCGACAATAAAGAATGGATAGATGAGCTGTTCCAGGCGTAAATGGGTTTCGCGTACCATGGCGCGCAAGGGTGCTTTGGAGCGCAGGCGGCGCATACGCATGTCAGGGGTGACTCGAGGCAAGACATACTTGTTGCTTGTCTTGTCAAGTTCTGCCGCTACGGTCTCTTTCATCTAATGGTCCTTATTATTGTGCAAAAGCCATATAGCTACTAAATATATCGCCTTGGCGTTCCTGGTTCGTGTCTATAAGTGATTCTGTTCGAATTTTAATGATGCCAAGAGTGCTGCCAGGCCCTTGAGCGTGTGGTCTTTTGCTACCAAATCTACCCGACCTAGGCTTTGCTCGGCTGCAGAGGCAGTTATTGGTCCAATAGCAGCTATTTTAACTGAGGCAAGCAGGTCTTCTTTCGCTAGCGCCAACTTCTCTTTATGATCCGCCTTGGCGGCCTCAGTTTGTGAACCCTTCGACATTAGCTTGGCTTCAGGATGCAGCGGCTGTTGAGTATTTGCGGTTGCTCCAGGCAGTAGCTCAGGTTCACTATCAGAAATTGCTTCCGATTCCCTTGCTGTTGTTGGCTCCAGTTGCCGCCCTAATTGAAGTTCTAATCCTAATTCGAGTACTAGCCCAAGGTTGCGAGCGGTTTGAGCGCTGGCTAAGGTGATTACATCTATGGCTTTATCTTGCAGCAGGCTAACGAGCTCTGCTGCGAGTTGCTCTTTGTTGGCAGGCAAGCCACTTTCGTAAGCAAGGGCAATGTCAACTTTTGCTCCAGCTGCTCCTAACTCTTCGGCGATTAACAATCTGCCGATGTTTGTTTTGGGCCATAGTAAGCGTTTCCCCGCAAGGTTTGTCTGCTGTGGTAGCTCAGCTGCGAGGCTTTCGGCGACATAGGTTGTTGGCTGGAACGATACATTTAGGCCAGCTTCCTTGAGGCTAGAGCTAGTGGATTCACCGATGCTGGCCAGTTGGCAACGGCTAAGAGTTTGGGCCGATAGCCCAAGAGCTTTCAGTCTTTGCAGGGTGAATTTCACTGCATTGTGACTGGCGAAAATAACCCAATCATATTGATCAAGTTCTTTCAGGGCCTGATCTAGTTTCGTATAGTCAGAGGCCGGCTGCACAGCCAAGAGGGCTCGCTCTATGGTTGTGGCGCCATGCTCTTGCAGGATTTTGGCAAAGCTTTCGGCCTGCTCTTCTGCTCGCGTTACTAAGACTCTTAGGCCCTGTAATTGTTTGTCCTGCATAGTTAATTGACTATCGAATTTCTGCTGTTGTGCGGTTACGGAGGTGATACCACATTTGGTGTGGATAGGCGCAGCTCTTCCAAAATCTTGTCGGCGCCAGCATCTTGGAGCTTTTTAGCCAGAGCCTTGCCGAGTAAGTGAGCGTATTCTCTTGGTCCGCTGATTGAGTCGCGATAGATTTCGCTACCGTCTAAGGCGGCAACGCAACCCGTTAGTTTTAGTTTGGTCTGATCGGCTGCTTGTACTTGAGCAAGAGCGCCGGCTGGCACTGAGCAGCCGCCACCAAGAACATCCAAGAAGGCTCGTTCTGCGGTGATTTCGTCTTTTGTATCTTTGTCTTCGATGCAGGCTAGCATTTCTAGAATATCTTTGTCATTGCCTCTGCATTCCACGGCTAGAGCGCCCTGTCCCACAGCTGGCGTGCAGATGTCTAGGTCTAAGTATTGAGTAATTTTGTCGTCAAATTCAAGGCGCAGTAAGCCCGCTGCTGCCAGAATCATGGCATCACACTGACCTTCTTCTAATTTGCGAATGCGAGTCGGGATATTGCCGCGCATATCGACAAACTTCAAGTCTTGGCGTAAAGCGCTAAGCTGTGCCGCTCTTCTTCGGCTCGATGTTGCTACGGTACTGCCAGCGGCCAGTTCCATAAAAGAACTTGCTTTGTTGCTAACGAAAATATCTCTTGCGTCTTGGCGGCTGAGAACGCAAGCTAGTGTTAGACCAGCTGGGAGATCGGTTGGTAAGTCCTTGAGGCTGTGAACGACAAAATCTACTCTGTCTTCAAGCAGAGCTTCCTCTAGTTCTTTGACGAAAACACCCCTTCCGCCCAGCTCAACGATAGGGCGGTCTAAGACTTTGTCACCAGCAGTGGTGATAGGGTGAACTTCGAAATTAGCGTCAGGGAAATTTGTCTTAAGGATTGCGATTACAGTATCAGTCTGAAGGCGAGCTAACTTGCTTTCCCTGGTGCCAACGCGAATAGTGCTAATTTTTGAACTTTTCACTATGGCACTCGAAACCATCACTAATTTAAAATTGGACGCTGGGATGAGGGCGCAGTTTCGTGGATTTTCTCTTGCATCGCTCTGCTTTTGCGCGCTTCAGCACAAGCAGAAGATTGTTGTGATGCGAATTTAGTCATACTGTTTGTAGCTAGAGGGGAAAGGGGATCAAGATTGAAGAGTGTACGCAGAGCTTCAGCTTGCTGGCGCAAAATCTCGTAGTCTTTTGTTGCTTTGAGTTGGACTGTTGGATGATGCAGGATCTGATTAATAATAGCTCTGCTAATCGCTTCCATGTCTTGTCCACTAGCATTAAGCCCAGGTAAGACTGTGTTTTTGGCCATATGCTCTTGGCGAATAGCTTCAATTTTCTCGCGCAGAATGGCTATGGTTGGCACAACTAACTGCGACCGCTCCCAGTTGTGATATTCCTCAAGGGTTTCGTAGATGATGGCTTCCGCATCGCTGATTAAGGCTTCTCTGCAGGCCATGTTCTTGGCCACGATTTGGCTCAAGTCATCGGCAATATAGAGCTCAACGCCGTCAAGTTCAGCCACAGCCGGATCAACGTTTCTTGGCACTGAGATGTCGATGATTATTTGCTTGGGCGAGTTTTTGTGGCGCTGGCGGGCCAACTCATCTCGTTGCAGAACAAATTGTTTTGAGCCGGTGGCCACAATAACCAGATCTGCTTGAGCCGCTATAGCTGTGCGCTCTTCGAAGCTAAAGCTAGTTTTCAGACGCTCTTTGTTGCTGAGCTTGTTGCTGAGGAAGTGTTCGATGCGTTCGCTATTGCGATTGAAAAGTACTATTGGTCCTTGTCCTGAATCGGAAAGAAGATGCTTGGTGCAAATCTGACCCATTTTGCCCATGCCAATTACAGCTACTGACTTATCTTTCAGGCTACCGAGTAAATCTTTTGCCAGTTCAACTGCTGCCGAGCTGACCGAAACAGCTTTTTTACCAAGTGTTGTTTCTGAACGTACTCTCTTACCGTTTGTGAGAGCCAACTTAAAGACTATGTCGAGAATCGGGCCGGCTGTTCCGTGCTCAAGAGCAGCCTGATGTGAGGCTTTTACTTGAGACATGATCTGGCCTTCGCCCAGAATCATGCTGTCCAAGCCCGCTGCCACTCTCAATATGTGCAAGACCACATCATCTCTGAGCAAGCGAAAATTCGGCTTAAGAGCTTCGTGATCGCTTACTGACTGTACGGAGCTGAAGAATAGGTCAATTTCCTTGAGGCCAGCAGCTACATCGTCCACAACGGCGTACACTTCTGTCCGATTGCAGGTTGACAAGATTGACGCTTCCTTTATATGAGGAAAGCGTTTTAGCGCCTCTAAGGCATGGCCGATGCATGAATCCGGAATGCAGAACTGTTCCCGGATGGCTATGGGAGCTGAATGGTAGTTGATGCCGCTTACGACTAAGTGATTCATGTTACCTGCGCAGAGCGCTTTTTCAGAAAGGGAATCTTTCCCTCGAACCAGATTATAGCGACGCTTTAGCCCATTAGGCCTGAGTCAATAATCACAGTAAATAAAACGTATTCTCTATAAATGGCCACTATGACAATTATAGGGAAATTCGTTTTCTCCAGACCTCCCTATATTAAATCCGATTGCTGCCCGATTCATCCACCTTTCGGTTGAAGAGAATTGCCAAATATGAGCATTCTTAAGATGCTCAATTTCTCACATAAACATTGTTGAATGAATTGTGGGTCGCCGGCAAAAACGAACGATTTGCTGTTTTTCGCACTGTAGTGTTCTCAGACCACGTCGTTAGCTCGCTTTTGAGTTCCGGGTGGAAAATGCCCGCGAGCCAAGCGATTCCTTTTATCACCCTTAAAGTTGGCCTCGAAAGCACGTCATTCTTTTGATCAGGCAGATAATAAACGTGGTTTAGCCTTACTGCTTGCAGCTTATTCCACGGCGACTGTTTCATGAAGGCCTGCTTGCGAGCTTCGTAAGGCATGATAATCAAGTCTGGGTTGCTCAAGACGAGCCGCTCAAGGCTGAATCGGGGATAGCTGACATTGATGTCACCTGCTACATTTGTGCCACCACAGGAGGTGATGATGCCGTGAATGAAGCTTGGTTTTCCTGCTGTCATCAGTGGTTGCGGCCAAACGCAATAGAAAACTTTTGGGCTTCCTTTGGCTTTTTTTATGATTATTGCGAGGTCTTGAAGCTTGGTTGCGAAATTTTCTGCGGCTTCCTTTCCCTCTTGGCAATTCCCTGAGAGTTCGCCGACCTGTTTCAGATTTTTACCGATATCGGTGAGTTTACTGTTGTCAATAATGACAGCGTTCAAATGATGATTCTTGATCTTGCTCGCCAGTTCTTCCTGTCCAGAGACGAGCATGACAAGATCGGGCTTCAGTCGGGCCAGTCGTTCCATGTTTGCTGAAATAAAGGTGCCGACCTTGGTAATCCCGTTTACTTCTTTGGGGTAGTCGCAAAAGGTCGATACTCCAATAATCTGGTCTTTGGCCCCGACAGAGCAAAGTAGCTCGGTGTTGGAAGGGGCCAGAGAGACGATCCGCGGTTTCGCACTCTTCTGAATGCTCCGAATCTGAGCGCTAGTGGGACTGTTCTGGCTATTCGGGCTATTCGAGCTACTAAGGCTATTCTGAGCTTTGTGACTATTGGCGAAGGCCGCAGAAAGCCCCAAGCTAGAGCAACTGCTAATAAAGGCGGCCGTCAGCAGTGAGAGATGGATAATTAGAGCCGGTTTTCCAGCCATGTTTGGGCTTCTTTCAAGCGCTCTTGGTGAGCGAGACTTTGCAGGGTTAGAGTGCGATCAAGCAATTGCCAATCGAACAGAGTCATTCTAACCAATCGGTCGATTTGTTTTTGGTAGTCTGGGTCAGTCCAGCGAAAACCGTCGTCGCTAGGTGGAAACATGGGCGGAATGTAGATGATATCTGTGTAGAGCGTGCTTTGTTGGCGAGCTTCGTTGTAGTATCGCTCGCTGTCGTAAGTCATTGCTTGACAGATGTTCCAGCGTTGCCAAAGCACCCAGGCGTCGAGGGTGGAACGGTCTGCGATAAAGCTGCCAAGATTATTCTCTTCAGTAATCTGCGCTTTTAAGACTTGATTCTTAAATAGTTCTTGGTCGGGAATTTCGCCCGGATACTGATAACCCATTTCGAGGCAAAGTTTTCGCCCTAGTTCTGGAATTACTGGCAATGCCAGAAGCGGAGTCAGCGCTTCCACCAGGGTGGTTTTGCCGACTCCGCTTGCTCCAATCACTATGATGCGTTTGCTTATGGTCTTACTCTTGATTGCAGTACTTCTTAGTTGTTTGGATTAGCTGGTGGTTGTTGTTGTTGCGGAGGTTGAGGCCTAGCTGCTGGTGCAACAGCCGGAACCGGTTTGGCCTGGTGGTTGCCTTCTTCTGGTTGACCACGCCGGCGCATCTGATCGGCTAAGTCGATACCAGTCAGACCTTTGATCATTGTCAGACTTTGGGCGGCAACATTCAAGACGTCTCCGCTTATCTTGCTGGCGCCAGTGGTATCACCACCGGTGGAAAGCAATGTGATTGATCCGACCTTGGCTAGAGGAGAAGCGGCAGCTTGTACGAGATCAGGCAGCTTGTCGATAATCATCTGCATAACGGCAGCGTCATTGTACTGTTTGTAGGCTTCAGCTTTTTTCGACATGGCGTCGGCTTCGGCTTGACCTTTTGCTGCTGTTACTTGGGCTTCGGCTAGACCCTTGGCGCGGCTGGCTTCAGCGTTTGCTATACCCATTGTGCGTACGGCGTCAGCTTCGGCTACTGCTCTTAGTTTTGTCGCTTCTGCTTGACCTTGAGCTGCCAGCTTAACCGATTGAGCATCGGCTTCGGCTAACATTGTTCTCTTCAAACCTTCTGCTTGCGTCATCAATCTAATTCTTGATTGCTCTGCTTCAGCGGGCTTGGTGATCTCAGCTTCTAGGGCTACTTGTCGCTTCATAACTTCGACTTGTTGCAGTTCAACTTCTTTCTGCGCTTCCACGATTTTTACTTTCTGCATTTCTTCAGTCAGTTTTTGTTGTGATTGCGCTTTGACAATTTCGTACATCATGTCTGATGAGGCCTTGGTTCTGGCTACTTCAGATTGATAGGTAGCTTGGCTCACTTGGAAATTCTTGGACGATTCTGCCACCCTGGTGTCAGCAGCTAGTTTGGCTTTTGCACCTTCTTCAGCCGCTTGCGCTTGGGCAATTTGGGCATCACGTGAGGCGCTAGCTTGAGCGATTTGAGTTTCTTTGGTTGCTTCAGCTTCACCGATTGCGGCACTTCGTTTGGCTTCGGCAGTTTGCTTTTTGCCTAGTGCTTCTAGGTAGCCAACCGAGTCGCGAATTTCTTTAATGGTGAATGAATCTACAATCAGACCCATTTTTGCCAGGTCGGCAACGGATACTTCTTGCACTCTAGAAGCGAATGAATCAAAGCTCTGAATCAATTCTTCAACAGTCATGGTACCTAAGATAGCGCGTAAGTGGCCGACCAGTGTTTCGTGGGCAACTGTGGCAATCTCATCGTTTGATTTATTGAGGAAGCGTTCAGCAGCTGTGGCAATGGCTTCTTCGTCGCCACGTACTTTTACCTGGGCTACACCTTCTACGTAGATCGGGACACCATTTTTAGTGATCATTGCGGCATTTGAGTGCACTTCTATAGTCATCACTTCTAACGACAACAAGTGTCTTTGGTGCATGACCGGAATAACTATTCCACCGCCGCCTCTCAGCACCTTGATGCCTCCCGGAACAGCACCGGTGATAATCATCGCTTCGTTGGGGCCGCACTTTTGATATACGTTGGCCAAGAAGTAGAAGATGCTTAGAACGACGACAAAGGTAATCGCTCCTAGCGCCCAACCCCAAATTTGTGGATCCATCTTTGCGTTCCTCCAAAAGCCTTCGAAAAGCCCCTGAATCGGAGCTTCCTCGATGGACTTATTCCCTGTTTTTAGTTAAAACCCTTGTCTATCAGATGTCCTAATGACTTCCTAATAACTTTTCAATCCTATACCGTATGTGGTGCCTAACACGGGATTCCAGTTCTTTTCTTTATATTCTTGACAACTCACCGTCCCTGATATTTAATCTGTTTATCGGTCGCAGGCTGGGGTTCCGTTGGGCTGGTGCTTTGCGGTACTCAGTGACCGTCAAGTTGGGCGTCTGAAAATGGTTCAACAAGAACAACTGCTCCGTCGGTCTCGACGATTATCACTTTAGCGCCGCGGGCAATCTCGCAGCCCTCTTTGGCTGGCCTCGCGGCAGAATTGAAGCGGGTCAGTCCGATAACGTAACTTACCTCTCCTAGGCGGCCATCCTTTATTGGGGTATTGACCTCTGCAATCTGACCAATGGCCTGTTGCGAACTAGTGAGGCTGGAAGCCGTCAATTTGCTCGTTGCCCAGCCAAGAATCGCTTTCATGAGGTTGACTGCCACAACTCCGGCGAGTATCGCTGGTATAAGAGAGAACGGTCCCATCCATGGCAGGAAGGAGCGAACGGCAATACCGGTGAAGCCAAAGAAACCAATGAAAATTGAAATGGTCATTGGGCTAAAAATACTGAGCAGGGTGAAATAGAGATTTTTTTGCGCGTGTCCTTGATTGATTAACTGATTGGCCCCAGTACGCGCATCATCATCGCCTTGTCCATCGTGGGAGCCCTGATGTCCACCCTGTCCTCCCTGAGAAGGATCGCCAGCTGTGTGATGGCCACCAGTCAAACCACTATGACCATGACCGATGTGACCACCGTTCCCACCACCGTCAAGGTGATGAATGCCGTGTGCTGCTTCGATTACTCCACTGGCGTGTCCCCCAACTCCACTTCCCGTGCAGCCGTCAGAATGAATCGAATGGCCGCCGTCATTGCTGTCGTGGCCAAAGTGACCCATCATCAACGAAATGACGATGAAGCCCCAGCCAAAAACTGTGCACATCAAGTAGGTTTGCCCGAGAAGGTCGAATCCTGTCATGTTTTAAAATACCGGCGTCAAAATAAACTGCATTCACAAAGTAAACTGAACTGACAAAGTAGACTGAACTGACAAAATAGCCTGAAGTTACAAACTAAGCTGTATTCAATTACTGTCAATTCAGATACCCCGAAAAGATACCTGGTAAACTCCAAAAACCCACCCAATACTAAAGAAAAGACTAATCAAGAGGGTGCGGAAGCCGAGTGAGATAATGGAACTAGTCTTTGCCCACAACAACATGGATTTCGATTCTTTGTCAGCGCAGTTCGCTCTGACAAAGCTCTATCCTGGCTGCAAAATGGTGTTGGGTTATCCGTTGACCGGCAATCTTCGCAGTTTCATCACTCTGAACCGCAGCTACCTGCCAATTGTTGAAGTTAAGTATGTTGATCTTTCTAAAGTGACGCGCTTCTTTCTTGTTGATTGCCAGCATTTCGACCGTCTTGATAGTAGCGTACGTAAATTGATGGAAGCGAATGTGCATTCTGAGTCTCAGTCTGCTTCTCCGTCTCAGTCTGCCTCTAGGTCACATTCTGCTTCTCCACCTCAGACACCGATTTCGGCTCTCAAGCTCTGTCGGCCACTGACAATTTTTGATCATCATGAAAGAGGCAAAGATAGTCTAATGTCACTGGCTACCGAAGATTCGCAGGTAGAAGTTATTGGGTCTGCCACCGCAATTTTGGTGGAAAAAATTCGCAAGAAAAAGATTGCACTGACTCAGTTTGATGCCACACTGCTGGCCATCGGCATCTTTGAAGATACTGGTTGTTTGACCTATGCTGGAACCACAGCTCGTGATGCTGAGTGTGTTGCCTTTCTCATTCAGCATGGTGCTGATTTGTCGGTGGTGCGCGAGTATATTCGGCCGAAAATCGAGCAAGAGCAAGTGGCTTTGCTAGAGGACCTACTCAGAGCAGCTCAGATCATCAATGTACAAGGTCACAAGTTCGTGGTGGCAACGGCCCACGTGCCAAAATATGTTGAAGAATTAGCTTCGATAACGCGGCAACTGCTTGACCTTGAAGCTGTGGATGGTGCTTTCACTGTGGTGCACATGAAAGACCGCGTGCATGTGGTTGGCCGAGCCGATCCACGCGTCATAAGCGTTAAGCCAGTGGTGCAAGCTTTTGGTGGGGACGGCCATCCCGGGGCCGGGTCTGCTGTGGTTAAGGGTGGGAATGTTCGAGAAATCGCCGAGCGCATCAAGACTATTTTGCAGGAGCAGACACCACCACAGCCCTTGGCACGTGATTTGATGGTCAGCCCCGTGCGCACCATTAAGTCAAATGTCTCCATGGATGAAGCCGGCCGAATGATGCTACGGTACGGACTGGATGGTCTTTTAGTGGCTGAAGGCGATGACCTTGTGGGTGTGGTTTCGCGCCGCGACATAGATCAGTCTAGTCATCATAAACTCGGGCATGCAAAAGTTTCTGGATTTATGAGCAAGCCAGTGATTTGTGTCTCGCAAGACACGCCCTTGAGCAAGATTCAAGAACTTATGGTGGCCGAAGACATTGGCCGCTTGCCAGTTTTGGATGAGAACAAGAAGCTAGTTGGTCTTGTCTCCCGGCGCGATGTGCTTAATAGTTTGTTCGGTGCCCAATATGCCCGACAGGAAAACGCTGCAGCCCAGCGCGGCTCCTCCGCAGGCAGCGACATGGGGGAAGGTTTTTCTCCTGCTCTCACTGGGCCTGAAACTGGGGCTGGTACTCATTCTGGCGCTGGTTCCGACGTGCATTTGGATTCGTTCTCTAGGGCAGGGCGCCCTAACAAGAATTTGAGTGATAAACTCGCCCATGTCGACACTGACACAGCCTGGCTCTGCCGAACTATTGGACAAACGGCTCAAGAGCTAGGCATGTCGGCCTATGCAGTCGGTGGCTTTGTGCGAGATCTCTTGCTCGATGTTCCTAATTTTGATCTTGATTATGTCATTGAAGGCTCTGCCCAGAAGCTTGCCGAGCGACTGCTAGAGCTTTATCCCAACCGGCTGACCCTGGCAGCGACCCATGATCGTTTTCAAACCGCCACACTGGTCTATCGCTCCGAAAACGCTGCTGTGGCAGATGCTGGCGCTGTAAAGGACATTGCTGTAAAAGACATCACTGTAAATGACATCAGTGCAGATGACATCAGTAGTCCGCAACAGGTCGAACGGGAAGTTGATTTGTCTACAGCTCGCACTGAGTTTTACGAGTTTCCCGCCGCCCTGCCCGAGGTTGAAGCCTCGAAGTTGGAGCAAGATTTGCTCCGGCGTGACTTTACTATCAATGCCCTGGCTGTATGTGTAAACCCTGATCGCTTTGGTGATTTGACCGATCACTTTAACGGCTTGCAAGATCTTGAGCGCAAGATCGTTCGCATTCTTCACCCATTTAGCTTTATTGAAGATCCAACCCGTATGGTTCGCGCTGCCCGCTTTGCCGGTCGGCTAGGTTTCCATCTCGATGCCAAAACTAAAGAGCAGGCGCGGCGTGCTAGTCAGATGAGAATATTTGATGACCTTGGTGGCGTGCGCATAAAAGCTGAATTGAAGATGATTCTGGAGTCTCCGCAGCGCTTGCGCGCCCTCAATCTTTTAGCTGAGCAGAGTGGCAATCTCTGTTATCTTGATTCGCGCTTAGAATATGGCGACGGCGTGCGCAAGACAATTAGACGGGCTGAGCGTTTGCTTGGTCGTTACACTGTTGATGAACCGTGGGTCGTTTATTTGGGAGCATTACTTTCTGAGTTGCCACCAGAGAGAGTGCCTGGTGTGCTTGAGCGGTTGATGCTCACCAATCATCAAAAAGAAGTGATCGAAAGTGGTCTTGAATTACATCGCTTTATGCCTTCTAGTATTGGCGAGATGAAACGTTCCGAGCTTTATGAAATGCTGCACGGAAGGGCCCGTGAAGCTCTTGCTATTGCCGCTGCTGCTAGCGAGGTCGGAACTGATTTGCGCCGTTCCATTAAGCTCTATTTGGAAGAGCTAGCTGATACTAAACTCGATATCACTGGTGCTGATTTAATCGCTAGTGGTTTTAAGCCGGGTCCAAAAATAGGAGAGGCCTTGAAGCACGTTTTAGCTGAACGTCTAGACGGCCAAGTGCGAGGCCGTGAGCAAGAATTGCAAGAAGCCCTTAGCTATTTTAAGTAGCCGAATAATATACACTACTGCGTCAGCGTCTTTGTAAAAATGAGAAGTCAGTGCACTACGATTCAAAAATTATAGAAGCAAATGGCATCTCCGTTAATGTGCAGGTGGCCGGAGAAGGTCCACCTGTGCTTTTCCTTCACGGCTTCCCTGATTCATTGCATCTCTGGGATGCCGTCTTGCCGCACTTTGTCGCTGCTGGTTACAAGGTCATAGCCTATGATCAAAGAGGATTTGGTCAAACCGACGCACCTGAAGGTGAAGACGCATACAAAGTAGATGCCATTATTGATGATGCCATTGGTGTCTTGGCGGCGCTGAATATTTCCGAGAAAGTCATTGTTGTTGGTCATGATTGGGGCTCGGCCATTGCCTGGCTGTTTGCAATTCGCCATCCTGAGCTAGTGGAGCGTTTGGTGGCAATTTCTGTTGGTCATCCTACTTCTTATCGACATTCTGGCTGGGCTCAAAAAATTAAAGGCTGGTACATCTGGATGTTTCTCTGTCGCGGCCTGGGCGAGTTTCTTGTGAGCAGAGACAATTTTCGCTCCTTTCGCTCTTTGCCCTGCGCTAAACAAGACAGTCAACGCCGCGTGCGCGATCTCGGCCGCCCAGGCCGTTTGACCGCTGGTCTTAACTGGTACCGAGCTAACGCTCGTGATTTGTTTCTAGCGAAAATTGGTAACTGTACTGTGCCTACTCTGGGCATTTACGGCCCAGATATTGCCCTGACTGCTGAGCAGATGATCAACAGTGAAAAGTATGTTGACGGCTCCTGGCGCTATGTCGAGATGACTGGCTGTACGCACTGGATACCGCTGGACAAGCCAAAAGAACTAGCTGAAATTATTATTGATTGGTTGCGCGGTGTTTGAGTGATAAAGAATCCACAAGACCAGTGGTGGTATTTACGCTCTTTACGCTCTACGCTCTGAGTACAAGCAGTTTGTGTTAGTAGATCAGTCAATGCGTTTAAAAAAATGTCCGATTTTCAGCCCAAAATCGGACATTTTTGGAAGTCGGTTTTGAAAGGCTTCTTGGGTCTTTTCGCGCTAATTACTTCAACCACGATCGCTTCTGCAGTTGCGCTGCGGTGGGCACAATCATTTGCACGGCATTGGGAACTGCCTTGATGTGCATTGGTGTCATGCCGCAAGCATCACCGTCGATCATGGCTAGTCCTTGGTTTTGCTTGCTGCGGCCGTCTGTCTGCCCGGTTAGTGCATATTTGATTTTGTGAAAACCTTGCTCTAAAAATGACAGTGGTCTTCGACGTGGCACCACTTCGATATCGACTTCTTTGATCTTCTTGATGTAATAGGGGGCTGTGTTCCCTGTAATGTTTGGGCTCAAGCCCGTGGCGAAGTGAAAGCCATATTTTAAATAATCGCCAAATTCTTTTGGTGCCAAAACACAGAGATCTAGCAGGCCATCGTGCATTGAAGCTGATTCAGAGAGCATACCAACGCCTAGATCGGCAATATTGGTAATGAAGATACCTGAGGCTGTTACGCGAAACTCTTCACCATCGGCGGTGACTTGAAAAATTACTGGTGCTTGGGCCAGGGTCTGCACCATTGATCCTGCGTAGGCTAACATCTTCCAGTTTTCTTTGTCGGCCTTGCCTGGTGTGACGATGGCGTCTGATAGGGGGCCGACACCAGCAGCAGCAGCAAAGTAATTACCGTTCATGATGCCGAGGTCTATTTTCATGGCTTCGCCGTTCAAAATTACGTCGAGGGCAATGTCCACAGGGTCTGATAGCAAATTTTCTTCGAATATTTTGAGATTGCGAGCCAGTAGGTTGCCGGTGCCTAGAGGTACTATCCCCAATTTCGTCTCAAGCCCCTGACTCGCTAAGGCGTGAATCACCATTCGTACAGTGCCGTCACCACCGGCGGCGACAATGATGTCGAAGTCTCTATTAAGGCCTTCTAATAAGTTGTCATGGGTCGTGCTTGCAGTGGTGGAAACCGTAGTTACTTCGTAACCACCCTCGGTGCAGAGGCGATGAACGCATGCGCCTAGCCACATCTCAGGGCCAGCGGCGGAGCCAGCAGTGGGGTTGTATATCAATAGAGCGGCGGTCATATTTCAGAGCCTTTGTTGGTTACTTTCTTTCATAGTTTCTTACATTCGTTACCTATTGAGCAATCTTGCTTGCGACAGAAGTCAATAGCAAGTAGAATCATCGCTCTTGTTGGTTGTGCGGCAGATAACTATTGTTCTCATTGATCGCTCGTATCTCTCTGGTGGTAGCCTTCTATATCTTTCTTATCGCTACCTAATCTGATCGTAATGTGATACCGTTCTCAATGGCACGGTTGACAATTAAATGGATTTCAGTATTCTATTTCGTTCTATGATAGTTCCATTCTATGGTAATTCCACTTCTTAAGTAGTTCGATACGACGGTAATCCGACACAGCGGCAATTTCCTCTTCGCAAGACATTTGGTCTTCCGATCAGAAAGGCAGGAATCTAGTGAAATTTCTCGATAAATCGGTAGCTGCTTTAGTTTCAGCAGCAGCCTTATCTATGTCGCTTTCGCTTTTTGCAACTACACCTGATTGCGGTCAGGCCGCTTTTGCAAAGGGCCATCATGAAAGTAAGCATGAAAATCTTTCTGAAGAGCTTATGCATGGCAAGACTTATACAGTCGCCCGTGTATCAATAAAAGCTTCACCCGATAAAGTCTGGCAAATTCTTTCCGATTACGACAATGCACCAAAAGTTTTTCCGCAATTGAAGAAAAGCAAATTGATGCAAGACCATGGTTCCAGCAAAATCGTTAAGCACGTATTAGCTCCTTCTGGCTTGCCTGGTACTTATGAGTACATTGTTGAAGTGAAAGAATCGGCCCCGCATTCGCTGGAATGGCACCGAGTTTCTGGTGCCTTCAAGCAGGTCGATGGATATTGGAAGTTGGAGCCACTAGATGGTGGCCATACAACTCTGGTTACATATGCTAGTTATGTTGATGGCGGATTCTTGATGCCTCAACCTTTAGTGCGTCGTCAATGCCGCATTGATATGCCCGAAGTAATGACTACTCTGAAGGCTCAAGCCGAGATTCATTCTGGTGTTCAAATTGCTGGAAGACCACAGGCTCGCGGTCAATAGCACTTAGTCCCACCAGAAAGACCAGAGGCCGCTGTTAAGAAGTTCGTAGGCGTATGGTGCCAGTTCTCCTTCGGCCTGTTCCACTCGGTCGCTGCAATAGCCGTAGTGCTCGCGGGCGGCCTTTAGGGCTTGTTCTTTCGTCATCGGTGGCTCTTCTACAAAGCATTCAATTACGCTAGGCTCAATTGCCATTAAGCTAGCTCCGTAGATTTCGCTCCAACGCTTCAGCATGGCGCAGTGTTCTGGTGATATTGGACAGTTGCCTTGACCGCCAAAGCGCAGCAGAATTGGAATCTCGTAAGATTTGGCTGTGGGCAAAAGGCCGATATAGACGCTATCGCCAAGGGTCATTTTGTGGTGATCTTGGTCCCAGTTGTTGATGGCAAGGGGTAAATCTTGCAGCTCAAAGAGATCGGGCTCTGCCACCAGACCGACTTTGATAGCGGATGGCCATTCGCCCGTTGGGCAAACAAAGCGCTCAAGCCTTTCAGCCAGCCAGTTTTGGCAATCAATATTGTTTGCTTGGGCAATCAAAGCTTGGGTGGACGCCGGTGGCTCTTTGCTTAGGTCACCGAGGTGCTCCATTAATAGTTCAAAAGATTGATCGGTACCAAGAATAACTGGGGTTAGTAAGAGGGCGTTGCCATCGGGAGAGGCTTTGGCAGTCTTTGAGCAGGTCTCTCGCAGGCGATGCCAGTAGTCTACTGCTTTACTACCGCTGGTTTGGAAGGTGAACATCGCCTGGCCGTCAGCCAGCGCGATTTCTAGAAGTGACTGGTGGTCTACATCTTCTTCTTCTAATAGGGTTCTAACTTGGGCAAGCATATGGTTAAGTTTGTGAGGAGGAGTTCAGAATAGCGTTTCCGAATTATCGCACTTTGCTGATAGAATGACCTTCTTCTGATGAGGAGAGGTACCGAAGCGGTCATAACGGCGCCGCCTCGAAAGCGGATGGGCGCAAGCCACGTGGGTTCAAATCCCACCCTCTCCGCCATTTTTGAGAACTGAATAGTATTGTACCGTTGAACAGTGGCATTCTGTTGAATTAAAACTCTTCCGGTCGATTTGTGCACCAATTATGACACCATTAGTGACACCATAGATAATATGGATAGTCATAGATATTGTCTGGCGCTATCTTCTGTAGCGGTCTGCGTTCTGGCCGCCCGATTTGTCTACTAAATCAGAGGCCAGCTTGTTATCCGCTTTGGCCAGATCGATTTTGCCTAGCTTCTCGTATATTTTTGCTCGCTGGAAGAGAAAGGGAATTCGCTCCAGAGGGCGTATGGTTGGCATTAACCTGGTTAAGCTCACCGCGGCCTTTTCCAGTTGACCATTGCGCTCCAATACTCGCGCTTGGTCTTTGTATCCGACAAAACAGCCCAGGGCAATGCCGCGGTTGTAGTCGGCCAATGCCAGGGCGTCTTTGCCTTGGCTATCATAGATACGACCTCTGGCGACGAGTGGCAACCCTATCTTCGGCTGTAGCTTTGAAGCGGTGGTTAAGTCGGCCATTGCTAGGTCTGGCTTGTTTAAAATTAAGTAGGCCTCGGCTCGCTTGGCATAGAATCTTGCTGTTTTAGGGCTGGCAGCGATTGCTTTTGTGGCGAGGCTAACTACAGTGTCGAAGTTGTCGTTTTGAGCTTGGCTCTCGATCTGCCTTCTCAGTGATTCCAGATGAGGTGGGCAGTACCAGAACTCACTCTCGTCCGCTGCATGGAGGCCAAATGAGGCGTTAATGCTAAGCAAGAGAGCGAGCATAAGGGGAAGCGACCAGCGGAATTGGCCGGAAAGTGTTCGACTAGCGCTCTGTAAAACTTTCATTGAAATCTTCGACTGAGTGGCTATACAGCCATCCTACCCGAAATGCTGGGGGTAAGTACGTATTTTCCCGATTGCTTGACTACCTGGCGAGACGTATTGTGGTCATCTATAGATGACCAAGTTGAGGCGCTAATGCAAGGCCAGCCTTTTGAATCAAACAGGGAGTCAAACACTGGCGAAGCGGCTGGCGACAGAGCCAATCGGTGGTCTGCTGAACACTCGCTAAGTTTTCTCAATGTGATTGCTTTTGATGACCCAGCAAAACAATCAAATCAGTACAAACAATCGATTGCTTTCCCAGGCAGCGCCAAAGCTCCGCCTGAATCTGCTGCACCAGCCTGTCCAGCTTCGGCGGAATATGAGCAGCGTATCAATGAAGTGGCGCGTCGCATTTTTGACCCGACTACGCTTGGCGATTTGAATGAGCTCAAGAGCAAGTATAACTGCGACATTCAGCGCACTAAGGACCCAATTAAATACGTGAAATTGGCCCTGGATGTTGATGATAAAGATCCCTATACTAGCTACTATACGCCCGATGCCTATGCCAAGTTTCAGAAAGCGATGAAAGGAGAGGTTGTCGGAGTAGGCGTTGAGTTTGTTATGCCTACAGCAGCTCAAGCTAAGAGCGGCATAAATCCGCCTCTTATTGTGCAAAGTTTCGATGGCACAGCTGCGCGCGGCTTTGGCTTGCAGCCTGGCGATCAGGTTTTGGCAATTAATGGCGAAGAGATGCAAGGCAAGAGCTGGCGCGATGGAGCGGGAGCCTTGGGTGGAGCCGACGGTACACCGGTAAATTTGCGCATTATGCGCGATGGCAAGGTTAGCGATGTTGTACTTACCCGTACTAACGAAGAGCCAGCAAACGTAAGCAGTAAAATGGTTGATGGCAAGTTTTCTCATATTAAAGTGCGCACTTTTATGACCGACGATACTTCAGCACAGATAGAGCAGGCCATAATCGATAACCCCGATGCTAAAGGCTATATTCTCGATTTGCGGCACAACGGCGGCGGATTGCTTGACCAGGCTTTTACTTCAGCATCAGTGTTCATGACGGATGGCAAGGTCGCTACTATTAAGACACGATTGGATTCTGATCCCGCTCGCCCTTTGTACGAAACTGATGTTTATCGCATCGGCCCAAATGGCATCACCAAAACTATCAATGACCAAAAGCCCCTCCCGTACTTCGATCGGCATCCAGATCGCGTTCATAAGCCTGTGGTGGTGCTAGTTGATCAAGGCACAGCGTCGGCAGCGGAAATTCTTGCTGGCGCACTGAAAGATTCTGATGGCGCCTATGTTGTTGGCACTCCGACCTTTGGCAAGGGAATTGGCCAATCAATTTTTCCTGATCGTTTTGAGAAAGGTGCCACTAAGGTAACTACCTTTAGATATTACACACCATCAGGCTTTTGGCCCGGCGATGGTCATGATTCTCGCATTGGCTTGCAGCCAAATATGGTAGTGGATAATCCAACACCGCAGCTATACAACACAATCAAAGACGGCCAGATCAATGCCGCCATCAGCTACCTGCGCACTAAGGTGCCAGCGGCGAAGGGTCAGCGTTAGTGCTCTGCAAATTCCAGCATCACTTGGCCGTAGCGCTTGCCGACAGCACCACATACGATATCGCACAGCTGGTAAATGCTCTCGTCTCCAATGCTGTAATAAACAAAAAGACCTTGCCTGCGCTTTTGTACTATGCCCTGCTCTGCTAGCACTGAGAGGTGCTTGCTAACATTGGCCTGGCTCATGCCACTCAGTTCGCAAAGGGCTTGCACCGATTGTTCGCCATTAAATAGATGTTGCAGTATCTGCAATCTAGAGGCGTCAGAAAGGGCACGAAAGCGAGCCGCGACTATTTCTAGTGCTGGCCTTGATAGAAGTTTGTTCTTGTCTTTCACGATGAGAAACCCTGGTAATTATCTCCAGTTTACAACCGTATGGTTAATTCGGCAATCAACCGTAAGGATGATTCACTATATAACTAATTGGTGATATAGTAATTTTATTGCACGAGATTTATTAGCAAGAGGGCTTAGCCATGTCAGAACTGTCCAATACCGCAACCTGTCAGCAAGTGGCCTGCGCCGAACTGGCTCCAAAAGTGGCAGATTCGGTTCTGTTAGATGTCCGTAGCCCAATCGAGTTCGAAACCGAACACATTGCCAACTCCATAAATGTGCCATTGAATGAGCTTGAGGCTCGTTTTGAGGAAGTGCCGCGAAAGGGCCAACTGGTTGTTATATGTAGATCGGGCAAGCGCGCCGAGCGCGGTGCCTACTCTCTAATGGGTCGCGGTTTTCAGCCTCAGGTTCTTGAGGGCGGCATAGTTGCCTGGCGCAAGGCAGGTTTGCCGGTCCAAGAAGGCAAGAAGATGCTGCCAATTGAGCGTCAGATTCAGCTAGTGGTTGGCGTTGGAGTTCTGACCGGGGTGCTTCTTGGGGTTCTGGTAAATCCCTGGTTTCTCGTTATTCCCGGGTTCTTTGGCGCCGGGCTTACTTTTGCCGGCCTTTCCGGCACCTGTGCTCTTGGCCTTCTATTGATGAAAGCGCCTTGGAACCAGTTGCCGATTAGTGTCGCTCCAGCTAAATGCGACCAACCACAGGCTAAAGGTGGAGAACCCAAGTCCAAGGGTGGTTGCTGTAGCTAGATTCGGCTTGGCTCAGGCCGAGGCCCTAGAAAATTTATATAGATTGCAGATTATCTCTGTACGGCAATTACATGGAACTCAATGAGTAACCAGCGGTCGTGCAGGAGAACACACGCTTAGGAGGGATCATGAAAGTGTCGTCAGTTAAGGCCCATAAGATTGTAATTGTCGGCGGTGTGGCTGGCGGAATGAGTGCAGCCGCTCGCGCCCGGCGCCTTTCCGAAGGTTCTGAGATCATCGTTTTTGAACGTAGTGGTTTTGTCTCCTACGCCAATTGCGGGTTACCATACTTTGTCGGCGGAGAAATCGAGTCGCAAGATCAGCTGCTGGTGGCCACACCCGAAGGGTTGAAGAAGAAGCTCAATCTCGATATTCGCATCAACCAAGAGGTTGTCTCTATTGATGCCGAGGCGAAGTTAGTTACAGTCAAAAATAGACTAAGCGAGACGACTTACCAAGAAAGTTATGATCACCTAGTTTTGGCTATGGGTGCTGCTGCCATTAGACCAACTGTGCCAGGAATTGATTTTCCTGGGCTCTTTGCTCTGCGCAACATTGAGGATGTGGAGTCTATCCAATCATGGTTTGAGGCTCACAATCCGCGCACTGCCGTAGTCGCTGGCGGTGGTTTCATTGGCCTGGAAATGGCTGAGCAGCTTGTACGCCGCGGTCTTGATGTGACGCTAGTCGATAGTAAAGATCAGGTGTTAGCACCACTTGATATTGAAATGGCAGAGCTTGTGCATAAAGAGTTAGCCAAGCAAGGTGTGAAAATTATCCTTGGCCAGGCGATCAATGGTTTCCTCGCTCCCGGTGCCCAAGCTGCCGAAGGCGAATCTACTGGAGCGAATGCCGGAGTTGCTGCTGTGCACACTCCAAAATCGTGCTGGGTTCTAGCTGGTCAGCACAAGCCAATCCATGCCGATATTGTCATTCTCGGGCTGGGAATTCGACCAGAAGTAGCTCTTGCGCGCAATGCTGGATTAACCATTGGTGAGCGTGGTGGCATTCGGGTGGATGAAAATTTACGGACGAGTGTGGCTAATATCTGGGCCGTCGGTGATGCGATTGAAGTGCGCAACCCAGTCAGTGGCTCCTATACAATGATTGCTTTAGGTGGTCCCGCCAATCGCCAGGGTCGCATTGTGGCAGACAATATTCTGGGCGCCAATGAAAAATATAAAGGTACTTTAGGTACGGCTATTTTGCGCGTATTCGATTTAACAGTCGCATCCGTTGGTCTCAATGAGATGCAGTTGAAGCTCAGCAACATCGTTTATGATGCTGTCCATGTTCATCCCACTCAGCACGCGGGCTATTACCCTGGCGCCGAGCGCCTCAATATCAAAGTTCTTTTCCATAAAGAAACCGGCCGCTTACTTGGGGCTCAGATTGTTGGACAAGAAGGCGTAGACAAGCGCATCGACGTTCTCGCCACCGCGATGAAGGCGGGGCTGACCATACGTGACCTGGCAGAGTTGGAGTTAGCCTACGCACCACCATTTGGTTCAGCCAAGGATGCCATAAATTTGGCAGGCATGACTGGTACTAATGTTCTAGATGGTTTCAGCGAGCAGGTGCAATGGCATCAAATCGATGAGTTGGGCCGAGCCGGTTACTGTATTGTTGATGTGCGCAGCAAGGGGGAACGAGAGCGCGGCTTCATCCCCGGAAGTATCCATATTCCCCTGCCTGATTTGAGACTGCGAATTTCTGAAATACCAGCAGAGAAGCAAATTATCACTTATTGTCAAAGTGGACAGCGCTCTTATAATGCCGCCTGCTTATTGAAGCAAAATGGCTTCAAGGTGAAGAATCTGTCTGGTGGTTATCTAACTTGGAGCTCGATGCAGAACAGCGCTGGCAAGCATGCTATTTGGCAAGAGCAAGTAGCTGCGGCTCTAGTAAGTTAAAAGACTTTTGAATGAAAGGATAGAATATGATTGAGGCCAATAAAGGAAGGCAAGCAATGGAAAACATGATTTGGATGGTGGGCTTCGTGCTCTTGTACTTCGCCTTACAGCTTTATATATTGCCGAAACTCGGCATCCCTACCTGAATGTCTCGTAGCTGCTCGGTCGAGCAGCCCAAGACAAAGACAGCTGAGCCAAAGCAAGATGAATTTGTGCAAAAAGAGTCAATTAAGTCAAACTCTGCTAACGGCAACGAAGCAAGTAAAGTCGATTAAGTTTAGTCGCTTGCTACTTGTCAGCGCTCTAGTTATGTTGTCTCAGACAGCTGCGCTTTCTGCGCTGGCCAGTCCCGCTATGGCTGCTGATGCATGCCTGATTGGCTCACCTTGTGCTACGGATCCAGCTTGTAAGATTGTGGGCAATACTCACATGCTGGAATGGAAAAGCAAGACCCCAGCAAAAATTATTGTGGTTTGCATTCACGGCCTTGGGCTATGCGCTATGGCATATAAACAGCTGGCGAAAGAGTTTTCAGATGCCGGTATTGATGGCTTTGGCGTTAATGTGCGCGGTTTCGGTCCAGATCGAGATAAGGCTGATTACGCTAAGCTGAATTGCATTGATACCGTTGGTGATATCGGTAGACTCTTGCTCGATATTCGGAAACAGTATCCTGGCTACAAAGTCTATTTGGTTGGTGAGTCTATGGGGGGAGCTTTAGCAATAAGAGCGGCTGCTGAAAATGCTGAGCTCATAGATGGGGTTGTTTGTTCCGCCCCGGCTTGGAAGTTGCTAAAGATGCAAAGCACTGCTGTCAAAGGCGTCGTAGAGTTATATCTGTTTCGTAGCCGTAAGCCTGGTATTGCTTCGCGTGGGGTGATTCACCAAGCTACCACCGACCATGAGCTCAGGGAGCACTGGTTAACTGGGCAGTCGCACAAAATGAAACTTTCACGCAAAGAAGCTTTTGACTTCGTGCGTTTTGTTTCAAAGACAGATAGCTATGCGCGAAAACTTGAGGTGCCAGTGCTGGTGATGCAGGGGCTTGACGATCATCTGGTCTCGCCAAAGGCCGTAGCTGAACTCTTCGGAGATATTCCTGCTAGAAGTAAAGAGTTTCTGATCGATGCTAAAGGCGAGCATCTTCTGCTTGAGGAAGGAAATTTTTCACCAGCCCTATTAGAGAAAATGCTTGCTTGGCTTAAGGCCGATCACCCTTCAAATCTGTCTTCCACACTGATTACTGTACTCAATGAACAGTCTCTTTCCGCTCCTAAGGCCCATCGTTTGATGCGTTTGAAGAAGTTAGCCAATAACAACTGGTAGATTGATCAGCCGTTTCCTTTCTTGGAAGCTATCGAATTAGAGCCTGGGGCGCGCTGCCTAGCATCTTTTCTAATCCAGACGTATCGCTTGGGGGCTCAGCTAGCCATGGCACCACAGCGACGCGTTGGCTTAGCTGCTCAACTTCGGCAATGTATTCCTGTTCGTTGTTACGGCGGGCTTGTAAGATCGGGTTAGTTGTTTGCGATGCCGATAGTGATTGATTGATAATCCAGGCAAAAGGATGAATATCGGCTCTCGCCAGGTCTTCTTGTAAGTGCTTAGCCTCATGCACGGGAGTCGCTTCTGGCAAGGTGATAATTAGTATGCGAGTAAAATCAGGATCCCGCAGTCTGGGCAATAGATTAATGACTGTGTCGGGCATATTGCTAGATTGGCGCAAGACTTCTTTGTGGTAGGCCTGGGCTGCATCTAAAAGCAAAATTGTGTGTCCAGTTGGGGCGGTGTCGAGCACGACAAAACTGTCTTGCCCTTCGGCCACAATATTGGCGAAGCTTCTAAAAACAGCCACCTCTTCTGTGCAGGGCGAGCGCAAATCTTCATCTAGTAGTGCTCGTCCTTGCTCGTCGAGATTTTCGCCGGCACTTTGCATTATTTCTCTTTGGTAAGACTTGGTTTCAGCGGCGGGATCGATGCGACTAATGGTCAAGTTTGGTACTGGATTTTCTACCACCCATAACAAATGAGCTGCTGGGTCTGTGGTGCTCAGGCGCACGGCATGGCCCCTTTTGGCAAGCTCTACAGCTATAGCTGCAGCGATGCTGGTTTTGCCAACACCACCTTTGCCCATGGTCATGATTACGCCTTTGCCGGATGTTTCTAGTTCATTGATAATGCTCAGCAGTGGCTGTGGCCGTTGAGCCCTTGCTTCCGAGTCTGCCCGTTGAGTCGTCGCCGCTTTTGACTGAAACATATTTCTAAGTGCGGCAACGCCAAGCAGTGCCTTGGCGCTCAATAATATCTCCTGGCAGGGCAGTTCAACTAATTCTTGTGTCATTGACGTTCTGGCTGCTTGCTCACGCTTGGTGAACGCTGCCGCTATGGCATCGCCAGTAGTGTCGTTTTTTAAGACGCCATTGAGGATAAGACATTGATTGGCAACTCCAATGGCACGCAGCTCTCTGCTCGTGTTGGCTGCTTCTCTTAAGGCTGATTGTTCAAGGCGAGCAACCAGTACAAGAGTTGTGCGGGTGGAATCCATCAGTGTGCTCACGGAGGAAGCATATATGTTTTCTTGTTGTTGCAGTCCAGCTAGTGGCCCAAGGCAGGAGGTGCCAGTGGTATTACTCTCAATGAATGTTGACCATGATTTTGGTAGGGAGAGCAGACGCATTGTATGGCCAGTTGGGGCCGTATCGAAAATAACGTGGTTGTAGTTAGCTGTTTTTTCGTCGTCACCAAGCAGCTTGGCAAATTCGTCGAAGGCTGCGATTTCGGTGGTGCACGAGCCAGAGAGCTGCTCTTCCATACTCTTCAGACTGGCCTCGGGCAAGAGGCCGCGGTATGGTCCTATCAATCTTTCGCGATATTCGCCGGCCGCTGCTTCGGGATCGATGTTGAGGGCATCGAGGCCATGCACGTCAGGCACAGCAGTGGGCGTACCGCTGAGAGTAACGTGAAGTACTTCATCAAGGTTTGAGGCTGGGTCAGTGCTGACGAGCAGTACTCGCTTGCCTTTGTCTGCCAGGGCAATGGCCACAGCACATGATACTGAAGTTTTACCAACTCCACCCTTGCCGGTGAAGAACATATATTTAGTGGCTTGATCAACCAGGTTCATGGCCGCTCCTTATTATTAGCAACAGGAAGACTTCTTGTCTGCTTCTTCCTTCTCAACCGGTGCGCTACAACATCCTGAAGGGGCTGCGGTTTTTGCCGTCTCTGAAGTGTTAGGCTCGGCCTGCTGAACAGTAAATTTCAGCCCGCTCTTCGTCTCTTGTTTGTTTTCGCTGGCTGAGAATTCTAGCTTAGTAAGCTCTGCCAGTTTTTCTCTTGTCAGATATAGGCCCTGGGCTGCGATTTTACCGTCAACAAGAATCAGTGGTAGGCACTCGTTACCGTCTTTCTTCAGGGCCGCAGCCACTATGGCATTGCTGACAAAAGCCTGGGTTTGCTGCGAGAGATTGTAGCGTTCTACTTCAATGCCCTGGCGTTTGAGCCAGTCGAGATCGGCGGTGAAATTTACTAGAGCTGGATCTACTCCTGGTCCGCAAATGCCTGTCGAACAGCACATTGGCGGGTCGAATACTTGAATTTTCATGGCTTTACTCCTTTCGCTGTATTGGCAAGACTCTTGAATTTAGACTCTGTTCCTTGCTTGCAAGTATTTAACTTTGATTTTCTGGAAGATCTTTTTCGTACCATTGTTTGCTGCTGTTGACGATTTTGACAACGGCGAGCATTACTGGCACTTCAATTAATACACCAACTACGGTGGCGAGTGCTGCCCCTGAATTGAAGCCAAATAGGCTTATGGCAGTTGCCACAGCTAGTTCGAAAAAATTACTGGCTCCGATTAAGGCAGAGGGGCCGGCGACACAGTGGGCAACACCGAATTGTTTATTTAGCAAGTAGGCTAGGGCCGAATTGAAAAACACTTGAATGAGAATTGGTACGGCTAACATCGCGATTACAAGAGGTTGTTTGAGAATGGCTTCGCCTTGAAAAGCAAAGAGCAGAATAAGAGTAGCTAGCAGAGCTGACAGCGAGATTGGATGAAGAAATTCAAGAGTCTTGTCAAAGGTTTCCTGTCCTTGCTTGAGCAATATGCTTCGCCAAGCTTGGGCAAGCAGCACCGGTATGACAATGTACAGACCAACCGAGATAAGTAAGGTGTCCCAAGGTACTGTTATGGCCGATAAGCCCAGCATTAGTCCTACTATTGGGGCAAAGGCGAAAATCATAATTAGGTCATTGACAGCTACTTGTGAGAGCGTGAAATAAGGGTCACCCTTTGTCAATTGGCTCCAGACGAATACCATGGCTGTGCACGGCGCAGCGGCTAGTAGAATCAATCCTGCTATATAGCTGTCGATTTGTTCAGGTGGCAGATAAGGTGCAAAAATTACGCGAATAAATACATAGGCAAGCAATGCCATCGAAAAAGGTTTCACCGCCCAGTTAATGAAAAGGGTTACGGCTATGCCTTTCCAGTGACTTTTGACCTGCCCAAGGGAGCCAAAGTCAATCTTTAAAAGCATTGGCACAATCATGAGCCAGATTAAGAGGCCAACAGGTATGTTTACTTTGGCTATCTCAAGTGAGCCAATTAACTTCATTGGCCCTGGCATTAATTGCCCCAACGTTATTCCTGCACCGATGCAGAGAAAAACCCAGACTGTGAGCCAACGCTCAAAGAAGCCTATGCTTGGCTGACTTGTGTCGTTGTCTGCCGCTTGGATTTGTTTACTGCCCATGGGCAGTTACTTTTTGCTTGTAAGAATCATTTGCTACGCCTAATTCTTTGACAAGATTTTGCACACGTTCTTTTACTTCGTCGCGAATTTCTCTAACGCGATCTATTGGTTGCCCTTTGGGATCTTGCAGTGCCCAGTCGGCTCTTTTTAAGCCAGGAATCATTGGACAGGTTTCACCGCAGCCCATGGTAATGAGCATATTAGCGTCTGCTGCTAGGGTGTCGGTGAGCAGCTGAGGTTTAACTTCAGAGAGATCGATACCATCTTCTTTCATTATTTGCAGCACTTCCGGGTGCACCGTGGCACCAGGATTAGTGCCAGCTGATACAGCAGAGGCTTTACTGAGGTCACTGTATTGATTGAAGTAAGCGGCAGCCATTTGTGAGCGCCCAGCATTGTGGACGCAGGCGAAGATTAGTTTCAAGTTTTTTCCTCAACTGTTTCGTTGTAGCTAGTGTTCTCGTTGTAGATATTAGGTTCATTACAGGTATTAGTTTCGTTGCAGCAGTCAATTTTTCCCTCGCAGCAATTTTCCATGAGGAAATTGATCAGGCTTTGCATAGTGTCGTACTTGGCGCTGTAGATGATTGATCGTCCTTCCCGCCTTGAAGAAACAAGCCCGGCTTGGCTCAATTGCTCTAGGTGGTGTGACATGGTGGCCGGCGTTATGCCCAATTGAGCGGCTATTGTGCCAGCGGCCAGACCGTCAGGGCCGCGTTGTACTAAAAGGCGAAAGACCTTTAAGCGTGATTCTTGCGAAAGAGCGCCGAAGGCGGTTAATACCGATTGAATTTCCATATTTCACAATTCCGTATTTTGTTTTTTCGATACTTGTACAAATATCAAAATATAGTCGCTATGTCAATACCCCTATAATTACCAATCGGTGATGAATTGCATGATAGGACTTGGCCGGTAGACCTTGAGTAAACTCGATTTTAAAACTTTGTGGCGGACCCGGCCTATATTTAAGTGGTTGTTGGCCATAGAGTTAATTCTCTTGATTGCCCTTGCGGTACTGGCAATTTCGTTTGTGCAAGATCCCACTCCTTTGCCTTTTAATAGCGAGATTTGGGATTTTGGCGTTGGTCCGACGCGCTATTCAATGGTTCACGACTTGATTGGCTCGGGGCGACTGATCGGCAAAGATGTTCAACAGCTTGAAAAGCTTCTAGGCACTCGTCTGTATGAGAAGAAAGTGATTGACAACAAAGTTGTGCAGTTGAGCTATGTCATGAGCCGGGGGATGAAAGAGGCTTATCTCGACCTCGATTTTAGTGACGGCCTTTGCGTTGGCGCTCAAATTAGGCGACCGGTGGAAGCTATCGAGCATTAGGTGTCAATTTCTTGGGCTGATTTCTTTCTTTCTCGCTCAACTTTTTTTGTGCTTACCGGATTTTTACAGTTTCTGAAAGCTTTCAGTTGATACATGACTTATTCGCCCTCGTGTAGAATGGGTCTTATCTTATTCGAGGTCTTACCATGCGCCTGTCGGTTCTCTTGTGTTCATTGCTTATCCCTGCGGCTGTCATAGTGACTGGATGCAGTAAGACCGATAAAGTTGGAGACAAGACCACCACTACGTCGACAACCACAACTACGGAGCCGACCAAGCCAGTTGGTCCTCACAAAGTCATGGTTTCACCGGTGAGCGAACATAGCTATACCCCTGAACAGCAGCGCTATTGCATAGATTTGCAGAATCGCCTGGCAGAGGGTTGGCGGCCACTTAAGTCTGACCACCGCTACAGCGTAGCCGTTGAATTTCTAATTACTCGACCAGGCCTTTGCACCGATGTTCATACGGTCAGCGCCACCGGTGGTCAACGGGCTATTGAGAGAACTGTCGACTCGGTGAGAACACAGTCACCGTTTGCTCCCCTGCCTGCTGATTTCAAAGAAGCTCCGGCGCCATTCCGCTGCGATTTCCTTTACTACCCAGAAGGCACTGCCTCTAAGTAGTATCGATAAAATTGACTCTGTTTGCATTGTAGCCATTTGATACAAGCTATTTGGCCGCAATCGGTTGTTTTGATGTGGTTGTAAATAGTGGTCCGCCGCCAAAGAGCGGGCATATCAAAATAGAAAGTGATCAAGCAGGGTTGATGGAAGCAAAAGCAAAACCTATTTTGAATCCAACAGATAAGCTTGACGGCGGCACACCGGGTGCTGCTCTCAAGTCTGTGGCCCAAATTGGCTACAGCTCTTTTGCTCTGGTGGTTTTTGCCAAGGTTTTGCTGATGGTGCTTTTCTCGTCTGGTTATATGAACCAGCTGTTCGTGCCATTTGTTCAACACTTTATCGGTCACTTTGACAATCCGTGGGATTTCTATTTTCAGACCACCGCACAGCGGGATCAATTTCCTTATCAGCCGCTGATGCTTTATATTGTCGCTTTCTTTTGTCTGCCTCTGAAGCTTGTTGGTTTCGAAAACACCTACTTGGTCAATTTCTTTATGAAATTGCCCACTCTGCTTAGCGATATTTTGGTTGCCTTCCTGTTGGTCAAAATGTTTCCAGCAAGAGTCAACAAAGTATTCTGGTATTACTTTCTTTCGCCAATCATTCTTTATGCTTGCTACATTCACTCGCAACTCGATTTGATACCAACAGCGATACTATTCTCTGCTGTTTATTTCTTGCGTAAGCACGATACGCTTAAATCGGCACTACTCTTTGGCTTAGCTCTGGCGACAAAGTCTCACGTGGTGGCGGCCCTGCCCCTCTGTATCACTTATATTTATCGCAATCAGAAGCCCAAGATGGCCGGGCTTTATCTCGTCTGTTCGCTTCTCATGCTTATCTTCTGGGTCTATCCCTTCTTGTCTTCGCCTGGTTTTCAGGCAATTGTTTTGCATAATCCCAAGCAGAGCCAGATATTTGAGTCTTACATCAGTATTGGCTCTATGCATATTTTCTTGCCAGTTCTGGCGGTGTGCAGCACCTATGTGCGCTTTGCCCTCTATCCCAAAATCAATCTTGACTTGCTTGATGCCTTCCTCAATATTGTCTTTGCTCTGTTTGTCGCTCTCATTGTGCCTGCGCCCGGCTGGTACGTTTGGATTGTGCCATTTCTCAGCATTTTCATGATCAAATATAGCCGCCGTGATAGCCGCATTGTGCCAGCTGGTATGGCCCTTTCTTGTTTCTATCTTTTCTATTTTCTCTTCTTCCATCACTTCGATTATCCAGCCATTATGTTTTGCGGTAATGTTTGGAATTTAGGCATTCCTGGTGAGCACCTTTCTTCTCTGGCCTTTACTCTGCTTGAAGCAACCTTGCTTGCCAATATCGTGCTTTGCTATCGCACTGGTGTGCGCAGTAATTCAATTTATAAGCGCGAAAGAGCTATCGTCATTGGCATTGGTGGTGATAGTGGTGCTGGTAAATCAACACTGCTCAAAGACATAAAATCCTTATTGCAAAACCGCGTGGTTGAGCTTGAAGGTGACGCTGATCACAAATGGGCACGCCACGATGAAAATTGGAAAAAAGACATAACCCATCTTGATCCTAAAGCCAATTTCCTCCACAGACAGGCCGATACACTCTTTAATTTGAAGCGCGGGCGCAGTGTTGAGCGTGTCGACTATGATCACTCAACTGGTGCCTTTACAAGCGCTCGGGTGATTGAGCCTAACGATTTTATTGTCCTTTCTGGCTTACACACCTTCTATTTGCCTAAGTCGCGAAAAGTAATTGATCTGAAAATTTTCATGGACCCAGAGGCAGAGCTCAAATCTTTTTGGAAGGTCAGTCGCGATCACCGCGAACGAGGCTATACCGAGAAGCAGGCTAATGCTCAGATCAGTCGCCGAAAAAATGACGCAGACAAATTTATTTCTCCCCAGCGAGAGTTTGCCGATCTCTGTATTCGTTATTATCCCCAGGCTTTGCTTGACGAAGGCTCTTTAACAGCTCAGGCTAAGCTGTCGCTCAAGTTGTCCCTAAGTTCAAGTATTCATCTAGAAGATCTAGTGCAAGAGCTTATGGCTAATGGTTTGCTCTTACATTGGGACTACAGCGAGAATCTATCAAAGCAAGATTTGACTCTCTCAGAACCAGTGCCACCAGCGTTATTGCAAAAATTAGCTAGTGACATGATTCCTAACTTAGAAGAGTTAGTGGAAAGTAAAATCGAGTGGGCCGAGGATTTGCGCGGCTTTGTGCAGTTGATTATTTTGCTTATCATCAACGACTTGATGAAAGACAAGGAAGAAATGCATGAAGTCTAAAGGCATTCTCCTTGATCTCGATAATACAGTCTATGACTATAAACAGGCTCACGAACCGGCTATTGCTGCTGCTTTGCAGTGGCTTGCTGCAGAGCTTGAGCAGGGGCTTGAGGCGATAGAGGCTCAGTATGTTGCTTGCCGCGGTAGAGTCAATAAGAGTCTGCACGGATTGGCTTCTTCCCACAGTAGATTGCTTTATTTTCAAGGCATAGCCGAGGCCTTTGGCCGCTTCCCTCATTTACTAGCAGGAGCTGCTGAAGATCTTTATTGGCGAACGTTTTTTGACAATATGCAGCTGCGTCCTGGCTGTCTTGCTTTTCTTCAGTCGGTAGGTTTGCCAATCGCTATAGTCACTGATTTAACAGCAAGGGTTCAGTTTGACAAAATTGCTCACTTGAAAATTGCCACTTATTTGCAGGCTATTGTTACCAGTGAAGAGAGCGGCCACGAAAAACCGCACCCGCGCATATTTGAATTAGCAGCTCAGAAGCTCGACTTGCCCTTGACCGCTCTTTGTATGATTGGTGATAGCTTTGAGCGTGATATCGAAGGTGCCCACAAACTTGGTCTTGACTGCTATTGGCTCAATACTGAAGCTGGAAATATTCAGACCATTGCCGACATGGGCAGTGTTACTATTTTCGATGATTTTCTTCAGTTGCTTCAGTTGGTGAAAAAATGAACGCCATAGAAGCTGAAATAGCAGATCTCATAGAAATATCGCGTTTTGCTGGAGAGCGTTTCGATTTGGTGCAAGCCGGTGGTGGTAACACATCAGTCAAGCTCGACGATGGCCGCATTTTTGTTAAAGCTTCTGGTATGGCCCTGAGTGAAGTCGGCTCTGGGGCTGATTTTTGCTTGTTGCAATGGCCTGCTTTGCTGCAGTTCTTGTCTGCTTGTGATGCTAATCTTTCAGTTGAAGCGCTGGAGGCCCAGGCTAAAGTCGCTGTGGCTGCTGCTCTTACGCCAGTGGCTTCTAGTAATAGACGGCCATCGATTGAAGCTCTGCTGCACTGCTTACTAGGAAAATATACTCTCCACACTCATCCAATAGCTGTGGCGGCCCTGGTCTGTCGCAAAGATTGGCAGAAGATAGTGAGAGATATTTTTGCTAGCGAGTTTCCGCAGTATCAAGATTCACTTTTTCTTGTTTCTTATAAAACTCCAGGGCCAGCCTTAGCTGTGGCTCTTCAGCAGCAGCTCAGAGAGAAGGATTGGCAGCCTGCTAGCGCTGATAAGGCCAGTCTAGCCATCGTATTTTTGGAAAACCATGGTTTGATTGTGGCTGGTGCCAATAAGCAAGTGGTGATGCAGATTACTAATGAAGTGGTAGACAAGCTGGCCAGCGAGCTGGCTTTCAACCTTTATCGCTATAAACTAGTTAATTTTGCCTCTGCTCTCGTTAATCAAGTTTGTGGCACTAAGTGGTTAGCCTATTTAAGTGATGACCATATTCTTCAAGATGCCCTGAAGCGCAATTCTGCCTATTTACTGGCCCCGTGTGCCACGCCTGATCAACTGGTTTACTGTGGTGCTAGTGGATTGGCTCTAGCTGACTTTGATAGTGCTTCAGCGGTGCAATCGGTGGCTGATTATTTGCAGAAGTTTGGCCATCCGCCTAAGGTGATAGTTTCGGGCGAGCATATTTTGCTTCTCGGGCAGAGTTTGCGCAAGTGTCGAGAAAGTGAAGAAGTCTTGCGCTCCCATGTCATGCTACAAATGGGTGGGGAGCTTGATGACATGACCTATCTGGCCCAGGACGAAGTCGATTATTTGAGCAATTGGGAAGCTGAGAAATACAGGCAGAGCCTATGACCCATGTTGTAATTCCTATGTCTGGCCTAGGTGAGCGCTTTATAAAAGCTGGCTACAAGCTGCCTAAACCCTTAATCGAAGTAGACGGCAAGCCGATGATTGAGCATGTGGTCTCAATGTTTTCGCCTGCCGATAAGTTTACTTTTGTCTGCAACCGCGAGCATATGACTGAGACAAATTTGGTGGCGGTGCTCAATCGTATTGCTCCGCAGGCTGAAATAATTACTATTGATACCCATCGCAAAGGGCCTGTTTATGCCGTTGGGCAGTGTCTCGATCGAATAGATTCAGCCGAAGAGACCATCGTCAACTATTGTGATTTCTATTCATATTGGCACTACTCTGACTTCTTAGCTAAAACGCGCAGTCGAAAAGCCGCTGGCTCAGTTCCAGCTTACCGCAACTTTCATCCGCATATGCTTGGCACTGATAACTATGCCTTTATCAAAGAGAAGAACCTTTGGTTGGAAGCGATTCAAGAGAAGAAGCCATTTACAGATAATCGCATGGCTGAGTTTGCCTCCAACGGCACCTATTATTTTTCGCGCGGAGAGTACGTCAAGCACTACTTCCAAGAGTTGATGAAGCAAGATATTCGGGTCAATGGTGAATACTACGTCAGCATGATTTACAACCTCATGGTGGCCGATGGTCTTCGTGTCTCAGTCTACGAAGTTGACTACATGCTGCAATGGGGCACTCCTCGTGATTTGGAGGAGTATCAACACTGGTCTGACTATTTCACAAGACTGGCCCATGAAGGTACAGAAGACGAGCCGCGCACCGGGCGAAAAAATCGCCCGAAGACAGCCAAAGATTCTCTTCTGGTTAATACCTGCCTGATTCCAATGGCGGGCAAAGGCTCTCGCTTTGCCGATGTGGGTTATTTAACGCCCAAGCCGCTTATTCCGGTTTCGAACAAGCCCATGGTGGTGCTTGCTTGCGATAATTTGCCGCCAGCGTCTCGTTATGTCTTCGTCGCACAGAAAGAGCATCTTGATAATTCGCAATTGAAAGGGATACTGACTGAGCAGTTTCCTAATGTTAGTGTGGTAGCTATCGATGGTATCACCGCCGGTCAGGCTTCTTCTTGTAAGCTCGGTATTGATGGTGCTGAGCCGGCTATTGACCCTGAGGCCAGTTTGTTGATTGGTGCCTGCGACAACGGTATTGTTTATGACCATAGTAAGTGGCAAGCCTTGATGGCAGATCAATCTATCGATATGGCTGCTTTTAGTTTCCGTAATCATCCATCTAGTGAACGAAACCCACAAATGTTTGGTTGGCTTAAAGTTGCGCCTACAGAAGAGAGTGCCGCAGCTGAATTTCCAGTTATTACTGGTGTTTCGGTGAAGAAGGCAATATCAGATAATCCGCGCGCTGATCATGCCATTGTTGGTGCCTTTTTCTTTCGCAAAGCCAAGTATTTTGATCAAGCAATGAAGGTAATGCTTGAGCAAGATATTCGTGTCAACGGCGAGTTTTATGTCGATAGTATGGTTGGCGTCTTAGCTGATTCTGGCCTCAAATGTGTGGTCTTTGAAGTTATCGACTACATCTCTTTTGGCATACCAAATGATCTTAAGACCTTTGCTTACTGGCAGTCGTTTTTCCGTAAGTGCTCATGGCATGAGTATAAGAAGGAGGTCAGCAAGATTCAGGCATGACAAATTCAAAGAATCAGACCTTTACTGTGGTAATGCCATGTTATAACGAGTCGAAAAATATTCCGTTGATTCTCAGTCGCTTTGAGAAAATCACGGCCAATGATAATTCGCAAGTTGAGCTACTTTTAGTTGACAACGGCTCTACTGACGATAGCCCAGCTACTTTAGCCATTCAGCTACCACAGTTTTCTTTTGCCAGGTCACTAAGAGTGTCTGTGAATCAGGGTTATGGCTTTGGCATACTGGAAGGTTTGCGTGCTTGCCAAAGTGATTATATCGGTTGGACTCACGCCGATATGCAGACCGATCCCAGCGATATTGTCAAAGCCATTGATCTGATTAAGCAAGCAAACTACCCTGAAGATATTTACGTTAAGGGCTTGCGTCGTGGCAGGCCGCTCTCTGACTCGTTTTTTACCGGCGGCATGAGTCTATTTGAGACTTGTTTCATGGGTACCAACCTCTGGGATATTAATGCTCAGCCTAATATTTTTCATCGTTCTTTCTTTCAGTCGTGGACTCAGCCGCCCAATGACTTTGCTTTAGATTTGTATGCCTATTACATGGCCAGGCAAAAGAATCTCAATATCGTCCGCTTTGACGTGGTCTTTCCTCCCCGCATTCACGGCGAGTCTAAGTGGAACACAGGCTTTAAGTCGAAAGTAAAATTCATCAAGCGCACCATCGATTTTAGTATCAAGCTGAAGCACTCGCTTAGTCACTCAGCAAAGGAAATTTAAATGCATTTTATTGCCCATCGCATTAATCAACTAGAAGCATTGCGTCAACTTCCTTCTCAGTTTGGTTGCGAAATTGATTTGCGTGACCGCGGTGAACGCTTGATTTTGCAGCATGACCCCTTTAAAGATGGTGAGGATGCTGAGCCGTTCTTCGCTGAGTACAATAATCATGGCACTCTGATTTTGAATGTTAAAAGCGAGCGCATTGAAGATACGATTTTGCCTTTGATGCAGAAGTATAGAATCGAGAATTATTTCTTTCTTGATTCATCCCTGCCCATGATTGTCAATCTGACTAAGCGCGGAGAGAAGCGCATTGCTCTGCGTTATTCAGAGTTTGAGACTATAGAAACGGTTCTCAACTTTTCGGGCTTAGTTGAGTGGGTTTGGATTGATTGCTTCACTCGTTTGTCGCTAGATAAAAAAGACTATAAACGTTTGAAAGAAGCTAACTTCAAGCTCTGCCTGGTTTCACCTGAACTTCAAGGTCGGCCGGAGGATATTGCGGCGTACAAAAAACAGATGGCTGACGATGACATTGTTATGGATGCCATCTGCACCAAGCAATACAATATAGAACTTTGGAGTGCTTAGCATGGCCTTGCTAGGCGAAGAAGCAAATGAGCTTGAACAGCAAGAGCTGCACGATTATAAAGATGTAGACGATCAGCCCATGGCTAACGATTTGTCGATTGTGGTCTTGTTGGCTGCTGGCTCTCTCTCTCTTGTTCTTCTTGTTGTGGCTTTGCGCTGGTGGTTTTCTCATCCGATGTTGATCTTTTGTGATCAAGGTTTGTTTGTTCATATGGCCCAGCTTCTGCTTGAAGGAAAAGTGCCTTATGTAGATATGTTCGATGTTAATCCGCCTTTGGCTATCTATATTCAGGTTTTGCCTGTGTTGCTTTCGCGCTTGTTCCACATGCCGATACCACTGAGTTTTTCCATCTATGTTTCTCTGCTTGAATTTCTCAGTTGCTTTATTGTGCTCTGGGTTCTTGTGGCAGCCAGGCGCACTGGGGCAGTTGTGCTTGGTGTCTGCGCCCTGATTGGTTTTGCTTATTTCAATCAGATTCAGCGCCTTGATTTTGGCCAAAGAGAACATATTTTTTGCATTACTTATGCTCCTTTTCTCTTGCTGCGTTATTTGCGCTGGCAAGGCGTTAAGCTAGGTCGTTGGCCTTGTATCGCTGCTGGAGTTTTGGCCGGCATTGGTCTAGCGCTTAAGCCGCATTTTATGCTGATGGCAACTGCACCTGAAATTGTTTGGTGGCTGCGCACGCGTCAGTTTAAACCCTTCATTGCGCCTGAGGTTTTGGCTGCAGTGGCAGTGATTGCCGTATATCTTGTGCATTTTATTTTCTTGCCAGCGCAAGAACTAAGAGCCTTTTTCAATTTTGTTGTACCAATCTATAAAGAAGGCTACGAGTATTACGTCACTTCGCCCATTTTCAATATGGCTAGTTTTTGGCGTATTGATTTTCTTCTTTTAGCCCTGGCCTCTTTGTTGGCTATAGTCTTGGCTCAGTCGTCGAGCTTGCCTTTGGCGCTTTGTGCTTTTTCGTTTATGTCGGCGGTGGTTTTTGTTCTTGCCGGTCAGGCCTGGTCTTGCCACATGATTGCTGTGCGCATGGGAAACACCATGGCACTTGCTGTAGAAGCTGCTTTGCTCTACCAGCTACTGCCGCTTAAGGCAATTGGTTTGGGGCGACCTAAATTGACAGGCATGGCGGTCTCTGTGGCGGCTGCTTCTGTTATTGGTGGTGGCATTCATTTAAATTCTGTGCAAGTTGTCGAAGACGAAGAGACGTGCAATCGACAACCATACCCCCTGGTGCAGGTCGGATACCCTGAATGGGGTATGGGCTCTGTCGATGACATGGACGGCTTTGTTGGCTCTTGCTTAGAACATAGCAGTAAGGGCGACTACATTCTGTTTATTTGTGCCTCAATGGCTCCTGGCTATCCAGTGCTTTTGCAGACTGAAAGAAAGGCAGCTTCGCGATTTTTGCACGGCATGATGCTGCCCATATTGTCATTCATTATTGACAAACCCGAGCTTGATGCCAAGGCGAAGGAGAAATTTAAGGGCTACAAGAAGCAAGTTATTGACTGGTATACAGAGGATATTGCGAAAAATAGACCGAAGCTAATTTACATTCAAGACAATCCTATGAGTTGGGTTTTTGGCGATGTTGATTTTATCAATACGCGCATGGCTAACTACAAAAAAATAGATGAGAAAGGCGGCATAAGTATTTACAAGCGCAATGACTAGTAAGCAAAAAATATTCCTAATTTGCACTGCTCTGGCTGTTTTTGCCCTGAGCATAATTGTTCGAGCTTTTTTTCTGGGCGACCTTGCTGGTTCGATCTGTTACGAAATAGAAGCGGCCAATCGCATGCTTCATGGTCAAGTTCCCTTTCGCGATTTCTATTTTGATGCACCACTTACTTTGGTTTTCTTGCGTATGCCAGCTGTTTTGTTGGCTCAGCTGCTTTCAGCTCACAGCAGCTCTGCTGTGCTGCCTTTCAATGCCATTGCTATAGCTTCATTTGTTGAAGTCTCGCTGCTGGCAACGCTTTCGTTTGCCTTCTGTATCTATATCATTGTCACCAGCAGGTTAGATCAACGCAGACAAATGCAGTTGTGGTTTGCTCTGATTGGCTTTGCTATAGCTAATTTTGCTATGGGTTATTCTTATGGTTGTGCTCAGCATGTCTTTTGCTTGCTGCTCAGCCCCTACTTCTTCTTACGCCTCACCGCCTGGTTTTTGCCCGGCACTAGTTTGAGTAAAACTAGCAATCACTGGCCTGGCTTTTTCGCTGGAATACTTGCTGGTTTTGCTGCTTCTCTAGATCCGCTGTTTATAATCGTGCCCATAACAATTGAGGCGGCAGAATTTCTTAGCCGCCGTTTGCTTGGTAAAGCCAACTCAGTGGCCGACGAGTTATTCTGGCTTTTAATCTCATTTCTACTCTCCTGGTCTTATTTGTTGCAGCTCAATCAAGCTGCTCTCAAAGAGCTTTTCGATTGGATCATTCCTCTAAAAATTACCAGCTACTACTTAGATCAAATTGCCTATTTTGGCCTTGGCGCTACCCCGGACCGTCGTGATGTGATTTATGTTTGTACGGTAGCGGCCATCGTCAGTTTTGGTATCGTTAATCGCCTGCCTTTATTGCGACCAATTATGGCCTTGATGATGGCTGGCTTTGTTCTCTATCAAATGGGCATGAGTGGCTTGAGTAGCGACATCTTGCTAGTAATTTGGGCTATTTGCATGTGCTTTTCTGTGCAGTTTTTGTATTTGCTTGAGAGTAGTTTCTTCTCTAGTATTGCTCGACGTTATCCTAAGCTCTCCTATAGTCGCCTACCTAAGGTGCAGTTGGTCTCTCTTGCGGTAGCCTGTAGTCTCACTGTCTTGGTCCTGATTTCGCTTGAGATTATTCAGCGTCGTGAGAGCGTTACTTGTTTGACCGGGCCTAATGCGATCGATCCAACTTATCTTGAATTGGCTGATGCTTTTCCTAAATTTTGTCAGCCGGGCGATTCGATTATGATTATCAATGGCCGACTGCTGCCTGGTTTTCCTCTCTACACTCTGGCAGAGAAACCAATTGCTGGTTATTTCATCAGTACTGAGGCTTTTAGCTCATTAGCTAATATTGAGGCTCATAATTTAGCGGACCACATGGTCGACAAGCCCTTTGGTTGGATTGCTGCCACCAAGAAAAAGATGTTCGATCGTTTGGCCAGCGATATCGATAAAAACAGACCAGGCGTAATTGTGGTTGAAGGCGGTCAGACCTTTGATGGTTTAGAAAAGACTGGCATTATTGGTCGAATTTTGGCTCAGTATACTTGCCAGGGCGAAGCCCGCTATCACTCACGCTGCGCCGGTGCTAAGGAATTTGCCGATTGGAATTATCGCTATAACGTTTATGAGCGTCACAGTAAAGGCCAGAAGTGAAGATTGAGCCATAACATTTTCTTGGTGCTAGTCAAACTTCATCTATGCCAATACAATTTAGTTTTAGCTCACCCAGGAAAGCTCTTTGGACGATTTCGACTTAAGATTATGTGGCAGCAAGCATTACGGGCCTGTGCTCAGTATAGAGGGCAATTATCAGGTAATGAGATGTTCTTTCTGCGAACAAATTTTTAGAACCTTAATCGAAGGGCCCTTTGAAGTGGAAGCGAAGCTGCGGTCGTCGAAAACTTGTATTTCTGCCTGCGACTGGACAGTCACCGATAACATGGTGAAATGCAACGCTTGCAGCTACTGGGGCCCGCGTCCAAGTTAGCCACAAGCTTAGTTAAGGGATTGCTGTCAATCTATGTCTTTTCCCAAGTAGCTCCGTCGGCGCTGTCCATAACGTTCACGCCAATTTCAGTCAAGCTCTTGCGAATCAGATCTGACGAGGCATAGTCTTTTCTTTCTCGGGCTTCTTTGCGCAAGGTAAGAATCAAGTCGATTAGCTTGGCACCGGTGGCGGTGTCTAACTCTTGCCTCGTGTCAATCATTGTCAAGCCCAATACTTTGGCATAGTGAACCAGAGTGCTGGCAAGATACTGCTTGTCGGCTGCTGATTTGGTCTGAGTGATACCGTCTGCCAATTGATAGAGCTGCGAAATCGCAATGGCTGTATTAAAGTCGTTGTTCATCGCTGCGGCAAATTCATCTTTGAAGGTGTCAGCAGTTTTTTGTGCTGCCTCGCTCGGGGCAACCGCTTCACTCAAGCCGTGTTCGAAACTGGCGGCTCGCAGCAAGCGTTGAATTCCGGTGCTGGTGGCCTGCAAACTTTCAATGGTGAAGTCAATCGGATTTCTATAATGCGATTGCAGAATAAAGAGGCGAATGGTATCGGCCGAAAATGTTGCCAGCAAGTCTCTAATGGTTTTGAAATTGCCCAGTGACTTGGCCATTTTCTCTGAATTAGTTTGCACAAAACTATTGTGCAGCCAATAGCGGGCCATGGGTTGGCCATGTAGAGCTTCTGACTGAGCGATTTCGTTTTCATGGTGAGGGAAAACAAGGTCTTCTCCACCGCAGTGAATGTCGATGGTTTCGCCCAGTATGCGTTTGACCATGGCTGAGCATTCCAGGTGCCAGCCCGGACGGCCTCTGCCCCAGGGGCTAGGCCAACCCAGTTCGCTAGCATCAGCAGACTTCCACAAGGCAAAATCAACCGGGCTCTTTTTCAAATGGGCCAGGGTTTCTTGAGCCACAGCTTGTTCGCGCGAGCCCACTAGCAGTTGCTCTAAGTTTTGCTTGCCTAATTTGCCATAGTCTTTGAAAGACGCTACGTCAAAATAGACATCGCCACCCGCTTCATAGGCATGGCCACCATCAATTAGGCCCTGGGTGAAGGCAATCATCTGATTGATGTATTCGGTGGCTCTTGGCTCGAAATCTGGTGATTCGACATTGAGTGAGTGCATGTCGTGCCAGAAGGCATAGGTGTACTGGCGTGAGAGCTTCTCTGGAGTAATGCCTAACTCTTTGGCGCGCTTGATGATTTTGTCATCGACATCGGTGATATTGCGCACATAGATAACGTCGTAGCCGACAAAGCGCAGATAGCGTTGTACCACATCCCAGACTATGGCCATGCGGGCATGGCCGAGGTGGCTCAAATCATAGACGGTGGGGCCGCAGGCGTACATTCTGACGACGTTGTCCTGCAGTGGAACAAATTCTTCTTTCGTGCCGGAAAGAGTATTGAAGACTTGAATCTTATTCATAGATTTAGCTGCTTACTTGTGAGTCAGGGCCGCTTCCAGACGGGATTTTACTCGCTCGGCGCCTAGTATTGAAATAATTGAACCCAGGTCTGGACCTTGAGTTTTTCCGGATAAGGCGGCTCGAACGGGCCAGTAGAGTTCTTTTCCTTTGAGGGAAATTTCTTTACCGAAGGCGTCTACCGCCTTTTTACATCCTTGATGGTCGTCCCATGGCATGGTGCCAAGGGCATTTAACATGGTGTTGAGAACTTTCTTGGCGTTATCAGAGCTTAGTACATCTTGAGCTACTTCAGCGGGGATAGTTAGTGGGTCAAAGTAGAATTTGACTGCTGCGGTTAGCTCAGACAGTGTGGTTAGACCCTCTCGCACTGAGGCTACTATGGCAGCAAGCTGGGCAGCTGTGTAAGTGCTGGTATCGTAGGCGGTGAGAAATGGCGTTGCTCTCTCGACAATCAAATCTAGTGGCAGGCTGCGAATGTAGTGACTATTGAACCAGTTTAGCCTGGCAACATCGAATACCGCTGGGCTTTTTGAAACTTTGTCTAAATCGAAAACTGCGGCAGCTTCTTCTAGGTCGTAGATTTCTTTGCCCTCTGGGTGGGTAAAGCTCATCTGCGCTAGATAGTTGACGATAGCCTCAGGCATGTAGCCCTGGGCGCGGTAATAATCAATGTGCACAGTCTCGCCGTGTTTGCGCTTGGAGAGCTTCTGATGTTCGATATCGAAAATCAAAGGCGCATGGGCAAATTCTGGGGCCTTTTGATTCATGGCCTCATAGATAAGCAATTGCTTGGCGGTGTTATGAATGTGGTCTTCGCCACGAATGACATGGGTCATTTTCATGTCGATATCGTCGATGACAACGGCGAAGTTGTAGATGGCGACTCCGTTAGACTTTACTATCACCATATCGCCGCCCAGGTCTGACGTGTCAATGGCAATTTCACCTTTGATGTGATCGTGCCACGACACCACCTGTGGTTCTTCTACGATGAAGCGAACCGAAGGGATGCGTCCTTCTTCTTCAAATTGCTTACGCTGTTCAGCGCTAGTTTCTCTGCCGCGATTGTCATAGCGAGGAGCGGCATTGGTTGCTTTTTGCTCTTCTTTGAGAGCGGCCAATTCTTCCTGGGTGGCATAGCACAAATAGGCTTTGCCGCTGCTGATCAAGTGATTGGCCATGGTGCTGTAGTGGTCAATCTTTTCAGTCTGGCGGTATGGTGCATAAGGGCCACCAATATCGAGACCTTCATCCCAGGTCAAACCTAACCACTTCAAACCATCGATGATGTCTTTGGTGTAAGTCTCTTTTGAGCGTTCTTCGTCGGTGTCTTCAAGGCGAAGAATAAAAGTGCCGTTATGTCTTTTGGCGTACAGGTAATTGTAAAGAGCTGTGCGGGCGGTACCAACATGCAAATTGCCTGTTGGGCTTGGCGCTATTCGAACTCGGACATCCGTTTTCATAACCAGAGGCATTTTAGCACTAAGGTTCGGCTGAACAAGCTTTAGCTCTTGACGTGCTTTACACTTCTAGCGCTAGGCTACCGCAGCTCTAGCGCAAATCTGGCGCAAATCTAGCGCAAATCTAGCGATCAGCTGGGTTGATAACCATGCAGTCAACCATGGCCACGCCTGATGAGAGCATGTTCAGCTTCTCAGCAGCGCCACGTGAAAGGTCTATGACGCGGTCGTCCACAAAAGGTCCGCGGTCATTTACTTGCACTACGCATGAAGCACCGGTACGACGGTTCATAACCAAAAGCTTGGTGCCGAAGGGCAGTGTGCGGTGGGCGGCTGTCAGGCCGTGCATGTCAAAGCGATCGCCATTGGAGGTGCGGCGGCCGTGGAACTTGCCGCCATACCATGAGGCATGACCACTGAAGTTCGGTGAAAAATTGTCTGGAGCTATATTGAGGCTTGGTAGAGCTGTGTGGTTGAGGCAAGCTGTCAGTGCTTGTTCTGGTGATTGGCTTTCAGCTAACTTGAGGAAGTTCGCTGGAATTTGTTGTGCACCCAGAATGGTGCGAATGCTGTTGACCAGCTTAAGGCTGTATTCGAGGGCCGAACACTTATTACTCTCAGGTACTTCGAGCTTCACTACAGTGCTGCCGTCTACACGAATTGCCGCTAGCTGTCCTTCGCATGCGGGAACTAGCTTAGAGGGGTCGAGCTTCTCGCCTTTGAGTAGGTCTTGTAGTCTATCGGCCAGATCTTCGGCGCGGTCTTCTGCTGAGCCAGCAGGAGTCTCACCGCGGTAGGTGATGAGTTCTTTTCCGTTAAGAGTAACGGAAGCGCATTCTTGATCGTTCTCTTCCCAAACATTTGATTCGACTTCTGGGTCTAGGTCTACGTTGTCTGCGGCCATCGCTCGTGAGCTAGCACTGCAGAACATTGCTGTCACGAGGGTGAGAGCCAGGGCGACCTTTTTGTATTTGGGTTGAAGGGTCATCGAGATCATTTAGGTTGATCACTCTCTCTAGTGCCTGTCAGGCGATTTGCTGATGCGTTCTCTCTGTTGTGAGAACCGTTTTTCCATGCATCGCAGCTAGCTGCGTATATGCGATAGATAACTTCCGGCCAGGTCTTTCGAAGCAGGCGAAAAGGTAACAGAAGACTTGGTGGCACGTCAAAGATCCGCTGACAAGTTCGATTTTTCTGCGCTGGTTTGAGATTCGCGATTTATTGGAGAAAACTAAGAAAGGTTCTGTTGACAAAAGTCTGCAAGGCTGCTGCCCCCTTGCCGGGTGGTGAGGTTTCCTTACTGGCTTTGAGACGGCCAAGATTAGCGCGGGCTAACCTTGCTTCTTGAAAGCCGTTGTCAGTAGTGCTGCGTAACGCTCTGTAAAACCTTTGTTAAACGCTGCCTATTTATCTCATCTGCTAAGTTATTAGCATTTCACAAAGGCGTGATCGTGCGCGCCAGTTTGCCTTTGGCTGCTTTTGCTTTGGCCTCTGTATATCGATCGGGATCTTAAACTTTCTTCGTCAAATATTGTGTTGTGGAGAGACATTTGCTCGACTGCGAGCTGTCGCCCTTGCTGACATTAATCAAGATTATCAGGCACTGCCAGTAGTATCGGCCGCTGAAATGGCTCTCTAGGCTCTAGTTCAAGAACTCTTGCATCCAGTCTTGATTCATTTCGAAGTTGGCAAAAACCGATTGCACGTCATCGTGATTTTCTAGGCTGTCTATCAGTCGTAGCAACAGTCTTGCGGTTTCAGGGCTGTCTATTTCGACAGTGGTGCTCGGAATCATGGCGTTCTCGGCTGAAGAAACCTTATAGCCAGCTTTAGATAGTCCGTCGCGTACTTTTTCTAATTGCTCAGGGCTGCAAATCACTAACGCTTCTGCTTCCATTGAGGTGTCCAAATCTTCTGCACCGGCATCTAGAGCGGCTGTTAGCAGTGCGTCTTCGTCGAACTGAGCCCCTTTTTCTAGAAGTACTTCGCCGCGCTCTTTAAACATCCAGCCAACACAGCCACTATCGCCCATGTTGCCGCCAAATTTCGAAAAGTACATGCGCACATCGCCGGCTGTTCTGTTGCGGTTGTCGGTTGTGCATTTGACCAGAAGGGCAACCCCTCCTGGGCCATATCCTTCATAAACGAGCTCTTCAAAATTATCCTGAGCGCCAGTTCCAGAGCCCTTTTCGATGGCCCGCTGAATATTGTCGTTAGGTACGCCTTCGGCTTTGGCTCTGTCTATTGCCTGGCGTAAGCGGAAATTGGCGTTGGGATCGCTGCCGCCAAGTTTGGTGGCGATGATGATTTCGCGCGACATTTTGGCATACATCACCCCACGCTTTTGATCAACGACAGCCTTGTGTCTTTTGATGGTGGCCCATTTTGAATGACCTGACACTTTAGAATCCTCACTTTTGAGATAGCAAAAAAAAGGAAAAATACTTCCTTATATATAGAATGCAATTTGGCAAGTGTTGCCTCATTGGCTGGCAACTGACAACTGCCTTTTTTCACTTCAATAACTTAAATTGTCCCACGTGCGCCTTACTAGTTACAAAAGCTAGGTACAAAAGACAGCTACTTAACCTTTATTGCTTGTGGTTAGGTTGCTACAATTTGCGACTATTTTGAGATAAAGCAAGGCAGTCGGCTTTTCAAGCGCATAACCTCTTGTATACACACGTGGCATAGCCCCATTGACGGAGAACTCTATGACTATTAGAAACTCGTTCAGAATTTTCACTTTTGCCTTAGCTACATCTATTTCTGTCGGCTCCAATTTTGCCTGGAATGTTGAGGCTTCAGCTCGTGGTAGTTCCGATTCGATTTCGGGTCTCCAGATTGCCGCTAATAAGACCTATCAAATTCGCATCACGCGCGAGACTGTCAGAGCCGATCAGCTCATGATGCAAGGCAAATTCACTGAGGCTGCCGATCTTTATAAGGGCGAGATGACCAGAAGTCCAAAGAGCACTGCTGCTGCTGTTGGCTATGGAATGGCTCTGGCTAAGCAATTTAAGTTAGATGCTGCCGAAGAAAATTTTGCCAAAGTTTTGGCCAATGACCCAATGAATGCCATGGCCCATGCCGGTAAGGCAATGGTGATGTTGAATCGTCTTACTTCTTCGTCTGGCACGGTAATCAAAAACAGAGATGCTACTTTGCGCAACGCCGAAGCTGAAGCCAAGCAAGCAATCAGTATTGATCCTGGTATGCCCGAAGCTCATATCACTTTGGGAAACATATATAAGGAACAGGGTCGCCTAGACGAGGCGATTAATGAGTACAAAGAAGCCACTCGTCTCGATCCTAAAAACTCTGAAGCTTACGGCCAGCTCGGCATAGCCAAACTCAACAAAGAGCAATACGCTGATGCTGTTGCTTCGTTCAAACAGGCTGTCTCACTTAATTCTGGCAATTCAACTGCTCACTATGGCTTAGGTCGGGCCTACTATAAGCAAGGCCTATACGATGAAGCATTGAAAGAGCTGAATACTTCCTTGTACCAAAACCGCAACAGCGCTCCAGTGCACCAGACCATGGGCGATGTTTACGCTGCACAGGGTAATACTGTAGCGGCCATTCAACAATTGCAAAAGTCAATCAGCATCAAGCCAGAGAACCCAGATGCTTACTTGCACATTGCTGATATCAGACAGGGTCGTGGTGACCTAGAAATGTCGATTGCTGAGCTTCGTTCTGGTTTAGAAATGATGCCTAACAATCCCGATTTGCATTTGCGTGTTGCCGATCAAAGTTTGCAACTGGAAAAACTTGATGATGCCGTCAAGGAATACCGCACAGTGCTTGACGCTAATCCACAAAATGCGGCTGCAGCAAAAGGCTTAACCCGAGCTTATTATCTAAAGGCTAACAAAGAAGCAACTGGTGCCTTCTTTGTCTCAAACGAGTATGAATCAGCTCAGCGCATGATTGATCAAGCTGTCAAAATGAATCCTAATGATATGGAATTGAGACTGGCACAAGCTAAGTTGCGTTCTATGGCTGGCGTGCCAGTTGATCTTGCCAGCATTGGTACACCAACCAATGATGGAGAAAGAGTGGCTTATGCTGAGGCTCTTCTTGCTCAGAACAAGTTTAGTGAAGCAGATCAACAGATGAACACCGTCATTGCTAATGCTTCTGATGCCAAGCAAACCTTTGCTGTTGGCGATTTGGCTTTGATGATCAAAGACCTTCCTAGCGCTGAAGCTGCCTACAAGAAAGCCTCCAGTTTCCCTGGTGGTGAAGAGCGGGCTAAACGCGGTCTTAATTTAGTCGCTAAGCAAAAAGATCTAGCTCGGCAAGAGCTTACTCTGGCTGACGATCTCGCCCGTCGCAGTCAGTTGGCCAGTGCTATCGATAAATATCATGCCTCTATATACGACAATCCAAAGATTGCTGATTCTCGTATGGGCATTGGTAAAACTCTAGAGCGCTTGAAGCCAGAAGCCTCAAAAGATCTTAAAGAAGCAGTGGTTCAGTACAAGGCCTACATGGCTCTAACTCCCAATATGCCTCCTAAAGAAGTGGAGAAGATGAACAAGAAGATTGCTAATCTCTCAGAGAAGGCTTACAAGCTTGAACAAAAAGAGAAAGAGCGCCAAAGAGGTTAGACCTGTCTTTCTGTTACAATTGTCGAGTGGCAGACTGGAATAACAAGAAAGTCAGTATTTTAGGATTAGGTAGAAGCGGCATTGCCGCCGCTTCTTACCTGGTTAAGCGCGGGGCTAAAGTTCTAGTCTCCGAGTCTCAGCCTAAAGACAAGATCAATCCCAAGTTGCTTGCTGAGCTGAATGCTCTGCCAGTAGAAAGCGAATTTGGGGCTCATAGTGAGCGCTGTTTAAGCTGGTCTGAACTTGTTATTACAAGCCCGGGCATTCCGCCCCATGCTGATGTAATGCTTAGGGCTAAAGCCCATCGGCGTGAAGTCATTTCTGACGTCGAGCTGGCTTACCGTGAGTGCAAAGATACAGTTCCGTTCATTGCTGTGACTGGCACTAATGGTAAGTCTACGACCACAGCACTAATTAGCTACATCCTAGAAAAGGCCGGCCGTCTGGCTCCAGCCTGTGGCAATATCGGAGTGCCAATTTTGACTCGCCTCGATAGCGGCCCCCTCGACTTTCTTGTGGTAGAGGTTAGCTCTTATCAGCTGCAGTACTCGCCGACATTTGCGCCCTACATTGCCATTTGGCTTAACCTTACTCCAGACCATCTTGATTGGCATGGTGGCCTCGACCCATACATAGAAGCAAAACGCTCTATGTTTGCCCATCAAGAGATGGAATCTTATGCCATTCTCAATCAGGATGATTCGGTGGTGGCAACTACCAGGACAAAAGCCGAGGTATTTCCTTTTACATTATCGCCTGCTGTTAATCGTGGTATACAGGGTGCATATCTAGAAGATGGCTTCCTCTGCTATTCGCACAATGCTCGCACCCGAGTAGTCTGCAACCAAAATGATTTGCGAATAATCGGTGATCACAATATCGAGAATGCGCTGGCGGCTATATCGGCTTGTTGTCTAGCTGGCTTGACTGAAAAAGAAATTGAACAGCATCTATGTACATTTAAAGCCCTTGAGCATCGCCTTGAGTTTGTCGAAACTGTTGATGGCGTTGATTTCTACAACGACTCCAAGGCCACTAATACTGATTCAGCCATTAAGGCTCTGGAGTCTTTTCCTGAGAAAAGTGTCGTACTCATTGCTGGTGGCAAAGACAAAGGAACTCCGCTCTCTGATTTAATTCAATCGATAAAAAAATACGCTTTGGGCGTTATCCTTATTGGGGAAGCAAAAGAGCGGTTTGAGAGAGCGTTGCGTGAAGCCGGATTTAACGATATATACGTTGCCGCTACTATGGAGGAAGCTGTTCAAATCGGCGGTAGATTGAAAAAAGGACCAGTATTACTTTCCCCTGCCTGTGCCAGTTTCGATATGTTCAGGGATTTCGAGGATAGAGGCCGTGTCTTCAAGGATCTTGTCCGCGCAAGGGCGCGAGAGATGGCGTCGCCGCGACAATAGCGGGGACTCAAGCGATAAAACTCCAGCCGCTCCTGAATACAGAGGCGGCATTGATCGCACCTTGGTAGGTATTACTCTCAGTCTTTGTGGATTTGGATTGATGGCTGTCTATTCAGCCTCTGCTCCGGAAGCTCAACAAAGTTTTCACGACTCTACAACGCTTTTGCGCAAACAAACCATGGCCTTTGTCATTGGACTGTTTGTGATGTTTACGGTTAGTCGCTATGACTATCGGCGCTTAAAGAAATTCGCCTGGCCTCTTTCGCTTTTTGCTTTGTTTTCCCTCGGCATCACTCTCGTTAATATCCCTGGTTTGACAGTCCAAACCATGGGTTCTAGCCGCTGGCTCACCCTTGGCCCCTTGCAATTCCAGCCTTCGGAAGTAGCTAAAGTAGCCACTATTCTGCTTCTAGCCTCAGGGTTATCGAGATATTTCTGGAGAGATCCGCAAATTGTTTTGCGTATTGTCGTGGTGCTTGCCATGGCTGGTATCGTCATCAAGCAGCCTGACTTAGGCAGTGCCAGCATGATTCTTGCTAGCTTACTCACTCTACTCTTTGCCAGCGGTACCAACTTCTTGCTTCTTCTCGGGGCCCTCGGTGGCACCGCTGTTCTGGCCTGGCAGCATGTGCAGAAGCATCCTTATCAGATGGCCCGTATCGAAACCTGGCTGAATCCTTACCTTCATCCTCAGAAAGAAGGCTGGAATATTATTCAAGCTCAGTACGCTATTGGCTCCGGTGGCCTCTGGGGGCAAGGTTTTGGTCGCTCGCTGCAAAAGCTTTATTATCTCCCTGTGCAGTTTGCCGACTTTATTTTTGCTGTTATAGCTGAAGAGTTTGGTTTGATTGGCTGCTGTTTGTTGATTGGACTGTTTGCTTTGTTTGGAGTTTATGGCTACAAGGCGGCGCTTTCAGCTAAGACTTTGTTTGGTCGCATCTTGGCCATCGGTATCACTAGCGAAATTTGCACCCAGGCAGTCATTAACATGATGGTAACCACTGGTCTTCTGCCTGTTACCGGTATCACTCTGCCGTTCATAAGTTATGGTGGCACATCGCTAGTTGTTACTTTATCTATGGTTGGAATTTTGCTATCGATCTCGCGAGATCGTGGCGCTGTAGCTGAAGACGATGAAGATTCAGAAGAAGTTGAACCTTCTCCTCCAGCTCCTCCCACGAAGCCCTCACTTTCTCCCAATGCCCTGAGCACTTTGTAAGGACTGTTCAAAGAGATGGTTGGTCATCGTATAGTACTAACAGGTGGTGGCACTGGCGGTCACATTTACCCAGCCCTCTCGGTGGCTGAGCAGCTTAAGGACGACCCATCGGTTGAGGCCATCTTATATATAGGGGCCAATGGTCATCCTGAAGAAAAACTGGCGCGAGACAATGGCCTTGATTTTATCGGCTTGAATGTCTCTGGCATGCCGCGCAGTTTGTCTCCCCGCCTCATTACTTGGCCCTTTCAGATGTGGTCTGCTATTGAGCGCGCCAAGGACGTTTTACGCCAGTTTAGGCCTACGGTAGTTTTGGGAACGGGTGGATATGCGTCGGCCCCTCCTCTAGCAGCGGCTAACGCGCTTGGTGTGCCAACTGCAGTGCATGAACCCGATGCCCATCCAGGACTGGTAAACCGCTTATTGTCTCGCCGAGCGCAGTTGGTTTCGCTTGGTATGCAAGGAGCTGCTGCGCGAATCAATGCTCCACGCGGTCGTATTGTCTTTAACGGTAATCCGGTGCGAAAGAGTTTTCTGGCTGAACGCCATAGAGACTCTGGTTGTGCCATTCTTGGTCTGCGCTCAGATCTTAAAACTGTCTTGGTTACAGGTGGCTCTCAGGGGGCCAAGGCCCTTAATGAGGCTGTAGCAGCAGCTTTACCACGGCTGCTTGAAATTGAGCCCCATATTCAAATCGTGCATCAATGTGGTGATAAAAATCTCAATGATGTCAAAGAACGGCTCAACCCGGGCCTGGCCCCTAGCCCACGTTATCATTTGCGAGCCTATTTCGACGACCTTTCTATTGCTTATGCCGTTTCTGATTTAGCTATTACTAGAGCTGGTGCTATGACAGTGGCTGAGTTGGCTGTGACTGGAACTCCCGCTATCTTCGTGCCATATCCTTATGCTGCCCAAGATCACCAGACTCACAATGCCCGCTATATGGAGTCGCAGAAGGCAGCGATTGTGATCCCGCAAGAAGATCTCACCGGGGAAACAATCTACAACCATATTGCCGGTCTAATTGGCGACGACAGCAGATTGCAGGAAATGCGCAAGCGCATGACCGAAATCGGAAAACCTGATGCAGCCAAGATTTTGGCGCAACAGTTGAAAGAAATTAGCGCCGCCTATCAGGGCGTAGTGCCTCAGCCAACTCTTTAAGAGTGGTTTAGGAAACTACCGGCTGGGTCATACCAGTAATAATTGGTACGCCCATATCAGCAGTGAAGTCTTCACGAGCAAAAGACTTCTCTTCAATAGAGCTGATTGTCGCCTCTAGGCCAGCTATGGCGGCAAAGACGTTGGCAGTCTCTAACGGGCTTTGATTGGCGTTATTGCCATGCTGACAGCGGCTAAGAATTTCTTTGAGTTCGGTCAGGGCCGATTTCACGGTAGAGCAGTTTGGCGCGGGCATCAGTGGTTCTCTTCTAGAAGGGTGATTCCCTTGGGTTGCCATTATCTCGAACGAGTGTAGCATAGGCTTGAAAAGAAGCAGATAGACCAAATAGGCAAAAGAAGTTAAATTTGTAGTCAAGTGCTTGCCTTCTTAACCCTTAATCTGAGTCGAGCCTTTGTCTGGGCCTTTGCTGGCCGGTGCAGTCGATTTTTCTTTTAGTGAACCGGTTATGATCTATTTAAGCGTTTGTTACTCTTCGAGCAGAGTTCTTTTGAGACTTCCATGCCTTTCCTTTTCCTTTTAACTGCTCTTCTTCTCTTCTTCGGTTTCTTTGTCGCGTTTATTTTTTTCTGTGTACTGGCATGGTTCATCTACAAATATTTTCGCGATCGAAAACGAGCGCGCATTAATCGATTATTGGTCTATCAGAAGCGACTAAGAGTGGTAGTAGCTGAGTTGTTGAAGCAGATCAATGAGCTCGATCAAATCAGTAAATATTCAGGCTTAGATCGAGATGCTGTCTGGTCTAAAAAATACGACGATACCTTGAAGAAATTGCTATCTGCTAGTGATAAATTGGCGGACGCTCAAGCATTTATTGATATGAAAGAGCTTAATGCTGGCCAGGAGTCTCAGCTCTTTGTTGTGCGAACAATACATGTGGTCAACTATAGGATGCGGGAGATGACTCCGGCTGAGAGCTTTGATCACCTTCAGCAAAATGTTGATTTTAGTCAGATTGAAACAGCGGCAAATAACTCGGAAGTTCGCGCGAGTGCCGCTAAGTCCGAGTCAAATCTGGGCGGCGAAGAAGACCAGGTAAATCGGTCTCAGTGTGCTAGCGGCGAAGTTGAATTAGAGGACAGGAAAAACCTCGATGAAAACTCTTCAAATGCGCTTACAGAGCCGGGCTCAATAATTTATCTGAAAAAGCGGGAGCAGAAAGGGCAGTAGTTTCTTGCTTTTTCCTTGCTCATTGCTCAGGGTTTTCTTGACCCCTCGACGCCACCAATTCTGGTGCGAAAATTCGGGCCAAAAGTTTTAACAAAAATTCTTCCTGACAACCCTGCGAAACGCCGTGAGATCTGTAAGAATAGAAGAGTAAGGTTCAACTCTCTCGTAATTCGTTTGCCGGGGCTGTGATTTAATGCCAATCTGGGCGAATGCTTTGCTTTAGGAAAGAACGACTACTTAGTGTGATCAATGGCTCTCGGCACCGTGCTTTGAGCCAGATTAGCTACCTGCTTAGAACGCTGGTTTCTAGGCGCGCCTCCGCACGCGAAATTTCACTTTGGTTGAATCTGACAATGGCCCGCAAGGCGCCTTAACGAGGGAAATGTACATTGATAGTTGAAGGGGAGAGAGACCATGAGTAAGAAAAAGCACGGCGCAAGCAAAGCAGCTGAACCAGTAGTATCACCAGTCGTTGAACCAGTAGTTGAAACCGAAGTGGAAGTTTCCAGTGTCACCATTGTGCCAGAGGAAGCTGTTGAAGCTGCAGCCGAAGAGGCGACAGCAGAAGAGTGTTCAGCAGCCACAGAAGAGTGCGAAGCAAAGGCGGAAACTACAGAATGTGCAGCTGCCACTGAAGAGTGTGAAGCAAAAGCGGAAGAAGCACTAGCTGCGCCAGAAGAAGCGGTGGAAGAAGCTAAAACATGCGAAGAAGCGAAAGAAGAAGAAGCAGCAGCCGAAGAAGAAGTTGCTGAAGCTGAGGAAGCTAAAGAAGAAGCGAAAGAAGAAGAAGCCGCAGCTGAAGAAGAAGTTGCTGAAGCTGAGGAAGCGAAAGAAGAAGCGAAAGAAGAAGAAGCAGCAGCCGAGGAAGAAGTTGCTGAAGCTGAGGAAGCTCAAGAAGAAGCGAAAGAAGAAGAGGCAGCAGCTGAAGAAGAAGTTGCTGAAGCTGAAGAAGCTAAAGAAGAAACGAAAGAAGAAGAAGCTAAAGAAGAAGAAACAGTAGCAGAGGCTACTGAAGAAGCAGCAGCGGAAGAAGAAGTTGCTGAAGCTGAAGAAACACCAGAAGAAACGAAAGAAGAAGAAGCTAAAGAAGAAGAAACAGTAGCAGAGGCTACTGAAGAAGCAGCTGCGGAAGATGCGGCCACTGAAGAAGAACCAGCGGCTGAAGAAGAAGCTCCGGCAGAGTCAGCAGAGGCTGAGGCAGAAGCGCCTCCATCTGAAGACAAAGACGAGCAGCAAGCTGCTTAGACAGAAAGCGAGAGGCTTAGCCTCTCGCTTTTTTCTTATGGACTGCCCAACGACCGCGGATTTCAAGTCACTCTCAGTCTCGTACTGTTTCTTTCTTCTTCGACTACCTATTATTCTCTTTTCCAAAACTGTCAGATTTTTTGAAGAAAAAATGACAGTTTTGGAAATGCCAATGTGAATATCGGCGCACTATTTCTTATTGAAGATTATCTGGCCCAACCAAGGTATTGCCTTTTACTTTAAATTTGACGATACGCTTTTGCGTTGGCCTGCTGGCACTGTCGTTGCTGCGGTGGCCAAGAATATCAAGAGTGATTGCGCCATGACTAATCTTCAAGCTATTGGCTTGTGAGCGGTCGCCTAAGGCGCGTTCGCCCACGGGCTTAGCGCCTTTTTCACTGGCGACGAATACCAATAGATAGGTGAAATAGCCTGACCCACCTGAGTTGTAGGTAAATACAAACGCACCGTCATTGATACCATCACCGTTGATGTCGCCGATGGCGGTTTTGACGATTTCACCCCGGCAACCATTCCACTCAGCTTTGCCATTTTTAAACTGCACAGTTTCGCTGCCCGCTTCTGATACCGTAGGGACATTGCAAAGACCATTGAACAGTCCCGTTTCGCTTAAAGGGGCGATCGGAGCATTGGCGCTGGCTGGTAAGTTGCTCAGGCTACAAATGGTCACTAGTAAAGCGATTTGGGCAAGATAAGATTGGGTTCTAAGGGTTGTTTTCATCTGCTCTTTACATTCTCTTAAGGCATTAAGTGCATCTGAGTCTACATGCATGGTCTGGGCGGTGGTATCTTTATCCACTATTCTGCAGTTAGAGAGTTTTCCGCTACAAGAGGTTGTCATGGCGACGTCCACCCTTAGAGAAACCCCGTTAGCTTCTGCTCACCGCAAGCTATCAGCCAAGATGGTCGATTTCGCTGGCTGGAACATGCCAGTGCAATATAAAAGTATTATCGCTGAGCACATGGCAACGCGTGAAAAAATTGGTTTGTTCGACGTCTCGCACATGGGTGAATTTCTAGTTACCGGCGCCGGTGCTCATGACTTCGTGCAATACATCATTGCCAATGATCTAAATCGTTTGGCTACTCCTGATCGTGCGCTTTATTCCCAACTTTGTTATGAAGATGGCGGCACCGTTGATGACCTGATTGTTTATCGACGCAAAGAAGATTTTCTTCTCGTTGTTAATGCCTCAAACATTGATAAAGACTGGGAGTGGATTAACAGTCATGCGGCAAAATTTGATGTCAAATTGACAAATATTTCTGATCAGCTTGGCCTGCTTGCCTTGCAAGGGCCCCAGGCTGTGCCGCTGTTGAGCGAGATAGTTGGTGATTGGGTTGGCCAGTTGCCATCCTTTGGTTATGGCGAAGCAACCATCGACGGCACAAGTTTCAGCTTCGGTCGCACTGGTTATACCGGTGAAGACGGTTTTGAAATTTTTGTACCGGCGGCGAAGTCTGAATGGCTGTGGAATCTCTTGCTAGAGCGCGGCCAGGCTAGGGGAATTGAGCCATGTGGCTTGGGCGCTCGCGATACCTTGCGCTTGGAGGCTGGTTTGCCTCTCTATGTTCATGAGCTAGAGCGCGACATTACACCAATTGAATCGGGTCTTGGTTGGAGTGTTAAGCCCGACAAAGGTGATTTCATTGGTCGTGAAGTTCTTGCTAAACAAAAAGCGGGCGGCTTAGAGCGTCAGATTGTGTGCTTGAAGGGCACTGGCAAAGCGGCTCCCCGTCAAGGATATAACGTTTTTGACGGTGACAAAGAAGTGGGCAAGGTAACCAGTGGCGCTCCTGGCGTTTTTGTGGGTTATCCATTAGCCTTTGCTCTAGTGCCTATGGCTTTGACCAAGATCGGAACAGAGCTTTCAATTGGTATTCGCGATACTAAAGTGCCAGCTACTGTAGTGAGCCGACCATGGTACAAGCGAAAAAAATAGTCTAGACAGACAATTGAGAGACCGTATTCTTGACTGATGAGAGCACTACATTTTTAGTTATTTGTCTTTTGGCCGGTGGTGCCTTATCAGTTATTGCCTTGTTTGTTCTTTCAGGCATAAGCAAGAAACCTAGCCCTTCAGGGCGCATACCACCAGCTCGTAGTTTCTATCTAGAACAAGAAGAAGCGATGGCTCGTGTGCGCGCCATATTGCAAGGTACATTGATTGGCTGCCGTTGGCGCATCACCTATGATCGAGCTGGTGAAGGACGCCTTCAAGCCAGAGTCTACGGTACTCCGACCGAAGCAACTGTTATGCAGCCAGTAGATATTTTGCTCAACATGCTTTTTCACAAGCTTGACGCTAACACCACGGAGCTGGAGTGGAGTTATGTGGTTATGAGTGGGAAGTCGGAAGATGCAGATTTGCTTGTAAATGAAAGCAATCGTTGTTTTCTTGCTGCCTTGACGCAAGAATCAATTGAAAATCCAGCTTAAATAAATTGATTGATTGAAAGGCAGTAAGCATTGTCAGCATGGGCTTACTTCTTGGGGTGATTTTTGAAAAATTCCCACATCATGTCTGTGGCAGAGACCTCAGTTGATGGATCGTCTGCCTGGGCTCGTGGCTTCGTCCCCCCTGGCCAAGAATGTTGGCCGTTCTTGATGGTGCAGAGAACAACATCGGCGTTTGTAGTTTGGCTCTTAAAGGTGTCGACTATTACATTGCCGCTGCTATTGACCTGTCGTTGTGGTTTGGTTGCGCAGCCATTTCTTTTGGTCCAAAAACTGACGGCGTAGGCAACGGATTTATCCACTCGTGGTTCGAAGGATTTTCTAGGTACTCCTCCTTCGTATAGGACGTGATCATCTGCCATGCCGTTGAACATAATGATTGCAACAGGATTGGTTGGCTTCGTGTCAATGCTGAGGGCTCCGGCTACAGGCGCTGCGGCTGCAATTAGGTCTGAGAGTTCACAGGCTAATCTAAACGACATCATGCCACCATTAGAAATACCAGTGACAAAAACGCGTTTGGGATCAACGTTATCGATTGCTACTAATGTCTCGATCAGCTTTCTGGTAAAACCAACATCATCGATATTGTTGCGCATGGCATAGGCACAGCAGTTGCCAGAATTCCAGGTGAGCATGTTCTTTGTTCTCCCGGTTCCGTTGGGATAGACGGCCAAAAAGCCCTCTTTATCACTCTTTTCGCTCATCAGCGACATAGAGGCCGCGTTGCTGGCGTTGCCCCCGCCGCCATGCAGAACGATAACCAAAGGCACTCGCTTGCCCGTCTTTAGATTTTCTGTTTTTAGGTTTGCGGGCCGATGAATTACGTATGAGCGTGTCAGTTGGCCGACCTGAATAGTTCTCGTTTCATCGCTGCCGGCTAACTTGCTAGTTTTTTTTGAAGTGCTAGAGCTGTTTGAATTGCTAGGACTGGCCAGCGAGCTAGATAGCGGAGTTTGTGCCCAAGAGCTCAGGGATGGGTTGCATGAGCACAAGAGTGTGAGCAAAGCAATTAGTCTTGCAAGCCATTTTTGACACCTACTCGGCGATAAAGGCTCTTTCAGAGAGTGCGCTTTGTTCTGCATATTCTTCTCTTCCTTTTCTGGCGAAGGCTACGTGAATATATACGCAAGCCCGAGTTAAAAGTTGCAGGTTCGCATTCTCTAATTGAACAGTTTTCAAGACCACTCTTTTAAGTTACATTCATGCATAAAGTTATGCAAATGGGATGCCAACTCTATTACTCTTTAGAGAGTAATTTTGTCTCGAAGTACAAGGGAGTTCCTTCATGCTGAGTCATCCAGATGACCTTAAGTACGTAAAAAGCCATGAGTTCGTGAGTGTCGACGGCGACGTAGCTACAATAGGTATTACGGCTTTCGCTGCCGACCAGCTGGGCGACGTCACATTTGTAGAACTGCCTAAAGTAGGCGAAAAATTCAAGACCGAGCAAAAGTTCGGTGTCATTGAATCTGTTAAGTCTGTTTCCGATCTGTTCATGCCAATTGCTGGCGAGATCACAGAAGTCAACGAGAATCTCAACTCTGAGCCAGAGCTTGTCAACCTTGATACTTACAAGGGTGGCTGGATGATCAAAGTCAAAATTGAGAACGCTGCTGAAGTCGCAACCCTGATGAGCGCAGAAGACTACAAGAAGTTCATCGTCGAATAAGCCTGAGCGATGAGTTCGACAAGAAAATTGGGATGCGGCAGATCTACTGATTTGCCGCTTCTTTTTCGTTGGTCGGCTCTGGAGTTGATTTATCTAGATTGGATTTATCTAGATTGGAATTTTCCAGATTTGATTCGTCCGGTATAGCCTCAGGCTGAGCCAATTGTCTGAGCTGATCTTGGGCCAGGTCGTAAAATCTTGAACCTGACGAGATCTTTGCCAACTCTTGCACGGCTGTTTGATCATTGCGGTCGGCATCGAGTTTGGTCATGGCATCTAGATAGAGCGCCTGGTTGAGCAAATCTTCGCTGTTGTCAGCACTTGTGCCGCCAAAGAATTCTGGTATCGGTGAGCTGCGCAAAATGCCAATGGCTGCTTTGTAATTCCCTTGCATGATATTGGTCTTGGCAGAGTGGGTGGTTAGTCCCTTGACAAAGCTAACTGTTAGACCGGCCATGGCAAAGAGCAGGCCAAGGGCCAGCAAAATATCCACTGCCATTGGATGCTTATAAGTTTTTTGCTGCGCTTTACCGTTTTGATTGGTTGGTTCGGCTGAGGCATTTTCTTTGGCTTCAACTTCAGCCAGAAAAGAATCGGCGATCTTGTCCATCGCTGAAACGTGTTCTTTGGTGTCGCTAGTTTCCGAGTCCACTATCTGTGCTGCCTAATTGGAAAAGCTAATTGGATTCTATCTTAGTATAGAAGCACTAAAGATAGCCAATCTAGCAATTCTGACTAAGAAAGTCGTCAATCCGTTTGATTTTGACTGTGCTGCTAGTGGTCTTCTTGATATCAGTTAAGGCATTAGCCACCGAAGTCTTATGGCCAGATTCAACCAGTGAGGAAAGGGTGTCGAAGCTAGCTTTCGACACGGATATTTCTTGAGCATTGATCATTCTGGCTACGGGCTGAATTAGCTCTTCTATATTGAGTTTCGCTACACCCTGAAGGGCCTGAAGTCTGACCTGAGTCGATGGATCGTTAAGGGCCTTACCTACAGCGCTCTTTATTGCGCTTTTGTCGGCGCTAAAATCACTAGAGGCGCATAGTTTTACAGCTGAAGCCAAGGCCTCTTCTCTCTTGTCTGAGGCATAGTCGCCAATTGCCAGAAGCAAAAATTCGAGAGATTCGCTATGGGGCAAATTTGCCAGGGCTTTGAGGATGCACCAGTAAGAATTAGCTGCCTCTAAATCGGCTTCTAGTATTGGGCTGGCGCTTAGGGGCATTTGTGTGCGGTCGGTAACGTTGACCAGCTGTTTTGCCAGCTTTACCAGTTGTGGTGCCGATTTACCATTGCCTAAGCGACCAATTGCTTCAATCATTTCATTGCGGTAAGGCGCGGCTTGTGGGTTTTCAACCATAGAAGCAAGCAGCTGGCAATTTTCCTGGAGGTCAATTTCACCAGTGAGCTTGAGGCCATGGCGTAGAGTGCTAGAGATGCTGCTCTTGGCTGCATCGCTACTGGTTGCACTATTGGCCTGAATTGCGGAGTTATCGTTCCCGCTGTTAAGTGCGAGGATTAAGCTCTCGATTTCTGCAAGCACTCTCTCTCTGATTTCTTTGTTTGCAATCAGTGCTTTGGCGTCGCCGGTTGACTGCTCAGGGTAGTTGCTATCGAGCCAGTCAATTAGTTGGTGCAGTGCGCGCAGTCGCAAAGCATTGGGTTTGGCTTTTAGAGCTTTCAAGAGCAGAGGCAGGCATTGCTGCACGCCAGCTTCGTTCAGCAGCTCTGGTGCTCCTGAGAATGTTTGTTTAGAGGCTTCAATGAGGCCGACAATTAGTGCTGCGCCTAAGTCAACGAGTTTTTCGTCCTCTTGTGCCAATAATTCTAGGGGCTTGTGCTGCCGCGCTACGCCTACTGCAGCATAGTCGGTAAAGGGATGATGCTGACTGAAAGCTGCGCTAATTTCGTTGCCGACTTCGGCTATTGGCCAGCGAGCCAAAGCACTGACTGCATCGACCCTAATCCAGGGCTCGTCGTTGTTGAGGTGTTGCACGAGCGCTTGCTTCGCTTCTTCTGTGCGGAAGGCGGCCAAGGCTCTGGAGATGTGGCAAAAGGCCGGAGTGGTACTGTCTCCAGTGGCGGCGAGGGCTCGAATAATGCCCTCTTGTGCCTGAGTGATTTGCAAGTCTGCCAAGATTAGAGCGGCATTAGCTCGTACTCGCCAGTCTTGGTGGCGCAGGGGGTCATAGTCTTGCACTTCATAATCGTCTGATTTTGGCGGCAGCAGAGTGGCCAGGGTGCGCTCAGAGTTAGCTGCTTTCAGTTCGGTGAATATGCGCACCAGCTTGTCTTCCCACCAGAGTGGGGCCAGTTTTAGGTTGATGCAAAGATTGTGCGAATTGCTGCGATTGACTGCTGAGCCAATGTCGGCCCTTACATCTTTAAATTCACGATGGTTATCAGGGCTGCTGCCCACCAGGCCGTGATAGACGAGAAAATGCTCGAGGCCAAAGTCATCAACTTTGACGTCTGGTTTTTCACTAAAAATGGTGGAGGCGCGTTTTAGCCACTTTGCAAGCAGGGTCATGCTTCTGGTTCCGTAAATGCTATGATCAGCAGTTTATCAGGGTTTTATTACCCTTTCTCATCTATCTTTTCTACTGGGGGTTTCCGTGAACACCTTCTTAAGCAGTGGCCAACTGACCTTGCAAGAACAGTATTTAAAATTCGTTGCCGAACAAATCGCTCCGCTAGCCCTGGCGCTTGATACAGAGCAGGTGAGCTCGAAAGAGGCTCTGACTCTGCTTGCCAAAGGCGGTTATCTGGGTTTGACCGTTCCTCGTGAATATGGCGGCCAGGGGCTTGGCGCCACTGAGTTGGTTCTCTTTGCTGAAGCCCTCGCTGGCGCCTCGGCTGGCCTCTCTTTGGCCCTTGCCAGTCACTACAGTGTTATCGAATTAATAAACAAGTTTGGTTCTGAAACGCAAAAATCTCGCTATCTTTCCCAGCTAGCTACTGGCGACCTGATTGGCGCCCAAGCTTTCGGCGAAGAAAAAGCTGGTTCTGATTTCAAGGCCGTGCAAACTACCGCTGCTGCTGATTCGTCGTCGGGCTGGTTGCTCAATGGTGAAAAGACCTGGGTAGTCAACGGTCAATTGTCAGGGCTAATGGCTGTGCTAGCTCGCACTGGCGCTGACGGCCAACTAAGCATTTTTTTGGTGGATGGCACACCGTCTTCTAACATAGAAATCGGCGCTAATAGAGCTAAGTTTGGCCTGCGCTCTGCGGCTACTTGCGATGTTACTTTCAAAGAGTGCAAAGTCACTAGCGAGAACAAGCTAGCTAGCGCCACTAGCGCTGAAGTAGAAGCCCAAGTGAATGCTGTGCTTGACTTGAGCAAAACTGTTGTGGCTGCTGCTGCGGTTGGTATTTCCGAAGAAGCGCTCAAGTTCTCAGCCGAACATGCCCGCACCAGAGAGCAGTTTGGTCAGTCAATTTCTAAATTCCAAGGAATTCAATGGAAGCTTGCGGATCACTCGGTTGAGTCTCAAGCCGCCCGTTTGCTCACATATCGTGCCGCTTGGAGCCATGATGAAGAGCCTGGCGATTTTCGCAAGTTTGCGGCAATGGCTAAGCTGTTTGCCACTAAAGTTGCCAGAGTTCATAGTGGCGAAGCTGTGCAGATATTCGGTATGCTGGGAGCTAGCCCCGACTCGCCAGTAGAAAGGCTTTACCGCGACGGTAAGCTCACTGAAATATTTGAAGGCACCTCTGAGTTGCAGAAGGTAGTTCTCAAAGAAGAGCTCGGCGTTTAGATAAGACAAGCTAATACAAGGCAGGGGTAGAGCGCAATGAAGCAGAAATCAAGGATTGCTCTGAGACTTTCGCGTTCAGCTGCTTTTCCCCTGTGCTTGGCTGTTTTTTGTTTTGCGTCGATTGGTTCAGCTCAAGCTGATTCGTATGCCGATGGTGCCAAGTTTTTTCAAGAGAAAAAATATGTCAAAGCGGTTAAGTGTTTTGCTGATTCAGTTAAGCAAAATCCTGGCAACGACAATGCTTATTACTATCATGCCTTAGCTCTGCACTACTCCAAAGATATGAAGGGTGCCATTGCCGAGTATGGACGCATTATTCGTTTATTCCCTTCAAGCCTGGCGGCTGACCACTCTCGCCGGGCACTGATGGTGCTTGATCCCGTTTTGCTGAAGAAGCTGAGCCCTGAATTGTTTACGGCAGCTCCACCAGCGGCAAGGCAATCCGGAAGCCCTATTATCAGCGGCTCTCGTTCTTCTTATTCTTCTTCTGAAGATCGATTTCCAAGTGAAGCGCGGCTCAATTTCACCAAAGAAGTCGGTTGTATGATGGTTGAAGCGCAGTTCAATAACAGACCGCTGAAGGTTATGTTTGATACTGGTTCTCAAGGAACAATTCTTGGTAAGAATCATTTGCAAAGCATGGGTTTACCGGAGCCGACAGGACAGCCCACTGGTACCTCAAATAGCGCTGGAAGTTCACAAAAAACCTGGGATATGCGCTTAAACATAAAGATAGGCAATATTGAGCGCAACAATTTTCCAGTTGTGATCAAGGAGTCAATGTTGGACAGCCCATCGATTGGTCAGTCTTTCTTCAAAGATTTTACTTATACCATCGACAATAATGCTCAAACAATCAGACTGGTGAAGAGAACGGCCGGTGCGTCTTCTAATGTTGCTTCTTCAAGCTCGAGCTCTGGTTATGGTGCATCTCGTGCGGGTGCTGATCCGTATGCTGTGCCATTCACTCGTGATGAAAACGATCAACTGATAGTCAGTGTTACGCTTGATGGAAGGGCCGGTCGTATGTATTTTGATACAGGCGCTAGCGGTATTGGTATGTCGAGCGCACACGCCAAGGGGTTCGGTTTGACGGTGCCTGAGGATGCTCAGGATACGATAATCAACGGTACTTCATCGCGTATGACCGGTAAGAAATTCCCGGTTCGCTCTTTAAAGTTGGGTCCGATTGAAAAGCATAATATCGATGTTACCGTTGTCGATAACTTTGCTTTGCCTTTGCCCTTGCTTGGCCAATCATTTTTCGGTGATAACAACTACACCATTGACGATCAAGCGAAAGTCATTCGCTTTACTCGCCGCTAGTAGAACAGATAAATAGTTATGCCTACGGTATCACTGGTAATAGTTGCTCAAGATGAGGAGCGCACTATTGGTCGGGTGATTGATGCTGCAAAAAGTTTGGTCGATGAAATTATTGTGGTTGACTCCGGTTCAACTGATCGCACCAAAGAGATTGCCCAAGAAAGAGGAGCAATTGTCCAACATCAAGATTGGCTTGGTTTTGCTAAGCAGAAAAATTTTGCTATTGATTTGGCTAAATCTGATTGGGTGTTGAGCCTTGATGCCGATGAAATCTTGAGTGATCAATTGGTGTCTGAAATCGCTGCTTTATTAAAGAGTCCAAATCTCGATCAGTTCGATGGCTACAAGATTCCGCGCATTCTCTATATCGGCGAGCAAGCGGTTTCGCGTGGCGGCTTCTACCCTGATGCACAGTTGCGCTTGTTCAAGCGCGGGAAGGGCAAGTTTGGTGAACGTCTTGTGCATGAAGCGATAAAAATGAATGGCCCCGTTACTATGCTGACTGAGCCAATGCACCATTATGCTTATAAAACGGTCGAAGATTTCGCTGCTGCCATGGACAAGTATGCCAGGCTTTCGGCCCAAGAGTTTTTCAATCGAGGCAACTATGGCTGGAAGGCCAGTCGTATTGCCGAGCTAGTGAAGCCGAGTCTTACTTTCTTGTATCGCTACTTGATTCGGGGCGGTATCATGGAAGGTGCGTTAGGGTTTAGACTAACTGCAATCTATAGCGACTATGTGCGCAAGAAGATAGTTTACCTTAGACAGTTAGATGCAAAAAATAATGACAGTAATAGAGGAAGTAACAATGAGAAAGGCTAAATTTGCAGCAGCTCTAATGCTGCTTTCGACTGCTTGTACTTTCTCATTGCCCGTTCAGGCGGCTCCTGATGCCTACGCTCTTGGCGTCAAACAGTTCGGGGCGAAGACCTACCCTTTGGCTGCGGCGAACTTTAAGAAAGCCATTGCAGCTAATCCCAAGAACGATAGTGCTCGTTATTATTATGGTCTCTCTTTGCATTACACCAAAGATATTGCTGGCGCCAAAAAGGCTTATGCTGAGTTGATTCGCATGATGCCAGATTCTAATGGTGCCGGTTATGCCAGAGCTGCTTTGTTAACTCTTGATCCAGCCTTACTTCGTACATTACCAGCCTCGACTCGCATGATACAGCAGCAAGCGACTCAAATGTCTGCCTCTAGTGCGATTAGTTCTGGTACTCAAATGCAATCTGGTCAGTCGGGCGGTCGCAGTGGCTCAGGCGACACTATGCCTGATGAATGTCGAGTTTATTACACCCTCGAACACAATTGCTTTGTCATTGATGCCTACGTTAACGGTAGACCAATGAAAATGATGTTTGATACCGGTGCAGCGATTTGTGCCTTCGGTAAAAATAACTTTGCCGCAGCTGGTATTGATGCGCCAACAGGGAAACCAACGGGCGAAGTGCATGGTATTGGCGATGGCGGTGCTCAGTCATCCTGGGATGCTACTGTGGATTTAAAGGTCGGAACAATTGAGAGAAAGCGGTTTCCTGTTAAGGTTCAAACTCAGCTTGGTGAATACCCACTGCTAGGTCAGACTTTCTTTCAAGACTTCACCTATACAATCGACAATGGTGCTCACAGTATTCACTTCGTGAAAAAGCGCAATCGAAGCGGCTCTATCTATGCCGATCCTAGTCGTGATCCTAATGCTGTTCCATTTACCAGGGAGCGAAATGAGCTGGCCATCAATATCGAAGTAAATGGGCGGCCAACAAAAATGTATTTTGATACTGGTGCCAGTGTGGTTACTTTGACTCATGAGCAGTGTCGATCATTAGGTATAACCATCCCTGAGGACGCGCAGATAACAACGGTTCAAGGTATAGCAGGATCAAGCCGGGCGCGGGTCTTTAATGTCACAAGCATTAAGGTCGGTGGTATCACCAAACGCGATTTTCCTGTTTGGGTTCCTGATAGTGAGATGGCCGGTGTTGGCCTACTTGGTCAGACTTTCTATAACGACTGTCAGTACACCATTGATTATGAGCGTGGCTACATCCACTTTATGAGACGTTAGGATATTTCTGATGAACACCAGCAAACGCAGTACTTTTCTCTCTTTATTGCTTATCTTTCAACTCGTCAGTCAATCTGCCAGTTTAGTTATACAGTTGCCTGCTCAGGCCGCTCCTGATGCCTTTGCCTTGGGCGTTAAGCAGTTTGGTGCTAAGACCTACCCTTTGGCTGCGGCGAACTTTAAGAAAGCCATAGCAGCTAATCCCAAGAACGATAGTGCTCGCTATTACTATGCTCTCTCTCTGCATTACAACAAAGACATTGCTGGCGCCACGAAGGCTTATGCTGAGTTGATTCGCCTGCTGCCAGATTCTAATGGTGCCAGTTATGCCAGAGCTGCCTTAGCTAAATTAGATGCGGCTCTGCTCAGTTCGTTGCCCTTGCCGTCTCGTGCCGCGCAACAATCGTATGGTCAGCCGGGCTCAACGGCTAGTGTAGCTGCCGCCGGAGTAGCTTCGCCGGCTCAGTTTCGCCAAAGTGCCCCTGTGGCAAGTAATCCTAATGATAAGTTGCCCGACGACTGCCGCATATACTACACACTCGAAGATAACAGTTTCGTTCTAGACGCCTATGTTAATGGCAGACCGATGAAAATGATATTTGATACAGGCGCAGAGGATTGCGCTTTTGGAAAAGACAATCTAGCGGCTGCAGGATTGCCTGGGCCGACTGGCAAGCCTACTGGTACTGCCCATGGTGTCGGTGATGGGGGAGCTCAGGCGACGTGGGATATGAGAGTCGACCTAAAGGTTGGCACCATTGAGCGCAAGAATTTTGAGATCGGTGTACAGGAAAAAATGAATGATCACCCGTTGCTTGGGCAGACCTTCTTTCAAGATTTTACTTACACCATTGACAATGGCGCTCACAGCATTCACTTCGTGAAAAAGCGCAAGGCCGGTGGTTCGACTTATGCCGATCCTCGCCGCGATCCCAACAATGTGCCATTTACCCGTCAGGGTAATGAAATTGTGGTCACGGTCTCTGTTAATGGCCGTCCAACTAAGATGTACTTTGATACCGGTGCTACATCATGCAGCCTGTCAAAAGAGCAGGTCAAACAATTAGGGCTAACAATTCCTGAAGACGCCGAAACCATAGAAGTAGTTGGTATTGCTGGCTCTACTCGGGCCAAAGTTTTCAACGTACGCAGTATGAAGATGGGCACAATTGAAAAATTCGATTTCCCGGTGCATGTTTGCGACAGCGAAATTGCCGGAATGGGCCTGCTTGGCCAGACTTTCTACAACGATCATCAATATACTATCGACTACGAACGTGGACTTATTCACTTCTTGCGGCGCTAAATTATGGAAGTGGCTGACTCGCTAGTCTAAGATATCGCGCATCAAGGCACGATAGCGAGCAAGATTAGTACCATAGTCATCAGACGAGCCTTGGGTATCTGTAATTTGCAGGGGCCCAGATTTGCGCATGGCGCTGCTAATTTCAGTGCTATCGCGGTCGCTCTCTTTTTTTGCAAATAGCCAGGGAGCATGCTTTCTTAGTGTCGGGGCATCTAACCAGCCGCGAGCCAAGAGCACTTCATCGATAGTCATGCTCATATTTTCACTATCAGACTGAGCCAGTTGGGCCTGAGCCTGCGAAATTATCTGAGCTTCAATCAAGACTTGAAGCAGGTCTTTCTCGTTTTTTTCCGGAGTTTGCATAGCCAATACTCGAAAACGCAGTGTAGATTCAATTCAACACTGCGGCTTCTGATTATCTAGTTTTTGGAGGGCCTAATTAAGTAATTTCGATGTCTACGCGCTTGCCAAACCGGCTGGCTGCGGCGCGTATCAAGGAACGTAAGGCGGTAATTGTCCTACCGTCTTTGCCAATTAGTCTACCGGTGACCAGCGGATCGCAGGTCACAGCTACTCGGCAACGCCCTGGATTGAGGGCTTCCCTTTCGAATTGCAGGGCGTCAGGGTCTTTGGCCAGTACCTTTAGAATGTACTCAGCCAAATCTTCTGCCGCTGTTGAATCAACTTGGGGCCTTACGCGCCCAAAGCCGCCTGGTCTGCCGCGTGAGGGGCCCTTTTTAAAAGGCTTGCTACCGTTTCGCTTTGCTGGGCGCCGTGTGTCATCCATTTTTGTACCGCTTCTCTGTCGACAACCAACTCTTTAGAACGGGGGTTGTAGTAGCCAAGCTCTTCGATTGGCATACCGTCTCTTCTACTTCTAGAGTCAACGGCGACGATTCTGTAATGCGGGGCTTTTTTTTGGCCGACGCGCTTTAGCCGTATCTTTACCACTGGGACTATGTTCTCCAAACTGTACTTATGTACTTATGTGCTTGCGTGCGATTCGTTATTCTAACAGCTCATTAGCTCTGGCCGTATGTCTGTACTGTATATGTTGTTAACCTGGCGATACGCTTTGGCCCGAGAAAGGGCTTGGGCTGCAATCGGGGCTTTTGGGACAGTGCTTCTTACTTCTTCTTCTTTTTCTTTTTCAGGCCGTAAGGGCTTTGAAAACCTGGTCTGGACGGTGAACCCGGCATGCCACCCATGCCTGGAGGCATTTTGAAGCCGGGGGGCATAGGAGGCATTTTCCCGCCGCCAAGACCACCGAAAGGCCCACCGCCACCGCCAAAGGGATTACCGCCGCCACCGCCCCCAAATGGATTGCCGCCGCCGAACATGCCACCCAGTGGGCCCATTCCGCCCATCATGGCCTTCATCTGCCGCATTGCCTCGCGCATTTTCTCAAACTCGTTTAACATTTTTCCTATCTCATTTTCTTTGAGACCAGAGCCGCGGGCGATGCGGCGTCTTCTTGGAAAGTCGATAAGATCGGGTTTGCGTCGTTCTGCGATGGTCATCGAATTGATGGCGATTTCGTACTTGTTCATCATTGCTTCGCCTTCTGTGGCGATTTTGTTTTGGTCCTCTGAAGAAAGGCCGAGCATGCCGCCCACGCCCATCATCTTCATGATGTCGCCCATATTGCCCATTTTCTTCATCATGCTTTGCATGTTGACGAACTGCTCGAAAGAAAAATCGTTTTGGAACATGTCCATTACGGCTCTCTCTGCGTCTTTTTCGTCGATGTTTTTCTGGGCTTTCTCAACCAGGGAGAGCACGTCACCCATGCCGAGAATGCGGCTGGCCATGCGGTCTGGATAGAAAGTCTCAAGGTTATCGAGCTTCTCGCCTGTTGAGATAAACTTGATTGGTTTGCCCACGGCTTCTCTCACTGAGAGCGCCGCTCCGCCTCTAGCATCGCCGTCAATTTTGGTTAGCAGTAAGCCGGTTAGGTCTAGTTGAGTATTGAATGTTTCGGCGACGTTGACTGCTTCTTGGCCGGTCATACTGTCTACTACTAGAATCTTCTCAGAGGGTTGTAGCAGTCGGTCGATGATCAGCAACTCTGCCATCAGTGGCGTATCTACTTGTAAACGGCCAGCTGTATCTAAGATAACTGGGTTGTAGCCTTTCTCTTTGGCTAGAGCAATGGCTTTCTCGGCGATATCCTGCACGTCTTGACTGGCTTCAATTGTGAATACTGGCACATCCACTTGTTTGCCGAGAGTTTGAAGCTGGTGAATGGCTGCTGGCCTTTGCACGTCGCAAGCTACTAGCAGTGGATTTTGTCCTTCGCCTTTTAGCTTAAGGGCTAGTTTGCCGCAGGCTGTGGTTTTTCCTGAGCCTTGTAAGCCGACCATCATGATGATGCCAGGTGCGCCCTTGAGATTGAGCGGTACATTCTCGCCACCAAGTATAGTGACAAGCTCATCGCTTACCACTTTTATGAATTGCTGGGCTGGAGTAACCGAGTCGATAACTTCTGTGCCGAGCGCCTTCTGGCGCACGTTGCTGATGAAGATTTTTACTACCTTCAAGCTTACGTCTGCTTCCAGAAGCGACTTGCGCACTTCACGAATAGCATCTTCGATATTCTCATGAGACAACTTGTCGTTGCCAGCGAGAGTTCTGAAAGCGCCTTGCAGTCTGTCGGTAAGGTTGTCGAACATGGTTTAAGTTCCTAATTATGTGGACCGGATTTTTCTTATTTTGTATTTACAGCGAGGTTTAACTTTGTGCGAATTTTTTCAACGGCTTCAGTTGCTTCTTGCGGATAAATAAGCCAGTAGGAAGTGTGGTTGCCCTTTACTAGGGCTTCTACGGCAAGAGAGAGTTGAGATAACTCTTTTACTTCACCGTTATCGGTGCGCACCACAATATTGGTTTGGGGATGGTCAGAATCTGGTCTGTAGTAGTCGTAGGGGACAAAACCAGTTGACTCGACCGCGACATAATAATCAGGGTCGAAGCCGAGGCTTGAGACGGCCTGCCTTACCTGCCTTTCGATGTCATCAATTTCAGATTGTACTTGGGTGTTAATGCGTGAGGCTTTGAAGATGCGGCGGTTTAAGAAGCGATGAGAAAGATCGGCCAATATCTGGTCTTTGTCTTTGAGCCAGCGCTTAATGTGATAGCCCAGCTGAATGTCATCGAGGCTGAGATACTCTTCAACTGTGAGTTTCTCGCCGGTGAGCCATTTTCCTGTGGCTTCGTCAATAAAGACAATTGAGCCAGCCCCTTTGTCAATTACCTGGAGGGCTCGTTTGATAAGCTTGCCAAGCAGGGCTCGGGCTGCCAAATTTTTACGATGATAATAAACTTGTGCGTACATTGAGTAACGGGCAAAGAGGTAGTCTTCAACTGCTATTTGACCTTTTTCTCCTACCACTAGCATGCGGTCGTTTTCTTCATCTACTTCAATTGAACGCAAAATGCGTTGCAAGGCAAAGAGACCGTAGGCCGTTCCGGTCATATAGCTATCGCGCAGTAAGTAGTCGAAGCGGTCGCAGTCAAGCTGGCTTGATACAACGTGCGAAACATAGGCCGGTTTGTAAGTCTTTTTCAGAACTTGAACAATTTTGTCGGCCAGACCGGGCTCTTCTTCATAAGAGTCTAAAATCGAGCGAATTTGAGTGTCGCCCGAGATTATCTTGCAGGACCAGTCTTCGTGATCGTAGTTGAGAATTTTCTCGGTAACATGGCTAAATGGACCATGGCCGACATCGTGTAGAAGAGCCGATGTGAGCATCAAGGCTCGCTCTTTTTCGGCCGACTCACAGCGGCTGGAGAGAATGTTGCTTAGCTGAGAGGCGACATGCATGACCCCTACTGAGTGCGTAAAGCGAGACCCCTCGGCACCTTGAAATGTGAAATAGGACACACCGAGCTGGTGAATGCGCCGCATGCGCTGAAATTCGACTGCATCAATTAGGTCGACTACGAGGCGCTCGGCTGGTATAGATCTGTCAAGAACGATATCTTGGTGTATTGGATCTAGATAGGTGCGCTTGTTTGAAACTCTTTGCATGCCTGTCCGCTTTGTATAAGTGAAAGATATTATACTGGGCCTTGTTAGTTAGGGTCGTTAAGTGTTTCCAGATTTAGTCACAGAGCCAGGACCTAAGTCGCAAATGGCGCCCTTGCCTGAGAAAGTGCTTTCTCTGGCCGATATCGTCAGCTTGACCTTTAGACGATTTCGACTTTATTACAAACTGTATTTTAAAACTTTGTTTTGGCCGGCTCTCTTTTGCTCACTGGCCAGTCATATTGCCTACCTGAGTTTGCAGCATTGGGTCAGTATTGCTGCTACTTCGCTGTTAGCGGCCACGCCGTTTATATTACATATGGGTGTCTCGTTGCTCTCAATGGTGGTCTGGTTCTTCAGCGCCTGGGAGCTTTGTCTGCGCTCTTGCGCGCTGGTCAGGGATGTACTTTGTCTTGACCCGACCTATAAAGACAGTTTCAATATTTTGAAGAAGCGCTCCGGCACCGTTTTCTTTGCCTGCAATCTAGCCTTGCTGCCACCGGCTCTTTGTTTGATTTTCTGGGCCATTGTCATTGTTGCTGCCGCTGCGGCGTTGAATATTACTTTAGGTGGCTCTGAGCGAGTCGCCTTCGGGGCTGTGGTTTTTGCCATAATCGGTTTTGCCCTGACTATTTCGGTCATGATTTCAGGCCTTTTTGGCTCGTTGCTTTTGGCTATTGTTACTCTCGAACAACTTCCTTTTGTTGAGTCGTTTAAACGTACTTGGCTGCTAGTGAGCCTGCGCATGATGCGAGGTGGTTCGTTTACCTCGTTATTGGCCGTTGCCATCGCCCTAGTCTGTGTTGTGATTGAAAGTCCGATGATAATTTTGCAAGTGTTTGAGCAAGCCAGTCATGCCAGCTTTAAGCTATCGCAAACGCCATACGTGATTGATCTTCTCGAAATTGCTCTCGAGGTGCCCTTCAATATATTTACTTTTTCAATTTCGTTTACTGCCTATGGGCTCTTTTATCGCGATCTAAGACTGCGCCTAGAAGGAGCCGATTTGCTTGCTCGACTAGCCAGGCTTGAGCGCCTGGCTAAGAGTAATAATGATTGAGCTGAGGGGAGCGGAGAGCAAATAACTAGTTAGCGCCGTCCCCGGCCCAGGTAGTGCCTTTGGGTAGAGCTGGTACGTAGAAGTGAATTTTTGCTGGCAGGTCGGGATCGCAGTTGCGGGCCGATTCAATATCGGCTTGCAGTAGCACTGTTTTGCCCAACTGATAATACAAAGAGGCTCGGCCCAGGTAGAAGCGAGCATTGTTGGGGGCCTGAGAAATGGCTGATTGGAAATCGCCCATGGCTTCGTTGACTTTGTTGAGCTTCTGATAGGCTTTGGCCCGGCGGAAGTAATATTCACCATTGGTAGGGTCAAGGCCAAGGGCCTGGTTGTAGTCGATGATGGCTTTTTTAGCGTCACCTTCGAACACTCCAGTACCAGCTAGGGCGCCAATCTCGCCGCGGTTTGGATCTTGGTCAAGGGGGGTGACAAAGCGCTTGTCTTTGGCCGCTGGAATCGTATCATTGCTTTCCATGCCAGCGTTATTTTGAGCGTCGCTGTTGATGTACGGCATGCCGTTGTCGTTATTTGTCATGCCAGTTCCGGCTTTACCAGGAGGAGCTATTGCCTGGGTTGCGCCTACTGAGCCAGCCTGGTTTCGCACCGATATTTGGCTGCCATTGCTTCTTCTCGTGCCACCAGTTGTAGTGCTGGTGCTGGGCGAGCTGGAGCCTAGTTTGCCTGTCCAGCCGGGGGTACTGTCGGCATTGTTGTCATCTTTGTAGCCATTGGGATAAACGTTATTCATGGCTTCTTTGTAATCTTGAACTGCTTGAGCGTTGCCTTGACCATTCTCAGTTTTGGTGCCCAGGTCTGAATGGGGCAGGTCGTTTTTGGCGCTAGCGAAATAACGCTTAGCGAGAGATGGGTCCATGCGAATGGCTGCTTCATAGTCGACAATAGCCATAGCGTCGTGGCCCAAAATGCTGTGGCAGGTGCCACGCAGTAGTAAGCCTTTGAGATTGTTGGGAGCGTATTGCAACGAGCTGTCTAGGTCTTGAATGGCTAAGCGGTAATTGCCCATTTTGTAAAAGCATTGGCCCCTAAGCGAAAGGGCATTGGGGTCTGTGGCATTAAGGCCGAGAGATTCACCGAATGCTGTGGCTGCTTGGTCCCAGTCGCCAGTTGCCATAAAGGCCTTGCCTCGATCGAAGGCCGGGTCAACATAGGCTTGGGCAGGATTCAGAGATGCAGTTAAAGATGTACTGAAAATGGCAACGGAAGCAGCTAATAGAAGCAGTTTACGCATGGTCTAATTCCTGTGTTAGTCGCTAATTCTTTTGGTCGAGATTACTGGCAGTACTAAAGATGCCAGGGCGAAGACGATTGTGCCTGTAAATATCAGCCGGGATGCTTCATGTAACTTTTGAAATTGGAGCTTGGCGGCAGGGTCTGTCTTCATCAAGACACGCACATCTTCCATTTGGGGAACAATAGCTAGGGCAAAAATAAAGGTTGAAATAGCACACACTATTGATGAGAAATAGCGTGCCATGCGCCAACGGGTGCCCTTTTCTAGGCTTTTGAGATCGCCTTTAATTTCAATGGCTTCGGCCACCACAAGCGAAATAGCAAATACGAGAGCCACTTTGCTGAATTCGATGAACACAGGAGCGTTTGTCGCCGCTGCTTCTGACACGGGAACTCCTTGAGCTTTGGCGGCACTGATAAGGGTGATGGCGGCGAAGACAGTGGCGGTGGAGCCACCGAAAAGCATTGCCAGTGAAATCAATCGAAGTATGCGCGCGAACATTTGCATTGTTGTGGCTCTTTGGCTGTTGGGGCAATCAATAATATGTGATGTGAAATATACACTCTTGGCAGGCTTGGCAACTCTTGCATAGACAAGAATGCTTTGCCTCTTTCACGTAAGTTTATTAGGAATGGTTGGCACCTTGACAGCGTGACAGTAATTTGATTGAATACTGTTATGAACACTGAATATAGTAAAAATGCTGAATTAATGAGCCTTGAGCAGCTATCTCAAGAGGTGGCACGGCTGATGCAGGCAGAATTTGGTGTTAGTGAATTGGCTGCCAAAGACCAGCGAGTTTCTTCTTTGCCCGACGCTCGCACTATTCGCTATTACACAACCCTCGGCTTGCTCGACCGTCCGTTTATTGATGGTCGGCAGGCTCGTTATAGCCAGCGTCATGTGCTGCAATTGCTTGCTGTGAAGGCATTGCAAAGCATGCAATTTCCTCTCGCTCGTGTCCAAGAGAAGCTCTACGGCCTGACTGAGTCAGAGCTTAAATCTTTACTGCAGTCGATAGCCTCTTCTAACAAAGAACGAAAACAGACTCAGGCTGCGATGCCTGTGTCTAGCCTTTACAGAGAGATTATTCTAGAACCCGGTTTGAAGTTAACGGTAGCTGATGGATACAAGTCTAATCTCAGTGTTGAGGCTCTCCGAGAGCGTATTGAGATTGCTCTGAAGGTTTTATCAAATGCAACGGAGAATTGAAATGAGTGATAGTGAAAGATGTCAAAGTTCAGAAAGAATAAAGTTGCTGGAGCGTGAGCTGATTGACACCTTCTCTGAGCCTCGGCGTTTGTTTGGCTCTTTTGAAAATGAAAAGAGAGAATCTGGGCGGCCAGCTCTACCTCTGGCTAGCGTCGACATCAGCGCTAATGTGGTAGATCGTATTGCCTCTGTCACCGTGGTGCAGAAGTTTGTTAATCAGCTCAAGGAGCCAATCGAGGCTGTTTATATTTTTCCTTTGGCTGGTTCCTCGTCTGTCAGCAGGTTTCAGATGCAGGTCGGTGAGCGCGTCATTGAGGGCCTGATTAAAGAGCGCGCCGTCGCTCGCCAGGAGTATCAAGCTGCCGTTGACGAAGGTAAGAGGGCGGCCATTCTGGAGCAAGAGCGCGATGATGTCTTCACTGCTCAAGTTGGCAATATCATGCCGGGTGAAGAAATTACTGTCACGATTGTCTACAGTGAGCGCTTGGCCTATTTTGCCAGTGGTCACACTGAGATTCGCTTGCCCCTGGTGGTGGCGCCTCGCTATGTGGCTGGCGTGCCGTTAGATCGCGATAGTGTTGGTGATGGCGTTGAGCCTGACACTGATAAGGTCAGCGATGCCTCGCGCATTACCCCACCGCGCCTGGCCCCAGGATTTGACCCTAAAGTTTCTTTGTCTCTGAGTGTCAATATAGAACTAGCTGATGATGATCAGGTGGCGGATTTAGTTTGTTCTCAGCATGCCACCAAGTCAGGCTTTGGCAAAAATGGTATCAAAGTAGGATTGGCCAAAGATGACGAACCCCTTGACCGTGACTTCGTTTTGTCATGGAAGCTGGCCGCTGCCGACCTGAAGTCTATTGGCTTGGTTACTGAAAAAGCTGTGCCGATTAAAGAGGTTGATTTCCAATATGGCATGGTCTCTATCAATCCACCGGCTCTAGAGCAAGCCTCTTCTAAGGTTGTCGCTCGTGATGTGGTTTTCTTGCTTGATCGTTCTGGCTCTATGAATGGTCTGAAAATGACTTCAGCAGCCAGGGCCCTCATAATTTTGCTCAACACTTTGCGTCCCGATGATCGCTTTGCCATTTGTGCTTTCGACACTACTTTTGAATGGCTAGAAGATAGTGGTCGGCAGCACAAATTCTTCCCTGCTTCTCTCAAGGCTATTGAAAGAGGTGTGACCTACTTGCGCTCCATTGACGCTCGTGGTGGCACTGAAATGCAAGGGGCGCTAGAAGACTGTTTTGATCTCATCGAGCAAGCTGCTGCTGCTGAAAAATCGACATCGAAAAATAAGGCAAAGCGACAAGCCATTGTTGTCTTAATCACTGATGGTGAGGTCGCTGATGAGTCGCATATTCTGAGAACTATTCAGGGGCGAGTCAATGCTACTCGTGTCTTTACTGTTGGCGTAGATACCGCTGTTAACGATGGTTTCCTTAAGAGATTGGCAAGTTTGGGCGGCGGAACGTCTACTTTCGTGCCTCCAGGCGATGCTTTAGAGAATGCTTTGATTAGTGTTGCTCGCGAAATTGGTGTGCCATTAGTTACTGATTTGCACATTGTCGACAATAAGCAATTAACCTGTGCCCCACGCAAGACAATTGATTTGTTCGAGGGCCGGCCGGTATCAATTTATTTTCAATGCACTTCCGATAAACTTCCCCAAACTATAGAAGTTGTCGGTCGCCTCGCCAATGGTGGCAAGTATAAAGAGAAAATTTCTTTGCGCCCAACTGCCAATGCCGCTTTGCCTCAGCTTTATGCCAAGGCGCGTATTAGTGAGTTGGAAGATCTCATGCGCGACTCTATTGCAAATGAAGGGCAGATCTATGAACGTGAAATTGTTGAATTGTCTGTGGCCCATAGTTTGCTAACGCGTTTTACTGCTTTCTTGGCTGTTGATCATAGTGAAATAGCTAACCCCAGCGGCGATCTACGTAAGCTTGTCCAGCCAGTGGAGACACCGGCGCAATGGAAAGAACTACCTCCTTCTGCTGGTGCTTGGGGAGCAGCTCCCTCTGGTGCATCGATAAGAATGAGACAGGCCGCCCAGCCTGCTTCACCTTCGCAGATATCTGGCAGTACGGGAATGTGGGGTGGCGGCGGTGGTTGGGGCGCGCCGTCTGCTGGTTCGATAGATGGATCTGCTTCGAGTGGAGCCTGGGGGGCCGCTGGCCCTATGCCTGCTTACCCAGCGCCAGAAAATTCGCTTTCTGCAGTCTTTGGCCGTGCTGCTAATTCTCTTGGCGGCAGAGCACCAGAGTCAGAAGAGTCTGTTGAAGCAATTTTTGAGGCAATGGGAGTTCCGCCTGAGGCTGATGGGGCAAAGGTCAGCAGTGATTCGTGGGTTACAAATAAAGGGACCCTTGCTAAAGACTGGAGCAAGCTGATGGTGATTGTGGAGCGCTTGCAAAAAGCTCTTGAGTCAATGCTAACGATAATGGCCAGTGGTGACGGTGACTGGGGCAAAGAGTTTATTGAGTTCGGCAAGATCAAAGTTGCTCTTGAAGCTTTGTCGGGCCGCAACCAGGTGGTTGATTCTCACCCCGTAGTTTCTTTCTTGCTGCTAGAGAAAGTTTTACCGGCTCTATCTTCGCTGCTCAACACTAATGGTGCCAATTTGTCTTCAAGTGACTTAGCCTATGTGGCAAAACTTTCTCTCGGCTACATAGATCAGGTAAAAGATTCGGCACCGCCTCAAAACAAAAACGATTTTCTTTCATTTTGGAAGAATAATATTTAGGAGTTCAGTTCTAGGTTCGCAAAAACGAAATACTTGAGTACTCAAGTATTTCGTCTACAGGTCGATCTTGTCCAAAGTGTTTGGCTTGCAAAAAGAAAGAAGCGTGTATATACATGCTTCTTTCTCTTTCTTACTTACTGTTTGCTAGTGCGCTAATTGGCTATTCAACTTTGCGCTTGGAGGCGCTCTTTAGGTTCGGCATAATCAGCTGGAGGTGATGGCTTGCGGCCTACCAGCTGCGAATTTTGTTGATAATTCTCTGACCCAGATTACTGTTGTGGGCATTTCTATAATAGTCATTATTGTAGTAGCCGTTGTTATAGTTGCCGTTAGTGTAGTTCGGATTGATATATGGCCTGCGGTGACCCTGGCGGCGATAGTTGACACCATAATTGTTATAGGCACCATAGTTATAGTTTGGGTTGCCGCTTGGCAGATAGCCACCCTTCTGCAAGTTGGAAATATTCAGATCGTATTGGTTCTGTGGCGGTCCAGCTTGGGCTTGTTGATTTAAATAGTTCTGCATAGCGATGGCATTCAGAGCTTTCTGTTGGTCATTGTTTTTAGACTCTGCAGGAGCAGAGAATGCAATACCTGCGACAACTAGGGTCGCCATTAAGGTACTCGATATTTTTAAAAATTTGCTTCTCATCTTACTCTTCCTTTGTCCTTCTTGTCCTTCTTGTCCGTCTTTGTCCGTGTCGATAGTCAGACGGGGTGAGCTAGTGATAGTTCCATATTTATTTTTCAGAGGCTAAGCAAAAACCTGATATAAAGACCGGGTCGATAACTGCGGTGACAATAATGAGTGAGATAGAAAGGTATTCCTTTCAAGGTGAGACAGGCGCACTGCCAGCTATTGGCCTATACCAGTGTAGAAGCCGCAAGTTCTTTGCTGTAGCCATAGCCGCACTTCTATGCGTCTGCTCTATAGTTTCGCCAGATTCTGCTGCTGCTGTGGCGCGTCAGCATTGCAAGCTGGAAAACGGCTCAGTTCTTATAGACGCAGATAAAATTGTTGGCGACACTGCTGGTGACAACAATCAGAGCACTGCTTGCAGCGCTCTGGGGGAAGTCGTGGTTGTGGTTCCGGGGCAGGATGCCAGAATACAGGCTGATTCGATTAAGTATGATAGGCAGACGCGCACAATTGAAGCCACCGGTCATGCTCGAATCCTCAAGAAAGGCTTCGATAAGAAGGGAGAGAGGCTGATTTTTGTTGTCGCTAAACCAGAGCCTCCGCGTGAGGTGTCTTCGATGGCGGAGCCCATTCCAGGAGACTTGTTTGACGATCGATTGAGTTTGTCTCGGTGTATAAAGAGCGCCGCCAAAGCCGGAGTAAATGTTTCGGCTTTCATTCCCCCTTATGATGTTATTGAGAATTTGGTGCGGAAAAATGAATCACCGGCGGAAGTACAGGCGAAGCTCATCGACTTGCGATTCCAAATAGCGAAGGAGCTTGGCAGCAAAGAGCTACTTGTAGAGCAAGAGTACGGCAATGGACCATTGTCAAAACTTTGCCGAGAAGCTGAGCAGTCGTTGCGTGCCAATTGTAAATTTGGTACTGGATTTAGTGACAAAGTATTTGTTCTTTGCGCCGTAAACCAAGACGGATCTTTCTCGCGCATAGCCGCCGATGATCCAGCTAAATATGTCCCCGCTGTTAGTGCTCTAGCGTGCGAGAAAGTTAAGGCCTTGAAATTAAAGTCGCCAGGAAAAGACCCTGTGCCGCTGGTAATATCGTTGAGCAACAAGCCTGAATTGAACATCGTCTATGTCAGCGGAATTAATTACGATGTCTACATTGCGTATTTGGAAAGTCACATCAAAAAGCAGTGGCATCCAACGCCTTCGAAGACTTCGAAGCTGGTGCAGTTGGAGCTATCGATTCTTCGTGACGGTAGCATTAAAACAGCCTCGGTGCTTAGAGGTTGCGGTGTGCCTGCCGACGACAAGGCTGCTTTAGATGCCGTTCACCGGGCCAAACCGTTGAAGCCTTTGCCTGATGGGAGCTGTGAAGATCTTTATTTGGCATTTTCGCTAGACTACAATGTCTACACGCACGAAGCTGGAAAGTGAACCTCGTCAACACATCCAAATGATCATGCCATTATTCGCCTGTTTGGCTGCTTTTACACAGGCTTTCAGTGCCGTAAAATGATGACAGAGATAGCCGAGGTTGTCTTCCTTCTCTAGCGGGCGATCCCAAACACTGGGATAAATATCACTCGCTTTCATTGCTGTCGGATTGAATCTTGAACGAAATTCGTCCTCGTCGATCTTTTCTAATGCGGCGTCGAATTCTGCCACTTGCTTGCTTGTAATGGCATTGGCTGGTCCATAGCCAACGTCAATATCGCCGATTGGTTTTCCGCCATATAACAAATAGCACAGTGGCTTTTCTCCTTGCCAATCAGAGTTGGTGAGGAGGAAGTGAATTCCATGCCAAGCTTTATCTAGTTCTAAATAGCCCGAATCTTCTGCTTCATCCACAAAAGTTTCTATGGAATCTGGGTCTTTGAGCAACTCCTCGATTTTTGCATCGGGAGTTTCTTTAAGGCACAGGATCATTGACATTGCAGTTTACTTTCACTCTTAACTATTGAACTTTGAGCTTCCCAACATTCACTGCTGTTTCTGGGCTAGGAGTTTCTGTCGATATGGCATTGAGTATTTGCAGCTTGCGTTTAGTGTCAGGTTCAATCACAGACAAATAAGCAGTGTATTCGCCTGGCTTGATTGACTTAGTCGCCAATTGAGATTCCCAGGTAATCGGCTGACCGGATTTCCATTTATTGGTAGGCATGCCCGGTGTGTGTCTAAGCAAGGCAATGGCTTTGCCGTTAGCATCACGCAATTCGATTTGCACGATATATGAAGATGGCACGTCGCGATCTAAGTTGCGTACTGGTCGAAGTGCTCCAGCTGCGCCCAGATTGCTGAAAGTAAAGGATGCTTTTAATTTCTCTCCAGCTTTTACTTCAGCAGGAATCGTCACCTTCTGGGATACCAGCTGGTAGCCCAAGTGCGAGCGAATGTCTTCAAGGGCTTTCTTCACTGGTTCTTGATCTGAATTGAGCAAGGCTGGCGGTACTTCAACAAAGCTGACACCATCGTCTAAAGCATTCTTAGCCAATTTGGTCATTTCTTCAGGAGTGACTGTCGGCAGCAATTGGTAGCCAGTCAAAGTGTCGGCATGGAACTTGAGCAAGACGCGATATTGATCAAAGCCGTGTTTGGCATCGCCAATATTTTGTCTGGTTAGATAAATACGTTGGCCGTAGCGGTAAACCAGATAGTCAGAGATTTCGTCCAAGCTGTCTTGTCCGGCTCTGTTAGGCGTGGTTGGGTCGATGTCGAAATTCAAACGAGCGGTAGGGAAAGCTTTGGGGAAAATGTCAGCGACATACTTCCAGTGCTCAACTAATTGCCTCTGACTCATATTGTGTTCTTTGGTCAATTTTTCTTCGAGAGCTTTATAGGCTACTTTGTTCAGTGGCTGGCTCATTTCAGGCACCACTGGTGTGCCTCCGAGAACGCCACCGCCAGTGATGCCGACGCTGTGTAGAGATTCGTTCTTGTCGAACTTGGCGCCAAGGTCGGCGACGAAGTTGCCCCATTTAGCCAAATAGGTCGAATCCCAGAAGATTGGCATCTTATGGTCTTTGCCGTCAGTGCCTTTATAAGTGATGAACTTCACACCGGCTTCGTAAATCCAGTTTGGCGTGTCTGATTCGGCGCTGTTGTCGCTGCCGCAGGTTGAGACTCTAAGAATGAGGGTTTTGTTTTTTTGCTTACAAATCGCTAGCAGTTTTTCGATTTTAGACCAATCGTATTTTTCTTCTTCTGGTGCTAAGTCGCGCCAGGGAATAATTACTGAAATGCCGTTGACTTCCGGTTTGTCAAGTAGCTTCTCGATCATGCCGGTGCTGTTTGTCAGTTCACTATTTACGGTGGCAGTATCGAGCAGGGCAAAAAAGCCTAATTCGCGATTGGCAACTGGTTTTGCTCCAGCAATCGTTTCACTTTTGAAACCTTTCTTCTTAATTGCTCTATCTTGACTTTCGTTTAAGCTGTAGTTCTTGCGCGGCATTGGGTTTAAATATTTGACCCACTCCTTGGGCTGAGGGGACGCTTCGGCCGCACTTGTCTTACAACCGTAAGTTGCGGATACAATTGGCGTGAGAGCTAGGAGGCCTGAAAGAAAAATTAGCGGTCTTCTCATTGTCATAGAACCTGAAAGGGTGTGGATAATTGATAGGCTCTGATTGTACTAAGAGGAGTCCTCTGGAGAAGTGCTTTGAATCTAACCTTTCTAGGACATAGCGCCGTCAAGTTTGAAATTGGCAACCTTTGTATATATACCGATCCCTATTTACAAGCGCCAGTAGATCTAGCCAAATTACCGCATGCCGATCTAGTGCTTTTTTCCCATGGGCACTTCGATCACGGTGCTTTGATGGCGCGCAAACTTTATGACACTTGGGGCTGTCATTTTGCTGGCCCGGCCAAGCTTATGCACTGGTTGCACAAGCGTCGCAAAATTCCTCTAGATAAACTTATTGCCATTGACCACGGTGAGACTATTGTTTTCAAGGGATTGGAAATTTTAGCAATTCCGGCACATCATCCTCTTAACCGGCTTGGCAAAACCATTATGGCTTTGTTTGCACGCAGCCGGGCCCCGGGTAAACCAGTAAACGGCTATTACTTTGGTGGCTACTATCATGCTGGTGCCACTGTTTATACGCCGCTAATTGCTGAATCACTGACCGGTAAAGTTGTTCATACGGCACTGTTGCCAATCGGCGGTAAGTACGCCACAGCTAAGCCGGCAGAGGCGTTGCGAATTGCTGAGGAAATCAAAGCAACGAGACTGGTGCCTATGCATTGGCAGCCTCTTAAAGACCAAGTCTTCTTTCGTTATCAGTCATCTGATTTGCTCAACCTGGCTAGAGACACAGGCTCGGTGGTCGATGTCAGGGCATTGGCTATTGGCGAAGTTTTGCCAGCTGTCTGATTTTTAGGGAAAAGCGGGTAAAAGGAAGATAGGCTTAAGCTTTCTGTTGTTAGAATTTTTGGCAACAGTGATCGCGTAAGTTGGCGTTAGAAACTTAAACTGACACTGATACTACTTTGGTACTGGATAAACAGAGCGTGCTCGGAAAGAAGCCCGAAGAGCGGAGCATAACCAATCTGCCTAAACAGATTAGTTTGCCTGCACTAAGACAATTGCAGAACATGTTGGCTGAAAGCCTTAAGGAACCGGGTCATACCACCCAGCTCCCTTTTGGCGATGCGCCTGATGAACTGACGCTTGCTGTTGTCAAAGATCGGGGTAAGGGCGACTATCACTGGACCCTTTATCGCGGCGACCAGGGCAATAAGATGCTCGTCTGGGAGCAAGTTTCCGCCGATCCTGCCTTTATTCATCAGTTAATTACTGCTCAATTTCCTTCATTTGATGCCGTTTCTAAGAGCGATCAAGCCGTTACTCAAAGCTTCGAAAGTCAGTCTACAAGCGGTCGAGTTCGTGGCAAAGCTACCTTGGAAGGTAACTTAGAGAACATGCAAATGCCCAATGTCTTGCAATCTGTGGGCATGAGCAAGGGCACAGGTAGGCTTGAGGTTGAGAATACAAGCGAAAACGCTACAGTTTATTTTGACGACGGTAATCCGATTCACTGCGTTCTTGGCAGTTTGGAAGGCTCTCCGGCTTTGATTGAGTTGGTGGGCTGGGAGGAAGGTCAGTTTCGCTTCTATCCCGAAGCTAAATTTGAAACGGTCACCATCAAGAAGCGCCTCGACATGATGTTGATGGAAGGGGCGGCCCTTGACGACCAGCGTCAGTTGCTCAAGCAAAAAAATATTCGAGACGAGAGTTATTTACTGCGCAACCATCCATCTATAACGGAGCAACTTTTCGAGCAATTGCTAGAAAAAGGCACCGGAGCTGACATGACCTTGCAAAAGCGTATGTATCAGCTAATTGATAATAAAAGTAGACTGATCGACATCTTGCGCAAGTGCAATGTCAATAAGCAGAAATGGGTGCCGATAATTTTCAATTTTGCCACTTGCAACCTGGTAACTTTCGTCGATGAGCTGCCTGATTCATCCGAAAAGCCCATGCAAGAGGCCGATATTGACTGGAGTCAGGCTCGTGAGGCGGAGCGCTTGTTAATGAGTGCCGAGACCGGTGTTTTGTCTCAGCAAGCCTTTCTTTACCTGCTTGAGCGAGAATTTCATCGCTTTGAACGTTTTGGCCGTCCAGTTTCGGTGATATTACTCGAACTTTGTGTTCGTTCTGCCGACCCAAACGGCACGCCACAACCTCTTCCTCTCGGAGCCGTTCGAGAAGTGGCTGAGCGTGTTAACAAAATGAAGCGCAAGACCGATTCATTTGCCCACTATGATTCTTCTGGATTTGCCTTGTTACTGCCTGAAACCGAAAGTACCTCAGCACGCAATTTTGCTGGCCGGATGGCCGAGATGCTCATGACTACTCCCCTTAGTGCCAAGTTTGGTGGCAGTCCGGTGTTGGCGTCTGTGGGTGTGGGGGCAGTTCCTGACGATTGCGTCAGTTTAGGGGCGATGTTGGCAACTGCTAAGCCAGCTAGACCGCAGTAAAAATCTCGGCTAAGCTACCCTTTGCAACGGTACTTGCAAATCAAATGATTATTTCGGCAAAATAGGCGTTTGAAATTTGTTGAATTAGCGAATATGAATCTTTGTATAAGTTTCAGTTCACAGCCCCGCCGAATTGGCATCATGGGACTATTACCAGAGTTACGTTGGGTAAATCGCCATTTTTTTGGTTGTTAAGAATTCAACGTGCGGAAAACTGTAGTTTTGGTACTCAGTTCAAGAGGCTATCCCAAGTATAATTTCTTGGGGTCTCCAGCCTGAGCTTTCAAGTAGGTCCGAAGGGAGTTTCAAAGTATATGGGTAAGTCAGTAGGCATTGATTTGGGCACAACCAACTCAGTGGTCGCGGTTATGGAAGGTGGTCAGCCGACCGTAGTTTCCAACGCCGAGGGTGGTCGAACCACTCCATCGGTGGTCGCCTTCACCAAATCTGGTGAGCGTCTCGTTGGACAGCTTGCTCGTCGTCAGGCGGTGCTCAATCCTGAGAACACCGTTTATTCAATTAAACGTTTCGTCGGACGTCGCTTCTCTGAAGTTGAATCAGAGAAGAAGATTGTTTCCTACAAAGTTAAGGAAGGCGCTGACGGCGGATGTAAGGTTTCCATTCAAGGAAAGGAATATTCGCCAGAAGAAATTTCAGCGATGATTTTGCGTAAGTTGAAAGAAGATGCTGAAAAGTATCTGGGTGAAAAAGTAACTTCAGCTGTAATCACGGTTCCTGCTTATTTCAATGACTCTCAACGTCAATCAACAAAGAACGCTGGCACAATTGCTGGCTTAGAAGTTCTCCGTATTATCAACGAGCCTACGGCAGCAGCACTTGCCTACGGTTTAGATAAAAAAGACAATGAAACTATTCTTGTATTTGACTTGGGCGGCGGTACTTTCGACGTTTCTATTCTAGAAGTGGGCGATGGCGTCTTCGAAGTTAAGTCAACATCAGGCGACACTCACTTAGGCGGAGATGACTTCGACCATTGTGTAGTGACCTGGGTGGCCGATGAGTTCATGAACTTAGAAGGCATTGACCTGCGCAAAGACAGGCAAGCTTTACAACGTCTTACTGAAGCCGCTGAGAAAGCCAAAATTGAATGCTCTTCAGTTACTGAAACCAATATTTCTCTTCCATTCATCACCGCTGATGCTTCTGGTCCTAAGCACCTTGAGATGAAGCTCTCGCGCTCACGCTTCAACGAGCTAACCAGACATTTGGTAGAGCGTTGCCGCATGCCGATGGAACAATCTCTTAAAGATGCCAAACTGACTTATGACAACCTCGATGAAGTTGTATTGGTTGGTGGTTCTACTCGTATTCCAGCCGTGCAAGAACTTGTTAAGCAAGTAACTGGCGGTAAAGAGCCTAACCAGAGCGTTAACCCTGACGAAGTGGTTGCCGTTGGTGCCGCTATTCAAGCCGGTGTATTGGGCGGTGAAGTTAAGGGCGTTGTGCTCCTTGACGTTACCCCTCTATCGCTCGGTATTGAGACCATGGGTGGTGTCATGACCAAACTGGTCGATCGCAACACCACAATTCCAACTCGCAAAACAGAAGTGTTTTCAACCGCTGATGATAACCAAACAGCGGTAGACATCTACGTCTTCCAAGGTGAGCGCCCAATGGCTCGCGACAACAAACTACTAGGTAACTTCCGACTCGATGGTATTCCTCCATCGCAGCGTGGCGTTCCCAAAGTAGAAGTTACTTTCGACATTGACGCCAACGGTATTATGAACGTCACAGCTCGTGACCAATCTACCGGAAAAGAGCAACGCATCACGATTACAGCTTCTACCAACTTGGGCAAAGAAGACATCGAACGCGCTATTCGCGAAGCCGAGTCTTATGCTCAAGACGACAGAAAGCGCAAAGAAGAAGCCGACGTCAGAAACGAAGCAGACAGCATCTGTTATGCCGTTGAAAGACAAGTCAAAGAGCTTGGCGATCGCGTCACCCCAGGTGAAAAGTCTCGCTGCGAAATGCTCGTTGGCGATCTTCGCGACAAGCTCAAAGAAGAAGCCGATCTGGAAACTATCAAGAGCATCATGAACGAACTCAGAGGAGCTCTCGTTCTATTGCAACAAGCCGCTCACCAGCGTGATGGTGGTGGCGAGGGTGGTGAAGGTGGAGCTGGGGCTGGCTATGATGGCGGCGGTTACGAAGGTAACGGTGGCAACGGAGCTGGTTACGAAGGTGGCGGATACCAAGGTTCTGGCGATGATGTCGTCGACGCCGAGTTCCGCGCTTCCGAAGACTAACCTCTCAGGCCTGTCCAACAGTTGAAGAATATAGAGAACCGCTCCCGCCGTAGATAAATCTACAAGGAGCGGTTTTTTATTGCAGAGTTTCAGCCTTGAGAGTGTCTCTAAGCTTGGAGTGGCGGCACGGTTTGACATCTCTGCTATGCTGAAGATGTGAGCAATCAGGACGATAAAGAGATGAAGTTACGACAATTTACTCACCCTTGGGTTATTGCTTTAGCTTGCAGTCTATTTGTACAGAGCGGAGCTTTAGCCCTGAAAGCCAAGCCCACCGCTACTGCTTCTTCAAGCACGACTGATAAAGCCGGGGCTTTGAGTGAACAAGCCCTGGAAAAAGAGATACTGATTTTAGAAAATCGCTTTTTCTTCCATCACTATGGTCATGACCCCATTGAAAAACGACTTGAGCGCCTGGAGTTATTGACCCTGGGAGCCTCTCAATATGGAAGCAATAGCGAACGCTTGAGCCATTTGAAGTCTGCCATTGTGCAACGGGATAAGCAGGCCGCTCAGATCATGGCTGACCACAAAGCAGAACAGGCCCGTATTGCTTCAAAGAGTGATGGAGGGGCAAAGACTGGCACTAAGGCTGAAACTAATTACCCAGTGCTTTCTACTCTTGAATGGCGAATTTTAAAAAAGACCTACTCGGCTGAGACTATTGATCAGAGGCTAGACCGTCTAGAATCCCAGCTCTTTGGTATGCCAGCCCAGGCTATGTCGTATGTCGACCGTATCGAGCGTTTGAAAAAGACAGCGGGAGTTGGTTCAGAGTCATTTTCTGCTTCAAGATTTGGCCCTAGTGCTGGATTCAATTCAGGAACACCTATTTCACCTGGAACCGCTGGACCCTACACTGCCATTCGCAAAGGGCCGATGCCGCGCGCTGGCTCAGGTTCTGGTTCAGGATCTGGTTCATTGTTTGGCAGTCTGACTGAAAATAGTTCGCCCTTTGCTGGATCTCCTTTTGCTGGTTCTCCGTTTGAAAATTTCTCAGAGTTTGATGAGGGCTCTCTGACCGATCGTCTATTGCCCGAAATGCCCAACATGCAAAATTTGACCGATATCGGTAAATTGCGGGAATTTGCCGCTAGGCCCGGTGGCGGTGGATTTTCTGGTCAAGAGATTCATATTCGCATCGGCCCAGACGGTACCACTAGCTCGGTGCGCAACTTCGGACCTGATGGAACCACTGGTTCGACAAATAGCTTTGGACCGACTGATAATATTTTCGAGCAGATACAGAAACCAATGTTCGAATTCTTCAGAAACTTTGGCTTTGGGCCCTTTTTCGGTGGTTCTAGGTCGGGTTCGGTGACACCGCCGTCTTCTTTAAGCCCACCAGTGAACGATTTGCCAAATTTAAATAAGCGCCCTACCCGCGAGGAGATACCTCCTTACTCCGATCCCAATTCGATTTGACGTTGATCTTAGAAATGGCTAACATTCAAGGCTGTAAAGTTGACTAAAATAGTCAAGTGCTATTTGGAGATCCTCTTTAGTTGTCTGCCCCTTCAGCCTCCACCACAACGCCGATTAAATCGTCGACCACAGCCGGGATAGCAGGAACTAAGCTTCATCCTGAGCTTTTGACTGGGAAATATTCAGGGCCAGAAAAAGACAAAGGCTCCCAATCTGGCTGGAAGCGTCCAATTAGCTGGGCTCTGGCAATTTTTACTGTGATCAATCTTGGTCTGGCTCAAGTTTCAAGTATTCAACAAGAGCGTTCTGCACGCAGTGCAGGCGGAGATTTCTGGACCAATCCTGCTTTGATAGATTTGGCTGTCAAAGAGTACAAAGAGCAAAAACCGCCAGCCAATGTGGTGCTTTTGGGCTCTTCCCTCATGATGTTTCCTTTTTGGGCCATGGACGCTTCTTTCGACCCAAAGATTGCCGACATTGCTCACTATCATAAGTCTGTAGCTCTCCAGGCTGTTTTAGAAAAGAACGGCATCAAGAATAGCTCTGTCTTCTCCCTTGCTAGTGCTGGGCAGATGAGTTCTGATGCTTTCCTCTATGCTAGCGAATTTCTCAAAGGCGACACCAAACCTGAAGTCGTTGTTTGGGGAATAGCTCCACGCGACTTTGCTGACGATAACGTCAAAAGCCCTATGGCTACGGTTTCGTTTAAGCAAATTGTCGATTTGCATAACTTTTCTAGTTATGCAAAGACATTCTTGCCTCGTTTTGAAGACAAGGCCGAATTTATTGCTAACCACAGCTGCTTTCTCTATGGGCGCCGTTGGCGCTTTCAGAAAGAAGCTGACCGTACTTTAGAGAAAATCAGTGCTGCTGTGGCGCGTGTCTTTGTTGGTCAAGCATTAGATGGTAAAAAATCTGCCACTGCTGGCGGTGCGGCGTCCGTGCCTGCGGCTGCAGTAACAGCGGCTGCTGAAACAACTAGCGCCAATACACCCGACTTATCAATCTCATCTCTGCTTGCCGGAACTGCTGAGCAACGCTGGGAGACTAGCACAAGAGAGTATCGTGGTCGCTATAAAAATATTGCCGAGCGTGACCTGAGCGTTCAAATGTCGTGTTTAGACAATACCCTTAAAATTTGTCGGGAGAGAGAAATTAAGGTAGTCCTCGTTAATATGCCGCTGACCAAGCTCAATCAGGGTTTAATGGCTGACGGCTTCTATCAACGCTTCAATCAACAAGTGAAAACCCTAGCCAGCGCCTACGGGAAAGATGTTACTCTGGTAGATATGACCAATCAAAGTCAGTTTCAAGAAAGCGACTTCTGGGATACTGTACATATGAATCACATTGGCGGCTCTAAATTGATTGGTGGAATACTACCGGCCATCCGTAGCTATTTGAACAAGTAATGAAGAAAAAAATTCCTTCTATCATTCTCTTCTTTGTCGGCGTATCTTTCTTTTTTGTGGCCAATTATTTGTCCGCATCTGAGCAAGAAAGCGGTGCTATTGCCGCCCTTACTAACATAATTTTCGGAGCTGGTGGCTGTATCACCATCGTGCTCTCAATAATTATGTTTTTCAATACTAAAGATGACGAAGATATAGAGTCAGGCTGAGCTATTCAGAGGCTGTCATAGCTAAGATGCGATCGCCTATGGCAATGCGCTGCACGACGTCAAGGCCCTGAATGACGCCACCAAATACAGTGTATTGATTGTCGAGCTGTTGCTTCGGTCCAAGGGTAATATAAAACTGACAGCTAGACGAATCGCGGTTGTTAGGTTTTCTCGCCATGGCCACTACACCGGCGGCGTTGTGCCGAGCGAAGGGCGATACTTCTAGGGGCAGGTAGCGCGGCTGGGTTTGGCCCGGTGGAATGTAGTCTCCTGTGCCATTGCCGTTTGGGCAGCCGCCTTGTACAACAAAGCCTGGCTCGACGCGGTGGAAGGTGAGACCGTTGTAGAAGCCTGATTTGACCATTTGTAAAAAGGCCTTCACTGTAATTGGCGCATGCTGCCGGAATAGGCGCATTACAATTGTGCCCTTATTGGTCTGGAGAGTGACCACCGGGTCCGTTTGACCACTCTGGTTGTTTGGATTCGCTTGGTTGTTTTGAATCCCTTGGTTGTTTTGTCCTTGGGCTGCTAGTTGTTTTTGCAATGGTGTAGCTGCACCCGGTGGCTGTTGCCCGGGCTGAAGGAAGGCCGATGAACCTTGGGGCGGGGCTGCCATTTGCTGGCCATAACCCTGTTGACCCGGCATTGGTTGACCGGGATAACCGGGATTGGCACCGGCCGCTCCTGGTGGGCCCGAGCCCCGACCGGGAACGCTAGTGCCTGGAGGTAGGCGCAGGCGGTCTGCCGCTTTCATCATAAAAGGATTGGGCTGATTGGGGTTGTTCATGCCCGGAATTGCCCCTGCGCCCATATTAGTACCCATATTGGTCATACCAGGGGCTGGAGTACTGCCCAGGCTTGCGCTGCTGGCTGCCGGAGTCACTGCCGGATTGTAGCGGGCTGGCATTGGCAGCGTAATCTCAGGTGGTACAAAATCGGGGTCGGTCTGATCAGCTAAAGCGCCAGTAAGAGTGCCGCTCAAAAGCAAAACAAGAGCCAGGCTAGATAACTGCATTTTTCGCTGAATAGCAATTTGATTTACCAGAGCCATTTATTACCTTTGAATTTGATTTGATTGAATTAGATGTGATAGCGGAAGCTTTTTTCATAGCCAAAGTCAGTCCAAACATCTGCGTGGCTATGGGTTTGCAGAAGAGATGCCGGTAAATCTAGAGTAACTGGTCCGTCAAAAGCGCGCTCGACAATGCTTCGCTTCGCCTCAGAGCTGGCCATGAGTATTATTTTAGCGCTGCAGAGAATAGTTTGCAGTCCCATGGTTATACCCGTATGTGGGGTGCTCTCGAGGCTGCCGAAAGCGTTCTGGTTGGCTATTCTTGTAGATTCAGAAAGCCAAGTGCAATGGGTGTAGCTCAGCGCCATGGTGCCTGGTTCGTTGAAGGCAATATGGCCATTGCCGCCAATGCCCAAAACCGTCAAATCAAGCCCGCCGCAGCTTTCAATCAGTAAATCGTAGTCTTCAGTCTGGCAGGGATTTAAGCGATTATCTAAAGGCAAATTGGTGTGGCTATAGAGATGCTTTTCTAGAAAAGCCTCAAAAGAGTGCTCACGGTTGACATTGAAATAATCATCGAGGGCGAAGCAAAGCACCTGTGACCAGTCGATGGCTGGCGCATCGCTGTCGGCATACTGGCCTTGCCCCGAGGACCAGTTGGCTAAGATGTGATAGGTCAACAGTGGTGTGTTTCCGGTGGGCAGTCCCAGGCAGCACTTTGGTTTAATTCTGATTTGTTCAGCGATGGCATGGGCCACCTTGAGGCTAAGTTGTTCATACGATGCAGGTTGCATAATTGGCGCCAAGTCTCAGCCTGTTTTATTATTGAAAAGGTGCGGTAAGTAAATATGCATAGAAGCTTTAGTTTCGGAACAACGCTTCTATAAATATCGACTTTTATTATGTCATCTAGTCGTTTCTTTGAGGCCAATTCAGGTTGTATAGCAGCAGAAATAGCCAGACCGCCTTGATCAACCGAGCCAGAGCTCTTGGGCAATTTAGTCGTTTCAAAGTGGCGACGGCGACCCTGGCGTTTGTTTCAGCTCTTTCCTTGCTGCTCTCCCCTCTGGCGCTAAAGGCTAATGGCCAAACGCGAAAGCTCCAACGGGCTACTTTTCAAAGTTTCTCTAATCCAGGTGGTGGTACCCAGCAATTGCAGCATACCAATGGGCTGCACCTGACCGAGGGCTATGACCGAGCACCCGGAACTAATTCGACGGCTTATAATCCCGGCGAGCCCAGTCTCAATATGGGTTTAGTGCGCTGGGAAAGCAAGAAAATGCCCCTCAAGATTTGGATTAGTCCTGGTCTTAAGTTGCCTGAGATGCCCTTTGGCGAATTGCAGAAGGTGAGGCCGGATCAAGTTTATTCAATGCTTTGTCAGCCTGAAGGCTTCTCGACTTTAGAAAAAGCCCCGCAGTGGACCGATGACACTAACTATCAGGTAGCGACAGGTATTGAGCAATGGCGACAGTTTGAGCGTGAAGGCATTTTTCGCTATGGCTTTGTTGATGATCCCAAACAAGCCCAAATACTAGTTTTCTTTGTCGATTCTTTTAAAGACTCGACTAGTCCTGGCGGTATCATGGTTGGTGGCAATACCTGCGCCCAAGTCTACCCTTACGAGCAAGCCCAGCGTGTTAACATTCAGCAGAAGCCGGTAGTTATTGAGCTTTCCACCCTAGTGGCCTCAACTCCTGAAAAAATGATTGGTGCCTCTGCCCATGAATTCGGACATGCCCTGGGAATTAAGGCCCACAGCCCCTATCGCGACGATATTATGCACGAAAATAGAATCGTCAATCAGCTTTCACCAGCTGACAAAACCACCATTAGAAATCTCTATCGCAGTAAGCCTGCGTATGTGATGTAGCGTGCGGTTTAGATAATTTAGTCGCTTAGACTTCTTTTTCTTCTGTGATTACCATCGCTATTTCCATCAATAGCCTCTTCATCTTTTCTAGTTCACCTTGTAGTTGCTCAAGCATGACCAAGCGTACATTTAAACTATCTATCGAGAGACCCCTCTTCTGTGAGACTGTGGCCGTCAGTATATCGATTTGCCTTTCGTTAGATTTGTCTGTAAACGATGGAATGTTTTTGTCAGATATCCAGCGGGCGATGAGCTGATCTTTGCGTGTTTTGCCGGAACTCTCTGAACCGGTTTCTCCAGCTGGTGAAGCATTGAGAAAGTCCCATACAGATTTGGGGTATTCATTATTTTCGTTGATTGGACGCCCGAATAATTTGGCAAGCATGTTGGGGTCTGCTTCTGAGCGCTTGTGCTTACCGCTGTAAACTTTTAGAGCGTAACCTGAGGCAATTGAAGGTACCAGACCAGCGCAGATTCCTACAATTCCAGATTGAATGGCGTAGTTTGGGTGTTGAGGCGTTGGAATCGCTAAGGCACCGTTCACCGCCCAAAGTGCACCGTTTAGAATGAAGCTTCCAGCATTGAGCCTTGCCACTAATTTGTCTCTTGAGTTTTGAAAAGACGAGAGCACTTCGCTATATATGTTTTGTTCAGCATCAATTTCTGCCAACACAAAGTCAATTTCAAGTGAGGTGCGAATGAGAATATTCTGGGCCTTTTGTGTCAGCAGTATCAACTCTTGTGTGTCACTGATTGACTCTATAGTTTTCTCACCATTCTGTTGTGCTGTTCTTGCTTTCAACTCTTTTATGCGACTAAGAATTGGCAATAGATTTAAATTTTGTGCTAGCTGAAGTGTATTTGGAGAGACATTTTTCGAATTGAGGTTAATGCCTGTGCGCAATATTTGCTTGGGTACGTCAACTGTGTTGATATGCGGGCTTGACTGATTGGCAGCAATGCATGGTAGTGCAAAGCTCTGAGCTGCACTCAGTGCGACAATCAAGCAAGTTGTGCTGAATTTCTTGCTAGCCGAAATTGTTTTGGCTGAAACTGCACCGACTGCTATTTGATCTGCCCACATTTCTGAATACTCCGTGTTGATAAGGCAAGTTTTTGACTTGTGCCAATATAGCTTTTAGTTGATCAAGATAGTGTCAAGATTACGTTGCACTAATAAAATGGGCATAGAGAGCAGTGCTGTCAAGCGCTGCTCCTGTATCTTTTAGAGTCACTCTAATTGCTCGGAGAGTCATAAAATATTTTAGTCAGTTGCCGGTAGTGACGAAGCGATAACCAATTCTTGTTTCTGTTTGAATTAGCTGAGGGCGGGTGGGATCGCTTTCGATTTTATTGCGCAGATTGGCAATGTGCACTCGCAGTGAATGATGGTCATCGGCGTATTCAACGCCCCAAATCTTGCTAAGAAGCTGCCTGTGGGTAAGCACTCGATTGGCGTTGTTAATAAGCATATGTAAAAGGTCATATTCTTTGGGCGTTAGGTGAACGACGTCACCAGATACGGTGACAATGCTACTAGCCATCAACATTACACTCATGATCAGCGCGGCGCTGAGTAAGAGCTTTCTGGTATTGGCTATGCGTTTTTTAGGCTGATTGGGATCATCGCTTTCGGCCCCGCGCACCAAGGGCATCACTGATACACCGGTTTCGAAACCAGACAAGCCAAGAGCCAGTTTGGGGAAGACTAGTGCTGCTGCTGCCACCATTGCTAGTGGGTTGAGATATTGGGCGTTGAGCTGGAGCTGCCAATTGTTGAGCAGAGCTGGATTGGCCATGATTTTTTGACCACCTACTGTCAGCACATATATGTTGAGGCTGATGTAGGAAATAACGAGGGCTGTCGAAATGCCAATGGCTTCTCTAAAACCCAGAAGGAATACACCGGCCAGTAGCAAAAGCAGCAGGCTGGTGCAGAATATGGGGTTTTGAGGGACAAAGTTGAGCTGTCGGACAACTGGATTTTCTAAGATGTGAGAAGTGGCGTCAGCTGCTGAGAGTGTAATAGTAATGACGAAATCGGTGGCAGCAAAACCGAGCAGAACCAAGACAATTGTTTTGCCAATCCAGCCGGGAAAAAGTTTTTCTAGCATGGCAACACTGCCCTGTCCATGCGGACTTTCTCGTGCTACTACCCAATAGACAGGCAAGGCGCCAAACAAAGTTAAAAGCACCACTATTAGTGTTGCTACTGGAGAGAGGATGCCAGCAGCAAGAAAAGCAATGCCCGGCTGGTAACCTAGTGTAGAGAAATAGTCGACTCCGGTTAGGCACATTACTCGCCACCAAGACGCTTGCTCTTTAGAGTGGTCTCGCTTGCTGGGTGTAATTTCTTGCTTTGTCGCTAAAGCGTTGTCAGCCTTTGTCAAAACAGTATTTGTACTCATTGAAAGTGGTATTCCTGGTTTATTGCTCTATTTGAAAGCACTTAGTGTCTGGCTGTAGCCGATGGCACTAGGTAGATGCGGGCGGGCTGTTTGCCATCAGCTTTGGTCGCAGCTGGCCTTGGGCTGCCATAGATAGATAGATTTTCTGGTGTGCTCACATCTTCGTCATTGCCTTTAATGGCCTTTTCTCCTTTGTTAAAGAGATAGTCGAGGGCGTGACCTCCCAACCAGGCCATGAAAAAGAGCACTAAAATTAGAAGGATGTTCATTGCCCTGCCTCCAAAGCTGACACTTCATATCTAAGCTCTTATGTAGTCAATGCGGCATCAATTAAGGCGCTCAAGAGGTCAAGAAAGTATCAAGATGCTCTCAAGTAACTGTTAGCAGCGGGCTTTGCGGGGGCAATGAAAAATTGCTCAAGCGGAAAAACTTGAGTGGAGCAGCCTTAGCTGAAAAGTCTAAGATATCCGAGTTTTTTTAACGTTGCGAAATCGGCACAGTTAAGTGCAGGTCGCCCATGCCGACAACGGCCAAGCTAGATGCTGGTATAACAACATCGGCTGTAGGATCTAAATTGCCGCCAGCTATTTTGATGGTTCCGCTAACGGAGGCTCCGGGGTTGACAGTCTTGCCTGCGAAACTAGCCTTGCCTTGTTTTTCGCCCTGGCTGGAGCTGCGCACGGACGCTTTCAAATTGCTAGGTAGTTTGATTTCTTGGCCGGTCTCGTTGATTAGAAGCACTTTTAGTTGAACGTCGTCCTTTGCCGCTTTCACTCCTTGCAGCAGCAGGCGCACAGAGCCACTGGGTTGCCCCATCTGCTGACCAGACATCATTTGTTGATCAGGCATCATCTGTTGATCAGGCATTGCTTGTTGACTGGCCATCATCTGTTGACTGGCCATCATTTGTTGACCAGGTATCATCTGTTGGCCGGGCATTGCTTGCTGACTGGGCATCATCTGCGGTGGCATTGATTGTGCCGGAGCATTTCTACTTTGTAGTTGCTGGATGTATGAGTTTGCCTGAGAGAGCTGAGCTTGGAGCTGCTGATTGTTGGTTTGCAGTGAATTCAATTGAGAGATTTGATCGTATTGTGGTGAGGCCATTGGTTGAGTGGCTAGCTGTTGAGATGCTATCTGCAGAGGGGACTGATATCCACTTTGCATATAGGCAGCTTGAGACTGTGGCGGGGCCTCGATGGGCACAGGTGATGGCATTGGCGCTGCACTGTAGGCTGTGTTGTAAGCGGGAGCGACTTGAGCCGAAGTTGATCTCGCTGCCACTGGCTGAGCTGCGGTCTTGGCTGCTGCTGCTGGTTTAGTTGTAAATCGGCTGGCTGCCTTTTGTGCGGCTGTGACTATGTCTTGCTTGTTAATAGTCTTGAGTTTTCCTGTCACTAAAGCTGGTGCTGCGCCAGCTGTCATGCTGGCAAGGGAGCCAATGCCTGAGGTTTTGTAAGCTTCTTGAGCTTGCATGGCCCAGCTCGCATAACTGCTTGGTTGAGCTGTCGCAGCTGCAGCAGCCGATGGCGTTGCCGCTGCGCTTGTAGCCACGCTTGGTGCAGAGCTGGCTGATGAACTAACAGCAGAACTTGCCGCAGCCGGTGCTACTGTATTAGCTACGCTTGCACTACTATTGGTATTAGCCAGGGCCAATGCGGCGTTTTTCAACACGTCAGCCACCGAGTTAGATTGAGGAGCGGTCGCGGCCGTTCCCGCCGCTGCTAATGGTATGCCCGAAGGTGCGCTGGCTATGGCTGTGTCGGCAGCATCCTCGCCACCAAGACCAGGCAAGAGTGGCTTTTTCAGAGATGTGCCAGCTTTCCAGATGCTCGAGTCTTCCGCTGCTTGGATTTGATTTTTCTGCTGCATCGTAAAGTTTCGCAGGCTAACCAGGAAGTTGGACATACTAGAAACTTCACTGTCTGTGGATAGTGGTTGATTTCCGCTGGCGTTGCCCAGTGGTGTTACGCTAGCTCCTGGTACTACCGCTGGAGCTAACCCAATTGCTTGGGCTGTCGGTATCGAAATTGGTGGAGCTTCAGGAGTGGACCCTGGAATTAGACTGGATTGCATTGTAGATTGCTGATTGAGCGCGTTTGCTGTAGCTGGGTTTTGTGCGGCAGCTTGCATTTTTGCTGCTAGTTGGGCGCAATAACTTTGATAACGCGCTTCAGATGGGTAGAGATGCACTGCTTCACCAGCTTTTTGGTAGGCACTGAGCAGTGAGCCCTGGCTCTCTAGCGTCTTTGCCAGATCATAGGCTTTGCCAGCCTCCTGCTTGGCATAAGCGAGCTTGAAGCTCTGCCTGGCAGCCGGTAAGTTTGGATGCTGTGGATGGATTTTTACTACGGTTTTGTATTCATTTTGCGCCGCTGGTAGATCTCCGGCAACTTGATAGGCACGGGCTAGGCCCAAATGCGAATTAGCATCTGTTGGTCGACTAGCTACCTGATGATGCCAAAGCTCAAGCAAGGTGCTCGCTGCCTCTTTGTCGCTTGAATTGATCACCAGTGCTCTAGTCAAATCAGCATTGGCACCGGCATAGTCTTTGAGATGATAGCGCGCAATACCGAGTTCGCGTAAAGCTGGCTCTGAGTTAGGGTTGAGTTCAATAGCGTCTTGGAAATATTTCTTTGCCTGAAGCTGATGGCCGCCTTTCATGGCAGCGCCGCCCGCGCCTAAATAGGCTTCTACTGTTGGTTTGAGCTTGGCTGCTGCACTGTACTCGATGACAGCATCATCGTAACGGGCTTGACCCATTAGTTTACTGCCCAGGTCAAAGCGATCTTCTGGGGCATTGGCTTTCACACCAATTTTTTGCAAGCTGGCATTGAGAGTTGTGTGAGCTGCTTGGGTAATTTCAGGGGCGTGTTCGCCGTGGGTGATTGCGAGCCGCGCTTGTTCGGTGGCTGCTTCGTTGTTACCGGCTTTGGCGTAGCTCTGGGCGCGCTGTAGCGATATCTTGCTCAGTTCGGTTGATAGTGTTTTCTCGTTGGGATTGCTCTTGAGGTATCCGCTCAGTAAGCTCTGGGCTTCAGCAGGCTTGCCTTTTTTCACCAGTGCTTCAGCCTGGGCCTTAACCTGGGCAATTTTTTGTGGGCTCAATGCCGTAGCGGTCGTATGGTGCGCCGTGGCCGTTTTGCCGGGCAATTCTTTGGTCAAGCTATTAGGCAGCAAGGAAGATTTGATTGGCGGCGGCGGCGGAGTAAGGCCTGCTCTGCTGGTTCTGCTTATGGGTTTGTGAGTGCTTGGGGTGGAGCTGAGGCTCTCGGCCGTGGCCGACAATTCGCCTCCGAGCATTCCATCTTCATTGTTGTTTGTTTGCGGTAGCCCGCTGGCATAGGGATCTGAAGCTGGAGTCAGGGCATTGCCGTTGGTATAGCGATGAGATCCGCCAGCTCCCGCTGGAGGGAATTTAGGTACATAGGTGGGCAACATTAGAGAGTCGCGCCCGGGCAGAGCTTGATAGTCGATTCTTCTAAAGTTCTCAGAGGCGGGCACAACCAAGCGCTTCCTGTGCTTGAAATCTTTCACTTGCCGCCCGCTGGCGTCTTGCGCCCAGGCTGGTTGGCTAGGGCTGTAGGCCCAAAAAGTAGATAAGGACAGAGCGATAAGGCCCAGACCGGTCATCTGGGCTATAGTCAGACAAGAGAGGGGCAGCGCCGCATAACTAGATTGCTTTTCGCGCTGAATTTGCCCTTGAGCCGTTAGGTTTTTAGCTTGCTTCAATTTCGATTCGCCATTGGTGTGTACAGGTTACCCTGCCATGTAATTGTAGTGCCTGGTCCTTGACATGCATAGGTGCTAGATACACCACAGTGCCCGTGCAGGTGCGTAATCTCCCCACCCTCCAGGGCCGCCAGCGCTCAATTTTATAGAATAAGTTTTAATCAAGCCTTCTTAACCTTTTATCTTATGGATGCCGTTTTGCCTTACACTTGATAAGTTTATTGCCATGTCTAGATATATTTGCTGATTTCCGTTTGTTCGGCTTGAGCGTTCTGGACAATTTAGAGTCAACGTGTCAGAGAAAAATAAATGACTGTATCGTCCGAACAAGAGTTGATGCTCACCCAACGCGCTAATCACTTGGTGCGTCAAGCTCGTCTAGCAGCAGCAGTTTTCACTCAATATTCTCAAGAAAAAGTCGACAAAATTGTCAGAGCAATGACAGCTGCTGCTATTGAAAATGCTGGTAAGTTAGCACTGATGGCCCATCAAGAGACCCGTATGGGTGTCACCGAAGACAAGATATTGAAAAATCTCGTCGCCTCAGAATTTCTCTATCACCAGATCAAAGATAAACGTTCAGTCGGTGTTACCCGCGAATTTCCTGACTTGAATATGGTTGAAGTAGCCGAACCTATGGGTGTAATTTTTGCCCTGGCTCCAGTGACCAACCCCACATCAACAGTTATCTTCAAGAGTATTTGTTGCGCCAAGACTCGCAACACCGTTATTTTTAGTGCTCACTTGATGGCCGCTGAATCTTCCAACTATGCTGCCAAAATTATGTATGAAGCTGCTCTAGCGGCAGGCGCGCCCAAAGGCTTTATCACCTGGGTCGACAAATCTTCCCGTTTGCGCCGCACCAGCGAACTGTTGATGAGTCATCCCGAAGTTGATTTGATCTTCGCCACCGGCGGAACACAAATGGTCAAAGCGGCCTACAGCTCTGGCAAGCCAGCCCTTGGTGTTGGTCCGGGTAATACTCCTGTTTATGTGCACAAAAGCGCCAATGTGCTTTCTGCTGCCATGGATATTATTATCTCTAAGACTTTCGACAATGGTACAGAATGCCCTTCTGAACAGACTCTTGTAATTGACAGAGAAGTTTCAGAGCAGCTTCTCAACGAATTTAAACGACTTGGCTGCCACCTGTGTACCCAAGAGGAAGTAGAAAAAGTTGCTGATTTGATTATTGATAGCCGCAGTGGTGGCATCAACTACAAGCTAGTGGGGCAGCCAGCTAACCTCATTGCTGATCAAGCCGGATTGAACATTACTCAACCAATTAAGATGCTGCTTTGCCCTCTTAATGGGGAACTGCGTCATCACAAGCTGGCCATCGAGAAACTAATGCCAGTGCTGGGTTATGTCATTGTCGATTCAGTCAATGAAGGCATCAACAAAGCTCTAGACATCAACTATGCTGGCGGCACCGGTCACACCGCAGGCATCTTCTGTGAAGATGATGATGTTATCGAACGCTTCTCTGATGCTATCAATGCTGGTCGTATTATCGTCAATTCGCCCGCTTCAATAGGTGGCCTTGGTGGCGTTTATAACCACCTCAATACAACATTGAGCTTCGGTTGTGGCACTGGCGGCGGCAACATCACCACCGATAACGTCGGCATCAAGAACTTGATTAACTTCAAGCGAGTGCCGCGCAGAAGAAACTATGTCATTAGTTTCCAGACCACCAAAAATATCTATATCAACCCAGGCTCTATCGATCATCTGAAGAGCTTGAAGTGTCAGAGCGCCTTCATCATTACTTCGCGCAGTGCTTCTCGCCGGGGTCATCTGGCTCAGGTAACCGAGCGCTTGCCGCAAGATTGCCAGGTTGATATCTTCAGCGATATGGGGCCAGAGCCTGATTTCGCCATGATTCAGCGAGTTGTCGCTGCCATGCGCCATAGTCAGCCTGACACTGTTATCGCTCTGGGTGGTGGCTCGGTGCTCGATGCCGCTAAGATTGTTCGCCTCTTCTATGATTATCCCGAACTGAAAATCTCTGAAATTGCTGTGAATTTCCTTGATTTCCACCACCGCATGATTGAGTTTCCAAAAGATATGAAAACTCAGCTGGTGGCCATTCCAACCACCTCTGGTACTGGCTCAGAAGTAACACCATTTGCTGTGCTTAAAGATGGCCATCGCAAGATTTCACTGATTGACGAATGCTTGCTGCCTGATGTTGCCATCATCGATGCCCACCTCACTCGCAGCTTGCCGCCTGATATCACTGGCGATACTGCCTTCGATGCTCTCACCCACGCTCTAGAAGCGCTAGTTTCCACCTTCTCGTCTGATTACACTGACGGGCTGGCCTTAGAAGCATTGCGTTTGATATTTGAATCTTTGCCAGAGACACTGAAGCATCCCAACAATGTTCTCTATCGCCACAAATTGCATAACGCTGCAACTCTGGCTGGTATGGCCATTGGTAATGCCTCTGTAGGCGTCAACCACGCCCTGGCCCATGCTCTAGGCGCCCGCTTCGATATTCCTCACGGCCGCGCTAACGGTGCATTCCTGCTTTCGACTATCGAATACAACGCTCAGATTCCATCTAAGTTTGTTTCAATTCCTTGTTATCCACTCTGGGTCGCCGATCGCAAGTACGCTCGGGCCGCTCAGTTCATTGGTTTAACAGTCGAGCCAATCGAAGGCGAAACTGAGGAAGCTAAAGGATTGAGATTGGTGCACAAGCTCAGACAAGCTGTGTACGATTTGGCCAAACTGGCTAAGCAACCACTTTCAATTGCCGAACTTGGTATTCCGCTTGAAACCTATATGGCGGCTATTCCTGAACTTACTGAAATCGCCTTTAGCGATATGAGTATCCGCACCAACCCCAGGTATACCCTGGCTCCAGAAGTGGCTCAATTGTTTGCCAATGCTTACGCGCCACGTGAGAGACCATAAATCTAGAGAAGAAGAGAACTAGAGAAGACGAGAACTAGAGCAGAAAAGAACTAGAGAAGAATAATAGGACTATAAAATCATGGCTGAGCCAGCAAAAGAAACAAGAAAGCTAGAGAAGATTCGCATATTGGGCGAGTTAGAGCGCGGTCTTGATGATGTTGACAAAGTTTTGGCCACAGGCAAAACCGACATAGAGCTAGATTTTTCTGCTTGTACTTTCATTTCAGTTGATGGCTTGGAGTGGCTGGAAGAGTTCTTATTGAGAGCTGATTCGCTGAAGTCGTCAGTTAAGTTCGTCAATGTTCAATCACCTGTCTACAAAGTCTTCAAAGTTGCTCACATCGATAGCTTGATGCGCGCTTGTGGTTCTCCTAGTCAGGATGCCCAAGGATTGGTTTGCTAAGTTCAGGCATTCAAGCTTCGGTTTCAGCCCGCAATTTGACCAAACAATTCGGTCAGAGATTGTCTGTCGATAATCTCAATTTGAATATTTACCCTGGTGAGCTTTACGCTCTCTTGGGTGACAATGGTGCCGGTAAAACCACCACTATTAGCATGCTCACAACTCTCCTTCCGCCCAGTTCAGGAGAGTTTTTTATTTGTGGCTTCAACGGCCTCACCCAGGCCGAAAAAATCAAAGGCTGCTTCGGTGTAGTGTCGCAAGATCTAGCTGTCTACAATGAGCTAACGCCCTACGAAAATCTCAAATTTCTTTCTGATCTCTATGGCTTGCCCAAGAAATTGGGTGAAGAGCGCATTGAGAAACTACTGCGCCGAGCCGGTTTGGTTGATCGCTTGAACGATCGCACTGAAAATCTTTCTGGTGGCATGATGCGCCGCTTAGCTATCGCTTGCGCCATGATTAATGAACCGAAAGTGCTATTCATGGACGAGCCAACTGTTGGTTTAGATCCCGCTGCCCGCCGCCTGATCTGGGCCACCTTGAAAGAGCTAAAGAGCGCTGGTGTGACTATTCTGCTGACAACACACTATTTAGAAGAAGCCGAACTATTGGCCGATCGCATTGGCATCATTCGCTCTGGCCGTCTCACAATAGAAGGGACTGTGCCAGAGTTAGCTAAGCGTATTCGCGGCATGCGCGGTATTTCTATCAGGTTGATGCAAGAGTGCGCTGTTGATTCGCCAGAGGTTGCCTCTGCCCTTGCTTTGCTCAAGTCTAAATTTGAACTAGAAGTGCGCCTGGATAATTTGCGCAATACCATCTATTTGACTCAGCTAGCTGACGACGATGTTGAGCACTACCATAAAGAAGTCTTTGCCTGGCTCTATCAAGAGAACATTCCCTTCCTGCGCTTCGCCACCGGTGAGCCTAATTTAGAAGAAGTGTTCTTGGCTGTCTCTAAAGATGAGGTAGCCAAATGATGCATGCGATTTTAGCGATCATGTACAAAGACATCTTGCAGTGGACCCGTCGCCCTCTTTATTTTGGCGCAAGCGTGATGCTCGCCATTCTTATTTTGGTTTGTGTCGGCAATACTATATCTGGTGCCAACGACATGCCATTTGGTCTCTATGACCCAGCCGGTATTAGCGAATTGTCAAAGCACCTGACAGACACCAAGCGCTTCAGAGTGCGCATCTATGACGATTTGGAGAAAGCTAAAGGCGACCTCGCTCGGGAGAAAATCGTTGCCCTGGCTAACGTTTCGCAAGACCCCCTAGAAGATTCGGTACAAATTCTCTCGGGTGGAAATAACCCTCTCATTGATGATCAAATTGCCATGGGCTTGCTGGCCGTGCTCACCCAGCGCGCCAAAGAGCTAAACATTCCCCTTCATTCTGCTGCCCTCTTTCAAGTCAACTTTGGCTTGCGTGACTATATAACATCTGGTCTGGTGGCTTATCTCTGCTATGTGCTCGCCTCTATGAATGTAGGCTTTAGCTGGATATATGAATGGATGGAGCGCACCTACCGCCAGATTGTCTTTGCCCCTGGTGGGCTCAATGCCGCTATTGTGGCCAAAACTTTAACTGTTACTCTTGAGGCCTCTCTGGTTCTCTGGCTCGCGCTAGGCATCACTTCGCCTATAGTTGGCTTTACCCTGGGCGGTAACTTCTTTGGCCTTCTGGGAGCCACGGTTTTGTCGGTCTTTACCTTCGCCTGCATTGGCCTTTGTTTCGCATGTGTATTGAAAACCATTAGAATTTACACAATGACTGTGTCAATTTTGGGGGTGGCACTGATGTTCGTGTCAGGCATCATTACACCTGTCAAAGCGATGCCAGGCTGGGAACAGAAGCTGGCCATGGCGTTGCCGATGTACTACGCGGCAGACATCACCAAAGGGGTGATGTTGGGTATTCCCGCTGACTATACTCGTGATATCCTCATACTGATAAGTTGGTCGTTTGTCTCATTGTGGCTGGCCCGCTTTTTACTAATCCGCAGTAAAGCCTCAATTTAGGGCTTTTTTAGGCGGTAATCCGGAGACTCCTCTTGGCAAGATCTGCGTCTAAGTTCATTTATAGAACTTCAATGGCAACGGCTTTGCTTTGTCTCGCTGGAATAAATGCTGCTCATGCTGCTCCGGCTGGCCCAGGCTGGGCGGCGGTTGGGCAATTGCTGCAAACCTTTGATGGCGCTGGATCTTCTAAGGGGTCGAAGGCTGTTGCTAAAGTTGGCAGTGGGCCATCTAGCTTAATTGACTATCAAGAAATGTCGGTGCGTTGTCTTGGAAAAAAAGATTGGGATAGCTTGAGTGCTACCCAGCGCACTCAATTCATTGCTTCTCTCAAAGGCTTGGTTGAACAACGCTACTATCCGCGGTGGCGCAAGATATTTGGCAAAGGTAAGGTTACCTTTCAAGATGAGACTGCCCAAGGTGGCGACATCGTAGTGCGCACCAAGCTTTTGTTGGGCAAGAAAGAAGAGTTTCTCTCTTGGCGCGTGGCTGACCAAAGTGGTGCGCAAAAGATTGTTAGCTTGTCTGTCTCTAACAGCGATCTTCTTGAACGCCTCAAATCGCGCATCAAAGCTCGTCAACAAAAAGTTGGGTTCGATGCTTTGTTGGCCTGGATGAAAGGTCGCAGCACTGAAGATATGGGCAGCTCTGCTGGCAGCGCTCTTGCTTCTGCTGGTTCGCATGCTGGGTCAGGCAGCATAGTGATGCCAATTGCAGCGGTTCGCTCACCTGGTCTCTCAGCTGGTGCTGCAGCTTCTATTTCTGACTAGTAACTTTTATCTTTGAAAAATGATTCTCTCTAATTTAGTCCAGGCCAAGTTGGTCAAGCGCTACAAGCGTTTTCTTGCTGATGTCGAATTGAAAGATGGCAGAGTTATCACAGCTCATTGCCCTAACCCCGGCAGCATGCTGGGCATGTGCGATGCCGGAATGAACGCATATCTCAGCCATAGCGCCGACCCTAAGCGCAAGTTGCCTTGGACTCTCAAGTTAGTCGAGTGCCCCAGTTCGTTAGTTGTGGTAGACACAATGTTGGCCAACAAGTTGTTCAAAGAAGCTTTTGAGCAGGGCGGTTTGCCTGAGTTTGGTCGCTTTGATCAAATACTTGGCGAACAAGTATTTTCAGATAGCCGCTTCGATTTTCTGCTCAGCCACACAAATAGTGGTATCAAATCATGTTTCGTTGAAGTAAAGTCTGCCACCATGTGGCAAGGCGGCTGTGCTCTCTTTCCTGATGCCCGCACTGAGCGCGGCCGCAAGCACCTTGCCACTTTGAGCAAAGCTGTCGCTGATGGCTTTGAGGCCTGTCAGTTTTACTTAGTTGGTCGCAGTGATGCACAATCTTTTAGCACCGCTGATGATATCGACCCGCTCTATGGTCAGGCTCTGAAGTTGGCCCGGCAAAAAGGTGTGCAAGTGGCGGTGCGGGCTCTTGAGTTTACCTATATCGACATGGACAAAGAGAAAATAGCTGCGGGCTTGCCCTTTGATATCGCTCTTACTGTGGCCGGGGTTGTGCCTGTGCTTTAGTAAAACATTGAGGGTGGGGTCTGTCGGTCGCTGTCCGAAATACCGGCATTCCTCTTGCTGTATGGGATGGAATTGACTGTCTAGAGGCTTGACGGCTAATCCTTAAACTATGGTATGTAAGAGGAATAGCTATAGAGCCGCTATTGTGTTACTATTGAGGATATTGGGGTTTCAACTTGGTTAACATATGTCTGAGCATGAGCGACCATATTTGCAGTCACACCCTTGGCTAAAGTTCTCAATCAATCTGCAAAAGTTTGATTATCTTCTGTGGATGAAACTTGGCGAGGCGCAATCTAAGTGTGATCATATTGCAGGGGTCCCTCTGCTCCCGTCCTTTGCCTCTGAGATGCATCAGATCTATTTGGCTAAAGGCGCCCTTGCTACTACTGCCATTGAGGGTAATACTCTTTCTGAAAGCCAGGTTATGGCTCAGATGCTTGGTACTCTCAAGCTACCACCTTCAAAGGAATACCTGGGGCAAGAAGTTCAGAATATCCTAGATGCATGTAATTCAATTGCGGCAGCGATTGTTGAGGGGACATTCGACGATAGTTTCGATGTCGGTGTAATAAGGCGTCTGAACGCAATGGTATTAAAGGATCTTTCTTTAGGCGAGGATGTTGTCGCCGGTGAGATTCGACATCATTCGGTTGTTGTGAGCAACTACAGAGGTGCTCCCGCTTCAGACTGCGAATATTTACTTGAGAAGCTGTGCGATTTCTTAAACGGTTTTGTTATCGAAGGATTTCCGAAAGCAGCTTTGGGCCTTGTGAAGGCCATGATCGCACATATCTATATTGCTTGGATTCATCCGTTTGGCGATGGTAACGGCAGAACTTCGCGATTGATGGAGTTCATCATCTTGCTGCAAGCTGGTGTCTCTACTCCTGCGGCACATTTGTTGAGCAACCATTACAACCAGACTCGCAGTGAGTACTATCGGCAACTGGGATATGCAAGCCAGAACGGTGGCGATATAACTGATTTCATTTCTTATGCCGTTGGCGGCTTTGTCGATGGTTTGAGAGAGCAGATTGACAAAATCAAAGACTATCAGCGCGATATCACTTGGCAAAAATTCGTGTATGAAAGCTTTCAAGAGAAAAAGATTCAACCAGCGGATAAGCGGCGCAGAGATTTAGTTATTGAACTTTCTGGTATCTCTGGACCGGTTCCGTTGCATCAAATCAAGCTGGCAACACCTAGGATTGCTGAAGCCTATGCAAAAATTTCGCAAGCAACTCTTATGCGTGATTTGAATGTATTAAAAGCTAGGGGATTTATCGCGATGACTCAGAGGGCTGTCTGGACGCGAAAAGATCGAATTGATGCTTTCCTGCCAAGCAAGGCTGAACTACAGTCTTGATTTGCGTCTAGCGCTGGATTGGCCTTCTCGCTCTCACAGCTTCCTCTCTTTCCAGCAATGCTCTTTCTGCCTCAGGGCTTCGTGGCTGCAGTCTACCGTCATAAGAACGTATAAACCTGCCTGGCCCGTGGGCCATGTCTATTTCTTTTTGATCGAGACCTTTGATCATGCCATACAGTTTGTTGTCTCGCTGCATCAGATGGCTTCTGTGTCCATCGCCGAGGCGTAGCATGGTTAAGCCTTCCGCTAGCATCTCATGGGGGCCTTCAAAGTAGTTGGTGGCTGGCTTCACCGGAGCCAGCCTCTCTACTCTATCGGGGCTGACCGCACCGGTGACTTGTCCTCGTTGATCAATTCGTTGCCAATTAGAATTAGGGTTGATACCTCCTGGTGCATAGCCGCGGCCATCTCGGCCGTTGATCATCCACTGATTGTCTTCTGGTTTTGAGCCAGGAATTGGCGACCATCCCATGCCTTTGTAAAACTCTGCCTTTTCGGCCGGGTTCTTAAAGGCTTTTTCTTCTGTGTGGTGGCCAAGTTCGTGAATCATTAGACTTTCAATGCTGCGGTGATCGTTGGTTCCTTTGTCGGTGCGATCGCGCTCGGTTATTGGTGACCTGTCCATTGAGCCGGGGTCGACAATTACTGCTGGATTACCGTGCACGTTTGGTTCAAAGGCCGCTGCCCCGCCAGCATTAGGCGAGAATGACTGATCTTTCAAGAAATAGAATTTCAGCGCCTTGCCGCCATCACCGGTGGTGTGCGATGGATTTGCCTTTGCTAAGGCTGCTTCAACTCCTAGTAACTCTCTTAGCTTTGGATTGCGGACGTCTAGCTCTTTGCCTTGCTTACCCGAGGTATCGTTTTCTACCTGCTGGCGGGGCTTAGGGTCTCCTGGTTGTGCGAACTTTACTCCATACTTATTTTCTAGCTCTAATTGCTTTAGGCTCGTCATCTCTTTTAGAGTTCGGTCTATTTCTTTGAAGCCTTCTCTGGTTTTGTCGACGGTACCGATGGTGAGCTTTTCGCCATTGTTTTTCAGGCTAAACTCAAGTTTGCCATCAGGTGTATTTCTTGTGTCTAAACCGTTCGCTGTGGCGAAGTCGCGAAACGTTTTATCGCTCACTCTCTCGGGTGTTCTGTCACCGGCATCAGTTCTGTTGCCGGTTTCAGCTTTAGCGAGCCTGGTTGAATCTTGACCTGGTTTGCCAAAGACAGACCCCAGCTCATCGCGAAAACGGTCGGCTGTGGCTGTGGATAAGTCTCTATCGCCAGCCGCAGGGCTTTTGTCGCGGGCCACGGTTGTGTCGTGAGCTGTATCTGCCTTTGCGATTGCCATGGGCCGTAGCTATCCTTGTGACTGAATATAGCCATGTTAGGAGCCAGGGGGTGAAAAGATCGTGACAGCAGTTTTGGTGGGGGTTATGGTAGCTAGTTTTTGGCGCTTTTTTCTGTTCTATCGCAGGGCTGGTGTCCTAGTGATAGTCTTAGTGTGAATCATTCGTCTGGGGAACTATTGTAGCCGTGGGTTTTGATGAGTTAAGGGCTGAAAGTAATCGACATAGTGTTATGCAGATTTTGATTTGCATGCTAATTTTTGCTGCTTGTTCAAATTTTGGCTTGGCTCTTTTTAACTTAAGCCCTCGATATGCCTTGTTAGCAACGATTTTGTTGCTTGTTAGATTCTGCATACCTCTCCTTGCCGTTTCGATTTTGCTGTGGGGACCCAGGAGCTTCTTTCGCACTTGGGGCTTGATTCTTCTTGTTCCTTGTTCTGTTGCATCTATCATCTTGGTTTATTTTTGGTACTCAATGGCGGGTCGTGATTTCTTTCCCCCTCCAGGAGTTACGGAGTCAATAGGGCCTGCTAGAGAAGGATATTCTGAAGTGCAAATAAAGAATGATATCTATTGTCTTGGCGACGATGGCTGGGAGCATGGTCAGTACCCGCAAGCAATTTATCATTCGAGAAGCTTCGGCCCGTTCTTTACGCAGCGAATTGAAGCTATCTATCTTCCAGGTAATTTGGTTTGTTCGTTCTTGCCGAAGACCGACGATCGAGTGATTGTGAAGATCGAAAGGCAGTATGCAGACGAGTGCAAATTTGTGATGAATGCTGACGTGAAAGACATTCTTAGTCGGCGAGTTAAATTGGGCATCTAGAATGCTCCGGGGTACCGCTCAGCTAGTTTGCCTGCCTGCTATATAGTCGAAAGGATGGCATGCAAAATTAAACATGCCTGCAAACAGGGTATTGCGCTAAAACGACTTGACGAACAAGATTTCAATACGAGACCATCACAGTTGAGATGGCTGCCCGGAGCTGCCAGCAATTAGTGAGGTCTATAAATGACTGTCGATACTCGTGCAGAAGAATACAAATGGGCCGAGAACTTCGGTGCCGGAATAGCCTCGCTTGAGCAGGGTAACTTTGCCAAAGCTGCCCGGTCGCTTGAGACCGCTTGTGCCATTGCCGAAAAGCTGGAGCTGACAGAGCCTTTATCGAACTCGTTGATTGCTCTTGGCGATGCCTATCGCTTAGCTGAACAATACGAGAAAGCAGAGCAGACATTCAAAAAGGCTGTTGGTTTCTCTGATAAGTTTTTGGAGGAAAAGACTCAGTACGCTTTTGCTAATGCGGCCCTTGGACGTTTATATATTGAGTTAGATAAAACCATTGAAGCTAAAAGTGCTTTTGAGCTGGCCATTCCAATATTTAAACGACAACGTGATGAAGCAGAGCCTGAGTCAATTTCAGCGTTTATAGGTTTGATTACATGCTACCTGCAGCTCAATGATTTTGAGAAAGGCGAAAAACTGGCTGAGTATGCAGCTGATTTATCGAAAAAGTTGTTAGGACCTGATGACAGCACCACTTCTATGGTAATGAATCTGTGGGCTGTGTGCGCTGAGGCACGGGGCAAAGACAAGAAGGCGGCTGAGATTCGCGCTCGTATCGTTGGGTAGTGAATTTTGGCTTGATCGATTTAATAGGGGTGTACGCAAGTGAAGCTATCATTGACGGCGCTGGCAATATCTGTTGCGGCCTCACTGGCGTTGGGCAGCACTATCGTTGCTGCCGCTGCCACCTTGAGCGCTGACGACAAGAACTTCATCATCAATACAGCTCAAGCTGGAATGACTGAAGTAAAACTCGGTTTAATTGCGAAGCAAAAGGCAAAGTCAGACGCTACTCGCGGTTTTGCAGAAACCATGATCACCGACCATCGCACGATAAACGCCAAGCTTAAGGCCATCGCCGAGAAAAAGGGCGTAGAAGTGCCAACAACTTTTGATGCTGAGCATCAAATCGTGATCGACAAGTTTGTCTCCCTGCACCCGACTGGTTTCGATAGAGTTTATGCCAATCAGATAGTCGCGCACCAGCGCAAGATCTTGGCTTCATTCGAAATTCAGTCAGGCAAGGGCGACATCGACCTGCAGAAATTTTCGAAAGCAACCCTTCCGGTTATTAAACAACACCTGCGACTGGCTGAAGAGTTGAATGCTTTGTAGGGTGTTGGTTTGTCGCGCTGTGCTCTATGCAAATGTTATGGTTGTAAGGGTGGATATTTCAATTTAGGTATTCGAGCCGATGTTCAAGCAAACATGTGGATTTTGCGGCAAGAATGTTGAGGACGTTGCTGTTTTGCTTGTGGGTCACGTCGGTAACATCTGCAACCTGTGTGTGGCTTCTTGCTTACAGCAGCTTTCTCAAGAAAATGCATTAGAGTGGAAACCAAAGAGAGCAGAGTGTTCATTCTGTTGTAAGCGTGCGTTAAACCCCGGAGAGAGGCTGATTGCAGGTGATGGGGTCTATGCTTGCTGGGATTGTTTGAGTCAATTGGCTGAGATACTTGCCGCCCAAGCCACTGGGCGAGCTGCAAGTAGTGAATCTTTCTCGGCTGTTATCAGCGAAGAAGATGACGATTGCCCCTGCCAAGGCCGTGAAGAGACTCCGAAAGAGAGAGAATGGTTGCATCTGGCAAATGAGGCCGCCGATGATAAAGATTTTCTGCGACAAGGCCGCGTCTGGCTCAAGCAAAATAAATCCGATGAATCTGCCGGAAAAGCTATTGCTATGCTGTTGGAAGTGAAGCCGTCTGCCAGTCTTGTTGCTGAAGGTCTGTCGTGGCTGAGACAAAATAAGACTCATGACTCAGCACCAGAGCTTGTTGGTGAACTACTGAAAGCTGATCCATCGCTGAAGATAGTTCGGTTAGCGGGGTGGTACCTCAAGAATTCAGATGATGTTGGCTACTTGCGACCGATTATTCGAGCAATCATCGAGAGTCCGCCACATAAAGGCATGTACAAAAAGCTTGAAGATCTTTTATCGCGAACATCTGAAGACGATGCGTGGTCTGCTGCTCTTATGACTACCTCCAAGCATAGAAGCAATAGCTCGCAGAGCCTAGTGTTGAAGTGGTTGCGATTGAATGTCGGCAATCCAGAGGCTTATGTCTCCTTTCACATTTTGGTAGCAAGGTCGCCTGAGATTATCGAAGCTGGGTTTGAATGGATACGCTCGGGTGGCCGGACTGGCGATGATTTGACTGGTTCGCTCAAAGACTTACTCCGGGCCGCTGCAAAATATCATAGGGCCATTCTGCCTAGTATCCTGCGGTATGCCAGAGTCTGGTTGAAGAGAAACCCAGATCATGAGGCCGCTGGCCGAGTTTATGCGTCGGTACTTTCTGCTTCAGGTTCTAAGTTGGATATTGGCGGAGCGAAACAGTGGTACCAAGAGCACCAGGGCAGTGCAGACGCCTGGTATGTGATTTCTGACATTTTAGATCATGGATACTGGTACAACACTAAGCCTGATGACTACTCGGTGAAAGAAGCTCAGTTATTGCTAAGAGCAACAAAATCAATAGGCCGTATGCCGCGCTTGGTTGGTGCTTTACTTGGCGCGCATAGTGACGAAGAGAGCATTGCCTGGGCCAAGGAAGCATACGCGAGGAACGGGACTCCGTGGATTTTGATAAGGCTGCTACTGAGAGCACCGGATGCCGAAACGATTTCTGAAGCAGAGGCCGCCCTCGAACGTTTGAAAGATCATGAAGAATTAGAACCAGAAATGATTTACGCCTTGCTTATGGCTGATAGAAAAAACAAATTAGCGTTGCGCCGTGCTCGTGTCTGGCTGAAGCACAGTCCCGAGAATAAATGGATAAAGGCCGTCACGCCATCGATTCGCAAAGCGGGTAAAAAAGTAAGAGGTAGGTAGTTTAGGTCCAGTACGAAACGGGGAGAAAATGGGCTATCTTTCTAGACTATTGCAGTCCTGCGACGTCTGGCTTATGACGTTGAACGGCTTAAGAGTTGATCTTCAGCCTGATGGTGAGCATCTCACCCCGGGTGGCATCCCAACGATTAAGGCTGTACTATCTGTCATTCCAGGAGTTGATTACAAGCTCTGGAAACTAGCCAATAAATACGGTGGTTTTGATGAAATTATGGCGCCTTGGTTCTCCCCGCCTGAGAAGCTTTATGATGAGTTGATGGCTATTGGTTATAGTCGACAATGGTTTGACAGATCGAGGGCTTATGCCAGAAGCGGCGACTCTGATCTCTTGCCACCACGTTTTGAGTAGACTAGGGGATATGTTTTGAAGTGCGAACAAGCTCGCGGACTGACTGTGAAGGTGCAATAGATTGTGAGGAAGATTCAGAAATTTTTGCGTACCTGCGACATTTTCTGGTTAGGCTTAAATGGCCTTGCTGTGGATGTTGAGCATGTAACTAGTGGTGCCAAGCCGCGCACGCCACTGAGCACAATAGGCACGCTGAAAGTGGAGCCATCGTTTATTCCTGGTGTAGATTTCAGACTAAACAAAGTTCTAAAAAAATACGGTGGTTGGGATTGCGTTATGGCTGCTGCTTTTGAGCCATCTGAGCGGTTCTATGAGGAATTGCTGGCCGCCGGGTACGATCGTCAGCGCTTTGATCGATCGCGTGCTTATGTCATAAACCCAACCTCGTATACTCATGACGCCCTTGAGGCTATTAAAAAATCAGAATCGAATTGAAGTGGAATCGGAGCAATATCTAATGGCTGAGCTGACAACCGTATATAAATGTGCGATCCCCGAATTCGTGGCCTTTCCAATTAAGAAGAGTACTCTTGAAGAATACTTGAGTTTGACTCCGCAGCAGACAATTGATGTTTCGTTTATGTCATGGTTTTCTGATACTGGTTTTGACCATCGTGTTGATAAAGGTCATCGAAGGAAGCTAGGATTGTCTCAACCCGGTGATACCAGAGTATTGAGGGCATACTTTGGCGGGAAAGGCTGGGGAATTTGGGTCCACCCAGTGCCCAAAGCTGAACTGCACTCCATAAAGGCCCATCTTGTTCCTAGTGGTCTGGTGCGATTGCGAAATTGGTTATTGAAACACGCTGCTTACGATGGTTCGAATGGCCAAAGGCCAGGCTCTTTTGAGATAGATTTTGATGGAAGAGGCTTGATATTTCGTGAGTGATATTCCTTACGGTCATTGTAGGAATTATGCATTATTTGTATCGTGTGGCTCTATTTGTTCAGCTTCTAGCTTGGGCTCTGGCTCTGGCGGTAGCATAAGGCAAGCTTCGTCAAAGTTCCGCATTGTTTCTTTGTCTATAGCCCGCGACATTGTGCTGGGCGTTTCACCCGGCGAATATCATGGTTACTCACAGTCATTAAGGCAACCCGTACCAGGTTGCGCGTCCAGCACCGTGTTGCACCAATAGCTTTTTCTTAACCAAACGGCGGAAATGTTCTTTGAGCGTGTTGCCGCTTGCACCAGTGGCGCGCACCATGTCGCGCATGGTCACGCGGCCTTGATCGCGGGCGTAGTCTAGAATCTTCACCGCCAATTCTGGCAAGTCGGCGAGTACGATTTTTTCGAGCTCGACTTTAACGGCTAGCCGCCGCATCTGCTGGTGCAAAGCGCGCATGAAAAATGTTAGCCAGGGCTGCCAGTTTGGTGCGTCGGTGCCAATGGTGCCTTGCGTCTGGCGCAATGCTAGATAGTAACTCTCTTTGTTGTTCTCGATGACGCTCTCAAGCGAACTATACGGCACGTAGGCATAGTCGCCCTGCAGTAAAAGCAAGGTGGTAAGAATGCGGCTCAAGCGCCCGTTGCCGTCTTGAAAAGGATGAATTTCCAAGAACACGACAGTGAACACGGCAACAATGAGCAATGGATGCATCCGGCGCAGATTGCGGGCTTCTGTGAGCCAAGCGACTAGCTCAGCCATACGGCGCGGCGTGTCGAAAGGCGTCGCCGTCTCAAATACAATACCAGTTTGCTTACCGTCCTCATCGAAGGCGGCAACGCTGTTGGACATTTTTTTGTATTCGCCACGGTGCCGGTCGTCCTTTTCGCTGTAGCGCAGAAGGTCGCGGTGAAGCTGTTTGATATGGTTTTCGTTGATGGGTATGTGCTGCCAGGAGCCAAAGACGGTTTCCATGACTCCAGCGTAGCCAGCAACTTCTTGCTCGTCGCGGCTGTCGAATTTCTTGATTTCTAGGTCGGCAAGCAACCGTTCGACCTCGCGGTCAGTAAGCTTGCTGCCCTTGATGCGGGTGGAGGAGCCGATGCTTTCGATGGTGGCAACACGGCGGAGAGCTAGGAGTCGATCGGGCGCAAGGGCACCCAGGGCGCGCCAAGCACCTTTGATCTCGTCGAGTTCGGTCGGTAACGTCAGTAAATCTGGTGCTATCTGGATGGTTTCAGTTTTCAGCATCTGATTGACATCACCAGATTTCACCCGTAAACTCACCTGATTACACCCGATTACTGCCGCCTCCGCGCTATACTCCGTTAAAAGGAGGCTGCAATGAATAGCAACATTATTCGCTTTGGACTTGCTGTGTCAGCGGCAGTTGTTTTGAGTGTCAACGGTTCCGTCTCAGCTGAAGACATAGCTCCGCTAAAGGTAATTGCTCCTGATTTGGTTATAGAATCGGCAGAGCAAGGTGAATTTATGGATGATCCCGCTGATCCGCGTCATTTTAAACCGAGCAATATTGTTGGTAAACAATGTGGTCTATTTGGCTGGCGAATGAAACTAAGAACATCTAGAGAAGTCATTCTGGTTCAAGAAACAAGTTCAAGAAAAGGACAGGCCAATGCCTTTGCGGTAAAACGTACGCCGAAGTATGGCTATCTGTTTGTAGCTCGAGATATCGTACGGGGAGTTTCGCCAGGTGAATACTCATCGACAGTTTTAGTTGAAAACGTTCCTATTCGAACGTTCAAATGGACTGTTAATTAACTCAGCCCTTATGGCATGAGAAATATAGACAGGGTTTGCTGCAGAATTATTTGCGTGTCCTCATGCGCGAGCCTTAAACATCCCAACAGGCTTTGATACTTCAATGGATTTTGAAACTCTTCACAAAGACCAGCTCTATAAAGGGAAAGTGTATCCCTTAACTCCTGCCATCTTGAGGGAAAAGCTTGCGCTTGTGCCGCAAAACTTTTGTATCATGGATTTGGTATGGCTTTGCAGGATGGGGTTATTGAGTAGATTGAGCGGGGCTCTTAAGCGCCTTTACCTGTTGCGCTAACCGGGCAGTCATGCATCGCTATTCATTAAGCAGCGCAAGTTGTCTCTTTGGCAATGCCTTAATCGCTTTATTCGATTGTCTAAGTCGTCTCGGCGTGAATTTATCTCTAGCATCATTAAAGAGTGCTATTGCCTCTGTATAAGCACGCGCGCGGATAGCTGCCTTAATCAGGCCAGCGTAAACGCGGTCGCTGCACTCAATACTGAGAATCTTAGAGGCAAAGGCTGTGGCTACTCGCTTGTCTCCAAGGGCAAAAGCAACTTCACAGCACATCGTGCCGTCGCCTAGCGCATAGAGAACGTGCCTGGCAAGTTCATAACTGCGGTCTTTTTTACCTAGCTTTCGATGACCGGGAAATAGAACTAGGCTATCGTATTCAACGGCATTGAGAAGCAGATGAAAGCCGAGTGTCGGCAAATATTCTCTCAGCATTTCGTATTTTTTTGCGCGGGCAATACGCTGCCAGATACGATAAAGAATTGAATGTCTAAGTCTTTTTGGGGCTCCACTTGCCTCTAGTTGCATGAATACTTCTAGAGTTCTATTCTTCTCGCCAAGGCAAGAGTTTAGTGTATCCCATTGGCCTATCAACTTTGAGTCACCGTTATGCTGAATCAGCAATTTCTCTTTGTCGTTTCGCCAGCGCTTAATCACTGTAGCTGCGGGCGGGTAATTTTTGCATAGCTTAGTGATTTCGCGGCCCGGCAGAAAGAGATCATAACTAGCGTCATTAGCGAAGACCCACTTAAATTTCTTCAGCGCCTCTTTGTAGCGCCCTTCACCCAGTAATGTCTGAGCAATCGCGAATTCTTCGTCGATTCGCTTTTTGGCGTTGAGTCTCGCTTGTGGAGCTACTTGCTCCTTTAGTTCTTCCGGCAGCTCATATTTCATACAAGCTATTATAGAGTGTGGACACCAATGGCTTTTCAAAAATAGATTTCCAAAGATAGGTTTTAACGTGCCATGCCTTATAGCAGCTGCGACGAGAATAGACTGCAGTTATCTAACAAAGCCGAGCTGAAGCTGAAGCAAGCGCGTGAGTTGGCTACAACTGATGACCATGCTGGTGCATTGGAAGCTTATCTATTTGCTTTTGATAATGGCAAGTATGTTTACGGCTGGGGTGGAGTGCGCCTCTCGTACATACCTGGTGAAATCGCGTTGCTAGGCGAGAAATACCCACCGGCTAAGTTGGCATTACAATCTAGGCGTGAAGCCAGAGAACAGCTTCTGCGTGATGGCGAGACAGACTTTGATGTTCTGTCTGAGTGGCTTTGCCTCAATGAGTATTTGAATGAGAAGGATCGCGAGCTGGCACTGCTAAAGAGTTTGGAGGCGAAGGGAATCTTAGATGATTCTGTGAAGGAGCGCATTGTTGAATCGAACTTTGAGCGATTGCTGGAAGAGCAGCGCTATGAAGTGTTGGCCGAATATCTTGATGAGTTTGGGCATAAGTTTTTGTTTCAGATCTTTCACTATGATAACGAAGTGCTCTTTCCTGATAAGCACGGTCTGCAAATTGCTGGTGAATCGATGGCTGATTACTGGAAGAGCCATATTGCAATAGAGGGTGCCAAAGTATTCGAGCTGGCTCTGGGCGTGAAGAAAGATTTGCAAGCCGATGAAATTGCAAAGCGAGTTCTCCTGATCAACAGTACTGTCGAGACCTACGCTCTGCTGGTAGTTGCCGCTTCAAGAGCTGGTCGAAAGAACAAAACACGTGAGTTGTTAAAGCTGGCCAAAGCCAATCTCTCAAAAGAGGATCATGAGAGGCTGACGTCCGATTGAGTAGTAGTCGGAGTGGCTGTTTTGAGCGTGATGAGTAGTTACGTTAGCGGATTTAATCAAGCGTGCATGCTCTAGGTCTACCGCTTTCCGCGTTTGAGGGATAGATATAGCATTTTGAGGCATTAGTTAAGTTCGAAATTGCGCACCCACTCGAGCACACATCACATCATAGGCATGCCTATTCGTGAGTCCCAACCGTAGTGTTCGTAGTGATATTCGATTTTTTGCCTTTTGGCTTGTACGTAAGCTAGGTCAAGCTCGTCATCTGAGAAGTTTCCGTGCTCCTCTTTTGTCGGCGGTGGGGGGCTACGCCAGTGTGTTTTCAGGAAGCAGTCACTAGCAACATATTTCGCGAGAAGTTCTGCTTCTCTATAGCGACCTTCCTTTAAGTAGTTTTTCAAGCTGGATAAGAGATATTCCTGGCCTTCTTTGGTTACTAGGGTCTGAGGCATTGGCTCACCGCTCACATAGGCTATTCTAATTGACTGCAGACTTCGGAAGGAATTATCATCAATAAAGTGTATCTGTGTTGCCGCAGGGAGTTGAGAGCGCAGGGCGTCTGATACCTTGTAGATACATCCGGCATCGAGTATTGTGCAAATTCTAGCTATCCACTGGCTCTTTTGATCTTCTGGTACGGTCTTTACTTTGCGAAGGTCGGGTAGCCACACATCGAGATTGCTGTCGACATTGAATGTAAAGGTGACAATCGCATTTGTTGCTGTGGAGCCAGTTGGAAATCTTAGTTTGCCGGAGTTTGACAACCTTTCTAAGGCTGATTCAATTGCCATAGCGAAATCTTCTTCAACAGTAGGTAGTTCGTGTCTCGTGACAAATCTTCCATTTGTGTCGACCGCAGGAACGAAGGCCACCGACTGAAGCAGTTCAACTCTTTGGTTTTGATCAACTTTTAGAACTACCTGTTGTTTGCCTGGTACGTTTGATTTCCATTCGTCGGCTAGAGCTCTGCTGAATTCTATTGTCCAGGCATCCCAGCTGTTAGGAGTGGTTTTGGGGATGTATAGATGACTTTGCTCAACGCTATCGCGCATTACAAATGGATGGTTGCGAACGCCCTTAATTCTTTCCATCTGCGGCAAGGTTTCATGGCTGAGGTAAAGATGATCTCCCAGAGTCAAGAAGTGCGGCCCGGAAGGCCGTTTCGTGCAAAAAGTGTGGTCTGTCTCATCGGAGCTCACTTCGAGAAAGGATACAGTGCCAGGAATTGTGAGAGTGTTCCTTGGGCGGATCAGTGTATTTGATTTTTCTGCGGCATTTGCCTTCGGCAATTCGGAGTTTGTTTGCGCATCGTCCTTTGCCGAGGTTCTCAAAGGGCATAATGTGGCTAGCTGTAGGGCAAGAACTAGGCTCATGCCGAATATTGAGGACACCTGTGACGCTTGAGAAGTATGGCGTTTTTTCATTCGTCTAAAATCTCATAGCAATAGCGCATCCTAAATTATTGTAGCTGCTAAGCTTGGAAGTTATTGCTATCTACTTCCCGCCGTAGCCAGCTTCTTTCTTCAGTTTTTCGAGATCTGGTTTCTTGAGATCGCCTTGGCTAGCATCAAAACGGGCAGCCATGTATACGTGTCCAAGATTGGTTGTTTCTGCCACCATGAATTTCGAGCGATCTAGTCTTTCTGCTGGTGGGTCTTGTGGAGCAATACTTATGCCTCTCGTTCTCACTTCAAAGGCTTGCTTTTCGATGGCAAATTTACCGTCCTTATTCGCGGCCCAAATTGCGTCCATTTTTGCTTGAGCAATATATAAGTTTGAATCTTTGACTCCTAGGCCAATGATGCCAGAAAGGTCTTGCTGTACTTTCTTTTCATAGGCGGGAAACTCAATTGGCCCCTGTTTGCCTTCAGTCTGTAGGGCTTTTGTAATCATCTTCTGGGCGTAGGTGTTGTAGTCCATGCCAGCCGGTAAGTTGCCAGGATCGGCAATAGCAAAGGTTCTTGCGCCACTTGCGTCTTTGTGGATTTCAAAAACTTTGACTCCGTCTACCTGGTAGACTGTGCCCTGCTTGTAAATGCTGTCTGCCTTGCCGTCAGGACGATTTGGGTTTTGCACGACATTGCCCTTCTCGTCTTTTATCTCCATATCTTTGGCTTTGGCGCTCCACGTATCGCTTTTGGCAATACTTCCAGCAAGGTAAAGACTGTCGGGTCGGCCACTGTCTTCTAGTTTTGTGCCTACTGCGTCATTGACTATTTTGGCGCCACCAACACCTTTGGCGGCCATTGCTTTGATTTCCAAGCCAGGTGGCAGCTGGTCAAGATTGGCAGCGGCTTCCGGCATAGCTTTCGACCACCATTTTTGCTCGGTAGTTTTTGCATCCCATTTGCCGCTTGATAGCAGATCGACTCCGAGCTTTTCTTTCAGTGCAGTAAAGGCCACAGCTGATACATCTACGCTATAGGGTTCTTTGGTGAACTCACCAGTACGTTTCTCGTCTCCTTGGGGCCGCTGACCCTCTGCTTTATCACTAACCTTGGCGCCAGGACCGCTAATCTCTTGGAGTTTTCCGGCATTTATCTTGTCTACAAAAGTATGGTCAAGTTCGCCTTTTGGAGCTTTTGTGGCGGTAGCGTCGTTTCTTGGTTCTGCCATCTCGTTTCTCCAAATTGACTAGAGCGATTGCATGATAACTGAAGGATACGTGTAAACTCGTGAAAGTTTCTCGGCGTTTTAGATATTTACCCGGAAGAAGTTCTTGTTATTCTGCTGCGGAGGAGGAATATGGTTGAACCAGCAATAGATGAGAGGTTGGCTTTTCGCGAAATAGTTGACCGGGCAGAGGGTCACAAACTCTTGCGAGCACTGAGAAATAATCTAAGTAGAAAGTTCTCGGTCAAGAGTGGTAATTCGCTCTTGTTGGCCAGCGAGCTAGCATCATATCTCTATGTTCTTGATCGAGTTGAAGAGGCTTCGGAAATTCTGACTTTTCTTGAGAGGAACATTGTTTTTAGTGGTGATCACAATGTTTGGACTCCAGTGGGCAACAGCATTTGCCTGCTGTCTCGGATCCGAAAGAATGAGGGGGCGAGCGCTGAGTCAGAAAGGTTGCTAAATCGGATTGTAGAGAATCCATTTACTGCGCCAGAGCCGATCATCGGCAAATATAGTCTAGTTAGAGTTTCACGAATCAGAGGTGTTCTCGATTCAGCGGCTCGCGATTCTGCTGATAAGCTAGCTTGCAACAAATTGTCGAATGCTCTCTTCAATTGTTGGTACCACGCTGAAATTGGTAATCTGCTTGGCATGTATGTGGAGGAAAGCAGAAAGAAGCACATGGACGAATTGGAATTGAACATAGGGCATGGCATAAGTTTGCTTCGCGAGCGACTGCTCAAGGCGGCTTGAAAATCACGGATTAAGCAAGCCGCCTAGGAGCTTGGGGCTTCTTTACGGCTTTGCTCTGCGTCATTTGTTGTGTTTATGAGTGTTTCAAGCTCACGGATATCGCTAATAATTTGGTCAAACGCTGGTGTGCCGTAAAACATGCCGGCTTCTAGCATTTGCTGAAAGTCCTTTTCGAGTGCAGTAATGAAGGCGCTGCCAGGTATAAGTTTGAGTGATGAAGCCAGGCAGTCATTGTAGTTTGCATATGGCGCATTGTAGAAAAGCTTTTTGTATTTGATAACATCTTCAAGCAGTGTACGATCTGCGATCGCGTGTTTAACTGCTCGCCGATTTTTTTTGCAGCAGACCTTGAGTGTTCACCTTTGATCTCATCAATAAACCCCCGATAGTCGAGGGTGATATCGAGGTCTTCGGAAAAACGCTCAATGACGTTGTAAACCTTTGAAAGAGCTGTGCCGCCTTTGAATGCCATAGGCAGGCGACCTGGCATGGTAAACAAAGCTTGTAACGTCCAACAGACCCAGATGTCTTTTTCGAGCACGATAGGCTCTTTCTTGAGTTTGTGAGAGAGGGCAATCAGTATCTCTGCCTGGTCGCTTTCCGGTAGTCGCATGAATTGCTCAGCCATGCCTTTCCCTCTCAAAGCGCATCAAGCCTTCAGCCATCCACGCCGGCATTTGTGGAACTGATTCTTTGAGCTGCATGTATTCAGCCGCGGTCAACCTCTTCTGAATAGTGGCAAAGGTTGCTTTCTCTACTTGGTTCTTTCCGAGATACCACAATGCAGAAATTGCTAGCCCGACATTGGTGCCGGGGGCAACTATCTTTCTTTGGCTGATATGTTTGAGCCTGATATACATGCCACCATATTTGATGCGCCTAGATGGGCCTGTCGTGTAATAGACCGGCTGAACTTGCATCTGGGTAGAAAGACCGAACATCCGAGCAGCTTCTGCCCCATGTAGTTCGACATTTCCGCCAGCTATGGTCATAGCGATCTCGAAAGGGGCAGGCGGCACAATGCCGACATATTTGTTAGATTTGGGCCGCACGTATATGCCCCTAGCTAAGCGCATCAATTTAGCGGATTTAACCAAGCGTGCAAGTTCTAAGTCCACTGCCTTGCGTGTACCGAACCGAAGTAAGGTTGCTGGCGTAAATGGTTCACCCAGTGGTTGTGCTTCGATGAATTGGCGTACTAGTTCAGCAGTACTCATGCTTTTGTCCGAGTTGAGGGATAACTATATCATTTTTCCCTCAAATTGGCAAAACTAAACTGCTTCGTGCTCAGTTACTAATTTTTAGGTGCTTTCAAAATCCATGTTCATCGGTGATTTAGGGAATGTCTGGAGGTGTTCATTCGCCTTGCTATTGTCCCGAGCAGAAGCGCTATTTGTAAGTTTGGAACGACAGATATTAGTGCTGACCACGTCTTCTCCCACTGTTTCAAGGACGGCGGCGTCAAGCATCTGATGTATGCCGGCTGAACCAGGTGCGGTTTCGCTCACAGCCTCAAGACGAGCTGATTGAGTGCCTTTGTAGAACAACTCTTTGTCGATGCTGGCGGCGTAATGCTCTTGGGAGAGTCCGTAGAATTGCCAGCCTGGTGTCAGAATTTCGCTTGTCATAAATAGTTAGGCATTATCGTGCGCTTTTCCGTGCGCTATGGGCTTTGGCTATCCTAAGTACCGGCTTCATTGATTCGATGAAAACAAGGTCGGTCGGGTCGGCTGTGTTAAGTGCCAGCTCCAAATAATGCGCAGCCTGTTCGAAGTCTGGCTTGTTGTACAGGAGTGTGTATCCTAGACCATAATATGCTGAGGCCAGATTTCTTCTTGCCCATTTGTAGTTTGGGTTGATTTTGAGAGCTGCTTGGAAGTATCCAATCGCATTTTTTGATTCTAGGTTTTTCTCTGCTATTCCTTTCAGGTTTAGACTGGCTTCTTCGCTTTTCTTTAGATTGCTTGCCTCAATTTTCTCTGCAGCTTCTTGTTCTTTCCGGCGTTTGTCCCAAAGAGTTGGGTCTTTGTATTCTTCATCCCTATTGGGGCCCAATTGAAAATCTGCAACTTCAATGGAGTTCGCGTTGGTTCTTACAGCGACATTCACAAGTTCGCATGTACATGTTTGCGTCGTTACGGGGAGTACCAGTAATTCTCTTACAGAGCCTGAGTCCGGTAAGCAAGTCAAGCTCTTCCTTTGGCTATCTGTTAGCGTAATTTTGTCTTTGCCATGAGCCAGCGATGATATTTGCTCTTTCGTAAGGGTCAAGACTGTATAGGGGCCATTGACGTGTCCATTGGCAATTAAGCCGTCAGCGATAGCCGCTGGGCATGCAAGCATGGCTAAGAGCGCGAGAACAACGGTGACTGAATTCTTTTGCATCTGGAGCCTTGGCTCATGGGTTGAATTGATTATACTGCTCCTGGAATATTTCCCTATCTTGCAAGCCCCACGAAATACTCACAGATTAGGCTTAAGCTGTGTTTATAGGTCGAGGTTGCTCCCGTGTTTATCAAAACCATTTGTGTTGCGCTTCTACTGGTGACTCTCGCTACGCTATCTTTCTCTGAAGCTGAGGCTAGAGGACGAGGTCGCATGGGCGGCATGCGCATGAGTGGTATGCGTATGGGCGGCGGGATGAGCGGTTCAGGAATGGGCGCTTCAGGCCGAGGTGCCTTTGGTGGTCAGATTCGCTTAGGCCGTGGTCGCGGCGGTCGTCGCGGTGGTTATAACAGAGCTGCCAATATGGGTCCTACGGTCGAGCAGCAGCAGGCCGTCTATTTCCAGGCACGCAGAGCAGAAAACCCGTACTCGAATGTGGCCCTGCGCGTTAACGTCAGCGATTACGTCAGAGATTATCGCTAGCTCTTTTAGGTAACTGTGGTTAAATTGACTAGTGGCTTGAAGAGCGAGAGAATCTCAGCAGCTCGACCTTGCCTTTGTACAATTTGCTGGAGCAACCTAATATTTCTAAGTCATCTAAAATACTGTACAAGAAGAGTCTTTTGATGTTCACGGTTTGCGCCGTCGCGTTTTCTGGCGGTGCTGCCTTAGCCGAGCGGCAAAAATACAGCGGTGTCGTAAAATTTACTGCTCCGTCAATAACAGGTTTGCATAGCGGTAAAGAATTGCCAGGGCCCACGACACCGGTGCCAGACCTGGATGAGAACATGAATCAGTGCGCTGGCACTGTTCAGCATTATCGCCTACCTGCAACTGGCTATACTCCATCGCCTCCGTCTAATGACAGTCGAGCTGGTAAGCTTCTATACGTTAAGCGCAATTGTGCCAGCTGTCACCAGGCGGAGAACAAAGGCGGTACCTTGGGCCCGCCTCTTGATGGCATTGGCGGTGCCCGCGGAGAGCAGTTCATTACCGCTCATCTTTTAGATCCTGAAAAACAGATGCTTGAGTTTCCTGATTTATTTGGCGGTAGATCAAATATAATGCCGCATTTAGGCATCAGGTTGAATGAGGCTAAGCTGATTACGGCTTATCTGCTTACTTTGCCGGAGCCGCAGAACGGTTTTCTTGTCAATGCACATCCTAAAATAGATGCGCCCAGCAAAGAGCATTCTGAGGAAAAGATAGTTGCTGAACCTGCTACTGTAAATGGTGCCACTGCTAATGGTGCTGCTTCTGTAAGTAAGGGTCGCGCTTTGTTTCTCAGTCGCGGTTGCGCTGCTTGCCACACAGTGGACGGTGGGCCAAGTCGGTTTGGTCCGAGGCTTGATGGAATTTCGTCGCGTCGCACTCGGCTGGAGTTAGAGGAAGCCTTGAGAAGCGGCTACGACGAACCTGAGATGATTCGCACACTGCATTTATCTAGCGCAGAAATGCAAAATATAATTGATTTTCTCAACAGCCTTCCGAGTGTAAAACTGGATCAAGCCAGTTCGCACAAACCCAATGTGCACAAAACAAAGTCGAACAGAGCCGGAGCTGTAGGAAAGAAACAAAAATGAGCCGTGATATCCGACTAAGCTTGTAAGAGGCAAAGCAGCGCTATTCGCTGTTCTGCTCTTTGTGCTTGTTTTCAATCTCAAGCCATTTGGCCTCTTCTTCGTCTTGCAGTGAATTGAGCAAGATGTCCAAATCTTGGCCGTGTATATCACCGCCAGCGGCGATCTGATTTCTCTTTTGCTGCGCTGCTGCTTTGTACTGTTTAGCAAGAGCAAAAACCTCTTCTGCTTCTTCGCTGCTGGCAAAAACGGAAGATGGTATGTGAAAGCCATTGATCAAGGCAATCACATAGATACTGCCTCTTCTCATTTCGACGTCACGGATCTGGTGCCATTTGTAGTTGGTTTTTACTGGCCCGAGTGATTCTCTGATACCATCCTCATCAATAATTGTCGTAGATTCAACACTTAACATGCTTAAAAATACAAGTGATACTGTGTGGAAAAGAGTAAAGCAAAGATAAGTGAAAAATGAAAATAATGCAGAAACGATCAAAATGCCAAGAAATGTCGCTATAAAAGACCCAATGCTCACTTTGGAAGCTAGCGCGAGTGCAGCAAGCACGCAAGCGATCGCGTTTATAGTAAGCACGCGTCGCTTGCTACACAAATGGATAGCGCCTGCCCAAACCTCAGCCGGGTTTGTGGCCCTGTATTTCAGTGTATAGGCTGTTTTAGCTGGTAGGTTCACTGGGAATTCCTTGTCTTGTTTTGTCCAAGCAATCTTTTCAAACACTAATGCTGAGTATCCAAAAGCTTCCCGACAACGTTGCCTTCTTCGCTACCGTCTGGTCGCAAGATAGTCCTTTTATTGAGTATAAGGTCTGGTCGTATTGATAGCTATTCTAGTTCAGGGCTACCAGGCGGAAAGACTTTTCCTTTTGGTAGAGCCGCACCGGGCACCTTGATTGCGGCGTACTGTACGTTGGTGAGAAATCCGTACGGTGCATCGGGAATTAGCACATTCTTCTCAATCCAAGGCTCCTTGTGATCTTTATCAATCATTCTCCATCCAGAGACTTTTCCATCATGTAGTTTTATTTGTACGGAGGCGTCACGCATTCTTGAATAGACAAGCAGCTCGTCACCACTTTCGTCTTTCTCAATAGTTGAGTCGCCGGAGCCCAGCTGACTCAATAGTTCGTTGCGACTCATGCCTATCAAATCATAGTCTTTCAAAAAGTATGCAAACATAGCGCAGCCGTCAAGTTCTTTCGCCCACAAGTTCTTGTAGAAACGCTGCCACTCTGGGCCCAATGGGTTGGCGATAAACTTGTCCTGGGATATTGGCTGTAGGAGTATGGAGCTCGGTGGTAAGACGTATTTGCCAGACAGGTCAATAACTGCGTGGTGCCTATTGTCGATCCACTTCAGCTTCAGTCTTCCTTGGGCAGCTCTTTCGATTTGATCTCGCTTCTTTGCTTCCATTTCATCACTGAATCGTTGAGGCTCGCCTGGTTTCGTTGAACGGCCAGATGAATCTATGATTGTCGTTGTTTGCCTATTTGTTTTTTTGTCGTGTCTTTTGGCTTCAAATGATTTTCCATCGCCAGAGAAGACGATGTCGTCATACAAAGGTTCAATGAAAATTTCTCCTGTTACCCGTTTCATGCCAAACGAGCCTTCTTTGCCAACGCTTTGCAATAAATGTCTTCGCGGGTCTTCGCCGGTCTCGACTGGCACATTCAGCCAGCTAAGACCAAATCGGCGCTCTCTAAAATCACCAGCTTTCCTAATCTCGTCGTCGAGCAGATACTCTTTGTGTGGCGTCACAGAAGTGTCGATGAGCGCAGCTGAGTTGGTTTCGCCTTTTATGACGAAAAAGTAGTTTGGTGCAAATTCTATAATTTGCCTGAATGTAGGCTGCAACACCCATTTTAAATTGCTATCAAAGACGCCGTGCAGGCCGCCTGGTATGGCTTTGTTCTCTGATTTTATATGTTGGCAGGTTTCGACAACTGTTTCGGGCTCTGCTGCTGTTGCTTGTTGATTTGCTATCATGCAAAGGCTAGTGCTGCAAAGGATTATTGCTGCGCTGGTAAGTTTTTTTAGTAGCAAATTTGGCCTAACTGATGCTTGTGTGATGGTTCTATACTGCGCGGAATGTGCCCGCCACCCTTCAATCTTTTGCTTCTATCTGCGGTGGGCTTGTCTTACCCTTTTTGCTCAGTATCATTATGATGAACAGTACACCAATCAAATAGTATTTTTGCTCTGAGAATAATTGATACCCTGTTTGAATCATGGCTCCGGGCACGCTCAGTAGATGAGCTATTAACATTGCTGCGATCCAGAGCGCGGAATTCAGTGGCTCAACGAACCACAATAGTCCAAATACTATCCAGATACCAAATTGGCCAAAGCGATTCATGGCTTCTTGCGCGCCGCGGGGCAGCCAGGGCTCAATTACACCGTAGCCGTCGAGGGGCGGAATGGGCAGTGAATTGAGAATCAAGCAGACGATTTGTAAAAGCACAAGCAATGCTAGCGCTGGCCAGAGGCCATAGTCGGAATTTTGATTGACGAAGCCGAGCATGAAAGGTGAGGCATAGACAAAAATCATTACTGCGCTTCCGAACGGTCCGGCGGCTGATACTGCTGAGTGCCAGAATTTATTGCGCAACTGGCTACGGTCGATGTACACCGCCGCCCCAGGCAAAGCTATGCCGCCCATCATCAGCATGATAATTGGAATAACCAGTGTGAGGCCGGGGTCAGTATATTTGATGGGGTTGAGAGTTAAGTAGCCTTTGTCTTTAACTGATTTGTCACCGCCAGCGTATGCCACCACTGCATGGCAAAACTCGTGGATGCACAAAGCAAAAATCCAGCCGATACAAACTACTAACGATAAGCCCATTTTTTGCCTTTATTTGTTTAATCTCAACAGTAGCATAGCTTGTTGTGAAGCCTTAGGTCAGTGTGGCATTTATAGTTTGGGCTACTTGGGCTTGGCTGGTCTCTCTTTGCCGATGTTTAGCATTTCGCCGAAGTCATCGATAGAGCTTGACATGTCTTTGAATTTAAAGCTGCTATCGATTGTCTTCAGTGTTTTGTAGTTTTTGGGTAATTCAAATGTCGAAGCTGGTATCGATTCGTTTCTTACTACCCTCTTTGTGCGTATAAACCAGTGTGGTTCGTTTGTCTCTGTGATCTTGCCAATGCAGTTAATCAGCAGGCCATCAAGTTTTATACAATTGTATAACTGGCATTGTATTGCCGCCACCTGTGGTGCGGTCGATAATTGGTATGAGTCTACGAAGTAGTTGCTCACTTCTCTCGGCTTCTCTGTTTGGAATATGGCAGTTGTAACTTTTTCACCAGGGAAAGTATATTGATACGCGGGCACATTGACTCCCCTTAGTTTGATTGCTTTCTTCGCGATTGGTTTTTCGAGAGTGCACTCATCGGTTGCCCCGACGGTATTGGTGTTGAACCTTTGCCATTGTGAGAGTTTGACGAAGCCCATCTCTTTCGTGTCAGGTCTTAAAACGCAAATGTTCCAGTCTGGGGCTTTGGCAATGGCCGAGAAACGGCAAGATGCAATATCCATGCGAATAGCTTGGTCGGTGATGGTGCAGTTTATTGGGCCGCCGTTACTTGATTCTTGAAATACCATCCAGCCTTTATGGAAAGTTTCTTTCTTTACTTCTTTATTTGCAGGAGCGGCCCAAGATGGCAGGCAGGTTACTAAAACCAGATCTAAGCTGAATACCAATCCGAGTGCTATGCCGATCGCCAAACCAAAGAGTTGGCTGAAGAGCGTTGCTTTCACTAAGTGCCATTTGAGTGGGCTGGTATCAGCAGTTTTCAATTTTGAATGTTTCCTGTTAACTAAGTACTTATTTGACTAGCTTCTAATTTGATTAACTTTTTGCGGCTGCCCACTACCCATTCATTGTCTCTAATTGTTGCTGCTGTGGCTTTATCAATTTTGTAGAGTTGATAGATGATGGTATCAATTTCTTGCTGTATTTTTCTTTCAGTTTCAACCATTTCTGAGCTGTCTATGCTTCTCGGATTATTTTGCCAACGGCGCATCATGGCTATTGCTTCTTTGGCTAGATTGGCCACGCGGTTCGAGACTTCAGCTGTTGGTGTGTTGAACGGTAAGCGGCGCAAGTCGCCAATTTGAAAATTGATTGTTGGATTGAGTACCCCCAATAAGTAGATGGCGAGTGATGAGTTGAGGAAGCCGAGTAAATAATGATGGTCGATGTTGTTTGAGAATATTGCTGAGCTGGCAATATCGAATATTGAGTTTTCGCTTAGCAGGCGCGCCTTGAAGCCAGTGGTGCCAATATAAGAATAGGTGAGGCCGGGCTTAAAATAGACTTCTTCACCAGGCAAGGCCCTTGATTGGCCTCGTTCTTTGCGGTATTGGCGAATGCTATCGCCGTTGTCTGGCCAAAATAGACGGTGGCTAGTTTGGTGATACCACTTTTGTCCGCCGCCTTTATCGTAGGGCACATAGAGATGCTTCTCGCTTTCGCTCAGCTGAGAATCTAGTTTGACAAATTTCTTGTTGTTGCAGGTGAATAGTCCGTTGACTATAGCAATGCCGTTAATATCACATAGAGCCGGAAGTTCTTTGAAGCAATTGGCCAGCGCTGCGGGGCAGTCAAAGGCAAAGGGATTGCCGCTAATTGCTGCCATTGTTGCTAGAGCCGTATCTTCGCCAATTAGGCTCGTGCTGAGACTTTTGTTTTCCATGCGACCGACGCGGATGGTGCGCGAGGGCGAATCGTGCTCACTTACTTTTCGCTCTAAAGTTAGAACGGCGCTATTAACTTTTTCTCCCGGGCAGGCGCTGAAGCTTCCTAAACCTAGCGTCAGGCATGACTTGATATGACATTCTTCTAGTAGCTTTAGGCGGAAGGCCCGATAGCGTTGAACCGAGAGAAAGCTCTGCTGTACTATCATTGACAGCTTGCCACCTGGGGCGAGCACTCTTATTGCCAGTTCTATAAATGCGGTGTAGAGGTCGCCGGCGCTGTCAGGGTAATTACACCTGAGGAAAGTTGCCATGGTATCGCCCATGATGCGAGTGCTGAGATAGGGCGGATTCATTACGATTTTATTGTAAGTAGTATTGCTCAGCTTGGGAGAGGCTTTGCCTTGAAGGTCAAACCAGTCTTCTGTGTCTTTTGGTTCGTCTGTGTCTTTTACCTTGGCCTCATTGCTATTTATATGTAAGCCAAGGTTGAGGCTTCCGGCTGACGATTTGCTGAGAAATAGGCGAGGCAAAGGCAGTTCGCACTTTGATTGATCTTGTGATTTTGCTGTTAATTCATCCAGCGATTTGCCCAAGGTGTTGTTGGCCGATCGGCTCTGCCCTGCTAGGTGATCCCGGGCGAGAAGATAGAAAGCAAATCCGCAAAGCTTCAGTAATTTGTGGTCTACATCTAGGCCGGTGATTACTTCCGTAAATAGCGTTTCTAGCTGCTTTATGCATATGCCTGTGCCGGTGTTTTCGCCTGTGTCTGTGCCTGAGCCTGGGTCTGAGTCTGAGCGCGATAACCACAACTGAGCCGATGGAATGAGCAAGTGCCCGGCTCCACAGGCTGGGTCCAGAAGTCGAGCTGGTGCACTATTGTCTGATTCAAAAACTTCGGCTGCCAGATGTTGGGCGATGTTTTCGGGGGTAAAGACCTGAGTGCTTTGGCCAAATAGTTCTTGAGCCCATCCTGTCGATAAGGTGCACTGCCCGATTGCTCTAATCTCGACCAGCCGGGGATTAGCTTTTGTGGTGCCTCTGTTCGACCCTTCCTGGCTGCCCTTCTTTTTGATGCGCTCGCCTAGTGTCTGACCTACCCAGTTTGTTAGTTCCTCTGGCGAACCTGGCCAGTCTAAGGTGTCGATGGCCAGCGGAGAAGTCAAGGTTTCGGCGAAAGCGGAGCTATCTTTTCGACTTCCTTTTATCTGTGATTCTGGCTCTTGGTCAAAAGAGCTCACGTGCCCATAATCGCACTCTCGGCTGGTATAGGCTGGTCCACCATCAGAGCTTTGTTCGCTGAAGAAAGCCGCTCTGAAATAATTGAACAGAGCGGTGCTTCGCTCTGATTTATTAAATGGCCCAGGAAGAAGATTGCGCTCGGCTAGATTAATGTGGGCGATTATTTTGACGGCTAAATGAAGGCTTTCGTCGCTTTGCTTCGGTGATTTATCGGCCAACTTTTTAGCTAATTTTCGCAAAAATGCCAGATCAAACTCTGAAAGGCTCTTGGGTGGCCCTTCTTCGCTTAATTCCGGGAGCAGATTTTGCAAGTTTGCCAAGAGCTAAATACCTTTGCTGGGGCAACACCATGAAGATAAGGCTATTATTTGCCTAGGGATTGATGTCATTTGGTGTATAAAACTTGACAGTTCATACTTAATTTGGGGATCAGGTCATGGGTAAGGCAGGTCTTGAGGACATAGTAGCCGCGTCGTCGGCAATCTGTGCTGTCGATGGTACGGAAGGTAGACTTATCTACCACGGTTACGATATTCACGATCTCGCTGAACATTCAACCTTTGAAGAAACCATTTATTTGCTTTGGTACGGCCGCTTGCCCACCAAGAGCGAACTTGAAACTTTGAGCAAGGGCTTGCGCACCAATCGTAGCTTGCCAGCTGACGTGGTCAAGGCCATGAAGCAAATGCCTAAAGAAGCTTTGCCGATGGAAGTTTTGAGAACAACTGTTTCAATGCTTTCAATGTACGACGCTGATGCTGAAGACAATGTGCGCGAGGCTAATATTCGCAAGGCCATTCGCCTCACAGCTCAGATTCCTACAATCGTTGCCTACTGGGACTTGATCAGAAACAACAAAGAAGTTGTTGCGCCTAAAGAAGACAATTCACTGGCCGCCAATTTCCTTTATATGCTCAGCGGCGGCAAAGAGCCAAATGAAGTGAGCGTTAAGTCTCTCGACATTGCTCTCATTTTGCATGCTGACCACGAATTAAATGCTTCCACATTCGCTGCTCGCGTTGCTGCTGCAACCTTGACTGACATGCATTCGGCTATCGTTGCCGGAATCTGTGCCTTGAAGGGGCCATTGCATGGCGGTGCCAACCAAGAAGTAATCAAAATGCTGCTTGAGATGGGCACTCTCGATAACGTTGAAGCTCACCTCGACAAAATGTTTGAGCGTCATGAGAAAGTTATGGGCTTCGGTCACCGCGTTTACAAGACTGAAGATCCAAGAGCTTCTCACTTGCGCAAGATGTCTCAAGAGCTTGGTAAGCGCGCTGGCGATACCAAGTGGTTTGATATGTCCTACAAGATTGAGCAGATCGTTAAGGCTGACAAGGGCTTAAATCCTAACGTTGACTTCTACTCGGCATCGGTCTACTACATGCTCGGCATTCCAAACGACTTGTACACACCAATCTTTGCCATTAGCCGTATGTCCGGTTGGGCTGCTCATGTACTTGAGCAATATGCTAACAACCGCTTGATTCGCCCTCGCGCTGAGTATATCGGCGAGATGGACCTCAAATACGTTGAAATCGACAAGCGTCAAGTTCCAGCTCTGAGCGATAGCGCTAAATAACTAGCGCCGCTACTCGTTGGCTCTTGCTTGGTACGAATGAAATACTTGCTCTAGATAATTCTCCGGAGCTGAATTCTCGTCGCCTGCGGAGCCTAGCTTTTCGTGGAAATATTTGGCTAGTTTTTGCGCTACTAGTGGGCGGTAGGCCTTAGTTAATGACTTGCGGCGCTTTAGGAAGTCTACGATCAGATCGTATTCGCCTGGGGTCACTCGACCGATATCGAGCAGTTCGGCTGCACCGGCTGGGGCTGCCAATAGTAGTTGGGTGGTGGAGATGTCTGGTTTGTGTTCGCGAATGACAATTGTTCCGGCCGCCATGTCACCCAGCCGTCTTTCATTTTTGTCGAAAAGCATTACTAATAGGCCAAGGAAGAGAATTTGGTCTACCATGCGAATGAGGTTGCGAATGATTGCAGCCGCCCAGCCGATTGGTTGACCATTCGCTTCGATTACTCTGATTTCGGCTACTTTTTTGCCCGGGGTTTGGCCCTGCCAAATAGCTTCAAAGACTATAAAGTAGCAATTGAGCTGGATGAAGATGATGAATATCGAGATCATCGCCAGGACGCCGTACCAGATGTTTTTGCTCTGGGCGTCGAGGGGCGAAGTCGAGATTAGAAAACCGGTGATTAGGGCGCTTACGATGACTATGAAGGCCGTCAGCAGGTTGATTAAGCTATCTACCAGCTGGGCCAGGAGGCGATTGCCAAGGCCGGCGATTTCCAGGTGTAGATCGACATTTTCAGGGGTAGAGATAGAGTAGTCGGGCTGTTGCATTAGCTGGCAATTACCATATAAAGGGTCTGTCTAACGAATGAATGTAGAGCGCTGGCTCAAGAGTAAAAGGTTGTCATGGCAACAGCTTGAAGATTTGCTCAAGGTCGTTGATAAACGAGGCTTGAAAGCACTTGACCGGCAGCAGCTGAGAGAGCTGGGCCGCTTGTATCGCGCTACTTCGGCAGATTTGTCAAGGGCGCGGGCGCTGAAGTTGAGCAATGAAGTGCAGGTCTATTTAAATAACCTCGTGGTGAAAGCTCACAATCAAGTCTATCAAACTCATGATGACCGATTGGGCAGCTTATGGCGCTTTCTCTACCGTGGCTTCCCCCTGCTGGTTCAGCAGAATATTGTTTATGTGACAGTGGCCTTCATGCTGTTCATTATTCCCTGCGTTGGCTGCTATTTCGAGGCCGTCAAAGATGTTCATTTTGGACAGATGGAAGTCAGCCCCGGGCGGGCCCTGGTTTCTGACGACCTCTGGCATATGATTGAGAAAAAAAGGCTGTGGACCGATTCGATTCAAGATAATGGGCCGGCCATCTCCAGTCTGATAGCAACCAATAATATTCGCGTGGCCATTTCGGCTTTCGTGCTTGGTATCAGTTTTGGTTTAGGAACAGTTGTTGTTCTTGTCAGTAATGGTATGAGTATCGGCACCATATTTGGTGTGTGTCAAGACTATGGCATGGCCATGCGTTTATTGGCCTTTGTCGCTGGTCATGGTGTGCTTGAACTAAGCGCAATTTTTATCAGCGGTGGCGCGGGGTTGCTGCTTGGTAAGTCTTTGATGTTTCCAGGTCAGTTCAGCCGTTCCGACTCGCTTAGGCGCACTGCGAAGCCTGCTATGCAGCTCTTTGCGGGTTGCGTACTCTTGCTGCTAATTGCTGGAGCTATTGAGGGTTTTGTTTCTCCTCGCACCGATATTAGTGCTCAGACTAAATATCTCGTGAGCCTGGCCACTGCCATTTTGTTGTTAGTTTATCTGTTTGCGCCGCGAACTATTTCTAAGTCAGCCAGAGCCGCGCCCGAGTAGCTTGAGACTTATGTAGTACACTCTTACAATTCCTCATAGGTAGATTATGGACGAGCAAGGCTTTTGGTATATCATCGCCACTTCAATAGAAGAGGCTGACGGCGATAGAGATGTTCAGCTTGCCAAGCTGAAAGAGATATTGCACCAAGCGCCAGACGAAGACATTATTGCTTTTCAGGAAATGGTCGATCATATGATGGACCGTGCTTATCGCTGGGAGCTCTGGGGAGCTGCTCACGTTATTAATGGTGGCCTTGCCGATGATGGCTTTGAGTATTTTAGAGCCGGGCTAATCATGGCAGGCAAAGAGACTTATGAAGCGGCTTTGGCCGAACCAGATTCGTTGGCCTATGTCGACGATATTGATGATTGCGAAGAGTTTCTCTTCCTTGCTTGCGAAGTTTATGAAGAGCGTAACAATGATGGTGCCATTTACGATCGCTTCCGTGAAGAGAGCTTAGTCACCCCCGATGGTGAACCTTTTGATGTCGAAGACAAGAATTATTTTCGCGCTCAATATCCCCGGCTCTGGGAGAAATATTGCGAAGAAGAGCCTGCTTAGTCAGTATTAACTACTAGTAGTGGCTTTCATTAAAAGTTTTCGGCAGCACCTTGTTGGTGCTCGACATATGGCAATGCTAAGTTAGAATAGCGGTGGCTCATCTGGTGCCACAAGAATTAGTTGAAGTTTGTCGACTTGCCGAAGCTGAAAATTGGTTGGCAATTTAAATCAACACCAGATATGATGCCTGTATATCTTCTGTATATTCCTGGCGAAGGGGTAACGAATGGCTTTAGAGGCCCCCGAGAAAACCAAAGACGCTGCTGCGCTACAAAAGACTACGCGTGGCTTTAGTATTGCTAGCTTGGCGCGTTTGGCCACGGTTAAGCGCTTTGTTTCTGTGCTCAAGCATAAACCGACCAAGAAGATTTCGGTGCGCAGACGTAAGCGCAAATTACCCCCCGGTCAGAGGCTCTTGCGTGCCGTAGCTGTAGCTATGCTTTTGGCCGTTGGTCAAGGGCTCATCCATCCCCTCACCAGTCCTTGTGAGAGTACTACTGGCGGTGCTCAACCGCTGGTGCCTTTGGCCGCTCCCTTTGCTATGACTACTCCTTTAGTAGACCTTCGCGATAACGTGCAGACTGTTTGCCAGATAAAGAAGCTTACCCCTGGTGTGTTTGCCATAGATCCAGCAACGGGCGCATACCTCGATTACAATGGCAATAATTCTTTCTCTGCCGCCAGCATGATCAAGGTGCCTGTTCTTGTGGCGCTTTTGAATGCCATCGATAGTGGTGACATTGATCCCAATCAAATTATGAGCATTAAGCCGCACCATGTGGCTGGTGGCTCAGGTCACTTGCAGTGGCGTCCAGTTGGCACCAAGTTGCCCTTGCTTGATGTGGCTGAGCTGATGATTATCATTTCTGACAACACCGCTACAAACATGATTATTGACTTGCTCGGTGGCAAGGCGGTCGTCAACAAAAAGTTTACTAAGTGGGGTTTGAAAAATACGGTTATTAATGCACCGTTGGCCGATCTAGAGGGCACCAATAAGACCAGCCCCTACGATCTTGTTTACTTGTTGGCTCGTGTTGAACGCGGTGAGTTGATGTCGGATCTCTGGCGCAATCGTATGCGCGCCATTATGGCAAGAACTAAAACTCGAACACTAATAAACCAGGGCATCCCTCCTGGCGCTAAGCTGGCCCATAAGACCGGCGATATCGGTTCGATGGTTGGTGATACTGGCGTTATCACCACGCCAGATGGCCATAAATTGATTATGGCAATGCAAGTGCAGCGGCCCCATAACGATCGCCGCGCCAATGAATTGATTCGCAAGGTTACCGGAATTGTATATAGCGGCTTTGAGAAGACTAGACCATCTCTTGAGGCTCACGCTAAAGCCGTGAAGCCTAATCCGGCCAAGTTAGATTTGACCAAGCCGCTAGTCGGCACTCCAGCGCCTGGCAGCGGATATGCTTCGTTTAGTTCTTCAAGTTCTTCTGCTTCGCCAGCTTCGACTGGTGCTTCCGGCTTGCCTGGCTCTTCTACTTCGGCTAGCTTTCCGGGCTCGTCTGGAGCTGGAGCGCTGCAGCCGAATACTGGTTCTTCAGCCTCGCACTGAGTGCTATCCCTGGGAATGAGACGAAAAAAAGAGGCAGTGATGCCTCTATTTTATTGACTTAATCGTGTCGATTTAGTTGTTACCAAATCTTTTCTTACTCGAAGCGGCCACCAGACAGAAGAGGGCTCGATAGACCGCTAGGCATAGCGCCTTGTGGTGTCATATTCTGCAATGGCATAGCGCTTGGCGCGACATTGATCAATGGATTTTGACCAAGGGGCTGGCTGAGGCTGCCATGTCTTTTTACTTGACCAAGCAGGCGTTGACCGTTTCTGACAATTTGTTGTGATTCGGTAACCCTTACAGCTAGACCTTGAAGATCGCCTTCCATGCGAGTCAATACTTGCTCGGCATAGTGGTCGGCCCCTTCGCGAATCTTGGCTGCGTCTTCGTCAGCTTCAAGTCTGATGCGCTCGGCTTCAGCAAGAGCTTCGCGGCGCATTTGCTCAACCTCTTGAACAACTTGCTTGCGAATACGCTCAACTTCAGCTTGCACAGCTTTAAGCAGTTCCGACTCGTGCAGCATTGTTTCTGCTTGGCGGCGAGCGGTGGTGATGATTTGTTCAGAGCGACGCTGCGACTCTGCAATTATTTCGTCTCTTTGTTGGAGAACGTCGGCTGCTTCACGCAGTTCTTCGGGTAGGCGTGCCCGTGCTTTGTCTAGCACGTCAAGGAAATCATCAGCATTGATGAATTTAAACTTGTAGACACCGGCCGCATCGTCAATAAGATGCTCAAGCAAATCTAGGTGCTTATAGATTGTAGTTTGCTTGAAGGTGTTGGCTGCCTGGGCTGTCGGTGCAGTGATCATGGTCATTGTTGGTAGATACCCCTGCTGAAATGCTCTTTAAGGTGATCATTCACAGTACGTGGAACGAATTGCGATACGTCTCCGCCCATGCGGGCGATTTCTTTCACAGTTGAGGAGCTAATAAAAGAATACTCGGCTTTTGTCATCAGAAAAATAGTTTCTAGTTCAGGTAGAAGTTGCTTATTTGCTTGGGCCATACCTAGTTCTGCTTCGAAGTCGGAAATGGCTCGCAGGCCGCGAATGAGAATAGTTACCCCATTATCTTTCGCATAATTGACTGTCAGTCCTTGAAACTCTCCTACTGTGACTCCTTTGAGGTCTTTTACTACTTCCGTAATAAGGCTCTTTCGCACACCCACTGGCAATAAGGGAGATTTTCCCGGATTACCAACCACCGCCATAATCACTTCATCGAAGAGCTTGCTCGCTCGCTGAACGATATCTAAGTGGCCCAAGGTCATCGGATCAAACGAACCTGGATAGATTGCTCTAACCAACCCGATTGCTCCTCCTTTCTTTCCGCTATTTGCGGTCATTCAGTAGTTCCAAGTGTGGATGCCCCGAGGACGCCAGTCCAAAGAGACCTTGTCAACGGAACGATAATAACACGACCATCCTTGAAAACCCACTATGTAAATGGATAAGTTGCTAATGTTCAGGGGATTTACCGGTGGTAGCAGGCGCATATACGGCGGGCCTTGCGGGGGATATGCGTTGGCCGTTTCAGTGTCTTGGACAGTTTTTGTTTAGCCCAATACTTCGCTCGAAGCGGCCTGACTATCCTTTACATTTTCGCTATCGGAACCGACCCGAGCAAGTTTGACGGCTGGATCTATATAAAAAGGAATAAAGAAGCTGAATGTTGATCCTTCACCCAAAGATGAACTGACTGTAATGCGGCCTTCGTGTTTTTCTAGAATTTTGGTGACGATGGTCAAGCCCAGGCCGGTGCCCTTAATAGTGTGGACTTTCTTCTCCACTCTGAAGAAGCGGTCAAAGATATGCTCTAGAGAGTCTTCGGGAATGCCGATGCCGGTGTCTTTAATATGTACGGCAATTTCTTTGTCGGTTACACCTAGAATCACCGAGACTTTTCCGCCTTCAGGTGTGTATTTGATACCGTTGGAGATCAAGTTGATGATTACTCTTTCAATTGATTCTTGATTGAGAATTGCTAGTGGAATATTGGCATAAGGCACTAGTTCAAGCTCGATGCCGCGGTCGCGGGCCATGAGGTTGAGGGAACGCACGGCTGATTCGCAAGCGCGGTGGATATCCATTGGCACCATTTCCATATCGCGCTCGGCTTCTTCAAATTTTGAGAGTTCGAGCACGTCATTGACCAGGTGCATCAAGCGGTCTGCTTCGTTGTCGATGATTTCGAGAAATTCTCTGTGAATTTCGGGATCAAGTTTTTCGCCATGATTGCACAGTGTATCGACATAGCTCTTAATAGATGTAATTGGTGTACGCAGTTCGTGGCTGACATTGCTCATGAACTCTGCTTTCATGCGCTCTAGTTCGGCTTGCTTGGTGTTGTCTTGCATGATCATTACCGAGCCAAGCAATTCTTTGTTGAGAATAATTGGGGCAATGTGCAGACGCACGGTTTGCTCGCCCAGTTGAATTTGTTCGACGATGGGCTCTAAGGCACCAGGGGCAATAGTGGTATCAGTGAAGGCTTGAACTACCTGACAAATTTGTGGTTGGTCTGGCCCTTCAGTGCACACGACAAGTGGCTTGCCCACAAGGTCTTTGGCGTCTTTGTCGAAAATTTCAGTGGCAGCGCGGTTAACAATTTGTACCTTGTTATCGCGATCGCACACCACAACTCCGTCGGCGATCGACATCAGAACTAGTTCTAGCTTGTTGCGCTCAGAAATAAATTTGTTACGCTCAGCCATCAAGCTGTCGACGTTCTGTTTATCGTAGAGCTGCAGTCGATTAGACATGTAGTTAAAGGCGTTGACGAGCTGGTCTATTTCTTTGCCCGCGCGCTGCACTTTGATAACGTGGCCGAAGTGCCCCGCGGCAATCTGGCTAGCGCCCTGCGACAGTGTGCGCAGCGGGCCATTAATCAAGGCATAGTTGGCCCAGACACCAAGGGCACCGAGAGCACCGACTAAACAGAAAATGTTGATCAAGAAATTGGTGGTTTCTTGTTGTGTGCCAAGAATCGTAAAGGCTTCGCTGTCGAGGCCAACCCAGCAAAGACCAAGATCTTTGTTGTTCTTGCGCATCGGCACTACAAAGTGAGTAATGGCGCGATAGCCTTTGGGGCTGAGTTTTTGGCCTGGAACGATGAAGTTTTCGGGATTGGTTTTGTAGTCTTTGTAATAGGGATAGATGTTTTTTAAATCTTGAGGTGAATTGGGATTTAGCAAAATATTGCCGGCCATATCCTCATATATAACGTAGGCAATTGCTCTAATTTTGCCGCGCTGAGTGAGAATGTAATATTTCAAACTCTTCAAATCGCCAGAGTTTGTCAGGGCTTCAGCTCCGCCCCGAGCCAGTGCTTGAGCAAAGCCCATGCCAAATTGCTCAACAGAGTCGTTAATTGATTCTTGGGCTCGTTGTAGCCAGAATCGGGCGGTGAAGGTAACCAGAGCGGCAATGCAAGCCAGGCCCATGAAGAGTAGCTGCTTTTGTGCCGGTACTTTGGCCCAGAGCACTCTCATCTTTGTAATTGTTTTGGTGGCCTTATTCATCAGAACCGCTTACTTGTAAGTATTAGAACTAGTGCAATTGTAGCCAAAACCGGCAATTTAGCTAGAGAGAGTGAGTTTATGGGCAAAAGGGTTGGTTTAAAGTGTGGATGTCAAGGGAATAGTGGTTTTGGGGCTGATTAGATACTGGGGCTTGGAGAGAGGGTGCAGGGTCAATCGTAATTAGATGAAAATTGCGGGAGATTTGACCTTGACTAGAAAAGTGACTACTGGGGATGAAGTTTTGTTGAGCGGATGCAATGCATTCGCTGTTTCTGCTGTTTGCGAAAGAGAAGTGGCTGGCGGCAGCGAGAAGAGCGAAAGTAAAGCTGGCTCTAGCCCCCGCATATCCCGTTCTGGCATGCGTCCGGTGATCTCGTTAGCTGATGGTGTCGGGCCGAATGGTCTGCCCGGGGCTGATCAGTTAGTGCGTTCCCATATGAGCCTGGTCAAACAGATCGCCCGCAAATACAGTCAGTATCAACCTGACAGTTTTGAAGATTTAGTGCAGGTCGGCTCTATTGGTCTGCTCAAGGCCATCAAGTATTACGATCCCATGCGCACACGGTCAGCTAGTTTTCGCACTTTGGCCACTTGCTATGTGCGTGGCGAGATTCGTCATTATTTGCGCGATCACTGTTCACTAGTGCAGGTGCCCCGTCGCCTCACTGAGATGAATGCCCAGTTGAGTCAGCTTGAAGAGCGCCTTACGAAGACCCTTGATCGTGCGCCCACCGTAGCTGAGTTGGCACAGCATTCTGGTTTTTCGGTTGAAGATATTCTTGAAGCGCAGCAATCATGGGAAGCTCGCCTACACTACGATTCCCTTGATTCTGGCGCTGATGAAGAAGAGCGTGATGATCGTCGCTCGCTTTGTGACGTTGTGCCAGACAAGCGTTGCCAAGATATGTTTAGTGCCTCAGAAGAGCGCGAAGTAATTGTTCAGGCCCTAAAGCGGCTTGGTGACAGAACAAGACAGATTGTTGAGTTTGTTTTCTTCTATGACCTTTCGCAAAAAGAAACAGCTTATGTTCTTGGTTTGTCTGAAATGGGTGTATCTAGGGCTGTTCACAGTGGCTTGAAGCGCTTGAGAGAGATCATTGGCAGTGAAATTCGCTAGGGGTTAATTGGCTTATTGGGCCGATTTGATTAAATTCTTGATTTCTGTGGCAAGGGTTGTTGACAATCGGTTAATCTCTGCTAACATTCTCCACTTGTGGCCTATGCTGCGAGTATTACTGCTTTTTATTGATGAGGGCTTACCTCATGTCCTTCTTACCAGACGAACTACCAGTCGCTCTAGACAAGCTAGAAGATCACCTCCGGGCGATCTTGAAAATCAAGATTCGTGAGTTCGTTCATCTGAACCCGATTTTCAATTGCATCCCGTCTATTGATGTGGATGTTTACAACCGAGTTTTGACCGATACTGCTTCTAATCTAGGTCAAGAACAAGCTTTACAACCCGTTGTTCCGGCTCATCCTGCTATGCAGCTTAAGAACGACGGACAAGCCGCTCAGCCCATTATTGCTCTGCCTGAAGGCAAGCTACAGACTTCGCTTGAGCCTATAAGCCGCAGTCAGTTCCGCCAGAATATTCTGGGTAATGGCCAAGTTTCTTCTCGTCCGCCTGCTGAAGTTGCACCCTCCGTGCCGCTCGCTAGCAAGTCGTTTTTTGCTGGCTTCGACGTTGAGTGTCCCAATCAGAGCCGTCAACTGCCAACCAGGCGCCGTTATAGCCGCCGCTCGATAGTCTAAAGCTCTAATTCTAAGTTCTCAAAGTGTCAGAAATTCTTCAAAATTTCTGACACTTTTGGCACCATATTTAGTATTGTCTTTGGCCCTTTTCTTGGGGCTAAAAGTCGCCGTCGGCCACTTGTAGGCAGGTTATGCCTTCGTCTCGCCACATGGCCACAACCGAATTGCGATCATCGAAAGACAAAATTGGATGGTAGCCTTTGGCACGAATCAGCTCTAGCAGCTCGCGTTTGACTATGGTGTCTGCGCGCATATCGCCTTCTTTGCGCAAATATAGCAAGCGGGGCTCAAACCATAGGTGATGTTGCTTTAGCCAGTTCTCAGTAACTTTTCGTAAGCCGCTATTGCGAGCTGAGACATAAATAATGGGATAAGATGCCTGGGCTAAGGCGGTTATCACTTTGGCTACTGGTTCATGCAGGGTGTCTAGAGCGGCCAATTCTGGCGATAGAAACGACTTCCAGTCTTTTACTTCCCCATCTAAGAAGTGCCGGCGATGCTCGCAGTCAGCCAGCGTTCCGTCAATATCAACCAATACGCAGTCATTAGCCAAGTAGATATTAGCTCGAAGTCTAGTTTTAGTTTCAACTGGTCGGGACGAGAGGAATCGAACCTCCGGCCTCACCCACCCCAAAGGTGCGCGCTACCCCTGCGCTACGTCCCGGTATCTTTTGAAAGAGATGGGGGCAATTATACCGCAGACTATATTTCCTGTAATTGTCAGGGCCGCTTTTGACCATTTGCAGAGGCAATCACTGCTAAAATCCCTTAATAACTTATGACTTTAATTCGAATTGCTATTTAAGCCGATAGGTGAACTGATAGCCGAAGTCTCAAGTTATTGCCAAGATTTTGAACCTACGACCCATGGAGACCATCCCTACCCAGTGCAAATTGACGTAGCCCACCTATTTCCTTTCGAGCTGGATCAGTTTCAGCTTCTAGCAATGAAACACCTAGAGGAAGGCAAGAGCGTAGTTGTTTGCGCGCCGACCGGTTCCGGAAAAACAGTCGTAGCGGAATATGCTGTCGAGATGGCGCTGATGTCAAACAAGCGTTGCTATTACACAACGCCGCTTAAGGCGCTATCGAACCAGAAGCTTTATGACTTGAAGCAAAAGTATGGTGATGAGAAAGTTGGTTTGCTCACTGGTGATCTTTCGGTCAATCGTGATGCTCCTGTAGTTGTAATGACTACTGAAGTTTTTCGCAACATGTTGTATGGCACCATTCTTGGTGACGTTAGTCGCAACTTGCGCGATGTTGCCTTTGTTGTCTTAGATGAATGTCATTACATGAATGACGCCGATCGGGGCACGGTTTGGGAAGAATCGATTATTTATGCTCCCAAAGATATTCAGCTTGTTGGTCTTTCGGCAACAGTAGCTAACGCCCAAGAGCTGACTACCTGGATCGACGAGACCCATGGACCGACCGAGCTTGTTGTTTCTGACTTCAGGCCAGTGCCACTGCGCTTTCACTACTTTGGTGAACGCAAGATATATCCACTATTGGCCCCTGGCGGAGCAGTAAACTCTTTCCTCAAATCACGTTTCGGCAGAAAGAAACCCCATCATAGTGGCTCTGATAAACGCAGGCGTCCTATGGGCGGCTTGTACACCCATCCAGGTGATGTACTGGGCTCACTTTCTGCGCGCAATATGCTGCCTGCTATTTATTTTTTGTTCTCTCGCCGCGGCTGCGAAGAAGCAATGAAAATGGCTCGGGGCATTCCTTTGCTCCATGCTGATGAACAAAGAGAGTTAAAGCGTCAAGTCGAAGAGTTCACTAAAGATAATCCGAACTTGGCGAACCATCCGCATATTCCATATTTGCTTGAAGGCATGTCTGTGCACCATGCCGGCATGTTGCCGAGCTGGAAGGGCATGATTGAGAAGCTCTTCCAAAAAGGCTTGCTCAAAGTAGTCTTTGCTACAGAGACACTGGCTGCTGGTATCAACATGCCAGCGCGATCAACAGTTATTGCTTCGATTCACAAGCGCTCAGATGAAGGGCATAGACAGCTGACAGCTTCTGAGTTCTTGCAGATGTCTGGTCGGGCTGGTCGCCGCGGTATGGATGAAGTTGGTCACGTAGTCGTTTTGCACAATCCCTTTGAGAGTGTGGATGAAGCGGCTAAGCTGGCAACATCTGGTGCTGACCCGCTTTCTAGTCGATTCACTCCCTCTTATGGCATGGTCTTGAATCTACTCGAGCGGCACACCATCGATGATGCTCGTGAATTGATTGAACGAAGCTTTGGTCAGTTCTTGGTCAATCAGCAATTAGAACCAGCCTATACCCAGAAAATGGCTTGGGAAACTGAACTGCAGAAGTTGACTGCACCACTTTGCCCGGCTGAGCTTGGCGACTTGCCGCTTTATGCCAAACGTCTCGAGACTATTCGCTCCAAGCACAAGCAGCTGAAAGCAACCGAGAAAGGTCTTAAACCATCAGCTATTAAACCGGGCTCTCCGGCTATCATCGCCCTGGCTGAAACCCGTGCTGAGATTCAAGTTCTCTTGAAAGAAGCTTATGCCATGCCCTGCCATGGTTGCCCGGTGCAGAAGCCCTGTAGTACGCAAACCGAGCGCATCGAGCATTTGCAGAAACGTATCAAAGATCTCGACAAACGGGTGCAGCGCGAAACCACTAAGTATTGGACGACATTTGAGGCGCTGGCAAATATCTTGCGCACTCTTGGCTATCTCGACGGCAATAAGCCAACCAAGCTCGGTCGCATGGCCGCTTCTATTCGCGGCTCGAACGAATTATTCTTGAGCGAAATTGCCATCAGCGGTATGTTCGATTTATTGAAACCTACTGAACTGGCAGCTCTTCTAACTGTTCTTATTGGCGATGAGCCGCGCGGCAATGAGCAAATGCGTGTGCACGTCACGCACAATGTTGACCATGCCATCATCGAGATTGGTAAAATGGCCAAGAAAATTACACGCTTACAGAAAGACTTTGACGTTGATATGCCAATTGAATTTGGCGCTCAGCTGGCTGGTCTTACTGAAATGTGGGCACAGGGAGCACCATGGGATCAAATCCGCATGTCTTCGCCACGAGATGAAGGCGATGTGGTCAGAGCAATCAGAAGAACACTCGATCTTTGTCGGCAGTTCATCAGAGCTTCGGACATGCCCGAGAAAGTTGTTGACCTCTGCAAGCAAGTAGAAGAGCTACTCAATAGAGACGAAGTAAAAGAAGATTTCTAATGGAAAATTCCGCTATCTCAGTTTTGGTTGATCATGAGGGACACAAGTTTCAAGGTCGACATATGATGGCGAGCTTGATTGGCTGTTCGACAGTTGCTTTACTTGATGTCGCATCGCTTTTAGAGAGTTTCTCTGCTGCTGCAACTGCTGCCGGCGCCACAGTCATTGAAGCCCGGCACCACGTCTTTCCTAATGGTGGCATGACTGCTGTACTGCTGCTTTCTGAGAGCCACGCGAGCATTCACACCTATCCTGAGAATGCTGCTTGCTTTGTTGATTTGTTCACCTGCGGCTCGGCCGTTGATCAGTCAAAATTCAATCAGGTATTGTCTGCTTATTTGAAGCCAACGCAAATCAATCAGAATGCCTTCACCCGCGGTCTGACGGCTGAATTGGTTGAATTTGCAGCGTCTATATCAGAGTAGAATTTGACTTTATTCTTTATAGATCTATTTTGTAGATCTAGCTTGAAGATTTTGTCTTTAGACTAGTTTCTTGCCTTCATGCAAAGTTTTAATTGTATTTTCGTAGATGGCGCGATCTTCGTCTTTTAGGCTGTCAGCTCTTTTCTTTACTGAATTGACGGGCATGGCCATGCGCAGATTGCCTTCAAGCTTTGCTTTGTGTCTCTCTAAGAAGGCCCAGTAGAGCCTGGTTACTGGACAGTTCTTGGCTGGATCAAACTGACAGCCTTTGCAGTAGTCGCTCATCTTATTGATGTAGGCCGCTCCTGATATGTAGGGCTTGGTCGTCATCAAGCCGCCAACGCTATAGGTGCCCATGGCCAGTACATTTGGCTCTACTACCCAATCAAAGGCATCGAAGTAAGCCACCCAGAACCAATCGGTTAGCTCTCTTGGCGAAATATCGAGAAGAGTAGCGAGATTGGAGAGCACCATCAGGCGGGTGATGTGGTGGCTATAAGCTTCATCCCAAACCGACTGAACAACAGTATCGAGGCAGTTCAGGCCAGATTTTGCTCCCCAGAAGGCCGGTGGCAGCGAGTTGTTTGCACCGAAATAGGAAGGACAGGCCCCGCCATCTGGCTCACTCGCAGTCAGAGGCTTGGGCTCGGCGAAGCTTTTGCCTGACCAAAGCTGGTAACCGCCATCGCCAGGCTGTGATGCTACGGGTGGTGCCGGTGTAATTTCGCGAAAACCATCTGTTACTAAATGAATCTTATGCACAAATTCACGCCATCCTAAGACCTGCCTGATGAAGCCTTCTTGGCTTGGCAGCGGTAATTCAAGAGAGAGCACGTCCTGGACAATTTGCTTTGGTGTGAGCCTGTGTATGTTCAAGACTGCTGAAATGCGTGAGTGAAACATGCCGCGATTTTCGCTCGACATAGCATCTTCAAATGGGCCGAAAAGGGGCAAGCAGTTATCTCTGGCCCAGGCCCAGAGCCGCTCGCTATCTGATTTTGTAGCGGGTAAATTCTCGAGGTCGAGCGTGCCTGGATGATTCGCCATGTGTTTGTTAATCAACTGACCGACTTCTTCAGTGATATCGCTGACGGCAAAACTGGGTAGCTGTGGTGGTAGTGGATCGCCTTTCCATGGCAGCCGGTTTTCGCTATCGAAGCTATACTTTCCGCCCCGTGGCTTTCCTCCTTCCATGAGAATGCCAGTGTTTTGCCTAACCCGTCGGTAAAAGGCATCCATGCGGTAGCTGCCGTTTTTATCAACGATTGCCTCTAAATCAGATAGGCTTGTAAGCCAGCCTTCATGCGCTGTTTGTATCAGCGCGCCGCTAGCTAGCAAAGGCTGTAAGTCAACTCTAAGCTCACGCTCTGCTGGTTCCATAACCTCAATGGGCCCTAGTTCGCGGGCCAATTCTTCTAAGACCGAGCTATACAGACCATTGGCATTGGTCACTACTTCATGGCGCACGGCCACGCCGCGCTCGGCTTGTTCTATGGCAAAGTTTCTCAGATTAGCTAGTATCAAAGCCAGTTTTTGCTTGTGATAAGGTCTTCGGGATGCTTTGCCGGGATTTTCAATAAGGATGATGCCGAGCGATTCTGGGTTTTCTCTGCTCAGCGGGCCGAGTTTGTCAGTGACTTGATCGTAAGGTATATATAGCCAGCGTCGTTTGACTTTGCTCAGGCTGCTGCTTGAGAGGCCTTTGCTGCCACCTTTAAGCGGATTGATTTTATTTAGTTGCTGTTTAAAGATGCTGGGCATTTTTTCTTTCTGCTGTCGGCGCTTCTGCTTTGTGTGACCAGAAATTGGATTCTAATATGGTGCTGAAATGAGCATAGACGAATGGTCTTAGGCCATATGTCGGTTGTAAAAGTTTATACGGAGGAACCGAGAATGGGCCGAGTAAATTTTCGACATCCACCACCATCTTTTCTTTCGTAATCTAGGCAGAGGCTCGTTTACTGAGGAAAAGAGCGAGGGGGAGCCCGGAGACTGTAGCGTTATTTGGGCAGTCGGTGTGCTCTGAGTATGACAAACCAGACAGTTATTTTAATTTTTTGAATATATAAACATACAGGTCTTAGCATCGACTCTTGACTTGGTAGATACAGCACTTTCCGTGATTGATGGCATGAGCTTTCACCTCAGTTAGTCTGCCTGAACTTGACATAGGGTGCACACATTCTTATGCTTACATATTACAAAGTGCATATATGCAACTATCTGCGTGTATTGCTCGAAAAGCGGGGCTGCGAATGGTTGCACTATTTTCGGCAGATGAGATTCTACTTCTGACTCATGGACGCATTGCGGCAGGCGGCACTAATGACCATAAGGGTCGGTTAGTGTGGAATAAGGGAATCTGAAGGAAGTTATGACAACAGATTTAGAGGTTGATGATCTTCTTCCAACAGAGATGAGTCAATTGCCTTTTGTGACCTATCTTGATGATGTGCAGCTTGGTGACAGACTGCTTTCTGGCGATATTTCAGCAGCCATGCTCTTTGCCTGTTCCGATATGGGATTGCATTTGCCTTATGTTTGCAGTTCAGCAATGGCAAGACTCTGCGTCTTTCAGACTTTTGGACATAACTACTCTGCTGAAGCTCAAACCTTGATGTGCCAAGGCGTGAGCGATGTGATTTTCTACGGGCATTCGAATTGCAAATTTCTGAAATTTCTGGCTAAGTCTGACCACACTGAGGAAGAAGAGGCGCTCATCTCTAAATATTTCCAAGCTGAACATATGGCGCAAAAGAAATACTTGCCGAAACATTTTGCATCTGAAATTAGTGAACAGCAATGGCTCGACATTTGTCGGAGAAACGTCCTAAATGAGATAAGGAGCATGTTGTCATCTCCTGACATCGAGGCTCTGGCTAACAAAGGCGTGTTGCGCTTCCACGCGTGGTTTCTTCGGTCTGATACCAATACGCTTGAGATATTCGATCCGGCGTTAAGAGCATTTGTTTCAGCTTGTGGCGATCAATCTAATAGACTGGAACAACATGCAGGTCAGATAAATTGAGAGTTCTATTGATTAAAGCGGACACCTATGAAAACATTCAAGTTCTCTCGCTTGGACAAAACCTATGACCATTTCTATTTTAGGCATTATCCTGGTTTCGTTGCTTCTTAGCAGTAGCTTAATAGCCGTGCTTGGTAAAAGATTTGGTGAGCAAAGTCACAAGATTTGTGTTGCCAGTATGGCTTTGGCGTTTGCAGGGGCGCTTTTGATTCTCTGGTCGGTAATTTCGACGGGACCGGTGTTCTTTGAACTGAAGCCGTTTTCTGAAAGCGCTCCAGATTGGATGCGAGTCAATTTCTATGTTGATCGGCTTAGCGCCGTCATGATGGTTTTGATAACTTCTGTGAGTGCAGTGATCAATATCTATTCTGTACGATATATGCAGGGCGACTCAGGTTATGCGCGCTTTTTCAGCATGCTTGGGTACATGACAATGGTATTGCTCGCCATGGTGACAAGTGGAAGTTTATTCATGTTGGTTGTATGGTGGCAACTCGTAAGTTGGCTGCTCTACTTGCTCCTCAGCCACAACCATGAAAATGCTGCTGCTGTGCAGTCTGCCTTTAAGACCTTTGTGATTCTTCGGATTGGCGATGCTGCCCTGTTGTGTGGAGTTCTACTCGCTTATAGATGTTTCGGCACCCTCACTTTTCCAGCCGTTTTTGAGCGTGCTGCCGCCGATGCTCAGACTCTTCAGTTGTGGGTCGGTGGACCGGTCATTAGCTCTGTCACTGCCATTACTCTGTTAATGTTTGCCGGCGCAATGGCGAAGTCGGCTCAACTACCTTTACATGTCTGGTTGCCAGCTACTATGGATGCACCAACACCGGTGTCAGCTTTTATGCATGCTGGAATAGTTAATGCGGGTGGTTTTTTGATTAATCGTCTGGCACCCCTTTATGGAGCTAGTCCCGACACTCTACATATTGTTTTTGTGGTCGGTTTGTTCACTGCGATCGCTGGTACAGCAATTATGCTGACGAGAAGCGATGTGAAAACAAAGCTAGGTTTCTCTACGATGGGTCAGATGGGCTTCATGATCATGGAGTGTGGACTTGGTGCTTTTGCCTTGGCAATATTCCATTTAATATCCCACGGAATATTCAAAGCGACGCTCTTTTTGAGTGCAGGAAGTGTGATACATAAAGTTCGCAAAGATCCTCACCTCCCAGCGACGATTAAGAAGAATGATCCTAGCGAGTTTAGAAGGCTTTCTTGGACCACTGGAGTTTTAATGACTTTGTTGTTGCCTCTCGTTATTTTGCTTGTGGCAAACAAACTTGTAGAAGTGAATTTAAGTGAATCGCAAGGAACAGTTATTCTTTTGTTCTTTGCGTGGGTGACTTCGTCCCAAGCTATTCTCGGTCTGTATTCTCTAAAGACTATGGAATCGTGGAAAGTGGCAACAGCGATGGTCTTGACCGTCTTCTTCATCGTGGTTACTTATGTCTGGGCAACAGAGGCATTTACTTGCTTTCTCTATCCAACTGCCGGTGAAGCGTCTGCTTATTTCCACGCAGCCGCTTTTCCTCTTTGGGTGTTTGATTTGCTAGTAGGCGTCATACTTCTCCTTCTTCTATCCGGATGGTATCTAAGTTACTCGGATCGTCGTAGAAAGCCAGCACTAATTCCGGGCTGGCTGTTTAGTTTCATCCCAAGCTTCTATATGTGGTTTTGGAATCGGCTCTATTTGGATAGACTTTATGCATTGCTCGGACTGCAAATTACTAAAGCCGCCAGGCGACTGGATGCGACTCTGCCGGATTGGCTTCCTTAAGGAGTCTTCGTGAAATGGAAATTAGCTCACTTGCAAGCATTTTCGCCTTTCTCGCTGCTGCAGCCGGGTTGCTGATGCAATCTAGTGCTCGACTAGTCAAAGCAGTCGGTTTGACAGCTTCGGCATTGATTTTTGTCATTTTGGTAATGGGCACTTTCCGCCAGGGTGTTCCGATTGAGACGATTATGACCACGCTGATCAGTGCTTCTGCTTTCGTTTGTATACTGAGTCAGCAGCTAGTTAGGTATGCTGAAAAACCGATAATCTTGATTCTTTTGATAGAAGGGCTGAGTTTTGGATATCTCAATGTCCGGCTACCAGCCCCAATTCCAGCAGCTTCACTAGGTATGCTGCTCGGGATTCTCTTTGTACTTTCGCTGAAAGAAAAGCGTGACAATCCACTCTCGAGCGGTGCGGCGGTTGTCTTTGGTGTTGCACTGTTGTGTCTAACTTTGTCAGTCGTTATACAAGGGCCGTTATCAGCTGTTCTTCTTTTCGCGACAGCCGCAGCACTCATGCCACTGTTCCCTCTTCATGCTGGATTCGTTGGTTCGCTCAGTGGCCATACAAATGCATTTCGCGCTTTTCTGGCCGTTGTTTTACCATGTCTTGGTTGGTACACCATAAGTTCCGGAAATTCAGCCATTCCGCAAGGTGTTGGTGAAACAGTGATTGTTTTAGCCGCAATCGGAGCGATTGTGAGCACAATCAGAGCGTCTGTGCAGATTCATCTTGCCAGAACTATTGCATCAATTGGAACGATCCTGCTATCTCTGGCTTGGTTGAGTATCGGAACAGTAGGGCGAACCACATACCAGTCAGGTTTTGAAACTACCTGGTATGTAATTTCAGTGGCTGTTGTTACCAGTGGACTAATGTTGTGCGCTCATCATTTGGAGTCGCGATATGGTCTCCAGTTGCGTGAGAATCTGCGAGGTTTGGCTCAGCCGATGCCGAAATTTAGTCTGCTTTTTGGCGTCTTGGTTATGGCGGCTGCAGGATTCCCACCATTCTTTATGTTTTCAGCTTCAATGGCGATGATGCTGGCCTCAAATCAACTACACATCCTCTATATTTCTTCGGTAGTATTCTTAGCTTGCTCATTATTGCTCGTCTCAATTATGCAGCAATTGTTGTTTGGTGCTCGGCGTTCTGATCTAATTTATGAGGATCTCGGCAATAGCGATGTGGTCGCCTTGTTGCTCGTGGCATTAGTTCTTCTGGCCGGTGCGGTCTTACCGTACATGGTGACCCGTAGTGTCGAAGTGACGAGTATCGACGATAGAAAGTTACAGCGTGCGGCTGCAAGCAATAGAGCACTGAACTCGCTGCCACCTGGCTCAAGACTATCGCTTTTTTATAGCACTGAACTTGACGGGAGTTCTGTATGTCAAAACTAAGTGTAGTTCACTCCGATTCGAGGCGCCTGGCGATTCGTTCGCTAGTAAAGATTGCCAGCGAGATCCTGGCGCCTTACTGGTCGATTGGAAGTTTCGTGCATCATAATCCGCTGCACGAACTTGAATATCTCCACTTTGAAGAAGCTATCAAACGCGGGCAAACTCTTCTTGGCGGTCGCGGTTATTTAGAAAATGAAAGCTATCGCCGTCTCTTCGGTCAAGGCCGTATAAGCCTGAATCGCATAGATGAATTGCTCGCTTCCATATCTAAAAGCGACTCAATTACTCTTGGGGACAGAACTGTAGCAGATATTGATGTTTATCGGGCACGCCTGCTGCATGATGTGATTGCTCCGTCCTCTGAAAATCTTTCTAGGCTTCTGTACCGAGATAAACAAAGGGAAGAAATATTAGCTCTGGCAAATCGCCTAGATTCTGTCTTAACAGAAAAATCGACAGTAGAGCTTGATGCCCAGAGACTGGTGACTGAGGATAGCATCGCCATAACGCGGAATATGATGTTAAGTCAATGGTGCGACCGCGTTCTTGGTACCAAGTTCACTCAGTTTATTGACAGCGAGTTAACAAAATGGATTGCTGCATTCGTAGATGAAGGTCAAGCCGCCTGGGAAATGCCCGGTCGAGAAAAAACTTTCTATGGTGTTTGGAAACAGTTGTCACTTTTGGGACCCGCTCCTCATGGATGTGATTCAAAAGCCTGGCGCATCGCACTTGAGGCCCTGCCTGAGAATCCAGAGGACTGTATTCTAGAGGTTTTGGACGATCTTGGAATTTCGGAGCCTCAGCAAGAAGAATATTTTGCTCTTCATCTATCGGCTCTTCCCGGTTGGTCTGCGTTTATCAAGTGGCGAGCTAATCATTCGGGGCATCAGTGGCAGCAAGTCTATCCAGCTGATTTGACGCAGTGTCTTGCGATTCGACTGGTGTATGAACGTCAACTTGTGAAAGAGGCTTGCCGCCATAGACTAGGCATAGAAGCCACTTGTAGCGCCATTATAAGCTATATGGATTCTCATCCTATCGTTTACTTCATGTTGCGACAACGTGTCGAAAACAAGCTAAAAGTCAATCTGGCGCAGAAAGTAGACAGACTGTGGCAGCGAAACAATAGTATTACCGATTGGCAGTCATTGGCGGCACAATTTGTTAATGACGTCAATGAAAGCAATAACGAAGTAGGAAATTGCGCCGAAGCATGGCGCCTTTCTACTCTTGCAAAGTGTCTAGAAGTATCGATTCAAGATTTACTGAACTGTTCCCCTGAGGCTTTGCGCACCCTACTAAGTTGGCTCGAGGACTTTCCAGAGAGCCGGCATGGGCTAGTTTGGCTTAAGGCCGCAGAGGCAAGCTATCAGGATAAGTTACTAGGTCAGATTGCGGAATCAATCAAAGCAGATCGGGAGTTGGAGACCAATGATGTCGACAGTCGTCAATCTGAACATCGGCGTCCTCAATGCCAGGCGATGTTTTGCATTGATGTTCGCTCAGAACCATTTCGTCGCAACCTTGAAGCCGTAGGTCGGAATGAGACGTTTGGCGTAGCTGGTTTCTTCCTCTGCTTTATGCGGTTCCAATCACTTGATAGCGGCCACGAAAGTAATCAGTTTCCAGTGATTATGAAGGCCCGCAATATAGTGCGTGAGGTTCCTCGATCATACGAGAATCATAAGGTGGAGCGCTATAGAACAGGGTCTGAATTACTTCGTAATGCCCGAACTTTATTGCATAGCCTCAAGGAACACTTTATCACTCCATTTGTAACTGTGGAGTCGCTTGGATGGTTCTACAGTTTGCCCTTAGTCCTAAAGACAATGGCTGCGCTTCCCTATCAAAGCTTCAGCTGTGGCCTGAGGCAATTGGTTCAATCACCTATTTCCACAACACTTACTATCGATAAACTATCTCAGGCATCGGCAAATGAAATGGTTTTCAGCAACCAGCAGTCAATTATTCGACGAGCGCTACAGGATCGTTTTTCCTTGTCAGGAGCCGCCGCTGAGCTAATCGAACTACTGCAAGGGTCTGCCTTGAACGAAGAGGCCTCAGGTGAATGTGTGACGGCGGTAAAGCAGAGTTTGCCAAACTTGTCGGTAGAAGAAATTCACTCCTTCATTGAGGATTTACGCCACACATATCGCATAAGTCCTCGTGGTGCTTCCTCCCATTTAGAGCGAATCACCAGGACTGGTTTCACTATTGAAGAGCAAGTCTTTACTATTGAGACAGCTCTGCGGATGATGGGATTAACAACCGACTTCGCTCGCATAGTGATGGTTTGTGCTCATGGAAGTACGAGCGAAAACAATCCCTTTGAGTCTGCTCTAGATTGCGGTGCCTGTGGTGGCAACGAAGGAAAGTCAAATGCCAGAGCGTTCGCAGCTATGGCCAATAAAGTTCAGGTGCGCGAATTACTAGCCCAAAAGGGACTGATGATTCCAGCCGATACATATTTTCTTCCTGCACAGATTGATACTACAACTGATGTTGTGAAACTATTAGATCTCGAGGATGTGCCAACGACGCACCGATTGGATCTGGCAAGACTAGTTGCAGACTTAGAACAGGCAAGCCAGCAAACTAGCGTGGAGCGCTGCTCTCGATTTCCGGAGTTAAGTAGTACTTTGTCTCCTGAACAGGCCGCGAATCGAGTGCTGGAGCGCAGCGCAGACTGGAGTCAAGTTCGCCCGGAATGGGGATTGTCCGGAAATGCATCCTTCATCATTGCCAGACGTCAAATTTCTAGAAAAGTCCACTTGGAGGGACGAGCATTTCTGCACTCATATGACTACCTCACGGATCCTGGTGGAAAGCTACTCGAAGTCATTATGACCGCACCCCAAGTGGTGACGCAGTGGATAAACATGGAGCACTATTTTTCTACTGTCGATAATGATGTATACGGTTGTGGCAGTAAGGTTTATCATAATGTGGCAGGGCAGATTGGCGTGATGACGGGCACCGAAAGCGACTTGCGCACTGGGCTACCCTGGCAGACCGTCATGAATGGCGAAAGTCCTTACCACGAGCCGCTTCGACTAACTACCTTGGTGGAAGCACCGCGATCTACTATTGAAGCCATCATAGGGCGTCATGAACTACTTAAACGCTTCTATCACAACGAGTGGGTTTATTTGGTTGCTCTCGATCGTGAGGAAGAGAAATTCTATCGCTACTCGCCCTCGGGGGAATGGCTTCCGATTCAAGCACCGCTGGAAGATAAAGTAAATGAGGTTCGCTAGCGCCTCTTAGAGAGCCAAAGGAGATAATTACATGGTTGACTTATCGCTACATCCGATGAAGGAAGTTAGAGTGATAGTCTCTGGGGAACAGAGATCTCTCGTAACTGACATTCTCGATAAGATCCAAGCTACAGGATATACAGTGATAGCCCTTACCGCTGGGAAGGGACACGGTGGTGTGCAAGAATCACATTTTATGTTCGGCGGAATCGATAGTCTTGAAATGATTATGACCGTGGTGCCGGAGGAGAAAGTCGAGCCAATTTTATCTGCACTCCGAACTCTCTTCAGCCATCATTCAGGTGTCATGTTTGTATCTGATGTGGCAGTCAGTAGGCGTGAATATTTCGGCAAAGACGTTGAAAAATAGTCCGGCCGATTGCTCTTTGGTTTGAGTAAAGAACTGACAAAGCTGCCATCTTTATCGCATTTCTAAATTGGAGACTTGCTGCAATTTCAATGTTTGTCGGCACTTTTCTAGATGGTTAGTGCACTGCCTGTGGTAGCACAACGCCCCATTCGAAGTGGCGGCCGAGATCGTCGGCGGGCAGCCAATTAACATAGAAGCCTATTGGTTGCAATTGCAGCAATTTCATCTCTTGTTCGGTGGCGTAGAAGCTTTGCTCATATCCATCTGGGAAGACGACATCAAGCATTTTGTTCCAGAGGTGGAATTTGATCTGACCGCCTGATTTTGGCTCCATGGTCAAATAATTGCCGTCGGCTGAGAAGATCATTTTCCCTTCTTTGCCAATCACAACCTGGCTTCTGTCAGGCAAAAGTTGAAATTCGCGGGCATCACCTTTCTCTTTGAGAGTGGCATACTTGGCCCCGTTTGAAGATTCTTTGATTTGAGCTGAACGCTTGCCAAATGTAGTCTTGTAGCAAAGTTCGCCGTCATTCATGTCTAGTTTTAGATTCTTCAATTTAACATCGGGCTGAAGATTGTCTAGGTAATATTCGCCACCATCTGTGGTGGTGAGCACGCGGCCGTCAGAGAAGGTGAGGGTTTCGATTCTTCCTTTTAGGCCATAGTTAACAGTAATGGTGCGACCGTCACTCAAAGAGAGAACAGCAAAAGCAGGTTGCTTCTTGTTGTAGGTCAGACCTTTAGCACGGGCTTGGCCCTGAGCTAGATCGACCCGCTGAAAAATTTGTTTTAGCTCAGCCACTTCTGTGGGCTGCTGGGCAACACTCGACGCGGCTTGTGGCTTATCCAGAACTCTTGTTTTAGCCTTGGCCATGGTGCTCTCCTTGATTCCTAGAAGGTGGGACCCGAAAGGGAATGAGTGTTTATCAGCTACTAATGTTATAGGTTATTAAGATACAACCTTCCGTATATCCTTGTCGACCGGTCCTTATATCTAGTGCTAGTCGGTTTTAATATGTAGATTCAAACAGGCGCACGATTTCGGGATTGCCTCAGGAGCAAGCCCTCAAAAATTTAGAGATTAAATCGATCGCCCGACCTTACTTTTATACCCGGCTGATAATTCCTTAACCAATTATCACAATGATGCTTCAAGCTTTCGGTTATCTAAAGCAATTGCCGCTCTGGCCGAAATTTTGCCATGACGCAGTTAGTGGCATGTCCCACCTCGTGCCGGATAATGTCTTCCTGTGGCTGTTGCGCACCATGGGTAGTGGTGTCGCTGGTTTTGTTGGCACACAGTATCCACAGAATTTAGTTGAGGACGACTAGCCCCGTCCTCTTTTTTTGAGATTTAGACTTCCTGGGCTTCAGGCAGTTCTTGAAATTCAGTCAGTGCTGAGACAGCTTCACGCTCATGGGCGCGTGGTTGGGCTGGTGCAGGCGCCGGTTGAAAGGCCTCTTTTGCCAATTTCTCAAGTTCCAACACGACATCATCGATGGTCATGTTGTCGGTAATCAATTCAACTGCGTCTACTGCTCGCATCAGAGGTGACACTGCGCGGTTGCAGTCGAGATAATCGCGCTCATTAATGGCTTTGAGCAGGGCTTCGAAATCTGGTGTTTCACCCTGGGCGGCTAATTCTTTTTGCCTACGGCGGGCGCGCTCTTCGGGGCTGGCGGTCAAGAACACCTTAAGGCCAGCGTCTGGCATCACTACTGTGCCAATATCGCGGCCGTCAATGACGCAAAAGCCTTCTCTGGCTAGCTCGCGCTGCTTCTCCACCAATACGGCCCGCACTTTACCTAGAGCGGCAATGCCAGCTGTTAGTTCAGACATACGCTGGGTGCGGATTTCGCGGGTGATTTCTTGGCCGTCAACAAATACTCTGATTTTGCCGTCAGAGCTTTCGTCTGCGGGTTTTAGCTGAATATTGCTTTTGCTGGCGAGAGCGGCGATGGCGTCGCCATCAGTCAAAGGTATGTCATTCTTCAAGGCCAGCCAGGTTGATGCTCTATACATTGCACCCGTATCTATATATAGATAGCCCAAGTGGTCGGCTAATTTTCGCGCTACGGTTGATTTGCCGGCGCCTGCGGGGCCATCTATAGCTATTTGCAGCGCTTGAGGATGTCCCACTCGTATCTCCGGCTTATTTGTGTGAGGGTGCTCTAAAAAGGCTATAGATCCAGTCCAAGACTCCGCCGCTATGTCCAGCTTCGTGGGCTGCATTTGTTTGTGCCTCTTCCAGGGGTTGTCCGTCTTTAATGTATTTGATGATATTTTGTACTTCGCCTTCTTCGGGGAAGCGGTCGCTAGTTTTCTTGGAGAAGAGCAGTACTCCCTGGTCTTCGACTTCGAAGACTCCGCCTTCGGCAGGGACGAGTAAGCATTCGCTTGAATCTTTTTCTAGTTGTTCAGAAAGTTTTACCGCCCTGTCGCGATATCCACATGAAGTGCAGTAAGTGATTTTGAAGCGTTTGTCTGCAGTTTCAGCCATGAACAAGTCCTCTGTTGGTGCTTTTCAGGTTTCCTAAAAGTCTATTGCCTATGGCGTTTTGCGGAATAAACGTTTGTACCATGGCAGGGCCAAGAACGCTTGGTATTGAGAGCGATGTTCTTTCAGTGCTTGTTGGGCGTAGGTGAGATCTTGTTTGAGCTCGCCTGTTTCTTTAGCGTTGACTTCAAGCAAGAGCATAGAACGTTGCATCTCTTGCATCAAGCGTAAATCTTCAAGGTGCATGCGGCGCTGCTCTGCCAGTTCTTTTTGGGTGTTGGCTAGCTCTCTAAGTAATTTTTCGACTTCATCGGAGCGATCAATGACGATTGTGGCATGCTCGATATCAGCATCGACAATGCCGTGTTTGTCAGTGCGTTCGCTTGCCGGCCTTACTGTTAGGCCGAAAGAGGCTAATTCTTTTTGTGCCATTTTGCCAGCAGACTGGAAAAATTTCTCAAATGAGAATGGCTCACTGACTGAAGAAGGCGATTCTACTGCGGAGTTTGATGTAACTGCCATTTTCTTCTCTTGCGATTTGGAGGCTGTTTTGTCTGTCTTATCAGTTTCTTTGGCTGAGCCATGTGTTTCAGTAGAACGATTTATCGGGCTAGCTTCAACGTCTTCGATATTGCTATCGCCAGTACCCGCATGGGTACTTGTGACAACACTGCTGTTTTTATCTGTATTTGTGTTGGTACCGTCACGTCTGCTTGTTTCGCGACGGCTGTGTTTGATACGGAAGCCTGGTGGGGGAATGATGCGCCATTCGTCCACGCCGTCGATGCGGACACGGCGAGCGCTCCAGCCTTCGGGAAGGTGGTTGCCCCAACGTCCAAGGATTGAACGCTCTACACCTCTAGTTGACCGGCCCAGCATGCTGGCCGCTTGCTCAACCGTGAGCCAAGGACGTGGCACTTCGTAAGACCAGCTGTCGGAATAGTTTTCGACGATTTCGCTATCATCATCGTCTTGATCTTCTTCAAGTTCTTCATTTTCGCGTTCTTCTTTTAGAGCGCGAGCCTGCTTGCTTTCTCGTGTCGCATCAGGCTTGACAGGGGAACTGTCTTCAACTTGAACGTCGATGATTAGTTCGTGCTCTTCAGTGATTTGTCCGATTGAACCCAGACTGGTTGTCGTTACTGTTTCTTTCATGCGCATCAGCCTTTGATTACTTGGCCAGTGTTTATTCTACTGTTCTCAAGAGGCGCTGTCTCGCTTCTTGCCCTTTGTTGCGGGTTGATTTCTTTTAAGGCCAGCTTTTCAGCCGCTTTCATCACTCTTTTACCGCTGCCTGTAAGCAAAGAGGGCGGGAATTAAATTCCCACCCTCGCGCAATATCGCTTATTTTTTCAACAATTAGCCTACTTAAGCAGTCTGGCTTCAACCTTTTCCCAGTCAATGTTGCTGTAGAAAGCTTCAATGTACTTAGGACGGTCGGCTGGAACGTAGTCGAGCAAGAAAGCATGCTCCCAAACGTCCATTACTAGCAATGGCTGGAATCCAGCAATGTTGCCTTCTTCGTGCAAAGTGATCCAGTGGTTGGAAAGGGTTTTGGTGAAGGGGTCTTGGAACAAGACAGCCCAGCCAACACCGCGCATGGCGCCGACTTTGAAGAAGTCATTTTTCCAAACATCGATTGAAGAATAGGTTTCGGTGATCAATTTGCCGATAGCGCTGGATTCTTTCAGCTCAGAACCGCCTGGTTTGAGGTTGCCGAAGTAGTATTCGTGCAGTCTCATGCCGTTGTATTCGAAGCCATAGCGACGCTTTAATTCTGCGTATTCAAGCGAACCGCTCTTGCCAGCTTCTGTTAGTTCGATGATTTTTTCATTTAGATCGTTTGTGTTCTTGACATAGCCAGCGTAGAGCTTGAAGTGAATTTCCAAGGTCTTGTCTGATATGCCAGTCAAGCCCAACAGGTGTTTGAAATCCTGAACTGGGTATGGCTTGTAAGTAATTTTTTGCTGAAGCATGAAGTTCTCCTATGCAGCGCAGTATTAAGTCTGGATGCGGCTCTTGACTGTTATTCATACCATACCGTTTGTGATTGTTGAGTGAATTTCATAAAATCTGCATTCTTCTCTAATTTTCTTGTCTCGAATCGGCTAAAAATCACGATACTGTACTTTAGGTTTGGGCTGTCGAGGCTAGGGTTTCCGATCGCGCCATGGTACCACTGCTGGTGCGGTGCTGAGGCCCGTTACAGTCATTCGGTGTTACGTTAAATGAGCAATTAAGGAATTAAGGAATTAAGTCAGCCAGGCGTTTCTTAACCGAAGGGCCACCGGTTGGTTTCGGGGTCTCGGTGCTGGTTTGGCTGGGATTGTCTTGGGTGCTTTCTTGAGCCGCTCTGGCGGCCGCTTCAGCCTCTTCTTCTTTTCGGATTGGTGACATTTCACCAGTGTCGTAGGGCTGTAAGCTTCCTTGCTCAACCGTAAGGTTTTGACCAACGGGCATAGCAGGCAGGTTGTGGGCGGTTGCCGATGAACTTCCTTGGCGGTTGCGGCCTGATATTGCCTGGTCAAGTTTGGACGTCTTCGGCGCCTGGTGCTCGCCGGTGCGACTCTGCTGCAGGATATTTTGATTGGTGGTTGATGTCGTGCCGGTGTTGGCAGCTGTAGAAGAGGGTGAAACCGTTGAAGCTGCGGGAGCTTGAGGGGTAGCCACTTGGTTCGTTGTCGAAGTTGCGCCCTGTTGGGGTATTAGGTTCTGGCTTGTGGTCGTGCCCTGCGCTGCTTGTGAAGATGCAGCTGTTGCTAATGGCTGCACTGGAAGGCTTTGAGCTAAAGTTTGAGCCGCATTTGCAGCAGGGAGGGCGGATGAAATAATGGCTGAACTCCAGCCTAGTTGCTTGAATGCCTCTTCGAGAGTCGCTTTGCTCTTCCAGCAAATGCCCAGCACGATTACGGCCTGTTCGGTCTTTAAAATGCCCTGTGCCATAAGGCTTGAGCAGTTCATGGCAATGCCTAGCAGATTTTGATCGAGAGCTCCTGTCATCATCAGCATTTGACCCATTAAGTTGGTGTCGCGCGAACCGACTTTGAGCGCTTCTTCGATTTCTGGAGGGCCTATTACGCCTGCCAATTGCAAAAATTGGTAGAGGGGTAGATTTGAGGTTTCGCGTGGGGGCGTTGGTTGCACCCGTTCTACGGCTTCTGCCAAAGAGAGGTTTTCAGTATTTACTAGTTCTAAAACGCGGCCGCACTGAACCTTGCGCAGCTCGCCTTTTGTAACCATGCTCTGGATAGCCAGGGCAGTTTGCAATACTTTTTCACTGACCATGCCATTTTTGACCAAAACTTGACCAATTGGTTGTTCATTGACCAGGCCCAGCTCAACGGCTTGCATCAGTTTTTCTTCGTCTAAGAGTTTGGCCATCACAAGCAGTTCACCTAAGCGCAAGGTTTCATTGGCGAGGTGCAGTGAGACACCAGTCTCTGCTAAGGTTTGCTCAATTGGCACTTGCCTTTCTAGGGCGGCGCGCAAGCTGGAAATGGCCTGGTCTCTTGATACTCGGCGATCGCGCACTAATATTTGTGCGTTTAGTGCTGAAGAAAGAAGCTGTTCTGATAGCCAGCCATTAGTAACTAAAACTCTACCAAGGGGAAGCCCGGTGCTATCGCCTTGCACCAAGGCTGCTTCTAGCTGAGCTCTGCTGACCAAACCGGCTTCGATCAACAGTTCGCCTAGTTTGTTGGTTACTTGGTTGACGGGCTGAGCCCAGCCCATTTTTGACAGGGCCTGATCAAGGCTCAGGGCGTCGCGCGATATCACTCGCAAGCTGCCAAGGGCGGTTTCGAGATCAATCAGACCGTCTTTAAGCATCGATTGAGCCTGCACTGCTGCTTGCAGGTGTGGCTCAATAATAAAACCAGACATTATCAGTACACGACCAACTGGAAGAGACTGAGTTTTGGCAATTAACATCGCCTGTCGCAAATCTTCAGCCTTGAGCAGACCGGCGCCAGTGAGAAGGTCTCCCAGTCTAACTGGAGAGGCTTGTTGTGCAGATTCTTGATTTTCGGGCGGCATCATTCGGTTTATTCCGGCAACTGATCAAGGAGTCTTGATTTTAGCGCAAGACCTGCTCTTGATATGGTCGCTGAGACGGCCCTGAAAAGAAATTGTTTCCACTTCTTGTGTCTTGAGTCGTGAGGTTTCTATTACCGAGTATTTTATTCCTGAAAAAACGTGCTTGAAAACCTTACATTGCGAAATGACACTAAAAAATCTATTGGAACTTTACGCTAGGTACGACTGCTTTTGAGGCACTACTGGTGGTGTCATAGCAAAAGCCGGACGACGAGCGTCCGGCTTTTTGAACACATAGTGTTAAATGTGCAGCCACCTAGTGGTGGAATTTCCCGTTTGGGTTTTTAGTAGACACGAGGTATGACCTAGTTATGCTCTAACCGATTCCTCCGTGAGAGCTTTCGTCCACACGGTATTAATACCCCGGTGGCAATGACTTATAAACCTATTTTTTTGTTGGATAGCTAACATGTTTTTTCGAATTTTGTTGGCCGATAAACCAAAAGCCAGCCAAAGAGCCAAATATCGGCAAATTTTCGTATGGAAATTACGTATGTACATTGGATACACCTGGGTGTAGACTCCGTTTTGATGGATAAATTGCTGCTATCACTCCGCAATAGAATTCTCGTGCCTGTAGTCTGCATGGCCGGAATACTCTGCTGGCTGGCTTTATGCTCAATTCACTATCAGAGTTATTGGTTGGGCACGATTGCCAAAGTGCAGACCACCGATTTTAATTTGCTTCACCACACTCTTCCAATCACCCTCTCCGCCATGATCCAGGAGGGCCGTGACGATCTTATCCAGAAAACTCTAGATTCGAACTATGGATTGTTCGGCCTGGTTCTTACAGATCCTTCGGGAGAGAACGTTCTTTATAAAACCAACAAGGTTTACCATCGGCAGTCCTGGCAGAAGTTTGCCAATGCCGAGGGCTTGGCCCAAGGTCGTGAGCCTTACGATTTAATCACCGATCCGCCGCAGCTTGAGCCCTTATTCGTCCATGATTCCCCAAGAGTGGAAAAAGCCAGAGCTACAGGGGCCAAAGTTCGTGGCAAGGTTCTTGGTCGCATCTACTATATGCGGAGTCCGCCGCCACCTTTTGCTGAAGACATTGGCAATTTCTTGTTGACTGGTGTGGCTGAGATGTCTGGTGCAAAGCGCGGATATTTCTACATCTCAATGATGTCCATTGCCTTCTCTCTAGTCGTGCTGTTGCTGGTTTATTTGCGTCGCAGGGGTTTAGAGCTTAAGCAGAAGGAAGTAGAACATGTCAGGCGGGAGCTTGAAATTCGCAAAAAGGCCTTAGAGCATTTGAGTAACGAATTGGCCACTCAGAAGGCACGGAAGGTCTGGTTGGAGCGGGAAGCGGATCAGGCATATCGCCGTGCAGTAGGTCTTAAGCAGAATCTTGAGCGTCTGCGTGACGCTTTGGCCGGTAGCATGGCGGCTAATGGTGCTAATTCTGCTAATCCAAGCAGTTCAGGGGTGAACATACAGCCGGGCAGGCAGCCAGGAGTGCAGTCTAACTTCAATGCTGTGCCCGCTCCCCCGCCGTCATCTCCTTCGGCTAATCTGAGCAATTCGGCCGGTCAACAAGTGGTTTCCCATGTGCGTATTCGACCTCCTGTCAGCCCACCATCTTCTATTCTTGAAGAAATCGAGATTTTAATTCCTGACTTGTCTGATAACGCCAAGGCTCTGCGCAGCCAGGCTGACATTCTTCATGATTACTGCAATTCGCTAGAAGAAAGACAAGTGGAGATGAAACGTATTGTCGAAGGTGCTTTCAATCGGACCCCTCAAAGAGCCATGCCAGCACAGGCTCCTGCCCCTGTTGAAGTGATAGATATGAGTCCGCACTAATATACTTTGTGCTTTGGTCGTCTCAACATGGCGCTAACTCGTGCTAAGCTAATTCTTGACCATTCGGCTTTCGCTTAGGAAAGCTCCCGCCCACCGCTGTAAGCGGTCGGTTGTTCTTATTGTTGGTACTCGCATTAAGGCAGTGCCCTTTCAAGGCTAATTTTGCATGAAGCAAATCTCGGGTTCTGGTAAAAAACTTTCTCTCGCTCTTTCAGCCCTGCAAGAGGCTAGCAGCGAGCCTGTTTATCGTCGTGGTGTGCAATACTATCGGCGCAAAAAAGTATTGAAATACTCTGAAAGTGACGATGGCTCTCAGATTGAGGCCTTAGTCATTGGTTCAGAAAAAGATGCCTACAAAATTGTCGTTGACATAGATTCGCCTAATTCTTTTAAGGCATCCTGCTCCTGCCCTTATTTTGAAGATGTTTGCAAGCATTCTGTCGCCGTTGTTCTAACTCATATTGCCAAGCATAATCCGGGCATTAGGTTCGACATGGCCGATGAGCAGAAGCGTGAGAGCCCACAAGAGAAGGGTCCTCGAGCTAAAGAATTGCTTGACGACCCTCGTGAAGAAGGGGTCGTTGCCGATGAGCGTGATTTCGAATTAGGCTTGTTGGTTCTGGAAAAGCCGCTGGCAATGATTGTTGGTGTCGTGCCCAACGAACCACAGGGCAAAGTCAACATTCTTAAGGTTCCGGTTGAAGTTGTGCCGACCTTGCCTCCTGATTCGCGCATCCAGCGCTTGGCCAAATATCTCACCGGTCTGCCTCAGACAACCAAAGGGCCGGCTGGCGGGCACCGCATACCTCGTGGTGATGAAGGCACAGTGATTGGTCACCTCAGTCTTTGCTGCAAGTTGACTAACACTACAACTAATGAAATTGTTCAGTTCTCTGATAAGCCACTGACACCGCGTGCGGTGCTCTCCGAGACTGAGAGTGGCGAGCTGATGTTGCGTCTAGAAGGCATAACCGAAGAAGGTGAGGCTGTTGAACACCCCGTATTCTTTATGGGGCCTTCAAGCTGGATTCTCTCAAAAGATACTTTTTACCCTATCGATTTGTCCGCAATTCACCGCTCATTCCAGTACTTCGATTCGTTCGGCTATATGGTGGTCAAGCTCGAAGTCGTGCCTAAGTTCTTGTCGGTCGATTTGCCTGTATTGAAGAAACGCATGCCGGTTATTCTTGATGAGTCGACAGCACCTTTTCCTGTTGCCATTACGGAGCCGCCTCAGGTTGTAATTAAGCTATCTGAGCGCAAACTTCCCGGTGCGGCTGCCAACACGATTATCTCTTCTCATGGTAGCTCTGCTACGGCCACGAAGAAGCCTGCTCCAGAGGCATCTAGTCTAGAAGTTTCGTTAGGCTTCCGTTATGGCGACTTAGTTTTGCAGTCGCGCGATGAGACTAGTGCCGTGGAATCGGAAAAATTCACGCGTACAATTTCAGAAGTTGGTCAGAGCGTTTGGGTGGAAAGACAGTGGGAGCCCGAAAACCAGGTGCGCCGCTTCCTCACCAATATGATGCCAATTCGAACCATCGCCGATCGCTTTTCGTTTGTGGAAGAGCCAGCACTTGATGCTCTTTTCCATCTCTCATCTGAGCAGTCGGCTGACTGGGATACTGCTGGTTGGGAATCGCTCAGCGCTTATCGCGTAAGAAAAGAAGAGTTGGCACTTAAGGCCAAGTTGTCGCTGAAAAAAGATTCTTACAAGTTCGAGTTTGATCTGGTTTGCTCTGCTGGCGATGAAGAGGTGCCATTCCCTCTGGTCATTGAAGCGCTATTTAGAAACCGCAGTTACTTGAAACTATCAGATGGCGACTATGTGCGTGTACCGACGCCCACGTTGATGGGTCTTCTTAAGTCTATCGGTCAGAGCAAAGACAGTGCCCGTCCTCTCTATCAAGCACTGGGAATTTTGCATGCCTTAGAAACGCAAGAGATTCCTGTTCAAGCTGATAAGGGCTTTGAAGAATTTATCCACAAAATTCACCACTTCCGTGAATTGCCCCCATTTGAATTGCCAAAAGATTTCAAAGGCGAGTTGCGTGAGTATCAGAAAGAAGGCTGCAACTGGTTGATGTTCTTGCGGGAATACGGACTGGCAGGCATTCTTGCTGACGACATGGGCTTGGGTAAAACTATCCAAACTCTGGCAATGTTACTGAAACACTATCAAGGAAAAGGCAAGGCCGATAGAGCACCAGCATTGGTGGTGGCGCCTACTTCCGTGGTTTATAACTGGTTGTCTGAAGCATCCAAGTTTGTGCCTGACCTCAAGACTGCTTTGTTCATGGGCCGCGACCGCGGTGAGATGCTCAAGCGCCTCGGTAAAGAGAGCACTAATAAACCCCATGTGATTTTCACTACCTACGGTATCATCCGCCGTGACTATGAGCAGCTGAAGAATATTCAGTTCGAGTTTCTCATTCTCGATGAAGCCCAGAACATTAAGAACCCAGAGTCGGTGGGCGCCATTGCTGCTAAGAGTATCAAGGCTTTCCACCGTCTGGCCTTGTCTGGTACACCGGTGGAGAACAGACTGAAAGAATTGTGGTCGCTCTTCGACTTCCTTATGCCTGATTTCCTTGGTCAGTATAAAGACTTCAACGAGGTCTTTGAAAGGCCGATTGAAGCTGGATTAGATGGCGCTGGTATGAAACTGCGCAAGACTGTTCATCCCTTTATTTTGCGCCGTTTGAAGAGTCAGGTAGAAAAAGATTTGCCCGACCGCACAGATATTATTCAACTCTGTGAGTTTGATGATGAGCAGCGTTCGCTTTATCTTGATGTGCTTGACGAATGTCGTCAGCGCGTCTTTAACGAAGTGGCTTCTCGCGGTATTAAACGGTCATCTATTTCAATTCTTGCGGAACTTCTGCGTCTGCGCCAGGTTTGTTGTGATCCCCGGCTGTTGAAAAACAGAGAGAAAGCAACCGACCAGTCGGCCAAGCTAGATGCTTTGCTAGCTATGATTGGCGAAGTCGTCGACGAAGGCCACAAGATCTTGATCTTCAGTCAGTTTGTGGAAATGCTTGCCATCATTCGCAAAGAGTTGGAGAAGGCCGGATATACCTACGAATATCTTGATGGCCAAACACCGGCCAAAGAAAGACTTGATCGTGTCGAGCGCTTCAACCAGACTCCGTCTATTCCGATTTTCTTGATCAGTTTGAAAGCTGGTGGTACCGGTCTCAACTTGACTGGTGCAGACTATGTTATTCACTATGACCCTTGGTGGAACCCAGCAGTAGAAAACCAAGCGACTGACCGGGCGCACAGAATTGGTCAAACTCGCCACGTTTTCAACTACAAGTTGATTACTCGTGGAACTGTTGAAGAAAAGATTCTGGCTCTGCAGCAGAAGAAGAAAGAGTTAGCTGATTTGATTATTGGTGGCGATGATAGTGTCGCTAAAGAATTGACTCAAGAAGATCTGGAATTCTTGTTCTCATTCTAGCCCTAGTTCTCGTTTTAGCTTCTGTTCTTGCTTTCCAAAACTGTCAGATTTTTTTGAAGAAAAAATGACAGTTTTAGAAACTAAAAAATGCGATAAATCAGACTTTTGTTGATCAACAAAAAAGCCACCCAGATAAATCTGCGGTGGCTTTTTCACTATCGTCTGACTGCCTATTGCGTAGGCTCGATATTTCTTGCTGCTTCAAGTCAGAATCCACAGCTAGCGGGTTATCGCTACAATTTCCGGTCTGCGCAGACCTGACGTTTCCACTT
>JBIPOV010000076.1:0-29317 GCA_044378815.1 Obscuribacteraceae bacterium (SeqCode) | reverse complement strand
TGTAATGCAGCTCTCCGCCGGCCCTAAAGGGCTGGGTCAGGTAGCCACCGGCTGCCGGCTAAAGGTGAATGATGATTCAAGCCGCGATCTCGCCGGATTTCCGCGCTTTTACAGCGCCGCCTACAGCCAGCTAGAACTTGAAGAGTACAAAAAAACCAAGACTATTGAAATCAATGCTTCCCAGTCGAAGCTGTTTTTGATCAAAAACAGAATCATCAGAACATCCGTAGCCGATCCCGGCATAGCTGAACCATTAGTCGTAGGCGAAAGCACACTAATTCTGCTCGGCAAGGCAGCGGGCGAAACAACCATTCAAATCTGGGACGACGAGGGTGGCGAAGTCAATATTACTGTTCTGGTTGGCCACAACCCAGACCAGCTCAATTCTCTCCTTCAGGCAGGGCCTACCGCAGCACTTGATCACCTGCTATTTAATCACCTGATGGAACAGCGCGCCAACGGTGCCGAATCGTCCACAAGAAGAGGCAAATTAGAGCTGACTAAATGCACTGATCCCAGAAAAGAGAGCAGAAGCAGTTATCAACGAGAAATATCTGCCGAGCTGGAGAAACTTTCGCAAATATTGGCTGAAGGCTCAGCGCCCGCATCAGCACAGAAGAAGGCCCAAGCAAGCCAGACTGGAACCCAAGCCTCCAAGCCGGACGCCGACGGCAAGCCTCGCCAAGACACTCTTAGCGTTCCCGGAAGCGAGACTATAATCAGCGGCAGTGGATTCAAGACACAGAAAACAAGCAGGAATTTAGACCTCATCGCATCCCAGTCGCGGACCTTTAGAACAAACAATAATATCGTCAAGGTAAACACCACAGACCCAAGAATTGCCGAGCCTGTAATATTTGCAAAAAATGAGTTAGTCCTGCTAGGAAAAGCACCAGGCAAAACTAATTTTGAAATTCAAGACCAGTTGGGCAACACACTTGCTCTTGATTTACGTATAGAAAAGCGCTTCGGCCGTCTGCTTTCAACGTTCATGATATTCGGTAATTTCTTCAAGAAGCACCTTGATGGTAGAAAGAGTGCGGAACCTTTTCCAGCAGTAGCGATTAAGACCCTGGAATTATTCGAGCGGAAACCATCAGAAATTATTACCCTCAAGCCATATCAAGCGCAATTCTATAGCTCCAGTCATTCACTTGTGCGCATTGCCTTGGCAGACCCAGGCAATGTCGAGCCTCTTATGCTCTCGGCCACTCAAATTGCACTGGTAGGTAAGAGACCAAGTCGCACAACTGTTTTCCTTTGGGATGATGTCGGCAACGTAGGCGCACTTGTGTTGCAAGTTACGAAGGCCACGAACGCTGACAGAAACGGCAGCGAATCGGCAAAAAACATTTCATCGCGCACAGCTTCTGCCCAGCAAAGGCCTTCTGCCACGCAACAAATCTCAGCAGAGAAAGCTAAAAGCTCCTCAGACTCCACTGCATCTTCTCCTTCTTCTTCGTCTTCGAAACATGAATGTGAGATTTGGACAGGAAGTAAAAAAGACGTTGTTAGCCTTGTCGGCGGCAATGACCAGCTCTGCAACAACAACCATACTAATACGGGATTCCCAGAGCGTGACGCCTTAGTGGCTCTGAACAATGAGGCGGTCAAGGCCATCAATGTGACCGACTATGCTCGCGCAATCGAACTACTTGAAAGAGCGCTGGATTGGTCACCGCACTACAAAACGGCACTAATCAATCTCGGTATTGCTTACAACAACTTCGGTCTATCTCTACAGAACAAACCGGCCGAAGCCATCCCCTACTTTCACCGGGCCATTTATCTCGATGCTAGTAACGAAACCACCCAAGAAAATTTACTGGGCCTGATTCGCAAACTTGGCAAAGACCCAGATTCATTCAGCGACCGAGTCGCTCTAGGAGATGAAGCCACAAATTGTGGCGACACCAAAGGTAGTATCATCGAATACGAGGCCGCTTTGAAACTTAAAGAAGACTCAAACGTGCGCGCTAAACTTGCCGCAGCACGAATGTCACTGAAGCAATCCAAAAAGCTATAGCGGTAAGGGTTATAACCTTATTCACGGGGCTAGCTTTAGAAAATAGCGGAGTGAAATATTTTCTTGCCTTTACACAACATTCGTCGATGCCTTGTTTTGAGCTTCGATCATTTTAAATCGCTGTCCACAAGAGAGTGATCTTAAGAGAAAAACATCAGTTTTCAACAGAACAGAACCAAGCTATTGGCGCAGCTCGGTGTATTTTATCAAATAAATGCCACCGTATAGAAACTGTAAAATTCGTAGAGAAGCCTTTACAAATGGCTGATGGAGCCATTTGACAGAGTTTTGCTTGCGTGTTTTTATACTGTCATCAAAGCCAATTGCCTACAAGATTTGCCTAAGACTAACGGCCGATAGGACAATTTTGCTATCTCAAAATAGTTTCCATGGAACCTATTTTTCAAGAAGAACGGACACCCAATGAGAAAAGCAGCAGGATTGTGTTTGAGCGCAGCGATTGCTCTCAGCGTGGCATTCCAGACCAGCGCAGTGGCAGCCAGCGAAAGAGATCCGAAGGTAGAAGCAGCAGCAAAAAGTGCAGAAGAAACCGAAGTTGAACCAACCAGAGCCTATGACGACGTCTTCAGTGAAACTAGCGCTCGCTCGCTACTAATGACTGCCAAACAGTATATGCGCCACCATAATTACAACAAAGCAATAACCCAATTGAGCAGAGCAATAAAACTAGACCCAGACGATCCCGACGTCAGATGCCTTTATGCCGAAGCACTACAAGAGAAGCTCTCGCACCAGGTAGAGAAAGACCCAACTATCTTCAATTTATGCGTTAGAAACTGGCTAATGATATTGCGCAGTGAAGTTGGCGAAGAGAAAGGCACGACCTATAAGGGAATCGGAATCGGCATGGGCTATTTCCAAGACGAAGAGAGAACCACCCACGCAAAACACAGCTTAAAGGCTCTCACGGGCTACATCCCTAAACCATGGGAAACCAACGACCGCTATCTACGCCGGGTGCTAAAGCCCGCTTCAACCAGCGTCACAGCCACAATCAAAATGCGAGAGGAGACAAACCCGAAGGCGAAAGTCGAAAGGCCGCACTAACTTTGCATCAAACTAAATTTGCCTAAAACTAATCTTGGGTGAAACTAATTTTGGACGTAACTAGTTCTATCCCGCAACAAACGCTCAAGAGCCACAAGCATTGAAGCGTGCGCTACTGGATCTTCTTGCATGGCCCGTCCACTGGCAGTTAGTGAGCGCCTGGCAATGGCCAAATAGTCAGCTCCAGTACTAACATCACTGGCCACCTTTGGAAAGGCATCAAGTCGAATCAAGTTCTCTATCGCCACTCCGGCAGCCCCAGGCCAAGTACCGTCAGTGGTGGCATAAATATTAGACAGAGCAGGAGCAGCGGCTGCACGCGGAGCATAAAGAAACTTTCCGCTGTCTTGATCTAGAAATCGCTCCAGAACCATAGCGTTCAAATCTCGCGTCTTCTTCAGCCAGAGAGAGTTTTTATCCACCTCATACAAATCAAGCAAGGCCTTCCCAACATAAGCATAGTCATCTAAGAAGCCCTCTTGAGTTGAAATATCGCTGTGGAGTAACTTGTCAGGCAACGACAACTTGAGAAGCAGAACATTAGCGGCCTTTTGAGCTACTTCCAAATACTTTGGGTTACGAGTGGCGCGATAGGCACTAACTAGACTAGAAATCGCCATACCATTCCAAGCCGCCACCGCAGTGTCATTGCGAGCCGGTTTAGGTCGCCTTAGGCGCCAATACTCCAGTTTCTTCAGGCCATCATAACCGGCGGCTTTATTAGGCGACGAAATAAACAGCGAAGCCCCTGAAGAAGTAGCAGCCAGAGTACTAGCCTTCGAATTAAAATAGGGCAAATTCTTTCCAGCGCCGCAATTTCCCGCAGCCGTAAAATTGCAGCTAGCTGCGACTTTCGCACGTATCTCCACTGGTAGCGCCTGCTCCAAATCTTGGGCACTAAAAGTGTAGAAAGCACCTTCACTCTCCTTCTTCTCAGCACCAGTGCTGCCAGCTTCAACACTATCTGCACTCAAGCTACCAGCAAACAGACCACTGGGCAAAGCTAGCTCATCCAGCATAAACTCGATTGTTTGCACACCCTTGGTCAACCAATAATTACTCTTGGTCAAACCATAGGCTTCAAAATAATTTTGAGAAATCAAAGCGTTGTCGCTAAGCATCTTCTCAAAATGCGGTCGTAGCCATTGCTTATTGGTGGCGTAGCGAAAGAATCCCGCACCTACTTGATCATTGATTTGCCCATTGGCCATACCATCAAGAGTTGCAGCAATATATGCTCGGCAATGAGGTAGCAAATCAGCATAGGAACGGTGCATTTCCTCAGAAGCCAAAAGCCTCATCACTAGCGTATTTATAGCAGCAGCAGGATACTTGCGCGATTGTTTTAGCCCACCATATTCCAAGTCGCAGCGCTGCAACAGTCGACCAAGTGCAAAATTGAGATTGGCATAAGTCAGCGACTGCGAGCGCCCGGCGTCTTTATCACGCGCAGCAAGAGTGTCTGCAACTTTTGTACAAGCTGCATCTACCGCCCGATGGTCACTCAGCCACATATCATTGACTTGAGTCAAAACTCTGCGGAAAGAATGGGGCGCAGTCTCATCGCCAGGAGGGTAATAGGTACCCGCATAAAATGCCTGTCCATCCGGTCGCAAGAAAAGAGTCATGGGCCAACCGGGTCGCACAGAGAGCGCCTCTAACTGCCTCGAATAGATAGCATCGACATCGGGCCGCTCTTCTCGGTCGACCAGAACACTGATGAAGTGTTCATTCATATACTTTGCAGTAGCTGGGTCATTGAACGACTCTTTTTGCATGACATGGCACCAGTGGCAAGCAGAAAATCCAATAGACAACAAAACTGGTTTATTTTCCGCTCGAGCCAGCTCAAAAGCATCCTCGCCCCACGGAGCCCAAGAGACCAAATCATCCTGGTGAGCAGCGAGGTACGGGCTGATCTTAGTATCGCTAGGCAGGCTCGGGTTCTTGCCCTGCCGACCGAGGCTATCTCGTTGGCGCGCCCGCTGAGCGGCCTTTTCACTCTCTGCCCCAGGCGCCTTATCAGCTACATTTTGTTGACCGCACCCTGCCAATAGAAGAGAGCAAACGGCAAAAATCGTAGCAAACCGGTAATGTTTGTGACTAAATCTAGGGCTTGGAGCCATAAATCCTGCTTGAGAAGTGCCAAACTGTGCGTAACGAAGTAAAATTCCCTTACAGTAAGAATTGCACAAATCTGGAGAATCGCATGAAATCTGCTTTGTTGTCCACCCTGGTAGTCGTTGCCCTGGCTTCCTCATTCGCCCTCACTTGCTGCGCCGCCCCAAGTGAAACAAGCAAAACCGGTGGACCCGAGCTGGTAAAGGTTTCGGGCGATGCTAGCTTCCAAAAAGATGTGCTTGAATCAAAGTTGCCTGTCGTAGTTGATTTTTACGCCGATTGGTGTGGACCATGTAAGATGCTGGCCCCTATTGTGGAAGACTTAGCCAAAGAATATGACGGAAAAGTGGTCTTCTATCGAATCAACATAGACAAAAACGAAGCTCTTGCTAATAAGTTCGAGATTACTTCGATTCCAGCCGTAAAAGTTTTCAAGAGCGGAAAGATTGTGGCTGATGCCCTCGGATTTAAAACCGCTGAGCAATTGCGCATAGAGATTAAGAAGGCTTTGTAGAAAATACTCTTCTAGGAAAGGCGTAAGAAATTCTTGCTGAATTTCTTACGCCTTTTTTTGCCAAACCTGAACAATTAGACCACCCACCTTGCGGCGAAAGGAAACTCTCAAAAGCCCCACAGTTGGAGCGGCAGGTTGAAAACAGCAACTTCTCGTTACGAAGCGGTTTCTGAACGTTTAAGGTGTTACGATAGTCGAGTAACTACAATTTGTAATCGCGTGACTACAAATTACCTCAAAAGCGCTCGAAAGACCCGCAAATTGACAAGAATGGCTGACCGAAATGGCTGAAAAGACAACTAATATAAGCCTTCGCATTCCTGAAGAGTACAGAAAACGTCTTCAGCTTCAAGCCGATCAAAAAAGTCTGAGTTTCAACGCCCACGTTCTGCGAGTACTTGAAATCCACTTGATGAGTTCGGGATTTGGTCCAATCTCCCAAACATCAAGCACCGGCCGCCTCTTCCAAATAAGATGCGAGCCATATATCGACAATGTTGATGAAACCACTTGGGCATTCTTCATCGACGAACCAAAGTTTGAGAAAGAACGCGCCTACTACTCTATAGGAATAGGACGTACAATTCTCAGAGACTGGCAGGTCAAGGACAAAGCCACAGTTTCGAAAGAAATCGGGCTGGCACTCTTGGGCTACTACAATCGCAAAGGCATGGAACTCGACCGCTTGGTCTGGAACCAATATCCAGGGCCCGACAACGATGGCCGCAGAATACTGCAAGTGGCTGAAGTACCGGAAACATTAGAGCAGTTTTTGGATCTGCTCATGGCTGACCAATGGACCGACAAGTTCGTTGAGCAATCAGAGAAGAGTCAGGACATCCGTAGAGGAAGACCTGAATCTGCTTTGTACAGGTGATAGTGCTACCTGTTCGAAGACTTTAAGAACCACAACGAGATATTGAGCAGCCACCGCAGGTGGTGGCATTGATACGCTCAGAGGAAAAAACTATGCTCGAATTCATTGTACTTTTCGCCATCTTCTACGTATGGCACGCCTGTGGCATCACCCTTGGTTATCACCGTGGCCTTTCTCACAGAGCTTACAGCTGCCCTAAATGGGTGGAATATTTCTGGGTATTGCCCGGATTTCTAGCTTTCGAAGGTTCGCCAATCTGGTGGAGCACCATGCACCGTGCCCATCACCACCACGTAGACACAGAATTAGATCCGCACTCACCACGTTACGGTGTCGCCTACGCTCACCTTGGCTGGTTGGCCAAAATGAGCTATCCATCACATATTGACCCAAATGTTCAAGCGAAAGATTTGATCAACGATCCAATTTACGCTTTCCTCGAACAGGGTGGAAACTGGCGCAAAGCCCACACTCTTTCTTATACACTCAACTTGCTTTTCCGCGTTGCCATCTTAGCCGCCTTCGGCTGGGTACCAGCACTAGCTAGCCTGTTAGCTGGTTTGGCCGTGCAACAAATTCCACTTATGCTCAACGTTCTTTGCCACCTGCCTAAATGGGGCTACAAGACCTATGCCGGATATGACGACAGCGTCAACGTCTGGTGGGTAGGCTTGCTTGCAATGGGCGAAGGCTGGCACAACAACCACCACGCTGCTCCTGGCTCAGCAAAAAGCGGCATGGCCTGGTGGGAGCTAGACGTTTCTTACATGATTCTTGTAGTCATGAAAAAACTTGGGCTAGTTACTCGCATGAATGTTGTTTCTCACGAACGCATGATGGAAATTGCTTCTAAGTACAAGCCAGCAGCGGCTGTTGTTGCAGCTCCTGTTGCAGCTCCTGCAGTTGCTCCAATATCTGTACCAGAACTAGTTCCTGCGCTAGCTTCAGTAGTTGCACCAGCAACCGCTGCAGTGTCAGCCTCCATTTCGGCAGCCAGCGGCAAGTATTCTGATGTTATTGAATCGCTAGAAACAGCGGTGAAGAACTCGAAAGACCTGGCTGTAGATATCAGCGCTAAACAGAAACAAAAAGCGGTTGCTTACACAATCTCGCTCTAACTGAATTTCTCAAGGAATTGACCAAAAGCAAATTCAGAGACATCACAATCAAAAATAGAATAGGGCAGGGGCAAAGAACTAATTTGTCGCTGCCCTTTTTAATTGTTAGAGTAGTTTCTAAGATACAGAGAAGACACTTGCCGCAGCTCCCCCACGGACACGAACAAAGACATGAAGCCGACTCAAAAGCGGCACAATTTGGCGCGGCCAGAGAAACACAAGCAGCAACTGAGCATACAACAGCAGACAAACTTTCTAGTGAAGCAAACCTGCTATTAGGAGCACTCAAGCGCGCGCCTCAGGCCTTCGTACACAGAGCTAAAGACGCGACCGGCGACAAACTGAGCGAGACCGGCGTAGAAGTTGCTACAAGCGTCGCCATTGGTGCCGCCTTTGCCGTAGCCCTGAAGAAACCCCAGGTGTTTGGCAAAGTAGTGGCTCCTTACGTTGAAGGCTTAGCCCTAAACGCTGGCAAAATCTTGGGAGTAGTAGCCATAGCAGATGTTGGCACAAAAGTAGGCGTACCGGCGTATCAAGTCTGGAAAGACCCTCGCACCCTCGAACACAACAAAGTGCAGCTAGGCAATTCACTGGGTGGAATGGCCTTTGATTATCCCCTAATGGCCGCTTCAGGCTTTGCCGGTTTTGGCGTGGGCTCGAAGTTAGCGCGCATGGAGATGGGAGCAGGGCTGGGCCTCGGCAAGAAAATGGAGCTTGGGGCAAAACCCGAAGCTGGTGCGAGACCTGAAGCTGTTGCGAAAGTAGAATCTGGTGCGCCCAAGCGTCTGGAGCCGCCAGTTACGACTCCGCACACCTTTGAAAAGCTTTCCACTCAGATGAAAGCCGCACAAGCCACAGAGCAAAACATTGTGGCCTCGGTAAAAGAAGAAAACTTCCTCGGTCGCGGCAGCAATGGTGCGGTGTACAAACTAGATTTCACCAATGATTTTGTCGTCAAAGTACCAGAGTTTGCCAAAGGCAAGCCACCAACTGGCAAAGTCGAAGAAGTAGCCGACTTCATGCCTGGTCACAACGTCGGTCAGCCCGTAGCAAAACTGGGCGACTTTGAAATTCTCAAAAAACAAGATGGCTTTGCCGCCGGCGGGCCACGGCCCACAGCACGCCGAGAGATGGGTCCAGAAGCAGCTGAGGCAGCCTTTGCCAAAGGAGTTAAAGCTAGCGCTGAGCTACCTCAGTCAGCCTACGACGACCTGGCTAAAACAATGATGGCAGTGGAGAAGCATGGCCTGCAATTTGACCCATCCAAGCCAGGAAACATCTTGATTGTTCCAGTTGGTCAGCGCTTCAACCTTGTGGATATCTCCAAATCTCATGCTGTAAAGCCTTATGAACACACGGTTGCAGACATTATCGTTCCTCTGGCAGACAACTATTTCGTTGGCTCAGTACTGCCAAATAAAGGCGTGGCATACCAGCCTTATCTTCAGCAAATAATTGCGAAAGCAAACATCGCCGCCAAAAATGCTGGTATGCATGAAAGACCCGAACTAGGGTCTAGCCTGAGTTATAGCTATAAATTGGCCGGGTTGAAAGTGCCGGGTGAGTAGTTTCGTGAGTGGCTCAAGATTCAGCGACGAGAATTCTTAGCGACAATGCCAATTCCTTTCTCTTCAAGGATACGCAACTCCTCTTGTGCTTCCATTTCTAGAAGAACTCTATTGGCCTGGCAATATTCCAGAATCTCTTCCACTGCATCAACGGACAGTTTCCAGTTCTCTGCCGCTTCTTGAACCGATAGATCATTAGCAATCATGCCAGTCCAAACGGCAGCCGCAGGTAAATTGCGAGCCTTCACGAAGAGTTGTTTTTTCCAAGGGTGTGCTTGCGCTACAAGATAAACCCACTTCGGCAGGGCTAGCTTCTCTATGACAGGCTTAACTTCGAGCGCACCCTGCTGCTCTGGGCTGCCTCCGATAATGTCTCGCTTTGGTTCTTTTGCTTTTGCCACGACGGGGACCAATGAGTAGATTAAGAGCATAAAACAACCATCCACTCTTAGCAAGCAGAGCTAATAATCGACCTTACGCCGAGCCCACTTGCCCATCAATTCAGATCAAGAGCCTCAACCTTATTGCTCTGGAACAACTCATCAGTAGCCTGCCGAAAATCTTCGGTTGCCATTAGTGAAAGTCCGAGTTTTGGAAGTTAAGGAGTCATGCAGATAGCACTAGCCTATTCCTCAATTTGTATAGCCAGCTTCTTTTGCTACTGACCACCAAATAGGATAGCCGTGCATAACGGATCGCGGATACAAGATACAGTCATCCTTCACCCCAACCAAGTTAAATAGCTCCTCTTTTTCTTTGAGTGCCTTTTCGCCCTTGCCTAATTGTGTATACCAAAGTGTCAAATCGCGATGGGCTTTTCTTCTATCATGATCTGTTGCGGGCAGCCTATCAAGAAGGGCTACAGCTCTAAGCTTGAGTCGCTCGCTTTGATCGAATTTCTTCATATCAAATGCTGGCAGTCGCCGACGTGATTGTGCTTGGGTGTCTTCTACGCTTATAGGTATTAGACCATAGGCCATTGAATCTAAGATTGAAGAAATCATTTTGATCTGGGCGCTATCAACTGTTCTGTCATCTTCACAAGCCTGAATTGCTGCATTTAGTACCTTTGTGCAGTTCTTCTCGTTCCGTTTATTTCCAGTCACTCGAGAAAGGCCAGATGCAACTAAGTACATGTTAAATGACTCAACTTTCTTGGAACCTTGATCTAACTGTTCAATAGCAGCCCTGATGGCGTTGTCCGCAACGACTCGGTGCTCAATAGAAATCTTCTTTCTGCCAGCCGCACTAAGAGCAGTACTGCCATAGGAATAACTACGCAAAGAAACTGCATCAGCCCAAGAAAGTAAGTAACCTTCACGCCTCAATAAAATCTGAATATCTCTGTTAGAGCAAGGTTCGCCCGAGCCTGCCCGAACAGAAGCCTCCCAAACAGTGGAAGGGGTACCGGTGATATAGATATTGGCTAGCTGCAACAAGCGGTATGCCTTCTCTTCCTCTGGTATTTGAGAATTCTTCGAAATAAAATCGATCATCGAAGCTGAAGCCAGATGTGGTGCTTGGCTAAGGGCCGGTAGTTGCGCAGTGAGCATACTTCCAGCGAAAACAACTGCGAGCAGCATTTTTGCTCGTGTTGGGCTGTTGCTCGAACTAACCAAAGTTTAACGCCTCTAGTGCTACAAGATTGCATGGTAACACGATCAAGCACCACTGAAGCTGTGTTAATTGGGAATGACACCATTGCCCGGACCAATCGCTAACCGCAAAATGGACATGCTAGTGAGACTGAATAAAAATGATCCTTCTACCCAGAACTCCCAAACTTCACTTGACCGCATGCGCTGCCGCTGCAGTTTTTTCCGTCGCACTGTTTGCATCCAGTAACTCTCTCAATCATTTGAGAGCACAAGCCTGGGAAGATATACATTGGCGTAAGCTACCTCCCATAGGCACTGAGATAAGAAAAAAATGGAGTTCTGCAGACAAGGGCTACTACAATTCCATAGATCCCCGACTAGGAACTAACTGTGGCGGCTCCGAATGGAGGTCTCCTTTTAGCCTCATTGCTGAAGAAAACCTAGTATTCAGAACCAAAGCCAAACTAATCGACGACCTTACTTTTGGTTTGCTATAGCTGCGTTTGAAGCAAAAAGCAAAGCTAGTTCGGCATTGACGGCCCATTCAGGGTAGTCAGATAGACAAGTCAATCTCATAGATTATAATAACGGGCCGAACTGGATGAGTTAAGGCCTTGAAGAAAAATCCATCAGACAAGGGAAAGCGCAAGAAAAGCTCAAAGAAAAGCGCTTCCCAGAGAGCTGCGAAGTTGGAGCCTGAACTCAAACTAGATCATAAAAACATCGAAGATAAACTACTCAAGTATGTTTTGAACAAGGAACATGAGTTAGGGAAAGACAAAGCCAAGTATTTCGAAAGTATTGGCTACACGGCAGAGAACTGGAAAGAGCTAGCAGTTCAATTAAAATTTGATCCTAAGAAAGCCACAAAACGAGCTGAGACAGATTTTGGACAACCTTACGAGCAAAAAATCACAATTGATTTGCCAGATGGAAAGCGAACAAGGATAATTGTTACAGGCTGGATGCATCTCAAAGGAACGAAAGTAATTAGGCTCACCACGATTACACCGAATTAGAAAATGTATAAAGAATACGATGTAGTTAAAACAGCTAAGACAGTGCATAGCGCAACTGGAACGTTACGACGCGGCTCAAAAGGTACTATTGTAGAAATCTACAAGAGTAAGGCCGAAACGGGCTATCACGTTGAATTCGCGGACAGACATGGTAAGACAAGAGCCCTTTTAATCCTGAAGGAAAGTGAAATCACACCGATTTCAATTAGTGAGGCAAGTTCGGAAACACCGAAAGTTATCCCATTTCGCAGACCTCCAGTCGAACCAGCAATTGATACCCAGCGGAAGCCCGCTAAGGGTCCTTATGCTGCAAGAACGGCTGCCTCCGAATCAGCAGCTAAACCTGCCACACGAAGCGCAGCAAAGCCAAAAGCTAAAGCAAAACCAGCGAAAAAGATAGCCGGTAAGAAACCGCGCGGCAAAGTAATTGGATAGCACAGTTGATGCGTTTACTGTCTAGTAAACACCCTTAATCGAGAGCACCGAAAGGATGTCTCGGAAATAGCGGCGCACTCTTGTAAGAGGATGATTAGGGAATTGCACATCGTGCTCAGGCGCGTCAGGTGAATAGTGGCCCTTAGCTGTGCCATGCTCAAAGCGCGTTGCTGACTCAGACAATTCGCGAATGGAAACACCAGAAGCAATGAAGCGATCCAAAACAATCGCTTCGCGAATGCCTGTGATTCCAGTCTCCATGCACATCAACTGCAGAGTAAAGAAACTATTGGTGAAGGGCAATATCAAACAACCAGAATAGACCATGCCGCTTGGAGCTTGATTCTGCTTCAGTATGTACCAAAGCGCAGGCACTCCAGCAGCCCCAACAACATCAACAGACACCATAATCTGACCGGCCTGGTCAGCGATATCACGCACAGCTTTGCGCACACCGACATGGTCGTCTAAATCAATTCCTTCAAGAGCCTCGGGCTGATAGGTGAGCAAAAGTGTACTGGCAAACTCGTCGCCCTCAGCGTCTCGCATCCACTGCCGCCGCTGACTATCGGCGTGCACGGCTGTCCAGCCTTCAAGGCGCAGATTAATTGCATCGAAGCCTAACTGCTCAGTGACCATACAAATCCCACTACTTTCTAATTTCAATTTCTAACAGCACTTTCTATTTTCACTCATATTCTCTTTACCCGTCGTTCAGTAGAAACTGCACGAGTAATCAATTTTGCTTGCCCCAGTTGGTCAAAAACCTTGACTGAGCTATCGTTCTTAACTAGACCATCCCGTATCAAGGTATAGCGGTTTAGCTCTTCGTCTTGGTAGGCCTCCACCACTCTTTTCTCTCTCTTGCTCACAACTTTATGGACGGCCTGCACCTTAATCACAGCCGAATTTTTACCGTCTAAAATCAATTCGTATTTCTTGACGTGGTGATAATCCACGGCAAAGCCGCGATCGACAGCGCCTGCTGCGCCCAAAGGCACAATCATGAATACATTACCGCGCCGGTCTTTATAGGTGCCAAAGTAATCGGTAACACGAGCAGCTTGCTTGCCAATCGGCTTCAACTCTTTGCCGCTAGGCAATTCTTTGCGCGACAACTCATTGGATTCTGTGCGTTGCCACTGACCAGCCAACCAAAACGGAACCTTAATCTGTAACTTGCCGGGGCGCTTCGCCGCAGTGGCTAACATGTTTTGCTCAGCTGCCTCACGTAGGCGCTTTTTATAGAGCGCTTGGCCGGGATCAATGTGAGGAGTGCGCGAATACAAGAGCAAATTGCGCTGCCGAGCCTGAGACTCAGTCTCAGGCGGTATTTGAGTTTGCTGATTGGCTGAGGTCCTGGCAGCTGTATTGCCAACAGCAGAATTGTTGACCGCCGGATTGCTGACAGCTGGGCTGCTGACCGTTGGACGGCTACTGCTGCTAGCGCTAGATTTACGATACGGATTGACCAGGGCAGGTGGATTATTGGAAGGTATTGCCACAGTGGGAATGGCAGCGGTCGAAGCAGTGCCTTGAACGGCACCGACTCTTTCGCTCTCTGGCAGCGGTTCTAAAGACTCGCTATGAGTAATGCCACCAGACAATTTGAAAGCGTTTTTCTCTTGGCCTTGCTCTTGAGATTTTTCTTGCGCTCTCTCTTGATCTCTTGCCTGCGCCTGCACTGGCAGCAAAGCAATAGTGAGAGCCAGCAAGGCTCCCACCGTGATAATTCTTGCCGGCATAAGAGTCTTAAACAGAAACGCCAGCCTTATCGCGAGCGCTATCCGCTCTGCGCTGTTGCTCCAAAAGCACCATCAGCACTGAGATATCAGCAGGACTGACACCGCCGATGCGTGAGGCCTGACCCAAAGTCATGGGGCGAATCTTGTTCAGCTTCTCTCTAGCTTCTTTGGATAAATGGTCTGAAGCCAAATAGTTGAAATCAAGGGGAAGCTTGAAGCCATCAAGCTTCTCAGTTTGAGCAATAAGCAAGCGCTGACGCTCAATGTAGCCAGCATATTTGATGTCGGTTTCAACTTCCAAACCAAAGGCAAAGCCTTCTTCTGATGCAGGAGAGAGCGTGTTAATTACTGAGTATGGAACTTTAGGACGGCGCAAAAGCTCTTCTAAAGTAGCTGACTGCTTCATCGACTCATCGTAGGGTGCAAGGGCTTCTTCCCACTCTGGGTTGGGATGAATACGCACTGATTTCACCCGTTTTTTCTCAGTTTCAATTGCTTCTTGCTTAGCCACAAATAGCTGCCAACGATGATCGTCGACCATGCCGACTTCACGACCAAGTGGAGTGAGGCGCATGTCAGCATTGTCTTGGCGCAAGAGCAATCTGTACTCCGAACGCGAAGTCATCATACGATAGGGCTCACCAATTTCTTTAGTGACCAAATCATCAATCAAAGTGCCAGTGTAGCTAGATGAACGAGGCAAGATGAAAGCATCGCGATCAAGGGCATAGAGAGCAGCATTGATACCAGCCATGATGCCTTGGGCAGCCGCTTCTTCGTAGCCAGAAGTACCAAGAATCTGGCCAGCAGCAAAGAATCCAGGCAGATCTTTAGCCATTAAAGCGTGGTTGAATTGAATCGCAGGAAGATAGTCGTACTCCACAGCATAAGCTGGACGCACCATCGATGCATTTTCCAAACCAGGCAGCGAATGCACTATATCGTGCTGCACAGCCACAGGCAGACTGGTAGAACAGCCTTGCAAGTAGACTTCGTAGGTAGAGCGGCCTTCGGGTTCAAGGAATAGCGAGTGGCTATCTTTGTCAGCGAAACGCACAACCTTATCTTCGATTGATGGGCAATAACGTGGCCCCACGCCATGAATCATGCCTGAATACATAGGCGATTGATGGAGATTGGCACGAATCAATTCGTGAGTCTTCTCATTAGTGCGAGTCTGGTGACAAGGAATTTGTGGCAGCACAGGCCGCTTGTCGAGGAATGAGAAGAACTGCAACTGATCATCGCCCGGCACAACAGGCAATTGCGAATAATCAATGGTGCGACCATCAATGCGCGGAGGAGTGCCGGTTTTTAAGCGCCCAGTGGTGAAGCCCAGAGCACGCAAGAAAGCAGACAAGCCAACAGCAGGAAATTCACCGGCCCGACCGGCTGGCATAGTTTCTTTGCCAATCCAGATTGTGCCTTCGAGGAAAGTTCCAGCACAAAGCACAGCAGACTTACAGGCAATTTGGTCACCAAAAGCCAGTTCTATTCCTGAAACCTTGCCGTCTGTGAGCAGCAAGTTTTTCACCATGCCCTGTCTCAAGGTGAGATTGGGCAAAGACTCCATGTACTCTTTCATCCAGGCGGAATATTCGCGCTTGTCTGACTGAGCACGCAGCGACTGCACCGCGGGGCCGCGGCTAGAGTTGAGCATGCGAATTTGTAGGTAAGTGGCATCGGTGGCAACGCCCATAACGCCGCCCAGAGCGTCAACTTCGCGGGCAAGGTGGGTCTTACCAGGGCCGCCGACGGCTGGGTTGCAAGGCATGGCGCCGATTGTGTCGAGATTAACTGCTAACAGAAGGGTGCTCAAACCCATACGGGCGCTGGCATTTGCTGCTTCGCACCCGGCGTGTCCGCCGCCTATAACCACTACGTCGTATTGCATAGTCACTTTCTATATCTCTTACCAGATTGCTCATGATAACAAATCCTCTTGAAAAACATGGTAAAAGACCCCAGCTGACGAAGCAATAGCGCAACATCGCAGCAATATTGGCTGCCATTATCTATAATCTGTTACATAGTTGGCCTGGAACAGGCCGAAATCTGAGGTCCAGTTAATCTATGTCCACTTCAGCCAAGTTACTGCTGCTCGCCTCGCTTACGGTAGCAACACTTGCCTGGCCAACCTCTTCAGCTTTGGCAGAAACGGCAGCAGCAAAGCCGTCAGCCGACATCGCCGCAGCAACTCAAACGGCCAGCGATAAACCCAGCGAGAAATCGAGCACTGAGACAAGCGCAGGCCCCAGCGATAAACCCAACGCTAATCCTAGCGATAAACCCAGTGTTCCCGGCGAACCACCAGTATTAGACCCCAACAAATTCTTCGGCCACGCCAAATCTGGCTATGCCGCCGCTCAACTTTGCCCTGAGATTTGTGCCAAGCTCTTTTGCTACTGCGGCTGCGACATGACCGATGACCACGACAGCTTGCTCGATTGCTTCACTACCGATCACGGCGTCGATTGCCACATCTGCCAAGAAGAAGCACTCATAGCCTTGAAAATGAAGCGCGAAGGCAAATCGATGAAGCAGATTCAGCAAGCCATCGACATCATGTTTGAGAAGGAATATCCCTTTGATGAGCCAACAGCGGTGATTCAAAAGTATCGCAAAAACAGACTCTGGCAGCCCGGCACAGTGAAGACCTTGGACAAGCCCGGCACTGCAGCGGCTAAGAGTGGCCCTACGCCAGGCGGCAATAGCGCTGGAACGTCGAGTCAAAGCGCAAGCGGCAAACCGGGAACCACTTCCGCAAAATCTGCTAAGTCCGCTGGCAAGCCTATATTAGGCAAAAACGGCCAGCCGGTGGGCGCATGCTGCGCTGGTCATAGCAAAGAGAAGAAGTAAGCCGCACTTCGTTCTAGACGAGCGGCGAAATGCAAGGCAGACCTCCGTTCCGAATTAAGTCCATTGACCAGCAAAGTCGACTCCTGAACTACTGCAACAGGGCTGCCGCTGGAGCCTAGCAAGTTCAAGGGCATTGACGATATGCCAGTTTTGGCATAAGATAAATCAATGAGGAAGAGCGAGCCAGAAGTTATCAAAATCGACCCTTCGGAAGAAAAAGAAATTATCTTCTGGCCGGAGAACCTTACAGAGGAAATCAAAAGGGATTGGCCTGTCGAAATGAGAAAGGAAGGTGGCTTCCAGCTCGGTCGGGTTCAACAAGGACTTGAGCCAAACAACTACCGTCCTATGCCCTCGATAGGCCCGGGCGTAAAAGAAATCAAACTACAAGATGAAGGTAAAAACCAATATCGACTCATTTACGTGGCGAAATTCGAGGAAGCAATTTACGTTTTCCACGTTATTACCAAAAAGACTACTGAGACTACTTCAAAGCATGACATTGCCTTAGCGCAAAGACGACTCAGCGAGATAATTCAACACCGACAAGCGAGCACGAAAAAATGAGTAAGAACGTATTTTTGGATCTTGGATTTAACGAAGAAGAGGCTGCAGGGCTAAAGCTGAAGTCATATCTTTTCATGTCGCTTCAAGAAGCCATCGCAAACAGTAAAAAAAATCAGACCGAAATTGCAAAGCTAATTGGCGCCGATCAGCCAAAGGTCTCGAAAATCATTAACGGAAAGCTTGATGAATTCTCAATAGAGCGCATCACCGAATACATGCAAAAACTTGGCTACGACATTCACATAAGCACCAGCCCTGCACCCAAAGAGCGCCCAGTTGGTACTGTCGTAATGGGCAAACGAAAACTGGTTGAGGCCTGAAACAATTTATAACTTATAGCAAAGAAAAGACGCCCTTCCTCCGAAATTCCAATCCTTAAGAGGATCATGCTTGGGGTGGGCGTCTTCGATATATTTATAGTAGCAAACTAACGCCGCGGCTCTATCATCCTCTAGGCGGATTGTGAGAGATCCTAAGGTGGATTCAAAAAGGTTACCAGTCAGATTGCACTAGTTTTTCATGTGCAAAGCCTTGCTGACACTATTAGCAGCCTGAACAACAGCGGCCCGACCTAAAATAGCAAGACAGAGGCTGTCAGGAAAGAAATCAGGGAAACCTGGATTTTTCAGAATCTCTTCTGCGTGATTGAGCTTACTCCCAATCCCAAATCCTGTCTGATCCATTGCTTTGGCACTGGTCATTCCTTCATCGAGCAGTTGGCCGCTCTTGTCATCGAAAATTTTGACCCAAATATAATAGTAGGGAAAGCCAACACCAATATGAATAGCGTCCTTCTGCATAAGCTCATAAGTGGTTCGAACTTTCCGCCCCAACCTCTCTGTAAAACAAGAATCGAGATCCCGAGTTAGGTATTTATCGAAAAGTTTCCCAGGTGGGGTATTGGCGACAATATGAGCGCGATGCATTTCCTCAAAAGTCTTTATTAAAAGGTCCTTCTGCTGCTGACTAGCCTCTGGTGTCGGTGGATTTTCAGCTCGACAATGGAGAGCAAGTGGTCCGGTGGAGGCAATTACAAAGAACCCTGCAAACAAAAGCTGAAGTAATTTCATATTTCTTCCTGCATGTAAGCCGTTTACATGAGAACATCTTAGACCGACCCATGTATCTCGATTGTCAAAACATTGGTCAATTCTCGTAAAACAATTGGACCGATATGGTTAAGACTATGGATTCAAACAAAAGCAATTCGAAAGCAAGTAAGGTCGCTGGCAAAGAGGCTGGCAAAGAGCCAAACAAAGTAACTACAAAAGTGACTACTAAGTCACCGGCTCTTCCCTCTAAATCAACTACTCCACTCAGCAATCTCGACCTAGCTGACGACACCGAATACGGTGACTTTATCTTGAGCGGACAAAGCCTGGTCGGCCAATCTTTTGAACGGGTCACCATCGAACGCAGCCTATTCAAGCTCGTGCGCTGCTCTGCACTAAATCTTGCCAAATCGAAATTAGTAGATATTCGCTTCGAAACCTGCGACTTGTCTAACTCTGAATTTCAAGATAGCAAATTTACTCGCGTAGAAATGGCTGACTGCAAAATCACGGGAATGCATGTCACAGATGCCGACATCGGCGATCTACTGCTACAGAGCTGCACGGGCGAACTGGTTCAGTTTCACGATAGCGTTTTCAAACGAGTCGTCTTTCAAAGCTGCCAACTTCGTGGCGCCGATTTTCGCTACTGCAATTTGGAAGGCGCTGTTTTCAGAGACTGCGACCTACAAGAAGCTGAGTTCTACGAAGCTAAACTGGCAGGAGTCGACTTCCGCACATCCAATATCATGGGGATTAAGGCTCATCCAGCTGATCTTAAGGGCGCCATAATTGATTCAGACCAAGCGGCTTTGCTTGGTCGCCACTTCGCCACGCTCTTGGGGATGGAAGTGAAGGAAGGCTAAAGCAACCACAAATTACCTGTTCGACCTGCGACTGTCGATACTGTTGCGGTACTCAGTGAGGCTATCAATGCGCTTCTGGCAGGCCTGATTGATATCATCTTTTTCTCGCTCGAATTCTTTTTTCAGGCGGTCTACTCGATCTTGATACTCGGCCTTGACCTGGGCTTGATACTCTTGTCTAAAATAACCAACTCGCCTGCCGCGAGGGGTATTGGCAATTTGCTGCTGCATGGTCCTTTGTTCTTGCTTAATTCGATCATCAAGAGTGCGCTGCTTCACCTCAAGCTTGTCTTTGGCGTCCTTTTGCAAGCGTGTTGTTTCTTCTTGGACATATTCTTCACTGCTGTGATTGGTGCCCGCTGTAGGACGCGCCGGTGCCGGGCCGTTGCTTAGACTGCCTCTTAAACCGTTGGTCGAACCGCTGGCCATACGACGCTGTTCATAGATCTGCTCAAGGGCTTGATAGGCATTGACTGCTTCAGTAGAGTCTTTGCCTCCGCGCAGGCAGTACTTATAAGCGGCTTCGGCCTCTGCTACCTGATTAAGCTTGAGGCAAATATTGCCTAGTAAATAATGGGCCGTGAGATTTTTAGGATACGCAGCCAAAAGAGATTTACAAAGTTTCTTTGCCTTCTCGAATTGATTGTCAAAATATTGATCGAGAACAGCCTTGATTTGACTCTCTTCGTCAGCCGCCAGGACGGGGAGTGCAACGTGAGCTGTCAAAAGCAGCAAGGTTAGGACTGCCACTCTAAATTTAACTGCAGCTCTGTATTTTACTGCGGCCCGGGCATGCACCCCCGCCCTGTTGGCAATTCTGGAAAGAATATGATTTAGCATACGCGCCTTAGACTCGATCTACTTACTACTAAATAGTCTACAGCTTGCTACACAGCGAAGCCACCATCAACCAAGGCCCCTGGGCTTATATGCGTTTGCAATCCCACAGACATGGAATCGTCACAACTTGGGCCATATACTCGGTTTTACTAAGAGTCCAAAGTTTGAGGCTCTAATTGCCGAAGTTTATCAGCAGCCGTTTTCGGGCTGTTGGTCTACTTTGACTTGGCAATAACTATTTTTCAGTAATTCAATGTCCCCGAGTGCGCTTAGGCGTGAATAGAGGTAATTATGCAACTGATGCTTTCACTAGAAGCAGGCTCTACAGGTCCTTTGTATAAGCAGATGGCTAACGCCATTTGCAAAGCAATCGAAACTGGTGCGCTGCGTCGGGGGCAGGTAATGCCCTCTACTAGAGAGCTTGCTGAATGCATGTCAGTATCAAGATTGACAGCACGTCGTTGTTACGAAGAATTGATCGGAATGGGTTATATCAAAACGCAGAGTCGTGGAAAAACATTTGTAAGCAATTCTGTTTCTGCGCCTCAGTCCCCAGCGGCACCGTCAGCTGACAATAAGAAAATTGATTTGTCTGCTTTCGGAAAACGAATTTTGTCATACAAAGAGGAGTCATCAGAGCCTAAGCCTAATGCCTTTGCTGTTACGCCTCACAACCTATTACCCATAGCTCGCTGGCAAGAATCACTTTATGAAGCGGTGCGAGATGTTGGCACCGAGCAAAGTCTATTTGAATCTGATCCATTTGGCTTTCTTCCTTTACGTGAGCAACTGCAAGCCTTGCTGTCACGCACTAGGGGCATAGTATGCAGCCCAGAACAGATCGTAGTTTTACCTTCAACTGAAGGTGGTCTTGATCTCTTGAGTCGACTAATTCTAAATGAAGACGATCTTGTCGCTACTGAAGATCCTGGTTTCGCTGGAATTCGTGGCAGCTTGAAAACGAGCGGTGCGACGGTCTATCCTATCGCCCTCGACCATGATGGCATACGCATCGATTTGCTGGCTGAGATGCCTCAGGCACCTCGTATGATCTATGTGACACCATCGCACCAGGACACACTCGGCATGCCCATGTCGAGATCTCGCAGACATCGACTTTTGCAGTGGGTAGTTTCGAACAATAGCATTATTGTTGAGGATGACTACGACAGTGAATACAGGTACGGTGAAGAACCAATGCCAGCGCTGTTTTCTCAAGATTTGTCTGGAAGCGTTGTCTATAAGTACAACTTCTGGAAATCACTATACCCGCTTATAAAACTGAGCTTTATGGTAATTCCAGCAACGCTCATACCTTCATTCCGCCAGGCACTAAGTTCTATTCGTCCAGAAATGCCTTTGATTGAGCAAATCGCTCTTGCCAATTTCATTCGCAAAGGACACTATGAGCGCCATCTACATCGCTGCCGCAAAGCTTATGCTTGCAAGCGAGCGAGTCTCATTCATGCACTGACTAAAGTATCAGGCAATAAAGTCAAATTTTCTCATCAGACCGGAGGAACAAGCTTGTTGGCACAGTTCCCTGCTCGTCTCAGCGAGGATGCCATAGAAGCAGCCGCTGAACAAGCTGGAATAACTATGCTCGCCACTAGAGAAAACTATGAGATATCTGAGTCTCCTAAAAATCAGTACATGATTTCATTTAGCGACATTGACGAAGATAAAATCGACATTCAGATTAGTCTGTTCATGCAGTTGCTTCATGTTGAAGACTACGCCATGCCATTGCCAACCTTTGTTTCAGAGCAAATGTGGCAGAAGTCTAGTTGATTGGTTGTTAGGAAAAATGACTAGTTATAGTCTCATTTATTTTCAAAAGGTGAAACAATGCCCCGAGAAATTGAGAACGATAAGGCAGAGCGCTCATTGAATGTTGAAAGTAGCTCAGTTTGGCAGCAGATCAGCCAGGAGCTTCATGCAACAGGAAGACTCTCTGGTGACTCTGTCGATAACAAATTAATTCAGCTCCCAGGAGCTGAAGTTGCTCAAAACCGTCCAGCTGACAAAGACGCTGGACTCCCGAAACTCAGACCACTAGGAGACACTAAGCCTATTAGTGAAACAGATCCATTTCCAACCCAATTTCCGTCACCTTATTCACGGCAGAATCTCGTTCGCGAAGTATAGCCAAGAAAGCACTTGTTCGCTATCGTAAATTAGGTCGTTCTATTATGCTCCAAGATAAGCAGCCCTTAGCCATTCAGCATAATTATCAGCCTGGATACATTGTAGACCGGGTCTACCTGCTGAAAGAGCTGATTGGTCGAGGTGGAATGGGCTCGGTTTTTCGAGCTGAACATCTGGTTCTGAAGAAAGAATACGCTCTCAAAATACTTGCGTCTGGAACGCTAAAAAATGAACAGTGGCAGCGATTTTCGCTTGAGGCAAGAGCGATTGCCAAAATGAATCATTCGGCCATAATCAAGATTCACAATATGGGTCTAGACTCTGATGGCGTGCCCTATTATGTTATGGATCTCTTGCCAGGCACTACTCTGTTCGATTACTGCAAAGAAGACAGTGTTATTTCAGTAGCAGAGATTATTGATGTTTTCAAACAAATCGCTTCAGGGCTAAGTTATGCCCACGGTCTAAGACTGGTTCATCGCGATATAAAACCGTCGAACATTATGCTCTCGAGAACTAAAACTGGCTTTGATGTAAAAATAGTTGATTTCGGTATCGTCAAGCTTTTAAGCGACTCTTCACTCAACTCTCAAGTGCAGACAAAGGCCGGTCAAGTAATCGGCTCGGTCTTGTATATGAGTCCAGAACAAGGCCTGGGGCAGGCCTGCGATCAGCGTTCCGACATATATTCTCTTGGTTGCACGCTCTATCAAGTACTAGCGAAACATCCACCATTCGAAGGGAAATCAGCCGTCGAAACCATTTTAATGCACCAGTCGCAGCCTGCACCGGCACTGAGTGCCACATGGCTGGATGCGAAGTTTCTTCCTGGGCTCAATCATCTAGTCAGTAAAATGCTTGAGAAGAATCCCAAACAGCGCTATCAGTCTATGAGTGAAGTCATTCACGACCTAGAGCGGATTAAGCAAGGCAAATCAATTGGTACAGGCGTTGCAAATACTGCCAGTGGTGCTACTGATAACATCGACAACAGTGCTGCTGCTGGTCAATCATCTGCGATTAGGAGTAACCATGGTGGTGACAGTTTAGATTGGGTTGTCGAAACGGAACAAGGTAGCCGTTTCTTCGAGAACAAAAGGCGCGTGATTTTAGGAGGCGGTGCAACTCTGCTGTCAGTGGCTCTAGCTTCCGCTGTTGTCAGTTATTCTACGAAACTTTGCTTTACAGATAGGAAGGGAAGTCAGAAGCAGATCGGCGAAAACTTGCCTCTCAAGCCAGGTGAACAAAAGCGATTAGTGCCGTCGCCGTTCAGTCGCGCCAGTATTATCGCTGATCCTAACGATGAGAAAGCGCTATCTGTTTTAAAGCAAGTAGTGTCAATTAAAGGTAAGCTCGTTCGCACAGACGAGGGAGAACAACTAGTAATTAACTTTCCCAAAGAACGAATTGGTTACTTTGATTACTTTGCCCGCGATAAGCAGCATATATGGAGAAAAGCGCAAAACGATTGCGCTGTGCCAAGCGATAGAAGTATTCGACTGATAGTTTCTCCAGATGCCCTGGTTGCGTTCTTTCATCCTCGTGTCTATTCAAAGATTGATCCATCTCTATTTCATACTTTGAAGGTTAGTGGTAAGCCCGACGAAACAGAATATTTCTTTCCTGAAGATTGTTTGCCAAAATGTAATGCTCAAGCATTGCGCATCATTGAAGTTGCTAGTGACTGGAAGCAGCTCAGAGATCTAGAACTTGATGGCGTCAACTTTGCTAGCTTTAATGATTTGTCCTGCTTCGACAAGTTTGAACATTTGCGTTTGCTACGCTTGCGTCAAATCTCTAATCTGCCAGGCCGAAGCTTAGCCAAACGTAGAATCTTTGACAGCTTGAAAGAATTACAGCTAAAAAGCAGCTCGCCAATCGATGATTTCTTCGCGAATATTTCAAGTCGATCGAAGCTCGAGAAAATAGTTCTAGACAATACCACTTTTGGTGACGCAACTTCGGCTTACCTGGCAAAGCTTAGTCATCTTAAGTGCTTGACGATTAGTAACGTTAAGCTCAGCGACGGAGAAATCAAATCTATTGCTAAACTGAAACAAATTGCTTACTTGCGCATAGCAGGCACCACTGTTAGTGCTCAACAGATTGCCAGCTTGGTGGCAATGCCACAGCTAAAGGTTCTCTCATTAGGTGGTGTCGATTATAAAGTTGCTTCAGGTAAAGCCACACGAATTCCAGTAGAACCGGGGCGCTGGTTCGACGGCAACTAGTATTGGCTTAAGATTTCAAAACTTCACCTGGTTGGTTGCTTGAGAAAATATGCCTTAGAGAACTTGGAAACGCTAAAATCGTATCCGACTGTTTTCTTGTCATATTTTTCGATTAGCTGGTTGAAGGTAATGAAGTTGCGGCGGTCTAGCTTTTGCTGAAATTCGTCATACTCCTTTGCTGCTTCGAACTTCTGTCCTTTATCCAATTTCTCTGCAACTGACTTAGCATGCTTAACTAACTCTTCTTCCGGCATTAATCTGTTCTTCAGCCAAAACTTACCATTCGTTTCGAATCCAGGCTCCGAAGACGTTTCTATCTTTTCTGCGCTAGCAATTTGGTACTCACGAAACAAAGCTGCCGCCGCCTGCGTTGCTTCCGTGTCCACACGAACGCTATCGGACTGACTTTCTATTCTTTGAGGCAGACTTCCTAACTGATTTTGTCTGTTCATTGTGTCAATATCTTTGCTCTTCACTAACATTTTCAGGTAGCCTGCATGCAAGCCAAGTTTGTTAGACTTACGGCTATTTCTTTAGGGGCGGTGCAGGAGCTTCAGTCGGTGCCCCGTTTCGACTTCCAGAATAGAGATCAGGTCCAGGCTCAGGCCGGCGCGCGGTCGGTGGGACTGGCCGCTGAACTTCACGAGGTCTTGGGGCTTGGGCTTGCTCTCCAGGCGTTGCTGCTGCATTGCGGCCCGGAGCGCCTGGCGCAGGCGCCTCGCTTGGTTCAGCCTTTTGTTCAGGCAGTTTCAAATCAGGCAGTACATACTTACTTCCGGCATAAATTAGATCGGCATCTTTGATTTGATCTTTGTTACGAGCTACTATTTGCTCAATATAGCCTTTGATACTTGCAGCAGAAGCTACACTATCTTTGGGACCAGCTGCTTCTATTTGAGTCTTTGCTATGTGCCAGAGTGTGTCGCCTGATTTCGCCTCATATACAAACTCTTTGACTTGCTCTGTGGGCGCAGCACCAGGAGCTGTGGCTTGTTTGGGCTGCTTTGCCACTGCCGCATCCATACTTTGAGCAATAGCCTCACCAGCTGTCTCTGGCTTTAGACCATTCGCCTTGACTGCCGCTGTAACATCTTCATTTGACAGTACTTTTGAAAAGTCTTGAGCCAATCTATGTTGAAGATGATTTGTCTTTTTGTCGTATACAACCAGTGATTCAAATTGTTTGCCACTTTGTTGGTCTGTAACTAGCTGCTGACCGACAAGACTTAGCTCAGGGAATTGCTTTTGCAAAGCAGCATTAGCCTCGGTGCGCTCACGCTTCTGATCTTCTGCTGTGCTGTTGTTGCTCAGCTCTTTGTAGACGGCTGACAAATCTGGATTTGCTGCATTCTGTTTGATGGCAGCTTCTGTTGATTCTTGGATTTTACCTGGGGCGCTGCTCGCGGCTTTGCCTGCGGGGGCGGTTTGTGTTTCACCCGATTCTTGGACTCTTCTCAATGTTTCTGGACTTGCTTCACTTGCAGAAGGTATTTGTGTTTGCGCTCTTTCTGGTGTTTGTGGTTGTGCATTTTCTGGTGCCTTAGCTTGTAGCGACTTTGCTTTTAGCTCCACAGCTTGGTCCATAGTTTTGCCAAAAATATCACCTGCGACTGCAGGTGTGACTTTCTCTTGTGACATCTTTGCAGACATATCTTCTTTCTTCACTACCACCGAGAAATTCTCTGCTTGTCGAAGCTCTATATTTTTGGTCTGCTTATCGAACACAACAAGGCCATTGCTTTGCTTGCCATCCTTATCTTGATACACGTCATTGCCAATCAGACTCAGGTTGGGAAACTTCTTCTGAATGACCTGGTTAAATGCATTTCGCTCTTGGCTTTGCTCTGCAGCCGTAGTGTTGTTGCTCAGGAGTTTGAAAGCTTCAGAGAAGTCTGGCTTGTCGCCAGCTTTTTTAATGGCAGCTTCGCTAGTCTTTGTAATCTCATTTAGTTCAGCGGTCATAGCATTCTCCTGAAAATCTGTTTAGGCGCATTTATCTAGTCGCCAGACTCTGGCATTTCCTGCGCCGACTTCTACAATCTAGCTTTTGATTTGTGACGGTTCCATGGCGGTTTAGTTTTTAATACCGAAATATTTTCTTCGAGTTGACCGCACCACTTGGAGTGCTTCTTTTGCTTTAAGGCATAGAATCGTCACGAGCTGGTTGCTAAATTGATTGCAAGATTTCTGCCTAGATAAGGAGCGAAACGATGGTTGGCAATTCAAACAATGTCGCACTGCGCGAACAGACCGCTGATATGAACACTAGTATGAAGGTTGAGAATGGCGTTTGGGATATCATGCATAGAATTTCTGGCGATGCTGGGCAGTTATTCTATCTGCGCTATATGAACCTAGCATTTAAAACAGGAGATGTGACTTTGGCCACGCAGATGATCGAAGAACAGATGAACAGTTATGCAGCAAATTCTTCATGGGAAGAGCGAAAGGGAATGGTGCGGGGATACAATATTTCGGCAATGAGCTCGGCTACTAATGACGAGGGTCAAAAAGTGTCGACTGCATTGATTTCACAAGATGGAAACATATGGGTTTTGCCGTTGGCTTTGCAGTAAAGAAAACATAATTAGACTGGTCTACTAGTAAGTTCAGAAAGAAAAAGGACAGGTGACTGTCCTTTATAGGAAAATGCAATTCCGGTTTCTAGGCGGTCGCCAAAAACCGGAACTAAGACTTGTCTATCCGCACAGAATCGATCACCGAACCGTCAAGGCCCAGTTGATTGAGACAAAGATAATTTTCGGCGAAAGTCAGCTCAGTGAATGAATGCTCTTGATCGATAAGTACCACAGATGACGCACAAAGAGTGCCTTCGTTTGGCTTGGCCTCAAGGCTCACAAGCTTACCGCTGGCGCCCGTAACTACATAGAGAACACCTTTAGGGCGAGTATTATCGATACCGTCAAACTCATAGTCAATGACAAACTCTCCAGGCACAGTGCCGTTTGTCAAAGGTTCTTTATGTTCAGGTCTGAAATAAAGCGGACGATGTCGCTCATAAAAGTGACAGTGCCCGTTAAAAACAATGTCAACTTGTCCAGCCTCCAGAATCGGGCAAAGAAGCCGCATGCGCTGTTCTTGGAAGTACTTCTTGTCGCTATTAAAGCCCGGTTGATGAAATACCACAAACTTCCACTTTTGCAAGCGAGCAGCTTCAAGATCCTTGGCCAACCAGTTCTGCATTTCAGGATAACTCCAATCAGCATATTTGTTGGCGTCAAGGATTATCCAGTGTTGATCTTTCCAATCAAACGAAAAGTTGGTCTGCTGAAGAAATGACTTGCCATAATCAGCTAGCAATTGGTTGGCCTTCTTGCCTTTGCCAATCATAGCTTTGATGATTTTTCGTTTTAAACGAGGGCCATTGCTGGTGCCTTGCCAAAACAAGAAATATCCAAAGAGGTCGGTGAAAAGTTTGTCGTCGAGCCTATCACTTTGTTTGGGCATACCAACATCGTGATTTCCAGCTGCTGCAACAGTAAGAATCGAGCGCAAAATTGGTGCACCGATATCTTTGTGAATAGCATCGGCATTGAGAACCGGAAAGAAGTACTTGAAATATTCGGAGATTTCGGCCGTGATCATAGACCAGGTCTCCGGCAAGAACAATCATTTCTGGGTTTCTTTCATGCACAGCAGCAGCAACTTCTGAAGCGGCCTGATTACCATCGCCGAAGTCACCAAAAACGACAACTCTGCTTTGGTCTGCGATTTTAGGAATGCGAAAACTGCTGCTAAAGACTGACACACCATCAATGAGAATTCGATATTGCGGATCTTCAGCAAGCTCTGAGCAGTTGCCAGCATTGCTGTTCATGGGCAGAGCGACAGAAAACTTTCTTACCGAAAGGCCATTGAGTTTTACTTTTTTCTTTTTTCCGGCTTTGACGTCAACAGCTTCCCATGGGCTATTAGAGCCAATTCTATACTCTGCCGTCCAATATTTTCTGCCAATGGCGCTAAACCAAAGCAGTGTAAGTTCGTCCGAATTACTACCAAGCTGCAAGTAGGGCTTGACTGCAAATGTTTCATTTTGATTGCTACCGCGGCAAAAGCTGGCAACAACACTCTTAACCAGTGAAGTAAGCATGGGGGTCTCCAGATTTACAATTTCAAAAAGTCAGCAATCGTGTTCACGAGAGCTGAGTAAGTGTTCGTTGCTAGTTGTTAGTTAAGAAGTTTCATGAAGAAACTAAAACTGATACTTAGATTGAGGGACAGATTTGGTAAGTGGGTGATGGCCTGGTTATGAAATGAGATGAAGGGAAAGGAAGAAAGATAGTATGAGACTAGCAATTTGAACGCAGAAAAAGAAATGCTATAGAGGGAAATGACAGTCTGTTAGCAACGCTCGCAGAGCTGCCTAGAATGAGATACCATACGCACTGTTGAAGCAAAAGCCAGTTGTCGAAACAGAACAAGCTTCGATATTACAAGATGATAATTCTTGGACGAACGACTCAAATAGGCATAGCGCAGCTACGCCTATTTGAGCATGAAAAGCCTTACCATCAGCGGGTGTGAACAGTCCTCTAGATGCGCGGATATTCGGCGAGGAGTTTACACGGCATATGCGAAAGGCATCCCTCTGGCGTAATTGAAACAGGGATGTCTTTCTGAGATGTTTTGGGTTAGCAAAATGGT
>JBIPOV010000021.1:0-101183 GCA_044378815.1 Obscuribacteraceae bacterium (SeqCode) | reverse complement strand
CGCAATCTTGGACTCCCTGACCTCATGAATGCAGTGAAAGCTTAATCCTCCGAACCGCCGTATGCGGACCCGCACGTACGGTGGTGTGGCAGGGAGAGACCCGTGAGGGTCTCCCCTATGCCAATTTAATTTTACCGCGCACTACTATGCGATGAAGTAGCTTGTTTGCAAAAAGTAGTTTAGCTTATCTGCCTGTGGGCTAGCTATTTTTGCTGTCTATCTTCATCTGCACAGTGTTTCTATTGGCACTCTTGCCAGACGATCTCACACTCATCGTAGTTAATAGTTGGAATGGCAATTTCTTGCATCGTCCCAGGCTCTCTTTCTATGAACCAATCATCAAGGTAGCTTTCTTCAAAGGGTAGCTCAGCACCTGGATCGTTGGCGTCGTTGCAAAGAAACTCGAAGACATTACGGTAGCTCTCGCCCTCTGGCGTAAACGTAATGATACCGTTCCATTCCTCATCGTCTTCAGTGGCAATATTTGCAACTGTGCCGATTAGCGTGTTGCCGTGGTAAAGGTTTAGTTGTTGAGTCATAGCAGGCTCACATTGTCAGGTAGTGGGTGTCATCTAGCTGGCTACAATTGTAGCGCGAACTTTCAAATGTAAGGGTCGATTTTGTTGCCCGCCATCTTCCACGAATTTGCCACACTTTTCTGGTTTGATAGATGTTGGGGCGATCTGAATTGGAATCTGAATTGCAATCTAAATCGCAATCTGGACTTGATTCTGGAGCACTCGACAAGTCGATTTACTAAAGGCCACATCTAATGATTCTTAGGACAGTTAACGACGAAGAATATCTTTCGCCTGAGCCAAGTTCGATACCGGAGCTAAAGACTAAGTTGTGGGCGCTCTCTTATGAACGCGCATCTAATATAGTCTGCTGCGAAAATTGTGGCACAACAAGCACTGTCACTCGCTTGGTCGCTAACAGTAACCCGCCGTCACTTCAGGGGGCCGAAGTTCTCAACCAGCTTTCTGCACCAACGTGTATTGATAACCGATTTGAAATTATCAGGCAACTTGGCAGCGGGGGGATGGGGGCCGTTTACTTAGTAAACGACCGAATATTGAAGAAGCCATTTGCCCTGAAGATGCTGCGTGAAGATCTGCATAGGGCCGGAGATATGAGCCTCGATAAGAGATTTCAGATGGAAGCCCAGGCTGCTCTTGAGATGACTCACGTTAATGTGGTCGGTGCATACTGCCAGGGAAGGCATCAGAGCGGTGCACCATATTTGGTGATGGACTACATTGAAGGTGAGAGTCTTGCCGATGTCTTGGCAAAAGAGAGATGTCTAGAGGTTCACTCGGCGCTAAATATTTTCATTCAAGTATGCCAGGCTCTCTCCCATGCGCACACTAAAAGTTTGATTCACCGTGATCTCAAGCCGGCAAATATTCTCTTGCAACAGATAACTAAAAATGGCGCAGTGGTCAAGTTGGTCGACTTCGGCATAGCTAAGAGCATTCCCTTGTTTGACCAAGAAACTCAGGGGCTCACCAGTACTGGCGTAGTTATAGGCAGTCCTGCTTACATGAGCCCCGAGCAATGTGTTGGCGAAGATCTCGGCGAGCAGTCTGATATTTATTCACTTGGTTGCGTCATGTATGAGGCTCTGACTGGCCAGCCACCCTTCACCGCTAAAAACTCAATCAAGGCCATTATGGAGCATATCAAGTCAGCTCCGGAGGGATTTGCCAAGAAAATTCGTATTGCCGATCAGACAATGAACAGTGAATTTGATTACGCTGGATATAGACAGGCAATTGAGGCAGTTGTTCTGAGGTGCCTGGAGAAAGACCCAACACAGCGCTATCAGTCGGCAGATGAGCTGCGCCTTGACCTTGAATGTTTGAGTGAGAATAAGATACCCAAGCTGCCGAGCAAAGAAAAAGTTATCCCTGCAAACTTAGCCAAAGCGGGAAATTTTGAAGGCGCACTTGCCCTAGTCGTGCTGATTGCAATTTTAGTGCTGGTCGTTACCATCAAGCTGTTACAGCCGGTTATCTAAATCGAACTAGCCGCTGCCAGTAGATTTTCCCCACGCTCGCATTCATCTAGCTTGCGAAATTTAGTCTTTTTGCCATCTACGCCTTCTGCGACTGACTTTCGCCACTCTTCAAGCTGGTAATAGGGCAGACCGTGTAGAATGCTAGCGAGTGATTCAACGGAGGCGTGGCATGACCCTGAAGGCCTTTACAACGGCAGCTTTGCTAGGTTTAATTGTCGCTTCATCATTGCCGATGGCCATAGCTTCTCCTGGTGATGCGACTGGTCCAACTCGATCAACTGTTCCGGCTGGCTCAAAAGCATCGGCCGCCGAGTCTTCTGAGCCTCTGAAGGTAACCTTAAACAACTGCAAAAAAGCAGCCGACTACAGCGCCAAGGCTAGCGGTATGTCGATGTTGGTTATAGAAAATGGCAAATTAATTTTTGAGGATTATCCCAATGGGCATAAGGCCTCAGAGCCCCATGAACTTGCCAGCGGCACAAAAAGCTTCACCGGTTTGTGTGCTCTTGCTGCTAGTGAAGACGGACTCTTGACCTTAGATGAGAAGGTCTCAGATACAATCACCGAGTGGAAGGGTGACTCAAAGCGCGAAAATATTACTATTCGAGAACTTCTTTCACTCGTTTCTGGCATCACCTCGGCTACAGGCATGGCGCCACCATATGCCCAGGCACTTCAGGCCGAGATCACAGCAAAGCCGGGCGAAAAGTTTCAGTATGGTCCGGCACCATTTCAAGTTTTTGGCGAGCTAATGGTGCGTAAGCTTAAGGCTAGCAATGAGGCCAACAAAGAGAATAAGCACTCTGAATCAACAATGGTTGATTACCTCAAGCGCAGGGTGCTTGACCCTGCCGATATTCATGTAGGTTTGTGGCGCAAGGGAAGGGACGGCATGCCACTTATGCCCCAGGGGGCAGCATTCACTGCACGAGAGTGGGCTAAAGTGGGAGAACTGGTGCTCAATGGTGGCATGGCTGGTGGCAAGCAGATAATTCAGTCTGAGAATATTAAAACGCTCTTTATTGGTTCTCCTGCTAATCCAATGTATGGATTGTCTTGGTGGTTGAACCGCCCCATGGATGATCAACTGAGAAGCAGCATAAGAACACTGACAATGGCTTCGGACCTGCGCTTTGGTGCGCAAGGCGTGCCTAACGATTTAGTGATGGCGGCGGGAGCTGGCAAGCAGAGGCTGTATGTGGTGCCCTCTATGAACTTAGTTGTGGTGCGCCAAGCTGATGTGAAATCGGAGCTGATTCCAGGAGCTGGCAATACTAGATTTTCTGATGTGGCCTTTTGGCAATTGCTCACCCTCGGACATGCCGATCCCGCTGCCGCAACCGATAAGACGCGGGCACTGTCTGGACAAAGGCAAGGTGGTATACCGCGCATGCGCAGTGGCGCTGGGCCGGCTGGTTCTGGTCAGAGTGGTTCTGGTCAGAGTGGTTCTGGTCGAAGTGGAAGATTTATGCGGATGCTTGATCGCAACCAAGATGGAGTTGTTGACCAACAGGAAAAGCAGGTGTTTAGGAATCTCTTGCAGCGGCGTCAGGGCGCAAGTAATCAGCAACAGTGAGTGCATCCTCTAAATAGGTAGATCGATTTTATGCTTTTGCAACTGACACTGCGTCAGATCTCATTTTGTGGAGCACTCTTGTGCTTGTCTTTCATTTTGCTAAGTCAGTCGGTAGGTGCAGAAGGTGGTCAAGCCAGACTGCAAGCTGCGCGCACGAAGTCTGCTGCCCCGCTGCTTCCTGGCACTCTGACTACTGAGCCTCATGAGCTTGCACCAAAGGCTCCGAGCAATCTCATTAAAGTTCCTATGCTGCGTCAGTCGACTGATTTCACTTGTGGAGTTTCTGCGCTTCAATCAGTATTCGCTTACTTTGGTGACGAGTACCGCGAAGATCAGTTAGCAAAGGAACTCAAGGCGGTTCCTAAAACTGGCACTCACTATCAAGAGATGATGCGCCTGGCGAAGGCCAAAGGCTATTCTGTTAAAGTCGTGAAGAACATGACTATTCCCGAATTGAAGAAGCTCATTGATAATGGTAAGCCTGTGATTTGTTTGATTCAGGCCTGGGCCGAAAAGATCATCGATTATTCCAATGATTGGGAAGATGGCCATTATGTGCTAGCCATTGGTCATGATCAAGGCAACATCTTTTTTATGGACCCTTCTACTCTGTGCAATTACACTTATATTCCAACTGATGAATTCGTCAAGCGCTGGCACGATACTGACGGCAAGGAAAAACTGGTGCACTTTGGCTTGATTATTGAAAAGTCTAAGCCTAAGTACAATCCGGCTGCTTTTATCAAATTGAATTAGGAAGAAAGGAAGCATTTTTGCCTGCAATGAGCTGCATACAGAGGGACAAACAGCGTGAATGATAAGATTTGGTTTGTGGTGCTATTTGCATGTATCGGCTGCTTTTCAATAGCAGGGGCCGTGGCCAATTGGAACTGGTTTATGAATGGCCCTAAAGCAGCGTTCATGGTTAAAATCTTAGGGCGTACCGGGGTGCGTATTTTTTATGCACTATTGGGTGCGGCCTTGGTGGCGTTCTCCGTTTATGGTTACTTGCATCCAGAAGTTATGCATTCAAGAAGACTTGGCATATAGCAGGCAATCGCGATAGGCTAGTTCGCCGATCTATTTGAATTCGGCCGGTACTTGCCGCGGCTTTGTCGGTGGTGCTGAAATGATAAGGTCGTTGCCTTTCCATTTACTCTTGAGCACTGCTGTCTGAAGCTCTGAGCGGTCTTGCAAAACTTCTGTTTGCACTGATTCTTTCAAGCGCTCGAAGGCCTGGCTCAGCGTGGGCTTGCCTGCTCTTAGTGCTTCGATCAGTTGGTGCGTGAACACGCCGTTTTGGTAGCGCTTTGACTCCCAAGACACCTGGTTGGGCATGCTGCTACAAATAATAAGCTGCCCTGTGCCTTGCGACAGCGCAGCGCTATCGATATTGCCCACTCGCGTTAGCCCTTTAGCAGTATCAGCTGCACCGCTATGACAGGCGTCGATAATTAGCACCACGCGATTAGAGTGCACTCGTTGCTTGATTGCCGCTGCTAAATCAGACAGTGGCAGGCCCGTGGCATAGAGGCTATCTGGATCGGTATTGTGCATCACCAGGTAGTTGAGGCCCTCAAGATCAGCCTGCGATGGGCTGCCGTGGGTAGAAATGAAAATTAGCACCAGGTCATTTGGGTGAGCCAGGCGGGGTAACCATTTATCACCCAGTTCTGCGAGCACCCGTTCTTTTGTGGCTTGTTCATCGACCAAGAGTTTGACGTGGTCTGGAGCAAAATTGGCCTCATTGATCAGATAGTTCGAGAGATCTTTTGCGTCTTTTGCTGGATATTTGAGATTGATGGAAGGCTTAGCGAATTTGCTCACGCCGACGACAAAGGCCCACTTATCTTCAATTGGGGCGTTGCTCGCAGCAGAGTTAGAGCTTGTGTCGGAGTCACGGTTAGCGTTAGGGCTAGAATTAGAAATGGAAATGGAGTCAGTGTTAAAATTAGACTTTGATTCAGAGCCTGATGCTGCGCCTGGCGACGAGATAGATTGAGACGGCGCAGCATTCACTGAAGCAATTTGCAAGCTAGATTCTCTACCGGCAAGTCTTGTTGGGTAAGCTTGAAGATTTAGCGGCCCGGCCAGGCTGACTTTGTATTTGAGATGGATGCCCACATTGACACCAAGCATAATCTGCATTTTAATCACTTGCGATTTCGTCAGGTGCATCGTTGCTGATTTGCTGGCACTATTGCCGGTGGCATTGAGAGCAACTTTTCCTAGCTCTACGCCGCGCTCATCATGAAGAACCACATGGGCACTGGTTGAATAAAAGTCAGTTTCGCCATCTAGCTTTATTGTCAGATCGCCTGGGCCACCGGTAAAAGTGTAGTAGTAGCTTTGGCCGGAGGCTTCAGCTTCGCCTTCTATCTGATTGCTTGTTAGTTGAGTTGGCGTGGTTCCATCTGTTGATTGTGCAAGCGCCGCCTGCACAAATGGCGACTGCCCGTTGTTGCAGCAGGCAATCGCGCACAGTGTGCCGTATACGACTAATCTAGTGGCTAAATTGCGCCGTGTTCCAAATGCCATATCACTTATTTATTCATTCAACTATTTGTTTATTCTTCAGCTGGGATAAATTTCCAAAGGAACTTATCGGAGCCATCGCTTGGTCCAAATCTAGTTTCGGTGTAAGAAGGTGGGCATTCGAGGATGCACAAGGCATCACCATTTCTTGGCACACTCTTAACTAGAAAACCTGATTCAGCGGGGGCTAGAACAACAACTGAGGGATCAAAACTAATGATAGACTGCATACTTGACACGGGATGTGGTTGGAAGTTTAAGTTTGTAGTCTCTCCCGCTAGCCTTATTGTGTAGCGGTTTGTGGGCTTCTTTGTCTTGATGTCAATCTTGCGATTTATGGCCCATTTTTGTAGACCGGCCTTGGTAAATTCACGGGTGCCAACGTATTGACCAGCGCTAGCTTGGCCGGCTTCTAGAGCCTGTTCGTTCGCTAAATTGACGATGAAATAAGTGCCGCTGTTGGGCAAGGTGGGAACTTCTGCCATAGATGGCGCAATAGTCGGAACAATAGTTGCCGCTACCAGTGAGATCGCGATTGCCATCTTTTGGATAATTTTCATGCCTCAGCTCCTAAGCCTGACCTGGTAATTGCAAATGCTACCGGGGTAAGTGGGAATAAGGAGAATATTGTACCAGTTTGACAATCTGGGGTTTCAAGTATGAGGCAGAGCGCCCGCTGGGCCGCAACGATAGTGACTGCAATTCTTCTGGCCCTAGTGTCGTTTCACTCAACGGCCTATTGTCGACCTGGTTCGTCTAATCAGACTGCTCTTCATGCCAAGACTGCTCTTCCTGCACAATCTGGTTTGCCTTCTCGATCTGCTCAGCCAGATATCAAAAGCCTTCCAATTGTAGTTCTGGCGGCGGGAGTGCCTAAGCCAATTGCTGCAAGACGCAATTATGACGAGATTTTTGCTGAGCTACAGGCGGGTGGCATCAAGGTTTTTCTTCCCTTTACTCAATATCAGGAAGCCCCTGAACCAAAGTCTCTTGGTTTTGAGACAGATTTCTTTCCACAATATAAGAAAGACGATAAGGCAATCAATGCCATGAAGCGACACGGCATTAAGCTTTTGGTTGCGGCGGAGATTTTGTATCCGGACGGCAAGATTGGTGCAATTAGCGATGACCCACTGCGAAAATTGATTGCTTGGGCTGGACGAGAGAACATTTATGCAGTGTATGCATATGATGAACCGGCCCATCGTGGGCTGCCTGTGAGCCAGTCGCAAGCACTTTACCAACGTGTCAGATCGATTGATTCGACTTTGCCTGTGGTTATGGTTCATGCGCCCATTCTTGCTGACACTGAGAAGCCGCTTTCAGAAAGTGAGCGAACGAATTACCTCAATCGAGTTAAGCAACATAGTCAGTGGGCCGATATTGTTGTCTTCGATATTTATCCCATTCCCAAGGAGCTGGCGAAATTGACTGGCCCGTTCGCCCATGGTCTAGAGCTTGGGTATTCTGAGTTGATTCCTCAGTATGCACGGTGGCTGAAAGAGAATCTTCCGACGAAAAAATATGGTGTGGTGCTTCAGGGTTTTTCAATGGCTAATAATTATGATGAGGCCACTCTGAAGACGATTTATAGCACGCTACCGAGAGAAGTGACCGCCACCATTCGCACTCCTTCTAGTCGCGAATTAGAGGGTATGGTCGGACTAGCTAAAGCAAATGGTTGCTCGTTAATTGGCTGGTGGGGGCAGAGTATGCTCAAAACTGATACTGAACTCAAATTTTGGCAAGAGCTCAAACGAGTTTCGCGTGAGCTAAATCAGCGCGCTAAGTAAGGCTGGAAGCATTGCTAACGGTTAATGGGAAGGTTCTTTTGAGAAAGCGACGCCGATTTATAATTGTCATGGTTACGTTCGCGCTTCTTTGCACATTTTTCACACCGTATCCATTTAAAGTGTTGCGTCGCATAAAATGGATGGTAGCGTCTGCGGTGACGAGTATAGTGGCGCGTAAGCCTATTGCTGTACCAGTGATTTACACTGCTGAAGATCAAATTGCCACTTATGGCGCTGCAGCTCGGGCAAGGCTGCTGCCAAAATTTCAGGCTAAAGGAGTAGCCTATCCGCCGCAGCGGCTGACAATGGTGGTAATTAAGTCAACTAATGAGCTGATGCTTTATGCTGCTGCCGTTGATTCTACCTACAAATACATTTGTACTTATCCAATTCTTGCAGCTAGCGGCGTACTCGGCCCCAAGCTCAAAGAAGGCGACCGCCAGGTGCCTGAGGGGCTCTATAACCTTACACTTGAACCGAATACTCCTTACCATTTAGCGCTTCGTTTGAACTATCCAAACCCCACCGATTGGGCCCACGCTAAAGAAGACGGTCGTGAACAGCCCGGTAGCGATATTCTCGTGCACGGCAATCAATGCTCTATTGGCTGCATTGCCATGGGCGATCCGGTAAGCGAAGATTTGTTCGTGGCGGCTTACGACACTGTCGACAAGAATTTACCCCTGATTATCGCGCCGGTGGATTTTCGCTCTACGGCTGCTCCGGCCAGCAATGTAACTGACCCTAAATGGTTGCCAGAGCTCTATGGGCAGATTAAGGCGGCGTTGGCGGAGTTGCCGATAATCTAGTGTTTCCCCCCCTGTCTATAATTTCTCGCGTCGCTAAGCTATAGACTAGTAAGATAGAGAGTAGCTGGATCTGGGAGTCGCTGATGAAAGCCCCACGCAGGCATCTATTGCTGTCACTGGCTACTTTGGGCGCCATTGCCGTGCTGACTGGCTGCGCCACTGGTCAATCAGGCTCGTCCGTTATCTCGACTAATAGCAATATTGAGTCTGGCGATGGCAGTGACATAGTGGCTATAAATAAACGAGCAGATGATTTGCTCAAGAAGGGCTCTATTGAAGAGGCGCAGAAGCTCTATCATGAAGCTGTTGCCTTGCTAGATGAAAAGCTCGGTATAGACTACTATTCCAAAATTGATACATTGGCTGAAGAGACCAGAACCTCTCTAGATACTGCTGATGGAGAAGCCCGATGCCGGCGCCTCATTGCCATTGACGCTGATATGTCGATTCCCGGCGGCGCTGACTTGGCCCAAGATCTTGCACTCTACTCACGGTGGCTGAGAGAGCATAAACAGATTGCGCAGGCTGATGATTTGGTTGGGCTCAGTGAGCGTTGCAAGCTTCCGGGTGAGGCAACGAGAAGCCATAATGCCGAGATTTGCTCGGCTCTTAAGTTGGACCCACCAAGCGAGGACGATTTAATCGTTCATTCGGTTTTGCATATTAGAGCTGGGCATCCGTTTGATAAAGCCAAGATCGATGACACTACTTTCATTAAGTTGAATGGTTACGTCATGCCTTCTGGTGCCTACCGAGGCCGATGGATTGAGTATTTCCTTGCTTCTGAAAGAGAGGCCGCGGAGGAGTTTTGTGTTCGAGCTCGCGGCCTGACGAAGAAGCAGGTAGAGCGTCTGGGCGGCCGACCTCTATATAGGGGTGATAGGGTTGATTGTTGGAATTTTGGCGGCTCTGACGATGATAATTGGGTCTATTCTTTTGGTGGCAATTCTGTTCTTGCGCGTTTAGCCTTTGCCGGTGATCGATGTAGCGCTTCTGAAGTCGTTGGCGCTGACGATTATTCCAAGTATCTAGTTTGGAGACCCAAGAAGCTTGAAAAAAGCTCTTTAGGCAAGCCAATCTTTATGATTCTAGAAGAGCAGGGAACGCCCTCGTTTATTGTCGCCGATCGTGAAGCCCAGTCTCTTGATAGTAATCCGCTAGACTATAGAATTATTGGTTACCAAACTAGCCAAGATCACTATACCGAGTTGACATTTGTATACGGCATCTGCGTTAAGGCCTATTCTTACAAGTATTATGTCATTCCTCCTTTGCGGCTATGATGGAGCGGGAAGTTCAATCCTGCAGGTTCAATAGAGCGCAGCTGTCATGAATACCCCTATGGCCCATACTTCTTCGCAATCAGCTTGCCTTTCGAGTCAACTGCCATAATTTTCTCATCATCAACATATGCTGCCCTTAAGCGGCCCTCAAACGGCAGTCGGGCTCTAATGCTTTGTTCTTCAGCTATAGAAATAACAGCTATTTCTCCTTGGCCAGGAAGCACCACGAATTTCTGATCTAGTGAAATATGTATTGGCGTGGCCCAACCGCGCGGCCCATCGGTAATATGCACATACGGTCCACCAAACCCTCGCCATAGTGCCGCTCCGCTGCGGCAATTAAATTCTTTGCGTAACAGCGAATTCGGCACATACTCTGGTCTGTCGAGTTGTGGTTTGAAACTGCTAGCCGTGCCGGTTGTCAGATCAACCTTATAGAATGTTTGCTCTCGTTCAGCGAGAATCAATTCTCGTCTACGTTCGTTAATGCACCAAAGCGGATCGTAATCAATTTGGATGTCGCAACAGATTTTAGTGGTCAATTCTGGAGACCATACTTCTAGGTCGCCACCTCTACGGCCGACTACTATGTTTCCGTCAGGCAGGAATGCAAATAGGAATTGTTGGTTGAAGTGATAGGTTTGTTTCTTCACCTCTGTGTATTTGCCATGAGGGTTGTCGGCACTATTTTTGCGTTGCCAGAGTCGCATGGTGTGATCATTTGCCGAGCCTGTGATCAGCCTCTCATCGGTTTGGTCGAAGGCAAAAAAGACATCGTTTGAGCCGTGCACTATGAACTTCTGCAAAAGTTGGCCGGTTCTAGCTTCCTCTATTTGGATGTAACCGCGCTCGCTGTCTTTTGTGCTAAAGGCAATCTTGTTCCCGTCGCTAGAGAATGCCCAGTGATGTATGGGGCTTGGGAGTTTGCGAATGAACTGGCCACTGGCTCTATCCCAGAGACTTGTACCTTTCCAATCAGTCTCGATCGCAAGAATTGAGTTATCCGTGGAGGGCAGCAATGATTTTATGGTGTCGTGGGTTTCTTGTTCTTCAATTACTTGGATGGTTATATCTGCTAGCTTGATTGAATCGCGCGAAGGCGTGTAGAAGTAATTGTCTCCATCCAGAAAACCAATAGCCGTTCTCTTTTCGAAGAGTTCTTTGGGTTCAATGTTTGCCAGCACATCGATTTTCTTGTCTTGCAGGCTTATTTTTTGAATTTCTCCAGCCATTGTTATTGCGAGTAAAAGTTTTCCACTTGGGGCAATTTTGGCTTCGACCCAATTTTGTTCTGATGCAAAAAGCTTTTCAGGTAGGTTATTGTCTTCTGCTCTCCAGACGGCACCGCCGGCGGTTGCCCAGTAAACGATATCAGCTATTGCACAAATGGTAATTGTTTCTTCTCGGTATTCTGTAGCTGTAAAAACTGGTTTCTGTTTTTCTAGGTCCCAAATGATGCAGGTAAAGTCAGAACAGCCAACGAAAATATAGCGATTGTCTGCGGAGGCCGCCACTGAGCTGACTAGGCTATGTCTTCCCCATAGTTCTTTAGAGAAGAAGCGGTCGGCGCTGCTCGGGCGCAGTTTAGCGATGAGCTGCTCGCCAGTGTTGTTCCAAACACCAACTGTGCGATTGTAAAAGCCAACAAGAACCATTGAGCCATCGTTAGAGAAGTTGACAGCTCGAATTAACTCCCAGTGATCTGGTGGGGTCTCATTCTGGAAAAGTGTAGACAAGCGCTTTCCTGTTGAAACTTCGAAAACACCAGCGGTGCCATCGTTGAGGCCAAGTAAGGCAAGCTGTCCTTTTGAGTCTAGGGCAACTGCTTCGATGTAGACTTCGAACTCTTTTGTGGTCGGTGATTTGTCGCTTCCAGCCAAATCACTAACTGGCCTAATCTCTCCTAGTAATTCACTTGTTTCTGTGTCGAATACCTTTGCTACTCCGACTTCTTGGACTGTAAGAAGTCGAGAGCCATCTTTCGAGAAGCATGCTAGCTCAACTTCTTGGCCATATTCGCCGAAGTTTAGCCAGAGATTACCCGACTCGTCTACCTTCATCATGGGATGCTGCTGTTCGGCCATTGCTTTTCCGCCGGTTCGAATACAAACACCTTATTCCCAAAGTGTTTGCTATTGCTTCGGTAGATGTGAGCAAGTCAGGGCTAATTTGAACCTAATCGAACCTAATCGAACCTAGTCGAACTTAAATCTAAACTGTGCTGCGCAGACCGCCGAGGCGCCGCCAAAGGCGGGAATGCAAGTCAAGTCAACTGCCGAGCGCTTGCCCTCAATTGTCGCCAGGGGCAGAAGCAATGGTACGGGGGCTCCGCCAAGAGCTTTGTAGCCGGTTACTAGGCCAACTTGCATGCCAAGTTTTACCGGTCCGATTTCATAGGGAGTGTAATGATAGGTGGCGTAAAAAGTGTCGCGGTTTATACTGTTTTTGTAGTAGCCAACAGCAAATGCGCTCTCATCATCAATACGTCGCAGTACACCGATGCCATAATTTTGCTCGTTGTAATTACCGTCGCGCTTTGAGTGATAGCTCAGTGCCCCGACTTGAAGCCAGGTGTCATGCTTGCTTTCGAGGTCAAATTTGAGTTTGCCTTCGTCTTTGTTGAATGTGATACCGGCGTCTTTCATTTGATCGCCGATTTTGCCCAGACTATCTAATTTAGGTATAGACCATGATTGCCGTGCAAGGTCGGCTCCTGGTGATTCTTTCTCTTCGGGCTTGACTGTTGACTGTTTATCACCCTGTAGCAAAGCAGCCTGTTCTGACATAGTAGCCTCAAGCGATTGGTATTACTGGTTAGTGGGGATTCGAATTTGAGGATATGTTGTGCCCGGAAACGCAACAATGGTGGAAATACTACTAATATTAAATGCCAATAAAATGCCAATAAAATTTTGCCAATCTATTAAATGTAATGAGCTTACATGAAGTGAGCTAGATTTCTTATTAGCTATGGATTGCAGAAGCTCTGAGCTATATGTGATTGAGCTGAATTTCGGCTACCAGCTTCTGGCTTGGTTCAATGTTTATTACAGTGACAGAGCCGGTGCGATTTGCTACTTGCTGCTGCTTCTGCAGTTGTTGCTGTCGTGTGACCTTACGGCTGGCTATTGGCTTTCTGTGTATGGCTCTGCGTATGCGGCTTTTGCTTGATCTTTTCTTGGTCGGAGCACTGGGCACATAGTTTAGGTCTTTTGAAAAGTCTTCCTCAACGCCTTTACCTTGACCCTCGACAAAATCTACTTGTTTACTTTCTGCCTGACTGAAAGCAACCAGGCAGTTCTCATTTTGAATGGGCTCAGAGCCGCTTATACCTTTTGCTATTTTTATCGTATTGCCTGACTCTTCCTTTAAAAGAGCTGCCTGCGAAAGTGGTGTGCGCGATAAGACAATGCGAACGGTCTCAGTCCCTGGGTTGGCATCGACGTCCAGGTAACCGCTTGTTGGCAGCAAGTATTGTCTTCCTGCCAGAACCTTGCCATTGGGTTCATAGCTGTTGGGAAAGAGTACTTTCTTTTGACCAGTGGTGCCTTTTTCGAGCACAACATAAGCATAGCCAGTGATATTTGGCACAATCTGAAAGCGAATTTCATCCCCTGCCATGAAGTCTATTCTGTTGTCGACCAGGCTTAGTTTTTTGTCTCGGCGCATTTGAATCCAGTATTTCAAGCCAGTGTTAATAGACTCGCGTGGAGATTCTAGTTGTTCAAAGAACATACCCTTCGCCCTGCTTTGAGCTACCGCTGGCAAGGCCTGGTTAATTAGTATCATTGATAGTGCCAGCGATAGTGCTAGAAGGAATGAACCTGACTTTTTCATTTTGCTATTTCTCTTTTGTAGAAGTTACTTTTGCGGTAGCATCTTTTGCAGCTATATCAATTAGGCCTTTGCCGCTCCAAGAGCCAGAAAGCTTGGGTGTTTGTGTGTGTTTGAAATCACTTGATACCTCTTGATTTACTTTCGCTACAATCTGAGTAAAGATCTTACGAAAGTCGTCGTAGGCTGGATTTTTCTCTAAGGTATCCACGAATTGTCTGGTGAAGATACTATTCTTGTAGCGCTTTGATTCCCACGAGCGTTCGGTGCTGTCGCTTGAGCTAATCATGAGTTGACGCTTTGAAATCACCAGTAATTCTGGATCGGCGTTTGAGTCTGTTTTTGCAGCATCACCTGGTGCTCCTAGTCCTCCGGCGTAGCAAGTATCTAGCACAACGAAGGCATGCTGCTTTTTCAGTTTGCTTCTAATCATGCGGGCAATGCTTTGCATGGGCATAGAGGTAGTGAAGAGATTTTTGAGCTGTGTGTCATAGGTGACAATTGAGTTGAGGGCACCAATTGCTTTGTACGCTGGTGTGCCATGGGAAGAAATGAAAAGAACGATAAGGTCATCAGGGTGAGCCAGGGTTGGTAGCCATTTTCCTGCTAGACAATCAATAATGGTGGCGCTAGTGGCATCACTATCTAGAAGTAGCTTGACGTGATCTTGCTTGAAACCAGCGCTGTTGATAAGAAATTGCTGCATGTCTTTGGCATCTTTTGCTGGGTAGCGCAGACGGGGCACTGCTGGATCGGCAAAACTACCTACGCCGACAACGACAGCCCACTTGTCTGGAATATGCTCAACTTTTGCAATTGGCTCTTTTACCCCGAAGAGCGGATCGAGAATTTGCGCCAGAGTTAGCAGGTGTGCAGCTTCATTGGTGAGGCTGAGAGCATACTGTCGATCTTCTGCGGCACCGCTTTTATTGCCTAACTTGTGTCGGCAATAAGAGCGCCATAGAGCTGCTTGGGCGGCCTCCAGGCGGTTGCCTAGCTTGATTGGCGATGCTTGCAAGCCCGGCAGTGCTTCTGACAGATTGCGTTCGGCTTCGACGTAGTTACCAGCAAGAGCGTTGACTACACCAATCGACTCTTTTGCAATGTATGGAAATTCTTTGCTTGCAGTTGCGGATAGCTCGCGTTTAGCATTTTCAATATGCACTTTGGCTAGTTTCGGTTGGCTGTTTAGTATGTACGCTAGTGCCAGGGCTCGATCTATGGTGCCTTTCTGTTCATCACTTTTACTCTTTTCTCTGGCCGCGTTTAACCATTCGATTGCTTTGAGTGGTTGCTTTTCTGCGATGTACAGATCGCCTAGATAATAAGAGGCATAAGGTAGATTGGGGCTGAGTTCTAGTGACTTCTTCAGTTGTTCTTCGGCGCCGGGGTATTCGCCCGACCAAAATGAGGCTGCGCCGGAATAGAAGAGCAGTGGTGCCTTTTGGTCGTTTGCCGCGGAATTAGCCTCGGCCATGCTTATGGCCAAGCGAGCGCTGTGTAAAGCCTGCACTGGCAGACCGAAGCAAAGATAGAAGATGGCCGAGCTTTTGTGGCTGAACATCTTGGCTGCTTTGAGATTTTCTGATGTTGTTTGCCTGAGTTCTCTAGCGTTGGCCTTTTCTGCTTCAGATACTGCTTGTGATTCAGCAATGGTGCTTGAATCAAGATAGATTGCATCGAGCTTTTCGTAGGTATCGCTCAGTTCATCGTCGGCCTTGCGATAGCTCTCGACATCGAAGCTATCTGCTGCTTTGAGCAATTCGGCTGTTTTTGTTTGCTGGAGCTGTGAAAGTTCTACTGACTTCTTCGAGAACTCGATCAGGCGGTCGACTGAGTCGGTCGGCTCTATATCTAGGTATTGGCCCGGTTTCTCCTGAGCAAAAACGGGCTGGCAGTTCGAATAAAGTAGCGACGGCAATAGTGCCGATATTGCCAGTATTGCAGTCGGCAGTGCTTTGACTCTGCAGGACCTATTCAAGAGCTATTCTCCTCTATCACTTGAGGTTAGCATGGTTCATTGCTGCTGAAATCGGCACATAGAATGAGTTGCCGTTGGGCTTAGGCAAGGCTTTGGTGCGCCGTTCTAAGCCCTCGGTCGAAGTCAATACTCAATTGGGTTGATTTTGGCAGAATAAGGAAATTCGTCTGCTCTGGCCGCCCTCTCTCTGACATTGTTCCAGAATATGCTTGATGGAAGTCAGAGCCTTGCCCACCAGGGTTTTGTCCTTGTCGTCAATTGTATGTTTGTGCTTCCGTTTGTATTCCTGCTCAGTGGACTGATAGAGCGGTCGCGGCGCCGTTGAATCAGGAATTCTTTAATGCCTGCCACGATTAGTCTTTAATCGAAACCGGCACCACAATAGGATTTGTACGCGCCATTGCTCTGGCCTCAGCTGTTCTTGTTTCCACGCATGTGCTGAAATCTTCTGCCCAAAATGCCGCTATTATTCCGACAATATAGACGAGTTCTACACAGGCAGCAGCAGTGCCATAATTGCCGCCAAAGTAGGCAATGACTGGCCCGGTGGCCAGACCTGCACCAGCGGCAAAAATTCGTCCGAAGCCCCAGGCGATGCCAGAAGCTGTACCTAATACTTGTGTTGCAAAACAATCGACGATATAAGCCACAAGTAAGGTAAAGGGAATGCTGATCACTGTGCCAATGGCAAATGTCCAAACATTGATCATCGGGCTATATTGAGTGACTGTGAGGAATAGCCCTAGTGTGGAAATTAAGCAGGCCGAGAAACTCAATTGGAAGGAACGCTTGTAACCGAAGTTGCGCACCAAATATGGCACTACAAAGCAACCGAGAATTCCACCGACCGATAGATACATCATCGCGGCACTGCGTTCTTCAACGGCTTGAGTGCCAGTCAGTTGATTGATCCATGCTGGTATCCACGACACCCCAGCCCAATATCCAACTATCGCTGACGCGGCCATCAAGGTGCATGTAATAGTGCGTTTGCGATTTTCGCCAGTCAACGCCAATATCAATGAACTCTTGCCGGCGTCGGCAAGAACACCGTTGCGCCTTTTCTCCAGCATTGTTTCTACGCTGGCTGGTTCTTTGAGATTTTTCCTTATGTAGAACGTGATTAGTGCTGGCACAATGCCGACTAAAAACAGATAGCGCCAGCCGAATTCGCCGGAGCCGAGATTGAACAACCCTGTCAGTATGCAACCAACACCAAATGAGGTCTGCATAAAGCTCATGGCCCAGAGTTTCTTTGCTCTGTCGCCGCTCCAAGCTTCACCGAGAAGAACGCAACCTATTGATACTTCGCCGCCAATGCCTAGGCCGACAAAGAAGCGACAGATGGCTAACTCTTGCCAGTTGTGAGCCAAGGCGCACATACCGCTGGCTCCGGCATAGAGAAGAATTGTCCACATCATTGTTTTGACTCGACCAAAGCGGTCAGAGACCATGCCGAACAAGACGCTACCGAGGGCCCAACCAACCATAAAGACAGCCAAGACAATTGAACCGTAGAGGCCTATTGTCGTTGCATCTTTTGTCTTTAGCAGTTCGCTCATTGCTGGTACAAGGGCTATAAAATAGATTGTCGCGTCCATGGCGTCGAAGCATTCACCCAGGTAGGTAGCGGCCAGCGCATGCCATTTCTGTAGGCGATTGGCTTTTGTTTCGGCCGTTGGTAAAGCGTGCTCTCGTGCTTCGTCAGCAGAAGTTGCTTTGGGTGTTGCCTTGGTTAGAGTATTGTGTGCCATTAAAAAGCCTCTAAAATCGACCCGTGGGTAGTCAAAGCCTACCTTAAGCGGGCCACAGGCGCTGGTCAATGTTGATTTTACGCAATCGATAGTGGTCACTTGCTCGTGTATGATAGCGAAAGTCTGAAACACCTGTTAGCAGTAGTCTTTAGCATGCTGGAGAATTGAGGGAGAAGATGCCGCATTTCGCAATTGATGCCCTCAAGCAGAATTGCTTTCTATTCCAATTGCAGGAAAAACAGTTAGTTAGCGCCTATCAATATCACGGCGAGGCATTTGCTCTCTGGTCTAGAGATAGTAGCTTTCCTCTTGATTCAAACCTCGAGCATCAGGTGCAATTTGGTGTTGTGCGTTTTTGCTTCGATGATAATGGTTGCTTACTTCTACCCATTCAAGAAGACAATCTTTTTCTTGAATTTGCCGACAGCTACTACGTCGAAAACCGTGAGGTAACTAGCCACCTTCTTCATGATGGACGCATTGTATTTTCATCTAGCGAAAAATTCACTGGCAATGGAAAGTGGGGCAAGCATAACTATGTAATTGCATACAATATTGAATCTGCCATTTGGGAGATTGGACATAGTCGTTTATCCACTGGTGAGATCAGCTTCAAGCCTTGGTCGCCGCGCATGGGTAGCCGCGAAGAGTTGAGCATTGCCTACGGTGAACTAGAACTGTTTCTTCAAGATAACCAACTTAAAGTTGGTTTAGACCACACTCCGTATCACTTGGATGACTGGACTAGAGACACAGATTTTGCCAAAGTAGCACCAAACCCGGAGTCACCACATGAGAAGTGGCGGCGCCAAGGTTCTATTATTGCCAGTGAAGATTGGAGCGGAGAAGAACCTTCTGCACCAGCCCATGGTGCATCAATTCCATTGTTGACGAGTGATACCAAAGTAAAAGCTCGCATTCCCATTAATCTATGCTTGCTTAGGTTCGAGCATATACGCGATGTCTTGCTGCGGCATTTCGATGAAATGCAGCTCTTTGGCGATTTGTGCTATACCGCTCAGCACATTCACAGAGAAGCTGATCAGAAGAAGCTGCCGCTTGTGCATACGTTGACTGAAGAAGATAAGGGCGTTCCTTTTACCGGCAAGTTGAGTGATTTACTCCTTACTCATCCGGCTGCACCGCAACCGGCTCCTCGGTACTCTCTGATTCCGGCCATTAGACATTCCGACTCAGTATTGACCCGCAATAAATCTGGAATGTCGACTGCTGCCTTGGTTGTTGATGTTTTACATCGCACAAGCTGTGTACTTTTCATTGCTTTGCCCGAACTTTCTCAATAAAGTCGTACAATTTGCCTACTTCAGTGATTTGCTAGTATCTACGAGAAAATGTCAACATCTATACACGACGACTTTTCTAGAACACCAGTAAGTAGTGGCAATCTTCGCCCCTGGTGGTATCTCTTGGTGATTGAGATAGGGGTGATGATAAGTATCCCTATTTTCGTTTTTGGCGGGCAGCTGGGTCTTGGTCTTAGCTTTCAAGATTTAGTTCTTTCGACCTTCTCGGGGGCGGCCATACTTGGAGTGATTGGTGCGCTGACGGCCAGGCTTGGTGCTGTTCTTCGTTGCACCACTGCTCTAATAGCCAGAATTACTTTTGGCAGCAAGGGCGCTTCTTGCATCGCTTTTGTTTTGACAATGGGAATGACGGGATGGTGGGGCGTACAGACTGAGATGTTTGCTAATGCCGTATTGCACCTTGCGCAACAGGTTTTTCATGTTAACCTCAATCGAGAGGTCTTAATCGCCGTTGGTGGTGTTGCCATGATCACCACCGCAGCTCTTGGTATTCGTGCCATCGGGCGATTGAGTTATTTAGCTGTGCCTCTACTTACCGGTGGCTTAGTTTATGCTCTAACATCGCTCGGCGCACCTGGGCAGTTGTCTGATTTATTGAGTTACCGTCCTGCGCTAGGTACAACTCTGGGTTTCGGTGCGGCGGCGGCCATGGTCACTGGGGGCTTTGTTGTGGGTGCTTCTATGAACCCTGACTACAGTAGATTTGCTCGTACGACAAAGCATGCTCTGGCCTATTCCATTATTGATTATGCTCTAGTCTATCCGGCTCTATTGGTGGCTTGCGGAGCAATTGCAATTCATTTTCGTAGCAACGATATCATGATTCATTTGGTCCCGCCGGGGTTGACTTGGCTGATATTTGTCATGATGATGTTTGCTACTTGGGCTGCCAATGATTGCAATCTCTATTCGTCATCTCTTAGTTTGGCAGCCATTCTACCTAAGTGGCAGCGCTCTCATCTTGCCATTGCGGCTGGTATCGTCGGAATTGTTTTAGCAGAACTACATGTGGTGGATCATATGGTTTCATTTCTCACTTTGCTTGGTATTTTGATTGCTCCTATTTCGGGAATTTTCGTCATAAACGCTTGTTGTCGCAAAGAACCGGTGCAAGAAGCCGAACTAGAGCAAGTGCCAAATTGGCGCATGGCACCGCTACTTGCTTGGCTTTGCGGAGCTGCGGTGGGTTTCATTGCCACCCCGCGTGAATCGCTTGGCTTAGGGCTTGTGCAGCTCACAACCGTGCCCACTCTCGACTCGATCATTGCGGCGAGCCTTGCAATGGCAATCTTTTTGATGATTGGCCGCTCTAAGAAATCGGCTGCTTTGACTATTTGTCTAATTGGCCTGCTGTTAATTCCCTCTTTAGTCGGTCAGGCTGCCTGGGCACAAGGCAAGTCGCAAGCGCCAATCCAAAGTAAAACCCCAGCCCAAGCTAAGACCCAAGTTCCGGCGTCAAAGCAAGTCCAGCCACATGCTCTTCGTCCGGTTCCTACTTTTTGGCCGCCAGTTGTCGGTCGCACTTACCCGGAGATAGAACTGTGCGATTTGACGGGTAAAAAAGTAAAGCTCTCTTCTTATGCTGGAAGAGTAATCTTGCTCGAGCCAATTGGTATGTCTTGCCCTGCTTGTCAGGCTTTTGTCGGTGGTGAGAAAAAGGGTGGCATTAATGGTGTCACACCCCAGGGTGGTACTTCTTCTTTAGAGAGCTATTTGGCGGCAGCTGGTGTGTCACCAAGCGATACCCGCGTGGTTCATGTACAGCTATTGTTGTATGGTCCCAATATGGGCGTGCCCACGGTGGCTGAGGCGCAAGCTTGGGCCAAGCACTTTGACTTTGGCCGCCGCAGCAATGAAGTGCTTTTAGTGGGTGACCAGAGATACATCAATCAACATAGTTACGACATGATTCCCGGTATGCAATTGATTGACAAGAACTTTGTGTTGGTCTGCGATGCCACTGGCCACAATCCTCGCAGTAGCCTGTTCAGCGAATTAATTCCCTCTGTGAGCAAATTGCTGCGGTAGTAAAAGAATAAAAATTCTGATCACTTCTGCCTATCTGCTGTGGTGTTTGTCAAACGTTTGACTTGGGGCAGTCGGTCCTCAGCGGGAATCACCATAGCCACTGTGGTCTGCTCAGGCTATGCTGGTTTTATGAAAACTCACTTGTCTGCACCCTGGCTGGCTACCTTGGTCGCCCTTACAACTTGTGCTTCGGTACGAGCCGAAGGCTCAGTACCAATGAGCTCCGTTCGCCCGGCTGTCGTTTGCGTTGGGCATGCTGCCGCCGAGACTCGCTATGAGCTTGGGCAGAAACTAGAATCGAAAGGAGACCTTAAAGGCGCAATTGCTGAGTATAGCAGCGCAATCAGTCTTGATAGAGATTATTCCTACCCGTACGTCAATCGCGCTTGCGCCCGTTTGCGTCTCGGTGATGCACATGGTGCACTCCAAGATAGCCGTGAAGCTATTAGGTTAGACCCGAAACTGGCAGATGCTTATGTTACCCGTGGCATTGGACTGCATCAAATTCATGACCATAAAGGCGCCATTGCCGACTATAGTAAGGCGATTGAACTTGCTCCGAACAACAGATATGCTTATTTCAACCGGGCAGTGGCTCGCGGCGAATATTGGGATAAGACTGGAGCTATTGCTGATTTTACCTATGCTCTCAAGTTAGACCCCAAATATAGTCAAGCATATTTGGGTCGTGCAAGTTTCGAAACCGACCTTAGAGACTATAAATTAGCACTTTCTGATTGCGATCAAGCTATTGCGATTGATCCTAATGCTGCAGCCTCGTACAATGCGCGCGCCTACACTAAGTTCGTGTCTGGCGACAAAAAAGGGGCTATCCAAGATAATACTATGGCCATTAGTCTAGATCGGGCAAATTCTAGCTACTATGCTTCTCGTGCCTTTCAGCGCTCAGAAATTGGTGACAAACGAGGTGCCATCAATGACTATAGCCAGGCCATCAAGTTAGATTCTAGCAAGGGACAGTATTACTGTGGAAGAGGACGTGTGTTGGAGTGTCTTGGTGACAACAAAGGTGCCACAGAAGATTACAATCAAGCAATCAAGGTTGATCCTAGCAATGCTGATAATTACAGCGATCGTGGATATTTCAAGTCGCGATCCGGTGACACTAAAGGCGCGATGAGAGACTATAACAGAGGAATTTTGCTTGACCCCAATAACTATTCCTGTCTTGCCAATCGTGGATTTGAAAAGGACAAGTGCGACGATTATTTGGGTGCTCTAGACGACTTTAACCGATATATCGCACTGATTCCTGATGAACCAAGGATGTATAAAGTCCGTGGTTCTGTACAGCTCATATTATGCAACTACACCGCAGCGCTTAAAGACCAGAACAGAGCTATCAGTCTGGATCCGAAATATGCTGATGCCTATCATCTTAGGGCTGAATGTCGGTCAATGCTGGGCGACAAGCTGGGAGCTATTGTTGACTTTAAAAAAGCTGTTTGTCTTGATCCAGAATGTGCTCGTCGAAACATTCCAGGCCTCATAATATGGAGCAATAGTGACGTTGTTGATAGCGCCACTAGCGCGCTTGCCTCCAGTTTTATGACCTTACAAAAAACTCTTTCCCTCTTGGTCAAGAAGATCTAAGTCTGCTAGAGAGAAGTATTTAATCGTCAGCTTGTGCGAATGCAGCACTGTCTCTGATTTAGCCAGAAACTTCTTGCGCACGTCATTGTAGGCATCGAGACTGGCAAAGATTATTCGAACACTGTTGATGACAATACCGGTTGGACCAATCTCTTTGATTACGTCTTCAATTCTAGTTTCCCACTTACTGCCTAGTTCTTTTTCTTGTTCTTCGCCTAATTTTGAGTGAATACTTTCTAGTAACTTTTTGACTACAGCGACTGCTCGGGGCACTTTGGCACTTGAAAGCGCTGTAAGCAGATTGTCAGTGAATAACTGGGATAGTTCAGTTTGTGTTTCGGGAGTAATTTCTTCCTTGCTATTTCTTTCCACACAGACAATACATTTGAGCACAAGTGTCACAGCTTCATTGTCTTCTTCCAGCTTGATTGGCAGCGGTAATTCCAGGCGAATTATTGTTTCGTCGACATTTGGTTCTTCCTGCCAGGGCTTTGCTTGTTCTTTCGGCTCTATTGATATGAGTGAAATTTTCTCTAGCACCAAGCCTAGGGCGGCAAAACTCTCAGCCGTCTGTAAATCTATTTCTTTGTCTAGTCGCTGTAAGGTGGCAATTGAGTCGAGAGCTAACCTTGATATAGCCAGTTTACCTCTCCATGTCGAGAGTGCATCAGCGAGGCCATTGAGTAGCATCACCGCGGCTTCTCGATCGTTAGTGCAGGTGCTCAGTGGTAGCCTCCCGAGCGGCTTCAGGGCTCGCTCTATCAGGTGGTCTGCGTCTGTTACTTGCACTGCTTGAAGCAGAGCTTTAGCGACGGTTTCATGGCAGATTTCATCAGCCTTACTGGCACTTGTATGGAGAAAGTTTTTGCAGGCTATTGCATATTGCTCTGCACCAGAAGGCGGCCTGATAGTTGTTTGCCATGTCAGGGTTTGCTCACCCCAATATGGTTCGCGGGCGGGAATGAGAATTTTAACTTCAGAAATGTAGGGCTCGAACTTGAGTTCTTCAAGTGTCGTTGAGTAGTGTGAAGGCTCAGCTATTGACTTTGCTGCGTTCGTTGAGTCTGAGCCAGCGATTGAACCAGTAGCAGAAGACGACATTGAAATTGAACTTGGTACAAACGAATAAAGAAAGAAACCTTCTTGCTGCAATGCTTCATTTATAGCAATTGCTATTTTGCTGTTCTCTCTTTCGCTTGTGCTTGTGCAGAAACTCTCGAGGGATAGCGGAAGCTTTTCTTCTGTGACCTTGATTCTCTCTATGATGGCTTTTAGCTTGGAAGCATTTGACTCTTTGTTAGCGTAGCCCTTAGTGGCGGCTAGTTTTATATTGTCATCCAGTGAGTCTATTTGAACCGTAACATGACACCGCAGCAATAGTTCGCCGCTAGCTTTTGTTGGTATAGGTAGCGTAAATGGAATGGTGAGGGCCGATAGATCGATAACGAACACTTTGTCTTTGAACGGATTTATCCACGTGCTCTTTTTCGTTATTCGTTGTATTGATTTGTTGTTTAGATTGTTGCTGCTTGAAATTATTAGCGCTGAATTGTCTGGACAGTGGTGGTAGAAGCCTATCATTGTGACTTTTGCTCGGTTGTGTTGCTCGATTCTTTCGTATCAGGGTTCTCTATCTCTTTTGCTTGTTCTTCTTTGCCAAGCTTTCTCAATGTAGCAGCATATTGTTTTACTGCGGTTGTATAGCTACAAGTTTTCTTGTCGCCATATTTTTCAGCAGTCTCAAATGCCCGCTTGGCGAGGTGGTTAGCCTTTTTGGTATTGCCAAAGCTTTCTTGCTCTTGGGAGAGCACAACGAAGCCGTTGGCTGCGCTGATTAAAACATCTTGATTGAAACCATATTGAGCCATGCCCCGAGCCAATGCCTGAGCATCGTCGAAGTGCTTGCCACTAATTTGTTTGTGAAAGATTTGTTTGCATGCGCTGGCGAGATCTTTGCAGTCGTGCGGCAGATTCTTGTGCAGCATTTGGATGCATTGATACCATTGTTTCTTTGCTTGCTTTGGCTGCTTTTGAGTTAGATAAATTTGGGCCAATTGTACGCGAAGGTTGGCAGTTTGTTCTCGATCTATTTTGGCTAGTTTGAGCAATAGCTCTTCTAACTTTGCTATGTCTTTTTCATCAAAGTGAGTGCTGTTGCTTTCTATATAGATGCTTGATAAAAGCATGAGAGCTAACTTGTTTTTCTTGCTATCTTTGCCGAATAGCTTTTCTTGCGTTTCAAGTGCTAGTTCCGCTAGTTCGCGGGCTGCCGAGAGCTTGTTGCTGCACTTCAAACAGGTTGCTAGTGATAGTCTCGCTTCAGCTAATTTCTCTTGATTTTGCGGTTCTTGCCTCTCTTGAAGAGCAAGAGCATGACGTAGGATATCTTCGTTTGAATCTCTATTTAGATTTTCAGGGTCACTAGTCTCGCTTGCAGCTGATTGACTTGCATTGCTCTCTTTGGCTATCGCCTTAATTGGCTCTGCCGCTAGCGTAAAGTTAAGAGTGATGAGTACCGCTATAAAAAGTCTGCTATTCAACGGCTTGTCCTCACTATTAAGTGTGTTTCTGTTAGCTCTGGAAGCTCCACTAAACTGACTAAGTCGAGACGGGCTTTCTGCTACTTCATAACTATAGCTTTCTCCCCATTTATTTTGATTTATCACTTAATCGTAAACAAGAAAATTGTCTGTTTTTAGCTGCTAGTCTTTTTGTATAGGACTGGCTCGAAAACTGCCATGTTCAAAAAACTAGTAAGGAGTTATATGGCTAATATTGTAGAGACTGCTGTTGCAGCTGGTACTTTCAAAACCCTCGTGGCTGCTGTCACTGAAGCGGGTTTGGTAGAAACTTTGTCAGGTCCTGGTCCATTCACGGTATTTGCGCCGAGTGACGACGCCTTTGCCAAGCTACCTGCTGGCACTGTTGAGGCTTTGCTTAAGGATAAAGCTAAACTGACGTCAATTTTGACTTATCATGTTGTTTCAGGTAAGCACCTCGCTGCTGATGTGATCAAATTGAAGACTGTTAAGACCGTTCAGGGTCAAGATGCCTCCATAAATGTAGATGGTGGAGCCTCTATTAACGACGCGAAGATTACTGCGACTGATATTGAAACTAGCAATGGTGTCATTCACGTGATAGACACAGTAATTATGCCCAAATAAGTCGATACGTTTTTAGATTTAGAGCGCAGGGCTAAGCCTGCGCTCTTGTCTGATTTCGAATTGGCGATCATTCAAAATAGGAAGGAGAAATACTAATGGCAGATGAAGTTCACCACACTAAGACATGGCCCGAATTGGCAATCGGTTTGTACGATAAACTCACGGGACGGGGAGCCGAAATCAGTTACGACTTCAAAGATTTAGAGGTCTGGGTTCCTAGTAACACTGGCGAAGACGCCGAGCATGCTAAGTGGAAAGTCAATGGAGTTTTGAGTATTAGAACTCGTGACGCTGCTGGCGATGGCAAGTAGTTCTAGAGCTAATCGACCGAAGAGCGACATTTTTGGAACCTTGGTTCTCTCTTCAGCTTCTGCTGATTTGATTGTTCAAGCCGATGGCGAAAAGATAACTGTTTCGCTGCCTCGAGTTGCTAGTTCTGAACTTTCGGAGCTGAACAAGAAGGTGCAAATTCATCTTAATGCACTTAACCTCTTCCATTATGCTTTATCCGATATGGGCGTCAGGCTGGAAGTTAAGCTCTCTGGTCGCACGATTGCAGTACTTGGGCGAGACAGTCACCCTGGTTTGCTTTCCAAGCTACTCTCTGTCGCGCCCTTGCAGGTGAAATTACTTCCCCTTGTGTCAGCTTTGCTTAGGCAGAAGAACAGCGAGAGCAATGGAAACTAGAGTAGGTGCCTTAATAGGCCTTGTTTCTGCACTTCAAACAATTTGCCAGTGCTATTCTCGCTTGCTTCTGTAAATCCTTTAAATTAGGGAAAGAATCCGGATTTTGAGAGGTTGGCATATTGTCCAAAGATTTCAATTGCTATAAGACTTCCTTCTTGTTCAAAGGCTGTGGTCCTAAACCTTGAATTGCCAACAATTTGTTGAGTCTCCTCTTGCAGAGCCCAATTAATATAATATTGCCCGATTGGTTTCAATTTCTCGGGTTCTCTCAGTTCAACGGCTGTTCCCTTCAGTTGAACTATAACGTCGCGTCTAGTTGCTTTGCTCAGTGCAATTCTTGCCTTGTTGCCTCTTCGCTTAGATATTATGCTAAGCACTATGTTGGCGGCTACAAACACAAGCACAAGGATTGCGAGTTTTATAGCAAAAGTTGAATTATGAAAGAAAAGTGCCGCTACAATTCCGCTAAATAAGGAATTAATAGCCAGTGTGTTCATATCCAAGAGAATGCCGTAGCGGGTCCTAAAGTTTGGTGGCGGAAATTGAGTATCTGATTTGTCGGGCACTATGGTTTGAGCGAGTTCACTTTTCTCGCTGCCCTTAGATAGTATCTCTTCCGCTTTGCTGGTTTCTTCAAGGGCAATTAGTATTTCTTCTTCGAGAGCGACCTCTGCAAGTCGAGAGTCTATCCCCAAGTCATCCCGGAGCTTTTTGACAGCGAGTTCTTTCTGCTCTAAAGCAGCTTCTCTTTTGCCAATGCGGGCTAGACAAATGGCTAGATTGCTGTAGCCGGAAGCTCGCAAGCCTGGCGGTAAGGTCCTATGACCTGAAGCCGCTTCGCAGAATTCTGTTAGCGGCTCAATTGCGTCAGTAAATTGCTTTTCCTTTGTAAGTCTTTCTCCCTCGCATAAGAGAGCGAAGAGACGAGCCTTGCTTTTGACTGTACATTTTTTCGCCTTTTCATAGAACTCCTTTAGTATTTGGGAGGCCTTGGATTTATGTCCGGTTAGATAGAAGATAGCGGCGGCTGTATAGGCGCTCTGACCAAGCCGCTCAATGGCTTCTTCGCGAATTACTTCGTTAGTGATTCCGAGCCAGTGTTTGTAATTGTTTTCTGCAAATATTGTTGCTTGCTCTTCTTGTCCAGCATAGAACAACGACATTGCATATTCTCTTTCAAAATCTAGGCGCTGGTTGCTAAATGGTTTGGTTGATTTTGCTGCTTGCTCATAGCAGATTGATGCCTCTGCAAATCTATTGCAACTGCGCATTACTGTGCCAAAGCCTTCAAAAGAGGCAGCTTTGAGAGTCGGAAATCCCGTCAAAGATGCCAGCTGGAAGATTGGATAGAAGAGTCCGTAGCAGAATCCGTACAGGTTTGCAGAGCCGATTTTTGTTGCGAGTCTCTCCAGAGCCATAAAGATAAAGAGTGATGCCGTTACGACTCCGCCGAATCCAGCCACTTCAAGTATCCCTACTTTTCTAATGTGCTCGGCAAGCAAAGTCTGCTGAGTTATCCAGATACCGGCAGAAAGCAGTATTGCTGTTCCAGCTATCACCCCTAAAATAATAGACGGATGGGCGAAGCACCTTAACGTGCCCTGGCTGCTTTCTTGTGGCTGAATTTCTGAAAATTCTTCATTTCTCATTGAAAGCTATGTACCCGAGAAATCAGAACTCCTGATTACGGCATTTGCGCTCGACTGAGACCATCCAAAAACATCGAGCTAGCCAGTCGAGCAAATTGCTCTGACGTTACCGGGCCTTCTGGCTTGAACCAAGTATAGGTCCAGTTGATGGCTCCCATTAAATACATGGCTAGCGAAGTCTGCAGCGGCTCTGATAGCTCTGGCCTCAGGCGCGCGACAATCCCTTTGATAATTTGTACAAGGGTACGCTCTAACTTCTTGATTTCTTTTTGCTGCTCGGGGGAAAGCGACTTCAGATTATTCATCAAGGCAATATGCTTGTCTTGTGAACTCATGTAGAGGCTAATCAACTCGCCAACTACGCTGGCTAGCTGCACATCTGCACTATCGCTTTCTTTCAATGCAGCTTGAGCCGATGCCACCAAAAATTGGCAATGAGCCACCAACATCTCAAAAAGAATTTCTTCTTTTGATGTGAAGTAGTGATAGAGCAGTGCTTTTGACACTCCACACTTCAAGGCAATAGCAGAGGTAGAAGTGCCATCAAAGCCGCGCTCGGCAAATATCGATGCGGCTGCATCAAGTATTTCCGAGCGCCTCTCTTGATAGTTCTCGGCCCGTGGTCTGACCATCTAACTAAAAGATTGGAATTATTTTGTCGATGTCAAAATCTACGCTTTCGCCATCAACATCAATTTCTGGCAAAGCAGGGAATTTGATACCGTGCGGCTCCACAATAGTCTTGAGGCGTACCACAGCTGTGCGCCAGTTGGCCTTGCGCTGCTCTAGTGAGAGCACACCAAAACCAACTTCGCGGGCCTTTTCTTCCAACAAACGTTGAGTCGGAATAAAGGTCGCAGGCAGATCCCAGAACTCAGCTGGTGGCTCGAAGAGAATGCCTGAGAGGAAGATAAATCCAGCTCTGAATTGCTTGGTGATTGTGTCTTTCTCTTCTTCGCTGAGCTTTGGCATCATTTCTTTGAGCAATGCTAGACAGAAGCTAAGGTGGCGACCTTCATCGCGACCAATATTCTTGAATGCTTCTTTGAATACTGGGATGGTGGTCGACTCATACATGCTGTGGAAAAGGGTTGAGGAAGCCACTTCGCCAAATAAGAATGAGCTGAACAGAATGGCCATGGGGTAGTGTTCAACTGCTTTTTTATAGCCATTCCAATAGCGGGCACCATTGTGATAGAGCCATTGAATGTTGTTGCGAGCGAGTTTGCCCAAGGTTGTCTGCGGGTCGTGATTGAGTGGACCGTTAGGCGTCAGCAATGTGATGGCGCGGCCGCAAACTTCTTCGTGGTTCATTTCATCGCGGGCTACGCTGAAGAAGCATTTGCGGATGGCATCTTCTTCGTGGGTTTCGTAAGCATGAATCATTGCTCTGGCAAATACAGCAGGGCCAGAGGCGTCAAAGACTGAGAGCAGCGCGAACCAATAGGAAATGGCGTAGCGCTGATCGAGGGTCATCGATTCAACGTCTAAGGTTTCCCATGGCAATTTGCTTGGTGACCAACCGGGGTTGCGCGAATCTTCGTAGATTTGCATGAGACGCGGGGTCTCGACGCGCCAGTCGAAAGGAAATAGATTGAGACGGTCTTTAATGATGGGGGCAATTTCGCTCTGAAGGATTAGCTCTTCAGGGTCAGGCATCTTATCGAGTAGATTGGGAGGCAAAATATGTTTGCCGATGCGCTTGTGCACATCTTCTGGCGCTGGAATTGTTGGTGGATCAATAACCCTAGCCTGAGTTTGCGACTTCTTCATTGTTTGAGTCCCATGGTTAATTTATTAGCTGACCGTCCGGTCGGTCAATCAATATCCTATCATCTTACTTACCAAGATGTAACCATCAATCAATCGGGCTTTCTTCAAATGTTTCACATAAAAGGGTAATCTAAGCGTTTGTCGGCGAGGGCAAGTGTTGAATCGAGAGCTGCAATGACAGAGTATGTAAGTGAGCGTATTGCCAGGGAACTCGGTGTCGCCAACCTCAGTGAGCTACTGGCCGATAATCTCTCTGGTGCTGATCTTCACTCTCTCTTGCTGGCTGTGATTAAGCGGCGGTTGAGCAGGTTTGAGCCAGGACGATTAGCAGAAGTCAGTTCTGTTAGCAAGGCCTGTGACTTGGACGCTCGCCTAATCAACCAGGTTGAAGCCATCGCCTACGCTCAAGCCGAGGTCTTTGATGCCATTGAGTTGGCGCCAGTTATGCCTCTTGGTGCGGTTTCCAGGCTGGCAAAACTAGATCAAGGCAATGTATTAAGTACTATCAGAGGCTTTGAATGTGCTTCTGACCCAACTATAGGCATGGCTTTAGAGTGTGCTCGCCGGCGCAAGCAGAATGCCATGCGAAGGACCACCACGAAACTTTGCACTAGTCAGCGCGTTCTTCGTTTTCCCCAGCCAACCAATCCGGCTTTTACTTCGCACTTCAAACTCTTTGCTATGGTAAGCGCTGGCCGTGATTCTGGCTCATTTACCTTTGAGTTAAGTACCCTGTTTGAACATGTCGATTTTTATCTTCGATTTGTCTCTGAACTAGGTTCTGGGCAATTTGCTTTTGACGACATTGTGGTAGAGCTTTCCGATGCCGCTGTTGTCTCGGCCCTTTGCGCTAAATTCGATATTGATCGAGAGATAATTCGCACCATGGTACGAGCGCGTGAGCACGATAGTTCGGCCAAAGTGCTTCAGCAATATTCGCATCTTTGGCCTAAGTCACCGGTTAGTATAGCGAGCGATTTAGCACAGTGTGATTTGCCTGCGCACTTTATCGAGCGCCTTAGACTAATGGAAGAAAGAGTTTCGCAGCCCTTGCGCAGCAAACACCCCACAGTCAGCTTCCGCTTCAATCTACATCGTTTGACCGGGCTTGGTTATTATCACGGCCCCTGCTTCCATATAAAAATGAAGAACCATGCGGGTGAAAGCTTCATGCTTGCTGACGGTGGTTTTGTTGATTGGACACAGCTTTTACTTGGTGACAGTAAAGAACGCCTTATGACTAGTGCCATTGGTACTGAATTGATTTGTCGATTGTTCGGCAAGCAGTCGCAAGTGGGTGGTGGCGACAATTAAGAGACAACAAATATCAATTCATGGCGGCTTCAAACCAGGTGAGAAAGTCATTGAACGGCTTGATATTTCAGTGCGCTTGCCTAGAAGTCGGAAAGTGCAGAGGCGAGTATTGTTCTCGCTGCCTGTGTTTTTCTTTTGCATTTTCTTGGCTGCTGCTCAATTTCCGCTGCTGATGGTTGGCTTGGAAGGCATGCTGGTTACTTGGATAATTTTGTGGTTCGTCTTCAATGGCAGCATTAAGCTAGTGTTTCCTCACCCTGAGGAGCTTGTAGTTACCAATCAAAGGCTTCTACTGCGTTCTGGTGCTCGTTTTAGGGTCTGGGTGTCTAACTACGATAGTGAGATTGAAGTATTCGTGAGGGAAGAGTTTGCTACTTTTGTTGTCAGACCGAATATTGATAGTTGCTCTCCTCGTGAAGTTTTTGTCAAGTCAGTGTCTCCTTTTCAGCAGGGCAAGCATCTGGCAGCACTATTGCGTTCCCTGCGCGAAGCGCAGTTATTGGCAGCAGATAGTTCTATAGATAGTCCTGCAAATAGTATTGCCAGCGGTGCGAAAGTATATTCTAGTCTTCCCCTTAGTCTCTCAGCTAATCTCTCACCTGTTTTGGCTCCGCATGCACCACCAGGAATAGCTGTAACACATGCTTTCTTGTCGCATCAGCTGCGCTTATTAATAGCGTCGATTGCTGTTGTTCCTGCTCTTTCTGCTATTTCGGCTATTTCTGTGAATCCAGCTATTAAGGCTTTATCTGTCAGTGCTAATGCATTTCAGAATACAGATTCACCTCATAATTCCGATTCATCTCAGAATTCCGACGCGAAGCGGAATACTGATAGACCCAATCAATTGGGAGATACCGGCTATCAATTCGGAGTGGACCAGCAACCATAATGCCAAGTATCAATTCGGCCTACGGCAAAATCATAATTTTAAATGGCGGCTCTAGCGCTGGAAAGACTTCGTTGGCCAAGGCCTTTCAAGACTTGATGCTGCCTGAGATTTACTTACTCCAGGGCATCGACATGTTCTGGTTTTCGCTACCACCCAAGCAGCTAGACTTAGAGCGCGTTGATCCTGAATTTTATACGCATAGTTCTGCAGTGTATGACGGCAAGGAAGAGTTTCAAATAGTTCCTGGACCCCAGCTGGATAGGCTCATGTTGGGGCGATATAAGGCCATGTCTGTTTATCTGCGCCTGGGGTTTAATATTATTGCTGATGAGGTAGTTTGGAAGCGCTCGTGGCTGGAAGAAGCAATCAGTGACTTGTTAGATTTTGATGCTTATTTCGTAAACGTTTATTGCGCAGATTCTGTTGGTGCGGAGCGGGAGAAGAGCAGGGGTGATCGGCATGCCGGTTGGAACCGTTGTTCGGCCCGGTATGCCTCGATGGACGCTCTTTACGACTTGTCTTTAGATACTGGAGTTCATTGTCCAGAAGAGTGCGCGGAGCTGCTTCGTCAGGCACTGGAGAAGGGGTTGCAGCCGGCGGCATTTGGTTTGATGAAAGAAAAATTTTTAGAAATTGGAGATCGTGACTAGATAGCTTTCTTATTGGGTTTAATGCATCTAGTAAAATCGTTTTGCTAACTAATAAATTAGGTGCAATGCAAGGAAAGAAATCGAACTTATTGGAGCCTCTGGCTAGAGCTCCGAGATCAGATGATCTGCAAAAGCTTTTGAAAGCTGCTCAGGTTGGCAATTTGGCGCAGCAACCAATTGTATTGCCGGGTCGAACTAAGTTCGTCATCAAGGTGCAGCTTCGTCGAGCCGGCAGCGGTGGGTTCGCCCGCGCGCGAGCTGGTAACGAAGATCCTAGTTGGTTTCTTATAGACGGTACAAGTGTCGTTTGGGAGTACAGCACTAGCGATCTTGAACTAATTTGTAATTTGATAGAAGAAGCAGTCTATGCCGCCGGTAGCAAGAGTTCCGCGGCAGCAGATATGGGTCCTTCTTTCATTCGCGAGCAAGCCGGGTTTGGAAATTCCGCTTCTCGCGGAAGTTCTACTCAGCCTGGCAGCTCCAATCAAGGATTAAACTCTGTGCAGGGCGGAAGTTTTGCCCAGCAGCTGGCTAATGCCGCCCTAACTAATCAGCCGATAGTTAATCCAATTGCAAATACTCCCATGACTTTGAGAACTGAAGCCAGGACTGCCGCTCTCATGGAGCAGCAATCTACGACTATGAATGGCGGGATGCAGTTGACTGGCAATTTAAGCGAGTTAGGTGTTTTTGAGCTCATCCAATCTATTAGTGTTGCTAAGATGACCGGGCGTCTGCAGATAACCAGTGGTTTGCAATCTGTTGAAATTTATTTTGAAGATGGCGGCCCTCGTCGAGCTTCTTTTCAAAGCGATTCGATGACCTCTGCGGTGAAAGAGCTGACCGGCGAAGAGGCAATCATTGAGGGCATGACCTGGAAGAACGGATTTTTCCAGTTCAATTCGTCAATGAAGTCTGCTGAGCGCTCGCCAATGCGTAGGCTCGATACTCTTCTCATGGAAGGGGCTGCACTGAGAGATTATCTGGACAGTATTGAAAATTCGGGGCTAACTGAAGATTCAGTGCCAGTAAGGCTTACTAATCCATCTGAATCTGAGTTTGAACAAGCTTTAGAGAACTCTGTGCCAGTTGATATGGAGATGCAAAAGTCTCTGTATATGGCCTTCGACGGTAAGAGTACTCTGGCTGATGTGGTCAGTGATAGTGGTCTGGGAAAAGCTCTCTGGCTTCCGATAGTATTCAATCTCACCAAAGCCGGGCTCATAGGTCTAAAAGTCTCAGCCAAGAATAGCGGACAAGGTGGTGAGCTATCCCAGTCACCGGTAGTCAAAGAAGCTGTTAAGGAGGCTTGTCAGCAGCTATTTCGCGCTGATACTGGATTGATGAGTTTCCACCTGTTCTTGCACTTCTTAGAAGTTGAATATCAGAGAGCGTTGAAGATTCGTTTGCCATTCAGTCTGATTTTGCTTTCGGTGCACAAAATAGATGGCTTTGAGAAAGAGCAGCTTTCTACCGAAGATCTAAAGATTGTCTCTTCTGTAGTGCGCTCACTAATTGAGCCGTTTGATTGCGTCGGACACTATCAGACACTAGACATTGGCGTTGTCCTGCCTCACAGGCCAGCCGCTTCTGCACGCGAATTTGCTAGCAAGCTCGTTAAGGAGTGCAATGCTCAATTAGCTAAAAGCCGCAGCACTACCCGCTTCGTATGGACTGTAGGAGTAGGTTGTGTGCCAGAAGATGGCATTAAGCTTGATGCTGTGGTCGCTAAAGCCGAGAATGAAAAATCTGCCGGTTGATTTTGTTCCTCTTAATTTCGAACTTCGATAGTTTGAGTTGTATCAAGTTTTTTCAATTTTTTGTTCTCTTGATTCTAGCGACAGCGGCGTAAGAAGTTGAGAATTGGTCTGCGCGATTGACAGTTATTGCTTTGTCTTTGTGGCTGACAGAACGACTGACAATTGCTCTGTCTTGCCGCATTGCATGCTCTTACTTCGCCCGAGCACGAGCTAGATACTGACCTTTCTATTTTTGGTCCGCTAATTGTCTTAGGCAACTCGTGTTGCATGTGGTCTGGTGAATCGCTGGCTTTGAGAATTTCTTTTGACTGAGTGGTGACAATTGGAGCGGGAGCATCTGCTACTTTTTCTGCTGGAGCAATTACTCCGATTTTAGCGATTACTGCTAGCTTTTTATTGATCTGATCCGCTGACATTAGAGAGCTGGCATCAGCTTCTTGTGCCAGTTTGGCCGTGTCTGCTTTTAAGTTGAATATGTGTAAATCTACGGTATCGTCTTTGGCAAGCGCAGGATCTGCTTTGAAGGCGTTGCGTAGAATGTCTTCAGCAAGGGTTTTCATTGCTGCCTGCTTTTCTGCGTTTGCTTCTTTGCTTGCACGGTAGAGAAGATCGGTCCCCATTTCTGTGCGCAGGAGACCCGGTGCTTTCTCTAAATACTCCAAATCGCTTAGCTGCTTTTTTAGCCCGTCTATCTTGCTCGTGTCAGCGGGTTTGTCACTGGGTGAACTCTCGTAGGCAGCGGTTTTTGCTGCGATGTTTTCCTTCTCAATTTCGGCCTGGACTTTTAGTTTTTCCTTGCTCAAGTACTCTGGGTTGACTCTGTCGGCTACAGCAATAGCTTGAAGGTATTTTTCGTGTCTTTGTTTCAGCCCTTCTTCGCTTGTTTCTTTACCATAGTGTTCTGGCTTGTTTGCTTTGATGAATTCTACGGCTTCTGCTGGGTTCTTTGGTCTAAAGACAGAAATAGGTTTGACCTGTTCTTCGACTTTCGGCGCTTCGAATTTGAAATCGCCAGCATTGCGGGCGGTGCCGTTTGCAGCGTATCGAGATTGGTCAGCTAGGCCTGCTTCTATATTGGCTCCCCAGTGAGTGCTTGTAACTCTGTCTGGAATTGGTTTGCCGTTGGCATCTGCTTTGAGCGATTGTACGCTGGTAAAGGTATCGTTGAGAGGTTGACCACTACAGTCTTTGAGGTTTTGATCGACCCAGGCTTTCCAGTTTCTCGCTTGGCTGTCTTCGGGGTTTTTCTCTAAACGCTCGTTTAATTTGTCTTTGTTTACGACGACAAATGTTAGCTCTGGATGCTGTGCTTGCATCTGTGGTAGCTTATCTAACAGCTCTTGTGAGCCTGGTGTATTTTCACCGACGATGACCAGGGCAACACCATCTTTTTCTTTGCCAGCTTTGTTGTAGGCCTCTGAGATGTTATCTACAGTGTAGGCGCCGCTGTTCTTGATTGATTGCTCAAGTGCCGTAAGTGGTTTTTCTTCTACTTTAGGTGCTTCAGGCTTTTTCTCTTCTGGTTTTTGTTCTTCGGGTTTCTTCTCTTCGACTTTCTGCTCTTCAACTTTAGGTTCGACCTTGGGTTCTACCTTAGGCTCTACTTTTGGTTCGACTTTCGCTTCTGCTTTGGGTTCTTGCTTAGGTTCTACTTTCGTGTCTGCCGGCGTTCCCGTGCTGCCGTCTGTTTTTCTTCCTTCCTTTAGCCAGTCTATGATTTTTTTGTATTCGTCCGGTGTTAACTTGTTCTTGTTGTTTCTCTCAGGATTTAAGGCATCTTCAAGTGAGCTGCGCCTTTCTCCATTTTTTGAGAATTTATCGAAGGCGCTGAAGTCATATGGCCTGAAGTCATTTTGCTTGCGGTTGCCCCCGTGGCAGTCAATCGTGCTCGTTCTGTTTTGGAATAGACTGCGCTCTCTACTAAAATCTATGGCTGGCTGATCGGCTGTTCTTTGTGTAGAACCTCCGTTTCTCGTCGAATCATAGAGATCCATTCCTGGAAGCCCACTACCCTTAGGACTGCTGCCGTCGTTTGTGGTGCTGCCCGATTTATTGAATGATCGAAATTGCTGTGGTAAGTCGTCTTCGATTTGCACATAAAGAGGATTCGCTCCAGCTGGAACATCGCCATTGCCAGCCTTAGCATTGTCTGTTCTTAAATCGCCTGGTGGTTGAGCCATTTCTTTAGTTCCATTGCAGTATTTGTTAGTAGCAGGGGGTATTGCTAACTTAACCGGCAATAGTTGCAAGGGCGTTGCAAAGAGGAAAAGTCTTCTAAACCCATCCCTCTTATAAGTTGTTGCGCGTGCTTTCTATTGGACTTTTAAAAGGTGACCATTTTGACACGTGACTAAATAGTCACTATTATTCTATTTATGGACGCTGTGTTTAGAGCTTTGAATGATGCTCATCGTCGCCGCATTCTTGATTTGCTTCATGAGCGCGACGGCCAGAGCTTGTTGGAGCTTGAGAGTAATTTCAGCGACATGACCCGTTTTGGTGTCATGAAGCATTTGAAAATTCTAGAATCGGCGTCTCTTGTTACAACGCGCAAATGCGGGCGCTTTAAATATCACTACTTAAATACTGTTCCACTGCAGGAGATATCGGACCGCTGGATATCTCGCTTTGCTGCTCCGTGGTCGGTTGCACTGGCTGATTTGAAGAGCAATCTTGAGATGCCAAAGGATAATGAAAACACTATGGAAAATTCTACGGTTAAGACTAAACCACAACACGTATTTGTTACTGTCATAAAGACTAATCCAGAGAAGCTTTGGTCGGCTTTAATAGATGGAAAGATCACACCGGCCTACTACTATGGTGCCACTCTTCAAGGTGACCTGAAAAAGGGCTTTTCGTATTCTTATATAGGTCCAGATGGAAATATTTTTGTCAGTGGTGAAGTCTTAGAAGCAGTCGAATTGAAAAAGCTGGTCATGACTTTTGAGGGCAAGTGGATGCCAGGTATGGAGAGTGATAAACCTTCCAGGGTTACCTTTGAAATCCTGCAACAGGGTGATTGTTGCCGACTGACTTTGATTCATGATCAGTTCGAGAGCGAGACCGCGACCTTCCGAAACACTGGAGGCGGATGGCCTGGAATTATTTCTGGTCTTAAGACACTGCTCGAAACTGGTCAACCGCTGAATTACAACCCTATGGTTGGTTAGTTCAAGTCTCGACCCACCTAACTGAGCTTAGAAAAACTTCGGCATCTCGATCACTATTGCGGTTATTCGCTTTATTGGTCGAGGTGCCTTTTCTCGCGGAAATTGTCTAGCAGTGGGGAAACTACGAAGCATCAGCTTTTCGAGCAACAAGTCTGCAACATTTTGACCCTAATCTGAAAACGTGCACTCTTGCAGGTTATTGAGGCGCCAACAGACGGTACTTACCAATGTGTTTATTTCCCCCGGAGCTGACAAGACAATGAGCGAAAATTTTTCCTTTAGTGATAGCGTGGCAGTAAGTGCGCCAGTAGCCGACTTCTCGTACAGCATGACCGATAGTTCTTATGTTGCCCCGATGATAGCTGAGAGTGTTGCTCTTAGTCCGACTGCATCGACTATGACGAGCCTTGACTTCGCACCACTGCCTGGCTACGACGCTAAACCCGCAGCGGCTGTTGACAGCCAATTCTTCAAATCTGAAAATGGCGCGCAGTATCAAACCTCTGATAAGGTTCCGCCCATTGCAGCTGATAGGCCTGTTCTCAATTCTGGCGAGTCACCACGCATTAATGTCGCTCCTGCTACAGCTGAAAACGCAGGGAAGGCCGATATATTGGTGGGCAAGGATGGCACTGTCAGTTTGGCTGAGGGCCTAGCTGGTAAGACTCTGAAGGAATATAACGTCCAAGTCGAAGCTGGTGCTGACCCTAAGCTCGCTGAAAAAGCGCTGACTGACCTGGGTTCTATGATTAAGAGTCAATCACCAGATGTAGTGCCACGCCTAAATGTATTAAAGGGTGAGAATGGTCAAGATCTGATTTCTTCTGATTTCAGAGATTCATTTAGAGATAAGTTTGAGATTGCGCCTGTGGATAAGTCCTTGCCTGATGGCAAGTCTGATGGCGGTGGCTGCGATGGGGGCGGTTGTGACGGCGGTGGTGGTGGCGGCGGCAGAGGAGGCGGAGGCGGCGGTGGCTGTGACGGTGGTGGCGGTGGAGGAGGTGGCGGCAGTGACATCCCCGAAACTAACACTGATAACAACACCGACAGACGTGCCGATGGTGGTAGCGATACTTCTGTATCTGGTTCTCGTGCCTTCAACGAATTGGCTGGAAAACTGACCGATATGAATGCTGTTAACTACGGCAATTGGTTAGCTTCAACTATGCCTGATGGCTTTATGGAAGAGCTTGGACCACCACCATGGGATCCTAAGAAACTGGCCGCGTATCTGTCGAAGCATTCAAAAGAAATCAAAGACAAGATGGGCAAACGCGCTTCTGCTCTTGATAAGCAAGGAGACAAAGAAGGCTCTAAAGCAATCAATGATTTTGCTGATAACTTTGAGAAAGTGGCCCAAGACCCTGCTCGTCTCGATAAATTTGCAACCGCCATGGCAGACTTTAGCGAACGTGCCAGCAAGGGCTCTGCTAACCCTAGCGATGTGCACGCCATGTTTGATAACAATTCTGGTCTAGAAGGCGCTATTCGTCGCTCACAGATGCTCGAAGGGGCGAAGAAGTACGATACCAGCCTGGGCGGAGAAGCTGATTTGACTAAGCTCAATGCTGAGAAAGCTGCCGCGCTTATCGCTGATTTGCAACGAGCACCGGTGCCTCAAGTTAAACCTCTTGAACCGTTTTCTGTAGTGCCTCAGTTAGGTAGATAGTCAAATGGATACGCCCGGTATTTTGAAGCGTGATACTGCTTTTGAGGCTAAAGATCGGGTTGCGGAGAAGGAGGTTCGACCCTTTGCTCTGATGGATCAAGCCGGTGTCAATCTCCTTAATCGCCTCGATCGCATTGAACACGGTGGCAGGCTACCAGAGAATTTCAACGGAGCCATTGAAATTAAGAAAGTCAATGGCGCCATGTTGGAGATGCATGATGGACTGGTTTGTGGCATTAAAAATGGTGCCAACGAGCTAGCTATTGAGTATCAAAAACGCGATGGCAAAGTCGTGCTGAATAGTGCTGGTGAGCCTCAGGTAGCAAAAATTGTCGCTAATGTCGGCAATAACATTACCGAAATTGATGCTGCTGCTCTTGGCTCAGCTTCTAGCCGCGTTAAAGTCATCCAGAAAGGAGAAGGAGTTGGCTCGGTAGTAATAACATCAGAGGACGGCCGCACTTCTTCAACACTGCGCACCGATTTTTGTCGGGTTGAGCGAGAAAAGGTAACCGTGGCGGGGCCGGGCTCAAGTATTAGTGAGCAAGAGCGCGTCAGTGCAATCTTCAGACCAAATGGGTCTCGTGTAGATTACAAGTATGGCGACCCACAGAAGCCGCTGCGAATGACTCAAGTAACCGAGCGCTATACAACTTCAATGGGTACTTCTGTCGTTCAATATAGCGATCGAATTGGCGATAGCGAAAAATTTGTCACTCACACAGAAGGTTTGAGCGACAAGGCCACACCCACCTGGCGTACCGATGTTACCGCCAAGAGTGATGGTGAGCTTGCCTACCGTGAACTGAATGAGAGATTCTTTGTTGGTCCGCGTAATGCTGGCGATGGTCATGCCTTCGACTTGCAAACAGCGAGAGAAGATTTCTTGCGTGTTGCCGCACAGCATAGAGTATTTCAAGGCAATGAAAATACCACTATGCAGTGGATTAATCGCTTTGAGCGCAGAACCGATGGCTTCAGCAAGCGTGGTTGGTTGGCACCAACTGATTTGGAGTTAGCTGATACCTATAGTAATTTGAGCCGGATATTTACTGATTCAGTTTCTGGTCGCGCTCGGGTGGTAGGTTCTGAAGAGAGAAGATTGTTGGTTGAGACCGCATTGAAAGAGTTGGCTGACCCCAGTCGCTATATCAATCAAGGCAGTATCGGCACCTGTTCGCTCAATTCACTAGAAAGCAATTTGGCTAATCGTCGCCCGCAAGAGTTGACTCGCTGGCTTAGGGAGGCTGCAACTAAAGGCTATGTCACTTCCCGTGGTGTCAACAATAGAGGCGAGCACGTTAAGGTGCATCTTACTGAAAATCAGCTCAACTATGAGCCAAGCTGGAATAGATCTTATTCCAATCAAATTTTCCAGTTTGCCTCAATAGCAGCTCTAGGCTACCGTTCAAATGGTCGTGATTATGGTGGCACCACCAATCAACAACTAGATTATGTCAGTCGTCTAGCTTGTGGTAAGAACATGGGCTTCTTAGATAACTGGACCGGCCGTGGTGCTCGTAAGGCCGATATTATTGATTCGCTGAAGAAGCGCGGCAGTGTGGCTTATATTGTGCCTGGTCACTGTATGGCTATTGATGATTATGATCCTAAAACCGATCGCTTCTATGTCAACAACTGGTGGGGCGGTCAGTCTGATGGCTGGCGCAGTGCCCGGTCTTTGAGTTTGCGGTAATCTCCATAGCTCTTCTTACTTTTCTTTGGCTGCGAGCAAGCGCTGCGATAACTCTCAGATGCTAGCTCAATCATGAGTTGGCTATCGTCTAAGGCCTCTTCTGGTACCTGATAATAGAAGAGCGCTACAGTTTTTCCATTGCGATCATATTCAAAGTAATTTCGCTCGACGTCAGAGGGAACAGGCTTACCTTTGGCGTCGAGGGTTTCTTTGAGGTAGAGAATTTCATCGATAATGATGGCAAACATAGTACCGGCAGCAAATAGGCCAATGCCACCAAACATTCTTTTGGCATCCACTGGCTGCCATGGTGCCAGCAGATCGAGCACGTGAATAGTTAAGCCATCCAGCTGCTTAGAGTTTTTAGTATTTTTTTTCATTGCCTTTCTAATCTTCGAGTGTGTATTTGCGTTCTGGAAAGCGGCCGCTGCACTCTTAAATTAAGTCTTTAATGAAGCCCAATACATTGAAGCCGGGCACGGGCGAGAAATCAATTTTTTCATAGCGCTTTGGCTATTCCCTTTTAGCATCGCGAATCGCTTGAATACTTGTCTCTTGGCTTGATTGAAACTTGGTCATGATGCCGCCCTTGCTTAAGACCCGGGATCTAATATTTATGCGCATATAATCGCACGTATTGGCTGCCAGATCTAAAGCTTTGGCTATGATTGGCCGTTTAATCTTTGGCCTGCTTTATCCTGAGTGCTCAAGATACGAGAAACTTAGGGTCTTTGTCTGTTAGCGATGCTCGAAGCATCTGACGCTCCTGGTGAGGTATAGAATCGTGGCATTAAATAATTACGTTACTCTTGGCAATTCCGGTCTGCGTGTTAGCCCATTTTGTCTTGGCACTATGACCTTTGGCATGGAATGGGGATGGGGCTCAACAGAAGAAGAGTCACACAAGATTCTTGATCATTTCTTTGACAAGGGCGGCAATTTTCTTGATACGGCCAATGTCTATACCAAGGGCCACTCTGAAGTAATCATCGGTAATTATCTCAATCGCAATAATTTTCGTCGTGACCAGGCCGTTATTGCCACTAAGTTTTTTGGCACTCTATACCCTGGCGATCCTAATGCCGGTGGTGCTAATCGTAAGTCAATTATGGCTGCCTGCGAAGCTTCTCTGCGGCGCATGAAGACCGATTATATCGATCTTTATTGGATGCACTGTTGGGACTATCACACACCGATTGAAGAGACTATGGCTGCCCTTGATGATCTTGTGCGCCAGGGTAAAGTTCGCTATATCGGTTTTTCTGATACACCGGCCTGGAAAGTTGCACAAGCTCAAATGATCGCTAAGTTCAGGGGCTGGGCACCACTAATTGCCTTACAGATCGAATATTCGCTGCTTGAGCGTACTGTGGAAGGCGAGCTAGTGCCAATGGCCAAAGAAATGGGCTTGGGTATTACCCCATGGTCTCCGCTTAAATATGGCATTCTCAGCGGTAAATACACCCGCGAGAATCGCGATAAAGTTGATGCTGCCCGTGGTGAGTGGGTTACCGGTCATCTGAAGAAAGATAGCACTTATGATGTTATTGATGTCTTGATCAAAGTTGCTAAAGAAACAGACTCCAGCCCCGCCCGCGTTGCTTTGTCATGGCTGCAGGCTAAGGCTGGTGTTGCCTCTTCTATCATTGGCGCTCGCACTTTAGAGCAGCTTGATGACAATTTAGGTGCTCTTGATTTGCAACTCAGTGCTGATCATATGAAAATGTTAGATGAAGTGTCGGCTCCTAAGCTCAACTTCCCCTATGACTTTGTTAAAACCTCCGGGCCTTTCCGCAGTGCAGAGACAACTATTAATGGTGAAGTTGTAGGTGTTAGCCCGATGGCACCAAAATCTGATGCTGAGCGCTTCGATAAAGCTCCTGTAGGTGTGCGTTAGGCTGCGGTGTCTAAGTTGGTCGACAGCAGTAAATCTAGTATGTCTAGTCGAAGAATTTGGATTGGTCTAATCATTGCCAGTGTCTTGATGTTTATGGGCCTGACAGTATTTGTTATGTATCAAGTCGTCGCTAACTATGTAATTACCTACGGCTCAAAGGGCGAATTCTATGATCAGGGAGTTCGCTCTATGGATAAGGGTCAATACACTGAAGCACTAGAAAAGGCTGAACTATCAATTAAAGCGAGAGAAAATCAGGCGGAGAGTTTTTTGCTGAGAGCTGATGCTCTTTACGCTCTAGATCGCCAAGGTGAAGCACAGCCTGATTTGCAGTTGGTGGCAAAGGTGAAGCCCCAACTGGCATTTGACATGCACCATAAGGCTTTTCTATTAATTAGAGATGATGGTGCGCCAGCAGATGTGGTGCGGCTTGAGAGCTTGGCAATGGCTATCAATCCCAATGTTCCCAAGTTCTATGTCAACCGGGCCTATGCTTATACTGACCTCAATCAAGATCAACGAGCAATTGACGATTGTACTTTCGCGCTTGCTATCAGACCTATTGATGCCGATGTTTCCACGAGCTTGTTGCAAAATCGCGCCAACGCCTACAACTGCGCCCACCGCTATAAAGAAGCGTTGCAAGATTCGGAACTAGCGCTTAAGGGGACGATTAAAAATGAAGATGATCATTGGCGCATCTTCAATGGCAAAGTTGATGCCTTGATTGGCCTGAAGCGATTCTCTGAAGCTCTCGCCACCTGTGATGAGGCTATTGAGCTGATTACTGACGACAAGCAGTGGCTTATAGATTTTAATGAGTTGAAAATTTCGGCGTTAAAGGCTCGCAATGATAAGAAGCTGAAAGACTCAGAGCAAATTGCCAAGCTGCAATTAGAATGCAACAGGCTAGAGTCTGCTTTGGCAGCAGAGACAAGAGAAGGGCAAGAGGGTATTAATGCGCGATAAAGTAGTAGCCGGAGTAGATTTTTCAAGTTCTAAGGAAAATCCTAATGAGACCTGGCTTGTGGTTGGTCGGCTGAGCAATTTGGGTTTTGAGATATTAGAAGTTAAGAAAACAGGCTCCCATGTTTTGAGCAAAGACCTTGACGCTCATAAGACTCTCAGCGCCCTTGGTGTTGATTGCCCGTTCTCATTGCCAGTGGCTTTTCTCGACTTTCTCGCTTCAAAGAAAATTAAGAAGGGCTATCAGTCATGGCAAGAAGTGGTTGAGGAACTTGTATTCATTCCATTTGACGAGTTTGCCGCTTTTGCTAAAGAGTTTGGCAAAGAGCCGAAGCGGGTTACCGATACTATTGGTGGTGCTGCTCTCAATAGTCCAATGAAGCGTGCCAACCCAGCCATGCTTCACCTCACTTGTCATGGCATGCGCACCCTGGCATCGCTTGATCCCAGCCGCTATTTTATACTTCCTTTTCAAGATCCAATTCCTTTTGGTTGCGCCGTCATTGAAGTGCAGCCAAAAGAAACTTTGAAGTACCTTGGTATAACTGATGTTTCTTATGTCAGTAAAGATAAGCACGACGAAAACGAAGCAGAGGCTCACCGCGATAAACTCGTGCAGAATCTGATGAAAGTAAAAGAGCGTAAAGCCCTTACCTTGAAAGAGATTCCTGCCTTAATAATTCAAAAGTCGTTTCTTCATAATTTTCGCCACTCAGATAGAGCCATAAATGCTCTAGTATCTTGCTATACCACGGCAATGTATAGTGCTGTGCCAGAACATTTTGATGATCCATTTTCAGCTGATTCCCTTGAAGTATTGCTTGAAGGATGGGTTTACCGAGTAAAATAGAGCGCTTTGTTCGCAAAGATGCTAAAAATGGACGAAAGTTCCCGGAAGCAATTTAGTTACCCCACCTCAGGTGTTGTTTATGTCGCAGTCTCAGGGTGACCTAACTGGAGATCTTCGAAAATCCCTTGAAGAGCACCGTCGTCTCTTGCTTTCTACCGCTGCTGAGCAGGGATGGGAGTCAATTTGTATAAGTGATTGCGAGATAGATGAACCGGGGCCTCGAATTGTCTATGTTAATAATGCTTTTGAGCTTCTTACCGGTTGGACGGCTGCTGAGGTAATAGATAAAACTCCACGTATTCTCCAGGGGCCTCTGACCGATAGAAGAGTTACTGCTCGTTTGCGAAAGTGTTTAGTTGAAGGCACGAACTTTCACGGTGAGGCCATCAATTATAGAAAGAATGGTGAGCCATTTTGGATGGAGTGGAAGATTTCGCCAGTTAAAGATGCTAGTGGCAAGATCACTAATTTTATTGCCTTTCAGCGTGATATTAGCGAAGTCAAGGCTGCTCAGCAGCGCATAGAAGACTTCCACTCGGTGCTCTCCCATGAGTTGCGCGCGCCCCTTACATCAATTCTTGGCTCTTTGCGTCTAATAGAAGAATTTGACACTCCTCAGAGTGCTGAAGGCAAAGAGTTTTTGGAAATCGCCATATCAAGCACAGTCAGGTTGTCGTCGCTAATAAATGATTTGTTAGAGCTGAGCAAGATTGAAAGTGGCCAGATAGAGCTAAAGTTGGTTGATGTTTCAGTGACCGATTTGGTTGATACTGCTGCCAAAGCCTTAGTCAACTATCGCTCTGATGATCACGTCACTATTGAGGTTGCTAGTTGCGATGCCCAGGTCAGGGTCGATAGAGATCGCATAGTTCAGGTTCTTATCAATCTAATTTCCAATGCTATGAAGTTTTCACCTGCTAATGCTGCGGTGTTGGTAGCGGTAACGCGTATGGAGAGTGGTGCCATTCGCTTTTCCGTTTCTGATAAGGGGCCTGGCATTAGTGAGGAGAACCAGCTTAAACTCTTTTCTAAGTTTAGTCAGCTGGTCTCAGCTGATGGCGTTCAGCGCCAGGGAACGGGCCTGGGCTTGTCTACAGTGAAGGCTTTAGTTGAACAGCATTCTGGTCGATTGGGGGTTTCTAGCAGAGTTGGGCAAGGCAGTACATTCTGGTTTGAACTTGATGCCCCAGGGGGTGCTGTTACTGACGTTCCTCCTCCAACAAAAGCTCTGTTGCTGGTTGAGGATGATAAGAGCCTGGCGAAATTGATCAAGTTTCACTTGGTCACTGCCGGCTATGCCGTGCATTCAGTATCAACTCTGAAGGAGGCCTTAGCAGTGCTGGCCACGACTAAGCTCGATGCCTGTATTATTGACATGATTTTGCCGGATGGCTTGGGCATGAGTCTCGTTGAGAAAATTGATAAGAGTACTTTGAATGCTAAGGTGCCAATTCTGTTGACTTCAGCTTCACGCTTTAACGATTCTGAGTTAGGTTCACCGGTGACTGTAAGTTGGCTCTATAAACCTTTTGAGCTAGGCGAATTGGCTACTCACATCAAACGAATGCTCAGTGGTATTTGTCAAAGACTGGTAATTTTTGAAAATGCTGAATCGCATTGGGAAATATTACCTTCGCTTATTGACGATGAAGAGTTCGCTACCGTTGACTGCGCTCAAGATTTTTCCATCGATTCTATCGCAGACATCGGACCAAATAGAAATGTCATTGTCAAGTTCGATGGTTCGGCCGAGGCAGAGAAGAATATCCTGCATTTAGCTAAGGCGCTTAGTAGTTCGAAGGCGATAATAATTTGCTCGAAGGAGAAGTTTTCGAGCAAAACTAGCCAGGCCTTAAACGGCCTGGTTGGCGAGCTTATTTCGGCAGAAAAGCTTACTGAGAGTGAGTTCGTCAGCCGTTTACGCAGCATACTAATTAGCGCTGATATCAGCAAATAGTGTTCAGCTGTTTTAGTTTGGCCTTTTTTAGTTTGGCCTACTTTAGTTTGAAAGATTCGACGATAGCCTTAAACTCTGGTTCTTTTTCGGCTTTCTGAGCAAGGTCAGTAATTCCTTGCAGGAAAAAGTAGCTGCCGCCGCCGTAGGCAATGTCTTGAAGTACGAACAGTTCTTCGCCTTGTTTATTTTTGCCTGTGGCTAGAATTTCTCTGGTTGGCATGCCACTAACTGTAATGTCTTTTTCTGAAAGAATTTGTACATCGGTGAGATTGGCTGTCATTTTTAGCCGAGTGCGGGCAAAATCTGACTTATCTGGAATGTCGATATCGTTTAGTGCTTGTCCAACCAGAAACAAACTATGGTCTTTGGGATCAATTGCAGTAATTTTGCCAGTAGGTGAGAACAAGAGAGTGTTTTGAATGCGCCCGGCCATAAGCAGTGTCTTTGAGCCTGATATAGTAAAAGGCAAGTCTGCCATTGGATCTGGTGGCTGAGCTTTAGAGTCGTAGCGAGCTGTTAGTAGAGTTTGCTTCAGTGATGCTGAGAGCTTCTCTGCTTCACTGTCGGGAAAGGAAGCTGTGACAACGATAGTTCGGTCTTTGTCGCCGAAGGCTAATATCCATTTTGAGAAGTCTACGCCGTAAGCCTTTTGTTTAACAGAGCAGAGTATGCCGGGGAAATCTCCAACTGTTATTGCTTCTTTGCTTACCAGCTTCATCGAGCGGCTGGCAAGGCCGTCTTCGTTAAACCCAGCTGTAGTTGCTTCAAATGGGGATGGCATCTCGGTCACCATTATTGAAGCCTGAGTGGCTTTATCAATGAAGCCAGAAAAATTGGGCGCAGCGCTAAAATTGTCAGTCTTGACGATGCTGACTCTAGTTCCGCGAACTAGTGTTGCCGGGGCTGTAGTTGCTGGGGCTGTAGTTGCTGGGGCTGTAGTTTCAGGCGCTGTAGTTTCTGCTGAGGCGGAATTGCCTAGTGACAGAGCAAGAACAGTCAATGCCAAAATTAGATTCTTTACCAATCTTCCGTCTACTTTTTCAAGCACTTCTCTATCCATTTTTACTGTAGCTAGATAGTTTATCGGAAGACAAATGTTTTGTGGTGATCTGTTTATTAGTTAAGCATTCCCATCATTCAGAGCACGACGATTGCCCCGGTTGGTACGCCCATTACCCATAAAAGTGCTGCTTTACCCATGATAATTTCCTATCCTCTGGCTTTGCCTATAAGTCAGGCTCAGTGACGGTGTCACTGCCTGAATGTTCCATTTTTGTTCTTGCGCTTGTATCAAAGTGCTTTTGAACGGTTTCAGATAAGGCCAGCGATTGTTCCTTGAGTTGCCTGAGGAGGTTTTGCATACTTCTTCTAAGTTGTTCTTCTGTGCGATCGATTGCCTGGTTTGGGTTTTTCGAGTATTCGCCGACTGTGCTTTCTAGGTTAATCGCTTGTCCTGCTTCAATCCAGGCAATGCGGTTACCCTTCGCAGATGTGCTGCCAATGATTAGATGCTCCATGCGATCAATTATTCGCCACAAAACGTCAAGTGTAGCGGGCTGTTGCTGCAAGGTCGATAGCAGTATGAGCAAATGCTGCACGCGATCGAGGTCGTGGACACCCGTTTGAAAACTATTGATGTTTTCTTTGCGCAATACATTATCAAAGCAAATTGGGCTGTCAGTTTTGTTGTCAATTAGTCTCTGCAACCTGCCCCTGACGGAATAAAGATAGGTATTGATAGATGATTGATCGTAGTTGTCAGTGCCGGTAATATTGGCGACAAGCGAAGTGATAAAGTAACTGAGCTCACGAATGCGCTGGTCAGCCGCTTTCGCCTCGGTCTGTTTGCCATAGTGTTGCTCTAAGTGTCTGAGCATGCTGAAGAGAATACGCTGAACCCGCGCTTCTATCGGGCCATTCCAATTGCTCAGTCCAAGAAATTCTTCTTGCCTGCTCAAGCAATTCTTTAGTTGTGGAATGGCATTTTCAGACACTTCATAATATATAGCCAGAGGGATTACTTGAACGGTGCGGTTACTTTCGTGCTCAAAGCAGATTCGCTGCGCTTCCAGTATGTTGGCGATACCATCGCGCTTGAAGGGCAACATGACGTCGTCTCGACCTGTTACGTCGCCTTCGGGAAACATTACCAACTTTTGCTTGCCTTGGGCAATTAAGGCGATTGTCTCGGCTTTTGAGTCTGCGTCTTCAGGTGTTCCTCTAATTACAGAGTAGACCCCACTGTTTTGCATCAACCAGCCTCGCAGCCCTAGATTTTCGTCAAACAGCTCACGGGCTGCTAGATAATAAAAGTCTTCTTGACATTTTAGGGAAAGGGCCGCTACTACCGATGGGTCGCAGCGATCAGTATGGTTCACTGCCAATATTGCTGGCATGTTCTTTATCGATTTGACCAGTTCAAGGCAATGCTCGCTTGGGCGCACATCTAGCTTTTCCATCTTTAGCGCGATCGGAATCATCGCCTTAACCAGGCTTAGAATAAGAGGATTAGTTGTGGGCTGAATGAAGTCTGACTGCATACCACTGTTTCGTCTTTGGCTAGATCATTGAATCTCATGGCCTCGACGTCGACTTGTTCCAATGGTTCCCACTATTTGTTATTAAGTTCTCCGACTGCTTGCATTACCCAATAATGGGTTTTGCGGTCTCCGCTCCAGTAATTTGACATGGGTACAAGAAGAGCTAGGTCTTCTTTTGTACCGAGGCGAGAAATGATATTGAGTGCTCGCACTTTGGCTTCAAGTTGGCCGTTCTTGATAATTTGTCGCACTACAGGTAGTGCCTTCTCTCCATCAATTGTTGCCAGCAGTTCTATGGCATTGGCTTGGGCTGCAGACTGCGAATTGAGTGCAATTGACTTGAGTCTTTTAACTAATACTTCCCTTGCCTGGCCATTGGTTGAAATCTTTGCGAGGGCTACTTTTGTTGTCTCTGGCGAGTAAGAATAGGGTTTCTCGAATTCGGCCATGAGTGCATCGATAGCACGGGTCTCGTGCAGGTCGCCCAGTCTGAATATGATCCAGTCGAGCGCTTGAGCTGGCAGCTTTTTCTCGACGAGCTTTTGTGCCAGAAATTGGCCTTCATCTTTGTTCGGTAGCCCCTTCAAGATGGGCTGAATCTGATTGTAAGAACCGAGCCAGGCGCTGTTCTTCTCTATTGCTTTGCTTACCTGTTTGGCGCCATCGGGCTGCTGTAGCCAGGCTAGCTCTAAGAGTAAAATTATCTGTTCATCAGGCTTTTGAGCAAGGGCAGTGTTACTTTCAATTTCTCTTAAAAGAAGACTTATTGTGCTTTGTTTGGCACTCGCACCCAGGTCGGCTATGGCAAAGGTCGCAGTTTGGTTGGCCTTGGCAAAGATAGATTGTCGTTTTGTCAGAATTGATAGCAGGGCATCTAGTACTCTTTCATCGTGTAGTTTGCGAAGTATATCAGCTGCACTTTGAGCTTCTAGATAATTGCTATTTTGAGCATACTTGTTGAGCCAGTTTAGTCGAGCTTTGAGTACTCTTTGCTTTATAGCGTTTGCATCTTGTGTCTTGGCAGAGTTTAATACTTTAGCCATTGCAGTTTCTATGACGTAGCTGTTATCTTCTGGTGATTCTAATATTGATAAATAGAGCCCTTGTGCTTCTTTGACTTTGCCCTGGTGCTCCAACTCGCTTGCTTTTTGAAAAGGGGTAGTGGCAGCAGCACTATCCACAAGAGCCGGCTTTACCAGGTTATTAGCGCCACGTTTGATCAGATAGCGCGCTGCCATTTGTTTACTTTGATCTGGTAGAGAGTTATAGGCTTCAGCAATAGCCTTGTCTGTTGTCGGGCTTGAATAGCTATAGGTTAGCCTTGAGATGGCATCGCTGCTGACAAATTTGTCTTTGCTTTTAAGAGCGGTGTAGAGAATTGGAAGCACTCTTTTGTCGCCGGTATTGGCCATCCATTCTTGCAAAGACAACTTGTCTTTAGCTGAAAGATCTGGTCGTAAATATAGTTCTTTTACCAGGTCAAAATTTGCTGGTTGCCTCATGGTGCCTAAGGCCGACAGAAACTCTTTTTTGAATGTGGCCGTTGGGTCTGCTTCAAAGGCCGTGGCATTGCTGTTAGGGTTAGTAAATAGATTTCTCAATAAGGCGAACTTTGTTTTCTCTGTAGTAGCTGAATTGTTTGCATATATCGGAATGAAGCAATACAGAAAAGCAATTTGATCTGGAGTGTCGTATATTTCAACTGCGCTAAATTCTCTTTTGCCATTATCGCGCAGTAACACTGCGGCGTTCTTTATAGAGGGCACCGGTTGTTGGCGGCAACCCATTTTGATGGCACTGGCCAGCTTAATAGTTTTGCCGCTCCAGCTCCTGTCACCCTTAAGTACTTGTTTTACTAGAACGCTGCCGTTTTCTTGGTATTCCGCGCTAACAATTAAGTCAGCTTGTTCAATGCTTTCACCGTATGATTGGGCTGCTGCTTTCTCGCCTGTGACAATTACCGATTTAGTTATCATCTTGCCTTCCAATGCGGCCGGCTTGCCCTTGACTGTGGCGCTGGTCTGTTCTCTTTGTGAATTGTTTTGCGGTATCGCCCAGCACGGCTGGCAAGCGAGTAGATGACACAAGTTTGTGGAGCCAACACAAGCTAGAAGTATCGTTGTTGCTAGCCTTAGACCTGGCATTTTACCTAAGGTCGAGGCCAAGCATATGGCTTTTAATGTGGTGGTTCTATTTGGCATATGGTTTGACACTACCATATGCATCTAGTGGGAATGCCAGTATTTCCCCTGGGATTTTGCATCAGTTGTTTAGCCTTTGCTGCTGTTTAACTTCTGTACTCTTCTATATGTGTTTTTAGCTTTCAAGCGCTCGCAAACTGCTTCAAATTCATCTTTGGGGCCGAGCCATTTTAATTCATTGATCTCTTCAAAGACTGGTACATCGAGCCTTAGCGTTGCCAGTTGACGATACAGTAGAACTTCCTCCCAATGACTAAAGAGCGTAGCAGCTAGTTTAGTGGCACCCCTGATGGTCGGCCATTGGGCTAGGTCTTTTGGTATATCTTCCAAATGCTTGAAGTGTGCCAGTATGGTGCCAGCCCCTTTTTCTCCCCAGCCCGATAGACCAGGATAACCGTCTGCGGTATCACCGACTAGAGCCAAGAAGTCTGGAATAGAAGCCGGCTTGACACCAAATTTTTCTTCGACACCGGCTTCGTTGCGAATGGCATTATCGCGCCTGCGATCTAGTTGTACTATTTTTGATGCGCTGACGCACTGACATAAGTCTTTGTCTGGGGTGCAGATCAATACTTGATTTACTTCGGCGATTGTTGCAGCTTTGACCGCCGCTGCTGCTAGGGCGTCATCGGCTTCAAACTCGATCATTGGCCAGACTTTGACACCGAGGGCCTCTAGAGCTGTCTCTACGATAGCTATCTGCGACATAATTTCAGGTGGTACACCATCACCTGTCTTATAGCCGTCGTAGAGTTGGTTGCGAAAAGACTCTATGACATGATCCGTGGCCACCGCAATGTGTGTGGCGCCTTGCTCTAGCATTGACACCACTGAGTTGATAACGCCTCTTGTGGCTGCTATTTCTTGACCATTGTCATCAGTTGCTTCTGGTAGAGCGTAGAAATGACGATAGAGTTCGTATGTGCCGTCAATCAAATATACGTCCACCGCCGCCTCCATGAGTTTTGATAGTTTGTTCTAATCTTCTTTGTCGTTAGATAATTTTGGAATTAGTCCTTTGTTGGCGTCTCCTTCGGCAATTGTGATGCCAGGCAAGAGCTTCTGCAGTTCCTTCTTGGGCTGTTTTCGATAAAGACCCTCAGGCAGGGTGAGGTGCTTAAGATTTCTGAATTTTCGAAAGCTAGTCAAACAATTGCTTGTTAGATCACGGCAAGCGTCAATATTGAGAAATTTCAGATTCGAAAGTTTGGATAGCATTTCAACATCGCTATCTGTCATTTGGCAATCTTTGGCTGTTAGTGACTGCAACCTACTCATTTGCGAAAGACCGACAAAATCATTTTTGTTTAGTTTGGAGTGTCGCAGATCTAAGACTTCAAGGTTGTTGTAGTTTTGCAAGGCCTTTATCAAGATTGATGGTTCCTCTAAGTATTCAATCTGAAGTGAGCGGATTTTTTTGAGTAGTGCAAATTCCGCTAATTCTTGACCTTTCACAGATTGGCTTAAATTTAGAATTGTTAGTCTCTTTAGCGCTTCTAGTACTTTCAGATCGACGCCATTGAGCACACAGCGCTTCAGCTCGAGATGGTTTAGCAGTCTTAGATGCGCCACACTTGTTGCAAGTTTAGGATTGCGCGGAGCGACTTCATTGATGCTAAGGCAGTTTAGATCGTCTGGCCTGAACCTGGTTATCAATTCTGGATAGGCTTCGACAAAGGGATTTCCTTCAAGCTTTGTATAGCTCCTGGCTGGTATGCGAAGGGTTCCCCTGGCATCAAGTCTATTTGCGGTTAGGCCATGGCTATAGGAGAGCCGTCCGAGCGAGAATTTTTCAGGGAAATCGAAAACTTTGAAAGGTGTGCCATTGATATTCTCTGTTCGGCTATAGGTGCTCTTGTGGCTAGCTAGGTACTCGTTGATGTCTTGTCTTTCTTGTGCACTAACTTCTTCATCGCTTTCACTTGGGCTATCTTTGGGAATGGGAGCTAGTTGCTCGCAAGTGGCAACTGTTTTTGCTTTTTTTTGTTTAACAGGAAAGAGCACGTAGATAGTTATTGCCAAAGCCGTGAGAGCTAAAAAGGTACTTGATACTATTTGTACTTTTGTTAGCAGTTGCGCTCTTCTTTGTCCCGTGCGATTTTGGGTGTCCTCTAAGCTTCTGTCTCTCTCAGGCAACCACATATTTTGCCTGTGGTTGCGGTTTCCTGACCGTACTTCTTGGCTATAGATATCTTCGCCTCTTTCAATTCGCAACAGCTCGTTAGCTACTTCTGCCAAGGATGAATAACGATCTTCTCGTGATTTTTCCAACATTGTCGCTATCACGTCTTCTAGTTCAATGGGAAAATCTACATCGGGAGCAATGTCACGGAGCATCGGTGGCACTTGGGTTTGATGCAGAGCGGCTGTTTCAACTGCTGATTTGCCCAAAAGTGGTGGCTTGCCTGTCAGGGCCTGAAACATAGTGATGCCCACTGAATACATATCTGTGCGTTGATCTAGCTTACTTCCCATGCATTGCTCTGGGCTCATGTAGAGCGGACTGCCAAAAACTTCTCCTGGCTTGGTTAAGCCCTGCTGTGAGGTGTTGCCATCGTCAATCAATTTGGCTATGCCGAAGTCGACAATTTTCACAGTGCTTTGAGCAATATTTCCATTTTTAATTTCGGTCAACATAATATTGCCCGGCTTTATGTCGCGGTGAATTATGCCGTGATCGTTGGCATAGGCTAAGCCCGAGCAGATTTGTCGAAAGATTGGCAGGGCCTCTTCTACGGTAAGTCTTCCATAATCTTGCAAATAGTCGTCGAGGGATTGACCGACAAGCAAGTCCATAGTGAAGAATGGCGTACCATCTTCTGTTTGGCTCATATCGTAGATTTTGACAATATTTGGGTGATCAAGCCTTGCGATTGCCTGAGCTTCGATGTGAAAACGCTTCCAAGCTGATTCTGAAAGATGCTCTGTTTTTAGAACTTTAAAGGCTAGAATTTTGTTGAGCAGGTTATGTTCGACTTTATAAACAAGACCCATTGCCCCCTCACCAATAAAGTCTAATACTCTATAGGTACCGACAATGAATGAGCCTGTCTTAAATATATCGCTCAATTTTCAGAACGCCGCCAGAGCTGCCACCAATGACGTTTCTTTTGACGATCAGTTGAGGTTTCAGCTTCAATGCTCGGTTCTTTACTGCTTTGTTCTTCATCGCTGGCATTAATACTCACAGGCACTGTTGCTGTTTTTTGAAAAACCACCTCAGTGTCGGCATGTTGAGGTTTGGCACTGTCTGCTTGAATTTCTAGGTGGTAGCTACCGGGCATTAATTGAAAGCGCGGGGTATGGAAGGTTGATTCTTGGCCCTTTTTATCAAACGCTTTGACTGTAAGAGTTGTGAAAGGTTTGTTTGTTTCCACAACCACATCACCGACATAGTAGTTGGTCGCGGCCCAGACTGAGATGGTGCCGATAAAACCAATGACAGGAATAGAAGTAGCGACAAAGCTCATTGTTTCTTTTGCTTTGACTATTTTGCTTGGGGCGCCATCTTTAGCTGAAGTATTAGCAACCACATTTGGTGCTTGGCTAAAAGCTACTTCGTGCTCTTTGGCTTTAACGATTTTGCTCACAATAGCTCACTCACTTTTAGGCTGCGGCCGACGCAGACAGGGATGCCAAGCATTTTATCAAAAGCATCTACTGGGGCACCTTAAGGGCAGCTTATTATGTTACATCTACTGATTGGAGACATTCAGCTCTATGTAGCGCTGCCTCTGGTGGTCTTGCAGTTCCTTAATCTGGGCATCACTTAACAAGCCTGGTGATAGCCTCAGGGTTGATAACCGCGGCCAGGCTTTTAATGATTGCATGCAGTTATTGTCCAAATTACTGCACTTTTCGAGGTTTAACTCCTCTAGTCTTGACAAGTTTGTGAGTTGCTTTAGATCGTTATTTGAAACACTGCTCTTGCTCAAGGTCAGTTTCTTTAGTTTTGTCATATCGCTCACTGCAATAATCTCGTCATTGTCTAAAGCGCATTTGCTCAGAACCAGGCTATCCAAACGATTGCTCTGTTTGAGCTTTTCTAACAGGGGCAGAAGCTTTTCACCGTTTTCTAGATCTAGACTTTGTAGATGGCTGAGAAATTGGCATTTGGAGAGGCTTGCGGAATTGTATTGAGTGTTTGCTAGGCATAGTGTCTGAAGACTCTTGAGAGCATCGAGGCTGTTTAGTTTGTCATCGGGCAAGATTGTTCTTGTTAGGCTGAGAATATGCAAGTCTTTCATTTTGCCAATACTTGTGACCAAGAGCTCCGGGTTGGAAGATTGTCCCTCGACAGTCAAAGACCATAAATCGCCTGGGGCAAAATAGGTCAGTAGTTGAGGATAAGCTCGCACGACATCGTTGCAGTGCAGCCGTCGCAGGGTCATCTCGGGCACAGTTACTTGTCGTTGTGCTTGAGTTTTAGAAAGATAGTTGTGCTCTCCGAGACAGACCAGCTCACCCAGGGAAAAGTTTTCAGGAAAATTGAAGATCAATTGTTTTTTGTTGGCGACTAGTTTCGATTGCGAAAACTTATTTTCATTGCTTTGCAGAAAGGCTTGTACTGCATCATTGGTTACTTGATTGAGAACGGGCTGAAGGATAGTAGATATTTTCTGTTTCTTGATTTCCGGTTTGGACCGCTGATTCCTGGCTCGTTTAACTTGATCAGCTTGTTCCTTATCTTCTATTTTCGCTTGTATTATTTGAGCTTGCTCATTCTTGTCTCTAGCCTGAGTGCTAACAATAATTGTTATGGCAATCCCTGCCGCTGCAAACATGGTGGCAATAGCTGTGAATGCCACTATATTGTTTGTGCTGAAGATACTCTGCGACTTAGAGATGGTCTGACTGTCTTCTTGTAAATCAATAGGTTTGTTCGGTACTGTGGATGGTACTAGCTTTTGCCCTATTCTTTGCCCTACGCTAGCCCCTACCCGTTCCTCTTCCCCTCCCTCTTCAGAGCGCTCAATCCCCAATAGCTCTTTTGCTACTTCTGCTAGGGACGTGTATCTATCCTGTGGTCGCTTTTCTAGCATTTTGGCCACTAACGCCTCAAGCCTTGGTGAATATTCGATTTGGTCGGATAGATCGTTTAACCTGGCTGGTTTGGTGGTTTGATGCATCATGGTGGTTTCAATTGCTGTTTTGCCGAGCAGTGGTGGTTTGCCCGTCAGAGCTTGAAATAGAGTGATGCCCACAGAATAAAGATCGCTTCTTTGATCAACTTTTTGGCCGTCGCCTTGTTCTGGGCTCATGTATAGGGGGCTGCCGAAAACTTCTCCTGGTTTTGTCAGGCCTTGAATTGTATTGCCACTTTCATCGGTGAGTTTGGCAATACCAAAGTCGACAATTTTTACTAGCTTTTGGCTGAGATCTATAGCCTTTGTTTTGTCGACCTCGGCTCTATCGATAAGCATAATATTGCCAGGCTTGATATCGCGATGAATGATTCCTCGTTCGTGGGCATAGGCCAAACCAGCACACACTTGTCTGAAGATAGGCAATGCTTCTGCTTCGCTTAGTTGGCCCCGTTCTTGTAGGTATTCTGCCAGTGACTGACCGATTAGTAGGTCCATAGTATAGAAAGGCACGCCATCTTCGCTTTGACTCATGTCGTAGATGCGAACAATATTGCTGTGATCTAGTCTGGCTATGGCTTGCCCTTCAGCACGAAATCTTTTCCATGCTGCTTCGGTGAGATTCTCAGTTTTTAGAATTTTTAGTGCAAGCAATTTGGTCATGAGCAAGTGCTCTACTTTATAGACCAGGCCCATACCGCCTTCGCCTATAAAGTCAATAATCTTATAAGTGGCACCGAAAATGGTGCCACTTTCAAGCTTGTTTGGATTTGTCATCTAGCCGTTAACGATATTGCTGTATCTGTTCAGAAAATCCTTCTACATCTCGCTGCGGGCCACCTTTGAAGAGCACATTGCCGGAACCATCTAAGAAAACCACGCAAGGTATGCCGCTGACGCCATACTTGGCCGAGAGTTCTTTGGTTGCTCCATCATCTACATTGAGTTCTTCGAATCGTATATCAGAAAACTTAGACTTTGTTGCGCCAAACACGGGCGCAAATGTTTTACAAGGCCCTCACCACTCGGCCCAGAATTCGAGCACTTTCTTCACTTTGCCCATGGCGACTTTTGAACCAGTGCGGCTTTCATTGCTAGGGGCGCTAATTGAAGCAACTGAGCTAGAACTAGAACCTGAATTAGAACGGGCCCCAGCCAGGGTGGCCAGGCCTTTGGCGGCCAGAGGCACCAGTTGTGGCTGACCGCTACTGGCTACAATTTGGTACTCAGCTTTTGCTTGGCCCATGTGGCCGAGATTTTGGTGGCAAAGTGCCATGTAATAGTGCACCAAGGCATTAGTTGGATAGGTGGCACTGAGGGCCTGAAATGTTGCTAGAGCTTGAGAATACTTGCCGCTTTCATAGTCGGCTTTAGCCTGGGGAAAAGACGGTGCTGCAAGGGCAGGGCCAAATTGGCAAAAGAGAATGCCTAACGAAATTAGGGTACTTAAGCCTCTGCTGCCTTTTCGGGCTTTTGTTGGCGATTTGCGGCTGTACATAAAACCTCCGGTCGAAGCAACGATAGTTTTATAGTTTTGATGATTGGTAGAGGGGTTGTGATAATCCTCTATAATCTCTAATCTGAATTGCGTGTATGGCAGTGCCAGTTTTTGAAAGGGGTTCCATGAAAAGGTCTGTGAAAAGTAATTTGTCTAAGGGCATTATAACGGCATTGTCATGCAGTGGTCTGCTCCTTGCCAATAGCGCCTTGGCTTTTACCCCATCGCTCAAGCAAGCAATAGATAGCCCCAAAGAACCAAAGATCCCCAGCTTTTCGGTAGATTATCTCGACAAGAGTGTTAAACCTTCAGTTGATTTTTATCGCTATGCCAATGGCAATTGGATTAAAAATAATCCTGTTCCTGCTGACAAGGCCAGGTGGGGAAGCTTTAGCGAATTAGCCGAACGGAACAACTTTCTCATCCATGGCATTTTGAAGAGCGCCAGCGAGGAGAAATTTAGCCCTACGTCGACACCCACTGCCAGACAAAAAGTGGGAGATTTCTTCGCCTCTGGTATGAATACTGAGCTAATTGAGAAAAAGCGCTTTGAGCCGATTAAGGCGCAACTAGACTCTATTGCGCAATTGCAAACCGTCGACCAGATGTTCAAATTATTGGCTGATTTTCACAAGCATGGTCTCGGTGGAATATTTGGCAGCGGCGTTGACGCCGATGCCAAAGACAGCAGTATTTATGCTTTTCAGTTGATGCAGGGCGGTTTAAGCTTGCCTGACCGTGACTATTATTTGAAAGAGACTTTTGCTACTCAGCGCGCTGCCTATATTGAACACTTGAAGAAAATGTTCATTCTCTTAGGCGAAAGTAGCTCTGCTGCTGCTATAGATGCCGATATTGTTTTTAAATTAGAGAAAGAATTGGCTCAAGAAAGTCGTTCGCGAGTTGATTTGCGCGATCCCATCAAAAACTACAATAAAGTGAAGGCTGCTGACTTAATTTCAGGAAGTAAGGTTGTGCCTTGGCAGATCTACTTCGATGAGCGTGGCATAAATGATTTGCCTTATGCTGTGGTCGGGCAGCCTGAGTATTTTGAAGCTTTGAACAAGATTGTTAAGGCTCACTCTATTGAGGAGTGGAAGACCTATTTGCGCTGGCATCTTCTGCATGAAGCTGCGCCGTTTTTGCATGATGCTGTTGAAGCCGAGAACTTTAATTTCTTCGGCAAAACACTGAGCGGCCAAGAACAACAAGAACCGCGCTGGAAGCGTGTTGCTAAAGTGATTGATCGTGAGATTGGAGAGGCTCTTGGTCAACTCTATGTCGAGAAATATTTTACTGCTGATGCACGGCAGCGCATGGCCGAGTTGGTGACTAATTTACGCGAAGTATTTTCCGAACATTTGCAGAAGCTTGATTGGATGAGTGAGGCTACTCGCAAGAAGGCTATGGTGAAGTTCGAGCGCTTTGTGCAGAAAATCGGTCATCCCGATAAATTCCGTGATTACTCAGCAGTTGTTATCAAAAGAGATGACTACTTTGGCAATGTGATCCGGGCTGATGCTTTTGAGGTCGCTAGGCAGATTGCCAGAATTGGCAAAGCAGTTGATCGCAGTGAGTGGATGATGACACCGCCCACTGTCAATGCTTATTTCAATCCTACTATGAATGAAATAGTCTTCCCTGCTGGCATACTACAGCCTCCTTTCTTTGATATCACAATGGATGATGCTGTCAACTATGGTGGTATTGGAGCCGTGATTGGTCACGAAATCACCCATGGTTATGATGATGAGGGGCGACACTTTGACGCTGATGGCAATTTGACTGAGTGGTGGACAGAGAGTGATACCAAGCAATTCGATGACCGCGCTCAAAAAGTTGTAGAAGAGTACAATAGCTTCGAGGCGCTGCCAGGGCTGCACGTAAACGGCAAGCTTACTCTAGGTGAGAACATTGCCGATTTGGGTGGTGTCAGTATCGGTTACGATGCTCTGCAACGAGCATTGAAGAAAGATCCAAGCAAGCGCAAGAATATTGATGGTTTTACTCCTGAGCAACGGTTCTTCCTTTCCTTCGCTCAACTTTGGCGTATCAATATTCGCGAAGCTGAGCAAAGAAGACTAATTACTGTAGATCCCCATTCACCAGGGCCATTCCGTTCTGTTGGGCCCCTAGTAAACTTCCAAGAGTTTTACGATGCCTTCGGTATTAAATCTGGTGACCCGATGTGGCGTGAGCAAGAGAAACGAGCAAAAATCTGGTAGTTAGATCTGGGTGAGTATTCATTGGAAATCAGGCTAAAGCTAAATAGCTAGAGTGTTTTTAGCTCTAGTCTGACTATCTTTATATTGGGAAATCGTTTGCGAAAGCGCCCGAGCACCGGATCGCTGGGATTATCTGGACTGACGGAGAGCTTGCGCAGGCTAATGCTGTTTGCTAACGCTTGCAAAATTTTAGAGTGGCCTTCGATCTGGTCTAATTGCCGAGATCTCAATTTAGGCAGAAGGCTAAGCTGTTCGATGTTATCTAAGTCAAATTTTGTCTGGTTAAGGGTCAGTGATTGTAAGTGCTGCAGTCGATCGAGACCCTTAGTGTATTTTGCGTCAAGCACACATCCTTGCAAGGAAAGCCATCGTAAATTGGGCCATTTTGCCAGGGTTTCAATTGCTGGAAGCTGATTTACTCCTTTTAGAGTTAGGCTGGCTATTGCTTCATTATCAAAGTGCTCATATATTTCAGGGAAATTGGTTATTTTCATTCCGCCAGTAAAGCTTACTGGTTGGTCGTCGGGCCAAGTTATTTTACCTACGGCTGGTTGATCGAGGCGCTTGCTTGATCCAGTTCTGGCTCTGATCTTCCTCTCAACGGCCTTATTGGGAGCAATATAGCCGATGGAAGTATCGGTGGGGAAGTTGAAGACTCTGTGCTTCTTTCCTTCTATTTCTTTGATCTCGGAGAGTTCTTTGTTTGACCTTTTGATGCAATCTTCTAGGTTGATTTTTTTCTGAGACTGACGGCATTCTCTCGAGCCCCAGCTTGAGGCTGGTATTGAGAATTGGGGAATCTGGCGCGATTGTGGCTGGCACTTCTGCATAGCTCTCGCCAACAATATCGCCTATGACATATTGAATAGATGTGTTCGTCTGGGAGGTGAATACAATTGTTTTATTTTCGCCGCTAATTTGATCTTCAGGAGTGCTCCAAATGGGCCATTAGTTTCACAACATAAAGGTATTGTGTAAGAAGTATAACCTTGGGGCGAAGGGTATTATTATCCCTTGTGTTGAATGTGGTTTTTAGCTTGCTCAGAGGTCGAAAGAAAAAATGCTGACTATAGCGAAAGCTCGATTCAAAAGTTTTCCCGACTTAGACGATACCGCCAATCAACCTTTCATGATGGGCAACGAGGCTTTTCTCGGTCCATTTAAGTCTTCTCTTGAAGTTGACGATGCCCCTGGTCTGATTGCAATTTTTAAGGCCGATTCACTACGGCTACTCAATCTCTATCAAACAGTTAGCGTGAGAGCCTCTGCTGTGCTTGAAATCGGTGCTGCGCCAGCGAACACTACAGTGGTGTTTGCTGTTCACTACACCGAGGCTATGGCAGCCCATAGCAGAAGCCGTTTAGCTTCGACAATTTTGGCAGAACTATCTATATAAGTAGGAAATATAGGACTGCTTTAGGGCTCTATTTTGGGCTGCTCTTGAGTACCCGATGTATCCTATAGATCTAAGCAAACAAGCAAATAAGCAAAAAGCCGAGGTGCTTCACCTCGGCTTTCTAATAGTAACTGCGCATACAGGAGAGACAGGTGCAAATGCCGCTATCTCTTACCTGTTACGACTTCTTGACTATGGCTTTTGTAGTTCAGGTTGCCAGTCGTCGAGAATAGCGCCTTCTACAGGGCAGGCTGAGAGGCAAGCGCCGCAGTCAATGCAGGTACTGTCGTCAATGATCGGATATTTGTGACCTTTGGTATTGGTTTTTTCTGTCCAATGAATACATTCAACTGGGCAAACTGGAATACAGTCGCCTACGCCTTCACAGATATCGCTTACGATGGTATATGACATTTCGCTCTCCTTAGTTATCGCTGTCAGAGACAAGTGGTTCGCTGACGAGCCCTATCTTTCTTTTCCCATTTACGACCCCTACTAAATTAGCTCAACCGCTAGGCTAATGCCAAAAAAATAATAGTGGGATTGAAAGTGTGGCCAGATAATCGCATCATCGATGGTCTCCTTTTTGATTTTCCCACAATTGGAGCCTTTATTGCACTTAGGCCTTAACTCTCACCGTTATGTGAAGATTGACATTCATTCTCAAAATCGACAAAGTTGACTGATATCCCTGAATTACCTTCTCTGTAACGGTTCTAGCCTCTTGGTCCTGGAATTGGAGCTGACATCTTCTCTTGGCTTTTCTGCCCTCACCCTTGGTGGCTAATTTCATACTTTTGATCTTTTTTTACAGTGTCTACCAATAGGTGTAAGCCGCCATGCTCTTGCTTCTAGGGCTCTTGATCTATAGCGGCTAAGTGTTTCTGTGCTGGATTAGAAAGCTATTGGCCTTCGATTGGTCTGCAAGTATTCTCAATACAGGATGACAGCTTTTGCACTAACGCAACAGCTGGTTGCGATAGCGTGGCAAATCACGCCGAGATTAGATCACATTTTATCTTTGGCTGCAAAGTGTCAGGCCTTGGCTTCCGGCGATTTATCTTTTTCATAAATGGTTTCTTTGCTGAAAAGCGAGCCGATGGCCATAGTGGTCAAGGAGCCGAACATTACTCTCCAGGGAAAGGCAATTTGTGGTAAGCAGGCGACAAGAGTCGCCCCGGCCACCATGGCAATTAAATTGCCGCGGTCGCTGCCTCTTTTGCTTAGGAGTCCGAGTAAGAAGACACCTAGCAAAGAGCCATAGGTGTAGCCGAAAATACCTAGAACAATGGGGATAATGCGCGATGTGGGATGGTCTATGACAAAGTAGGCCGTGGCACTGGCCACCAAAATCATCAGGAAAGCAAAGACAAAAGTCAGTTGTCGTGCCACTTTTACTTCATCTCTTTGGAAGCCCGGTTGATTGGCTTCAGCTCCCGAGCTGTGGCTAAAGTCGCGGGTGGCGCTGGTTGAAAGAGCATTTAGAGCTGCACTAAGAGAGCCCATGGCCGTGGCAAATATGCCGGCAATTAAGAGGCCGCGCAAGCCCATGGGCATTTTTGTCAAAATGAAGTAGGCAAAGATCTCGCTGTTCTTTTGCGGCAAGTTGGGGTCTGGCTGTTGTTGAAAGAAAAGGTGCAGCAATATGCCAATAGTGAGAAAGATGAAGCCGATTGGTAAATCAGCCAGACCTGACAGAATTAGCGAAAGTCTGCTCTTCTTATAGTCTTGAGCCGTGAGCATTCTTTGCACCATGTCTTGATCGGTGCCGTGGGTGGCTAGGGTGGTGAAGGTTGAACCAAGAAATGCTGCCCATATAGTGTAGTCGGCACCAAGCACCGCTTTGATGTTTTGCCATAAGCTGGCGTCGGGTTTTGTGCCATTGATGAAAAATGGCATCGGCGTATGGCTGTAAAAATACTGAACTGACTTGAAACCTTCTGGCATACTCAAGAGCAGTACAGCTATTGCACCACTGGCGCCACCAAGCATGACCGTTGCTTGAATGCAGTCTGTCCAAACTACTGCCTTAATGCCACCAATGGATGTGTAAATAGCGGTAATAATGGTGATCGATATTATTGCTAACAGATAGACTGTTAGTTCTTGCGCTTTGGTTGGTGCTGAGCCCGTGATTAAGGTAAAGGCCACTGCCAAAATTATTGCTGACACATAAAGACGGGCACCAGATGCCAATACCCGCGTTACTAAGAAAGTCGCCGAAGCTGCCAGTCTTGTGGCTCTGCCAAAACGTCTCTCAAGATATTCATAGATAGAATAGACATTGAGATCGAAGAAGGGCTTTATAAAGAGGAAAGCAACAATAATGCGTCCAATTACAGTGCCGACCAAAATTTGTAGATAAGAGTAGTTGAGTAGCTTAAATCCCTCGCCGGGTGCGCCTAAAAATGTCGCAGCACTTGTTTCTGCCGCAATAATTGAAGCCAGTACCGCCAGCCAGGGAAGAGAGCGTCCGCCAAGGGCAAAGTCGGCCAGGCTGTTCTCTCGCTCGCCAAATTTCAAGCCCACATACATAATAATGACGAAGTAGAGGCCAATGATTGTCAGGTCAATAAGCCATGTCGCATCTATTGGCATAAGCTGGTAATTTTAGCAGTATCATTAGGGTTTTAGGCGATAGTTCCATGAAGTCTCAGATTGCAATTGAAAAGCATGTAGCAGCTCTCAAGAACTGCACCCTTTGCCCATTGATGGTTGGTCCGGTGGTCAGTCATCATGCTCTTCTGTCAAAGGTCTATATGATTGGTCAGGCACCGGGGCCCCACGAGGGCTCTTTTGGTAAACCATTCGCTTGGACTGCCGGAAAAACCCTATTTCGCTGGTTCTCTACTATTGGTTTAAATGAAGAGCAGTTTCGCTCTCTCGCCTATATGGCTGCCGTTTGCCGTTGTTTTCCCGGCAAGACCTTAAGCGGAGGAGATCGTGTGCCTAGTCCTGCTGAAGTAGCCAATTGTTCTGGTTGGATGGCGGCAGAGTTCAAAATCTTGCAACCACAGCTTGTTATCCCCGTTGGTAAGTTAGCAATTGAACAGTCTTTAGGCAAGGGTCAGTTGGTAGATGTTATAGGTCAAAAGTTTGAGAAAACTTTGTTCGGCGTAGAATGTGATGTGATACCACTGCCTCATCCTTCAGGTGCCTCAACTTGGTTTAAAAAAGAACCAGGAATTTCGCTTTTGCACCAGTCTCTCCGCGAGATTTCTTTGCATCCAGCCTGGCAAGCCCTCTTACAAGAAATTGAGTAGGGCAATTAACTAAGGGTCTGTCGCTACTTTAGCTCTGTCTATTTCATGTCTACTTGGCTTGGCATAATGCTTGCATCGGACGTCGCAAGAGGAGTTTTTTACCATGCCGAATCCAGACTTAGTAACTGAATCAAACACTTTTAGAGCAGGCAACGACAATCGTGATAGCAGCGCTGCCAGCAGCTTGTCTAGAGAATTGTGGGGCGCTATGGGGGCTGGCGCTAGGGGCATTGCTAGCAATGATTCGACCTTGGTCGATGGGGCGAAACTTGTTAAGGGCGCTGCTTCTGAAGCCTTGAAAGACAACAGCGAGAAAGAAATCGATGGCAACAAGAAGCCCATGACTCGTCCGCCATTCTTGAACGACCAGTTTGATAATGAATATCGTCATCAGCGTCATCATATGCCAAAACCTCCGCAGAACGACGCTTGCATCGATCTTACAATCAATATTGATATGGGTTCTTCCAATAGCCATCAAGGTTTTAATCCTGGCGATAAGTTGTCTTATGGTGATATCCGGCCGACGACTCAGCCTGCCTGGACTATTAAAACTGGCCGTGAGAGTGCGCCTTAAAGCAGCAAGATTGATAAACCAGTGGTTCAGTATTTTGAGTAACTAGAAGATAAAACAAACTAAAAATCAGAGCTCAGGCTGTTTGCTGCCTCTAGCTCTGATTTTTAGCTATTGGCAGGGTCAGCCAGAAAACGCTGCCCCAGCCGGGTGCATTCTTTACTCCGATATCTCCGCTGTGAGCTTGCACAATCGCTTTGCATATGGCTAAGCCAAGCCCGGTACCTTGCTTCTCTGTGGCAGCATTGACATTGCCTTGTTTGAATTTTTCGAAAATTACTGCGGCTTTTTCTGCAGGCACTCCGGGTCCTTGATCCATAACGGCAATACGAACCATGCTTTTGTCTTTCTCAGCTACAACTTTTACCGCACCTTTTTCTGGTGAGTATTTTATGGCATTGTCGAGGAGGTTCTGAAATACATCAACTATACGACTACCGTCGCACTCAACTTGTATATCGCAGCCTTCCATCTGAAAACTCAGCGCCTTTGCTTCAGCCTTGCTTTGCACTGCTACACTGGCCCTGCGAATTAAGTTAGCTACGGTTTCTTCGCCAAGATTCAATTCGATTGTGCCCGATTCTAGTTTGTCAATTTCAAGGAATGAGTTGATTAATTGCACTAGTCTGCCAATGGTGGCAGCACTTTGGGTAGCTCTATGTTTGCCTCTCTCGGTTAGCTCACCATAGGTATTCTTGCAAAAGAGATCGAGGGTCAATTGCAGTGATGCCAGAGGCGCCCGCAGGTCATGGGTGGCCATGGCTGTCAGTTCGCGCTTCAGCCTGGTCGTCTTGTTTATTTCAGTGACATCGTGTGCAACGCAAAAATATGACTTTTCTTCTTTGTCAAAAACTGCAGACCACATAATTTCTTTGAGGTCACCATCTTTTGTTTTCATAGTGAGCAGAAATGGTTTGTTTTCTTTCTTCTCTGCTATTTCCTTGAAAGTGGCGCGAATTTTCTGCGGGTCATCTCTACATATTGCAGCCAGTGGTTTTTCTAGTACTTCTTCAGGAAGATAACCAAGAATTGTGGTGATGGCCTTGTTGACTGTGGCCAGTTCGAAGTAGGTATCAACAGAACAGATAATTTCAGAGACATTTTCGGTTAAAGCCTTTTCTCTGCGTCGTAAATCGGTTAGGTGAAAGGCCATATTGTGAAAAATGCGGTCAAGCTGTGCGATTTCATCGTTGCCCTTGAGCGCCGGGGCAATTGGTTTGTCGTTAGCAAAGTCTATGGCGTTCTTGCTGATAATTTTGAGGCGATTAGCAATACTGCGGTTGAAGATGAGAACTAAAAGAATTGAAATGAATATGCTAACCACCACAGCAGCGGTTGATAGTGTTTGCACATCCCGTCTCAAACGCTCTTGCTCAGCTCGCTGCTCTTCGGCTTTCTTTATTTGAATTGCCGAGACTCGTTCGCCTTCTTCGTTGCATTCGATGACAATCGCCTGTAGCTTTTCTAAGCAGCGCATGAAAGCAAATTGGTCGGCTCTTCTTGCCGCTGCTTCGCCTTCGTCAAGAGCGACATTGACTTTCTCAACGCTGGCATTGAATTGTCGCAAACTACTAGTGTCGAGATCGCCCCGGCTCATTAGTAAAGCCCGGTCTTTTTTCAATTTTGCCAGGGATCTATGCATTCTGTTGATTTGGCTAACATCGCGGTTGGCAACTGCTAGCCCGAGTGCTGCTGCTGCGTCGGGATATACCTTGGTCTGTAAGTTAACTATTTGCAGGACGCCGCGGGTTTGATTCTCCAGTTTGTAAGCCTTGTCAAGCTGAGCCAGGCTTATGTTAGAGGCGGTGAGAAAGAGAACCTCAAAAAATAGAGGAACTAGTATGAGAACAAAGGCTTTGTGTGATAAATTGAGGCTTCGCACTGGTTTCCCGCAACGTAACTAACTGTTCTAAACCCTCGAGAGTTATGGCCAAAATTCTTTTAATTGAAGACGAAGCCGATACTGCAGAGGCGATTACTGATGGCCTTGAGTTCGCAAATTATACCGTGGAGTGGGTTGACTCTGCCCCAGAGGGTTTGCAACGACTATTTATCTATGACTACGACCTGGTCATTCTAGATTGGAACATCAAGGCTGACAGCGGCCTGGCTTTGTGTGCTGAGTACCGAGCCCGGGGCGGCGTCGTGCCAATTCTATTTGTCACAGCCCGCGATGCTGTTCAAGATCGAGTGGCTGGTCTAGATACTGGAGCCGATGACTATCTCACCAAGCCTTTTTCTTTAGATGAATTGCTTGCGAGAGTTTCGGCTATTCTCCGACGGCCGCGTTCAGCCAAAATATTTGACGTGCTTACAGTTGGTGACTTAAGTCTTGATCGCAAGTGTGGCCTAGCAAAAGTTGGTAGCAAAGAAATTACTTTGCATGCTAAAGAGTTAGCCCTGCTCGAGTTCTTTATGCGCCATGAAAATCAGTTCTTCTCTGCTGAAGAGTTGCTCAATAGGCTGTGGAGTTCAGAGTCTGATTCGACCGAGCAAGCTGTGCGAAAGTGTGTCGGTCGGCTGCGCCAGAAGCTTGATGCTGAGCTGGCCCCAGGCTATATCGTCAATATCAAAAATCTCGGCTACAAAGTATCTAAGCCTGACGCGGCAGCTGTTGGCTCCGATACAGGTAATTCTGACTTAGGCAATATAGATTAGTTGTTGCTATGTCGGGTTGTGTTTAGCAACCTTTTGGTCGCCGACAATTATTGACTTCAGGAGTTAGCTCAAGAAATGATTGCCATTGAAAAGGTTAGAGAGCTGGTGATTGAGCCTCTAGGAGAGAATCGTCCTGCTTATGTCGTATCAGCAAGTGGGCTTGTCAGGCTGGAGAATCGCATATTTATTGTGGCTGACGACGAATTGCATCTGGCTGAGTTTGACCTAAGAAGCAGTCAGCCTGGTCGCTGGCTCAGGCTCCTTCCTGGTATGCTTGCGAGCAATTACAAAGAACGAAAGCAGCAGAAGCCTGACTTGGAAGCAATAACGCGCATTCAACCAGATACCTATGCCGCCGGAGGTGCACTACTGGTGATGCCCTCAATGTCACGTTCGAATCGTGTTACCGGAGCTATGCTCAAATTGGAGAAGGGGCAGGTCCTTGCTGAATCGCCTATACCTATTGATTTTTCTGCTATACGCAACAAGCTCAAAGAATCAATTGATGGGCTGAATGTCGAAGGTATAGCTATTGAGAAGAAAGTGACAAGACTCTTCCATCGCGGTAGCAAGACAAAAGGTAAAAGTGTGGTTGTTGAACTCGATACCGAAGCTTTTTTGCATGATTTGCATGATACACATAAACCAAAGAGTGCCGGCATTTCAAGATTGAGAGAATATGAGCTGGGTGATATTGAAGGCGTGCAGCTGTCTTTTACTGACGCCGTGCCAATGCCTGATGGGCGCATAATATTTTTGGCTGCCGCCGAGGCCACAGATGATGAATTTCAGGATGGTGAAAGTCTTGGCTCGTCACTAGGAATAATGAGCGCGAACGGTGACATTGAGGGCCTATTTCGCATCAATGGACGGGAAAAATTTGAAGGTATTTGTGCCGATTATTTGAGCACTGAAGTCGGCACAGGTGCCGTTGCGCAGACTTTAAACATCCTGCTTGTGTCTGATACCGATAATGAGAAGTTTCCAGCAAGCCTCTACCGGGGTTCGTTAAATCTAAAATGAAGACAAGAAGGCAAGGCATAGATGATAGGAATAATTGGCGCCACTGGATTTACCGGTCGACTTGTCGCCAGTGAACTGATAGAACGGAAGGCAGAATTTTTTATTGCCGGTAGAAACGAGCAGGCCTTGCGAACCATGTCGCAAAACCTGGGCGGCGTGCCGTTTCGTGTAATAGACGTGCAAGACCGCTCAACATTCAAAGCTCTGGATGGCTGCAAGATCATCATAAATTGCGCCGGACCCTTTACTGATTTTGGCGAACCGATAGTTCAAGAAGCAATTGCGCGGCGCGTTCATTATCTTGATACCACCGGCGAACAGGGCTTTATAAAACTGGTTTATGACAAATATCATGAACAGGCAAAGGCTGCTGGAATTGTTTTGGTGCCGGCTTGTGCCTACGAATTTGCTATTGGTGATGCTATGGGAGCCCAGTTATGCAGCGACTTTGCTCAATGTCAGTCAATTGAGTTTGTTTATAGCTTGGAAGAAATGAGCACCAGCCCCGGTACGCGCAAGAGTATCGTGCGGGCCTTTGCTGCTTCAGGCTTTTATTTGAGTAAGGGACAATTGGTTGAAGGCAGACCTGGTGCCATATCAAGAAAGACGCAGATTGAAGGGAAAGCTTTTTCAATAGTGTCATTTCCTGCCGGTGAGGCTCTGATGCTGCCCCGTCACACAAATGTGCAAGACGTGAACACCTACTTCACCGCTGGCGCCCCACCGATGCTGCTTCAAGTGTCAGCAGCTTTTGGTCAACTGCTAATGAAAGTGGCTGGCGACTTTATTGTCAAAGGAACTTCAGCAAAAGTGCCCTCCGTCACTGAGCGGCAGAGCACCGCATTTCTAATACAAGCAGGCACAACAATTGGTGTGTCATCCCATAGCATCACCGTCAAGGGCAACGATCCATATTTACTAACGGCGATAATTATTTGCGGCGCTGTTGATCATTTGTTGAAAAACCCACCAAGCCAGTTTGGTGCAATCACACCGGCGATGATAGGTGGAGCCAAGCTGATTAGAGAGTTGCTTGAGAAGTCAGGTGTTAAATGGATCGCTAAGAGTTGAGGTGTTAGCTCAGTCTTCGCCCGAGAAGTCGTTAGGCAGCTTAAGGCTGGGGTATCCGTTCATGGGAATAAGCCGACTGGTCTTCAGACCTGCAGCATCGTTCAAATAGCTATCTAGCAACTCGGCGAGCTCACCATCGGCAAAGTGTGTTTCAGCAGCGTTGCTTTTTCGCCATTCAGCATTTAGCGGATTTTTCTCGCCAACGTGTGCCTTTATTTCACTTGTGGCTGCAGCCGTGGCCTTGAATGCCTGTGGCCTGCTAGTTCTTTGCTTTCCCATTTAACCTGTCAGTTCCCATTCACTAATTAATCTTGCATTGCACTACAGTACTACAACTGTTCAAGCGATTAGTGAATATACTGCGACAGATAAGCAAGAGTTTTTGAGTTCTACCCACGACGCCTCAGTCGTTTGGTCTCTTTCTGTTTCCGAGGCCCCGGAATACTCTAAATCGATTATTTCATCTTTTGACCCGGCAGTCTCTTGCCATCCATTTGGCAATTAACACCAACTGTCACTTTCAGAAGATCTGTTCAACGGATTTCAAAAGTCGTTTTCAGCGGTGCTCTTCTTAAGGGACGCTGTCGGTCCGCGCGCCGGAATATTGAACTGACGATCCCCCAAGATACATAGAATTTGTCCGCTTGCGCATAGAAAAATTGCTTTAGATTCTATTTTTATATTGCCAAATGAGAAAGAGCGTGCTCAAGGAAGGCACGCTCTTTCATCGTTTGTTTAATGCGAATTACTTACGTTCGTAAAGCATAATTGGCGGCCAAGTGTCGGGCTTGTTTGTCCAATTAGGTTTTTCATCTTTTGGCGGGTACTTTTCAGAAGGAGGGTTCAGGGGCTCCGCTGGTGGCTTAATGTTGCCGATTGTGGGCTGTTCGGGGCGCTGCACGCCGACGATTGGTCCGCAAGCAATATAACCTTCTTGATCGCGGATGCAGACATTTTCTGGTGTCATCTTTTTGATTAGAATTTCGAGGTCTTTTAAGGTCATTTGCGAATTTACTGACTCGCTCAGCGATGAGCTTGTGGCCCTGCTATCAGAGCTATTGTCATTGAAACTTTCTGCTGCATATTTTGTCATTTAGTAATCCCCTTTTTGAGATTGTGCGATGTATCGGGGTGAATACAGACAATATAGATTGGAAAAGTTACGCATTAGTGACTAGCCAGAATTCTCATTTAATCTCGCTGCCATAACTCCAACATGGTGGCCGCTTAATCTTGCAATAGTTTCGATCAGAAATCGGACGCCGAAGCATTCCCCAACCTTAGCTTCACCCTTACTATGAGAGATTTTCCTATGTCGCAAAATTTTCATTCACGCATGTCAGCTGCCGATATTGAATCGAGCACTATTTCAGACAACGTTCAGGCTCGCGCTCATTCTTCTCCACTTCGTGACCAGGTTATTGAGATGATGAGAGATTCAAGAATTTTTCCTTACAAAGGAAATTGCTGAACTGAATAAAGATCAAGTCAAAGATATCAACTTGATCAAGCCTGGCATGAAGCTCAGGCTGCCTGGCGATGCCAATGAAACAGATGCTGAAACCGGGCGGCTAAAGCGTCAAGCAGGCACTAATGGCCCAGATCAAAGCGATGCTGAAACCGGGCGACTGAAGCGCCAAGCAGGCACTAATGGTCCAGATCAAAGCGAGGTCGAGACCGAAGGACTGAAGCGCCAGAGTGAACTAAGACCTTCGTAGCTGTTCTCGATTGTTGACTTCGGCTTGCATCTAGCCCCTATATTGCCACATTTTTTGCTTATGCTGATAGTGACTCAGGGGCGCGATTCCTTGTTTTAGAAGTTTGAACTGGCCAACCTCACAATTACTAGTCTTTCCAGCCAATTTTCTTACCATGGGACGGTTAACAATGACGTTCGCCAAACAACATCACGACCTTCAAGAGAAAAAAGCTGATCAGCCTACTGGTCAGAGCGATGGTGCGCTTGCTACTCAGGCAATTACCAAGCCCGAGGACAATCGCATCTTTCTAGTGGATAAATCGACCTCAGTCGGCGCCAAATCTATTGACCTGGGCAAAGTCGACATTTATAAGCCAGATCTTTATAAGTCAGATCTTTACCCGACGCGCCCAAGCGATAGCAATGCCATTGGCCCAGACCGCAGATCTATCTTATTCGACGATAAAACGGCAAGAGAAGTGAGAGCATCTTCTGAGCTGCGTTTTGACAGTTTTGACAAGCTCTCTCTAACTTCAGCAGAGAGGCTAGACTTCAAACCACCAAATTCGCTCGATAGCAAAAACCTAAATGAGACAAGAATTGAACTGGCCAAACCAGAGAAGGAAAAGACTGATAAGCCAGTTATAGTCGAAAGTTTAGTCAAGCCCAGCGACAAATCAGCTGAAGCCAAGCCCGGTCAAGAAAAGCTAAATGAAGCAAAAGAACAGCTAATCAAGCACGCCGAAGAAAAATTCAAAGACGACCCAGCCAAACTGAAGCAATTCAAAGAGAATATGCGCCTCTTTGAAGAGCGTGCGGGACGAGACAATCTCAGCGCCACTGAAATTGCCAAAACCTATAGAGAGATTGATCGTCTGCTTGAAGCAAAAGGCGATAAACCTTTGAAACCAGAACAAAGAAAAGATCTGGCAGAACAGATCATAAGACAGGCAGCTGACCCCACCACCATAGGCCAAGGTGCTCATAACACCTGCAGTATGGCTACAGTCGAAACCCGCATGTATACACGCAATCCGTCAGATGCCGCGCGCCTAATAACTGACGTCGCCTTGAGTGGTCAGTACGTCGCCACGGATGGCCGCAGAGTTCGCGTCAACCCTGTTGCCCACAATGAATCGCGCAATAGCACCGCTAATGATGGCGGTCGCAGTCACGCTAGTGAAATTTTCCAAGTAACAGGTGTCAACCTACACATTGACCAGGAAAATCGCAAAACTAATCCGCGTGGGCAATTGCGCTATGAACAGCACCCCACCAAGCCTGGCTCGGGAGACTCAGGAGAGCGCATCATTGACTACAGCAGCAAACCGCCCCGAGTCGTGCAAAATGACCCGCAAATTTACCACGAGAATCTGGGCAAATTGCGTGATGTCTATTCAGTTATAACTGGAAAAAGAGAAGAAGGCATAGTTATTGCCAGTGACTCACCGAAGTTAGACAAGTCAGATGGAGTAACAAGAATCACTTCAGAGCAACATTTAAATGATGTCTTGGCTCAAGCGAAAAAAGACGGCAAAATGCCTCTGATAGTAGCTGTCGACGCAAGTGTAGAGCCATTCTGGACTGATTCAGGTGCAGGAGCTGCCGCGGGCTCCGGTGGCGGCCATGTAGCGACAATCACTGACTATACACCCGGACCGCCGGCGAAAGTCACTATCGACAACCAATGGGTAAAGGGCGCCGACCATGACGCCGTTAGACCGCTAGCGGTGCATGAACTCTATCAATCTATAAAAGGCAGAAGCCACGCAATTGCTGAACTAGAGAAAGATGTACAGGCAGCCAAAGACGCTGGTCATCCAGACACATACAAAGAGCTAGATCTAGCCAGGCTGAAGTTCCAAGATGGAAAAAGTACAGTAGATGATTTCGAGAAAGAAGTCATTCGTCTAATAAAAGAAGTGGCAGAAATGCCAGAGGACGACAAGAAGAAACGCTCAACAGAGAAGCTGCGCAGCACAATGGATAGCTTAGAGCTAGCTGTGATTATGAGAGTATTGAATAACGAGAAGAAAGCCCGTATGCCCAAAGGCAAAAGCCCTTTGGCCGATTGGACAATCGGGGCCAGTCAATCTTCGACCAACAATTAGAATTAGCAGAGCTAATTAACCGCATTTGGTGCCGCTGCGGCTGCCTTGCAGCAGTTTCAAGATACATTCTCAAACTATTGTGATACCGTTGTAGATTATCAAAATGCTTGGGCCGATCTTGAAACTGCTTTTCGTATAAGGATTGATTTTAAATAGATTCAATTCTTTTTGAGAGCGTCAGGGAGGTCGGTTTTCTTTGGCCGCATCGGGTCTTTACCAATAGGCTCCATTGGCTTGGCGACTCCTCCCAAGACTGGCTCAGGGCGCTCATGTCCGACAATCGGTCCGCAGGCAATGTAGCCATCTTGATCGCGGATGCAAACATCGGGTTTTACTTTGTTGGGTAGAAGTCTTCTGAAGTCTTCTGTCGTCAGTTGATTGTGTATTGAATCTGACCCACAGCCGCCTTTAGTAATATTGCTGTCAGAGTATTTTGCGCTGAAGTTTTCAGCTTCGAAGTTTGACATTTGGTAATCCTCTTTTTTGTATGGCAGTGTTATTGCAGTTGTATTGGCTTCAACAGCTGCAATATAGAGGTTAACCGTGACTTATCAGTGACTTCAGATAATTTTTTTCCTTTGCGTAGGTAAGCTAAATTACTTAGGGCTTGAGATCGGCCATATCATCCTTCGCTGGCTTTATTGCTGATGTGCTCTTGAGTTCAATTTAAAGGCTTTGAAAATCGGTGGCTGGGCTCGATATAAGAACAAGAATAAATGGGAATAAAGCTGCCCGTCGGGTCTGAAAGACTTAATAGTATATTTTAGAAAGTTGGGAGCTGCTCCCGTTGGTTAGAATGACTATAGCGTTGTTATTGAGCGGTTGTCTGATTTCGATTGGCACAAACAGATCCCCCATTTTGAGATCTTTTCTTGGGTGTAGAAAATATATGGTGTTTCCGTATGCAGTAGCAGAAAGCTGATTTCTGCTAGTCTGTCTCACTAGTCATAGGCACACAGGTTGTATTATTGGCTTCGCTCCATTCTTAGCTGATGAAACAGTTTCCGAACTTGAGCAGTAGACGCGGGTCACCTTTGAGGACAATTTTTCCGGTTAATATTCCAACAGGCAACCAGGTTTTGTTTGCCAGAAATTTCAGCCAGAGAGCGCTATCCGCCACAACTGACAAATCGGCCTTGCCATGAAGATCGTCCTCGACGGTAACGCGGTGATTTTTGATACTGACGGTCATTCGCCGCGGTTCTTTGCCTGTGAATTGGAAATGATATACCGCATTTAGATCGCCGGCGTTTCCAGGTTGAAAGACGATGCGCAGTCCATTCCTGAAACCTTCAATCGTTTCTGACTTGATACCACTTCTAACTCTTTTCACTTTCTTGTGTGGAAAGCGCTTTTCTACAAACCGCTCTGCATCAGACTTTGCTACCACGTATATAGTTTCCTCTTTCTTTTGCAGTGGTTTTACCACGTTATTGACAAAGCCGGCTCTATCCTCAAGGAACTGCCCGATGATGTCTTCACCGGCGGGACAGACCGCCATGCAGTAGGCTGCTTTGTAATTCGCTCCAAATGAGAGACTTTGCCAAATCGACGCATTCTCGCCACCACTAAATTTCTTCGCCAGAGCAGCAGGACTTTGAGATTCGACAAGGCTATCGACCCAATCCTGGAAACCACCCATAAACTCTCGATAGTTGTCCGTCATACAGGCCGAGAAGTTGAAATATCCATCCGGACTGATTGCCCCAACTGGGCAAGCGGCGACGCAAAGTTTGCAGTCGAGGCAGGGATTGTAGTCTATAGGTTGCGTGTATTGATCGAGAGGAAGGTCTATCAAAATTGTTCCAAGCAGTATGAAATTGCCGAACTTCGGATGAATGACGTTTCGGTGCAATCCCATACGGCCAAGTCCGGCAGCAACAGCAAGCGGTTTGTGCGAAACGGTCCAGACCTGTTTGTTTGGAAAATTTCCCGCCTCCATAGGAAATCCCATATTCACATTTAGGGCACGAATACCCTGATCCTCAAACCACTGAGAAATTGACAGACCGATATCTGCAACTACTTCGTTAGCGTGGTGGAAGGCACCGTTAGCGAGTGACCGTGCTGGATTGCGCACATTCTCACGATTCATTCTGACAACAAAACTTATAATCGATTTAGTTTCCGGAAAGATACCCAGGATTTTATCTCTGTGCTCACCGAGCGACTCTCTTTCTATTTCGACAAAGCCAACATCAGAGGCACCAAGTTCCAGCAGCTTTTCTTTGATTGCGGCCGATGAGTATGGCTGCTTAAATTTCACTTCGGCCAGCGACAGCTTCTTTGCATGTGCCACCACTGTTGGATGTTCCTGCAAGGATTTGGATAACATAGAAACCTCCTATTGCTCATGCTAGAGCTAAATTTGTGAATGCCGACGCCCGACCGAGATTCACAGGCACCTCGGTAGTGACTTTGATTTGCTGTTTTTGACAATCAGAGTTTGAAGATCTGATTCAAAATTTTGCTTGTCTGCAAAAGCGGTTCGCGATCCCGGCTAATGAGACAGAGCATGAGCGCGCCTTCCAGTGAAGAAATGAAATGTACAGCCGCTTCCCTCGGTGTAAAAGGTAACTCTCCACGTTCGCGCGCCAGTGCCTGAAATTGCTCCTCGGCCAATCCAATAAACTGGGAAAATGCTTCTCTGACATTTTCAGTAAGCACGGGATAACCGCAATCGCTTTCTATTGCAGCATTCATTAATGGACAGCCGCCGGCAAAGAGAGTTCTTTCGCTGGAAAGCTCACTAAAGTGCGCCACTATGGCTCTCAATTTAGCAGCAGGTGTGTCCGCCGATTGCATGCGATTCTGCAAAAGTGTTGCAATCTCGCCAAAAGCATAGGCGAATGCTGCGGAAGCAATTTCATCCTTACTATTAAAGTGATTGTATATACCGCCTTTTTTGAGCCCAGTTGCAGCCATGAGATCCGAAACAGAAACCGCCTCGTAACCTCTGGTGTTGAACAGACCAAAGGCCGTACGCAAAATCTCTTGCCTGGTTCTCTGACCCTTATACATATTAAGCCCCTTTTCAGACCGGTCGTTCTTTTATTTAAGACCATTCGGTCTGTTCTGTCAATAAGACTGCCAAAAATGGCCTCCAGAAATTTCTACCTGTTTATGCTCCCTCCCACGTTTGCGAGATCTGATACCACTGAAAGATTTATGTAGCTCTACAAACTGGCCTGTATGAGCTCTTGATCACAGTCGGCACCACGGTTGTGTGAGTTCAAATAGCAACAACTGCATCGAGAGATTTGCTTGCCGTATCAATGAGTCGTGACACTGATGCTGCCAGATGTCTATCTCTATTAGTTTGTTGCTACTCGGCCTGAAGAGACTACTGCCTGTATGTAATTTTCACAAAGCGTTTGCTGATTTTCATTTTGTCCCCCCACAGAGCGCTTGAAACAAGAAGTTCGAGCGATATTAGAGAGGTGCTGAGCGTGAGCGAGCGGTCAATAAGTCAATCAGTCATTGAATTGCGAGAATCAGCAGCAATAGAAGCAAATAAAGGAGCCTTCCAGAAGTTTTTCTTGGAGTGGCAGGAGGAAAATTCTAGACCAACCGGTGCGAAAATTGGAAAGGGTATGGTGGTTCGCCTGTCGGACTCGGAAGAACTGAAAATAAGCCAGGATGGCAAAACAGCCGCACTTAAGCACGAAATCTTAGGTACTGTTAGTGGCGTGCTTTCAAGAGATGCACGAGGTGCACTGATCAAATTTGAAAATGGAGTGACCGTCGCCGAGAGCAAGGAAGGCACTATCACCAAGACAGAACCAGCATCTAGAGATTATTTCGGCGATCCTGTACCCCCAAAGACAACGGTTATACACACTAGCGGACTGATTGAAACAAAGGGTGGCTCAATCGTTGGGCATATCAAGCTGCCCAACGGTGTTCAATTTTACGAAGGCGGTAAGGGTTGGTATCGTGAGGCAACACCTGATGGTAAAAATAGTCGAGTTGCTCTCAATTTGACGACCCTGCCCAATGGAGACAGAGAGTTTAAGTCACCAGATGACAATTCCTTTACTTATCTTTTAAAGAAAAACGGTGAGGTGCAGGTTACCGATGTTGGGGGTAAAGATGTTTGGGCGCCATCGGGCAGCCAGCTAGATGGCGGGATAGATTCGTTTCATGTGCGTGACCATTTTACGAAAACCGCAAATGGACAAGTGTACAAATCTCCTGATCAGCTTTTCTCTGTGAGACGCACTAATCATTCCTTGACGATAGAGAACGCCTTGGGCACTCGTTCTCTATCCGAGAACGGCGATTTAGTTGTCTCCTCCAAGAGCCAGGGTAATCGAGTATACAAAGCCAATGAGGCAAAAGTTGCAACCTATGGCGGTGGTTATGACCGAGAGTATACTTATCCAGATGGCACCATGGTAACCAAATTTGGTAGCAATCCTAAGGAGACATATATGTCGGTGCCCGCGCCCAACCAAAAGCGCCAGGGCGTCTATGTGGAGAAGGACTCTAATGAAATCGTGATTCAACCGGTCGTACGCAGGCATTCATATCCAAGCTTCAATCCTATGCGCTAGAAACTTTTTGTCGCAGATTACAGGCTGACGACTTTACCTTGTCCAATTGATGTCTACTTGGCGATGTTACTTTGCCCACATGAGGGTGACGAGCAACCGAGGAGAACGAAATGGCCAATCTTGAAACCAGCACTGATGCCAATGTGGTAAGTCTAACCGAGGCTGCACCTGAGGCGCCTAAGACAAACAACTTGAGTGATTTGGCGCAAGACCTGATGAGTTCTCATGCCCATCGCCCAGGATTGGTGCAAGAAGATTTGGCCAAGGCCACTGAAGCCTTGCATGCCAACGGAGCGTTGGCTAACCTTTCTATTATTGGCTTAGACGGCAAAGATTTAATCGCTCGTGACGAGCAAGGCCAGACCCTTTTACTAGATGCCAGCAATCCTGAAAATCAACAAGTTCTCTCTTCCGAGCTAGTTTCTCAACCTATTGGTGCCAATGGTCGCACTGCTGAACTCGCCGCTGATGGTTCTGGTAAATACACTGTGATTAGTGGTGACTCTTGCTGGAGAGTTGCTAACGATATTCTCACTGCTCAAGGTGTTGAGCAGCCCACAGACAATCAAATTGCTAACTACATTAGAGAGCTAGAAGTTAGCAATGGTCGCAGCTTCGCTCAGCTACAAGTGGGCGATGAGATTAACATTCCAACCAAAATTCAAGGTGGTGATAGCAGCAAGTTTGTTGCTCCTGAAACCACAGACCCAGCTAGTACAGATACTACAAATACTACAAATACTGACGTTCCCAGTTCGCCAGACAACACTGATAATTCAGGCACAACTGTGCCAGCCCTTTCCCCTGAGGCTGCAAAACAGATGGAATTAGAGAAGTTCGGTATTGATAATAGTTATGCCTTGATGGCAGAGGGTTATACTCGCGCCGGTCAATACAACACCCATAAGGGTACCTATTCCAAGCCATCAGCCAGCCTTGATGACATTAACAATGCACTAAATCGCGATGACTTGACTGCCAATGAGAGACTTGGTCTCGGTATGCTGCAGACTGAGTTTGACTATCTCAAGAATTCAGAAGATGGAACTGTTCATTTAGCTGATCTTGAGCGTGGCAAGTCACAGCGCTATCAAGAAATCGATGCTAAATATAGTCAGGTGCCGGCACAAACTGAGTTTACACCAGAGCAAGACCAAATTAATTCGAGCTTCGAAATGATTGGTGCTGCCTATCTCAAGGCTGTCCAACATGAGTCTGTTGATGGTTCATATTCTAGTTCATCAATTAACCATGATGACATTATTGCCGCGCTTGGTCGAACTGATTTAACAGCTGCTGAGCTAGAAGGTTTGCAATTACTTGATCAGAACTATGATCTTTTCAAAAATCCTGATACCGGAGTAATTACGAGCTTCGATTTGAATCGGCAACGCCAAGCTTTGATGCAAATTGCTGCAGATGGTTTTACTCAACCAGTGCCAGACAGCACATCAAATGCCCCTGAGATGCTAACCGATGCGCCTAATGAACATCCCACTGAAGTACCTACTGAAGTGCCTGCGGCAACCACCGAGGTTCCAGCTGAAGAGCTGCCGATGTCCTTTGAGTTACCCTTCTTCAATACAAGTAGCATCTACGAAGATGATGCCTTGATGGCTGCCTAGTTAAAAGACTTTTTTCAAGAACTTGGTTGTTTCTTTTAGACCTTTCTTGGTGCCGCCAACGGTGACGTCAACACCTTTTTTTACTCCACCAACTGTCACCTTGGTGCCCTTCTTTACTCCGCCTACTGTTACTTTCGTTGCTTTCTTCACACCACCAGTGACGTAGCCTTCAGCGCTCGCTGGTTGTAGTGAAAAAAGTGCTATGACTAACTGAAGCGAGATCAAGCTAGCAAGAGTGTGTGCTGTCATAAAAGTTCTATTCCTCATTTTAAGTACCAAAATCTAAGTTCCATACTCTATTTGCTCAAAAGCCGCTGTCGCCACCGGCAGAAGTGTCACGTGCTCCATATTGGGCTTCACCGTAATTGCTCGCAGTTGACGCATAGTTGGCATCGACCATATCGCCTTGGGGCTGAGATACAGCTTGTCCGTAGCTGGCTGGTGTTGCTGCCATTCGCTCTTGGGGATATTGCGCTGGCGGTGAATTCGATTGTGGCATCATTGGGTTGTAGGGCAATCTTTCATTCAAATGAATTTTGATATTGGCTACCACTTGCAGTCGCCCGCCCGGTAGATTATTGGCATAAAAAGTATGTTGAGTTTTGCCGACAAAATAGCGACCACCCTCAAAGCCGTGTTCCGATTCAATTACCCCTTCATAAACATCGCTCGATGTGCGGTATGTGCCGTTTGGGTTCTGATAAATTACATTGCCACGCATCATAATATTGTCGCGGATATCGGCCGGGACAGGGCACCACTGCATCCACTGAGCGTTCATTCCTTGAACACTAACTTGAATGTGCTGGCGGCCGAAGAGCCAGGGGCCGGAGTAAGACTTGGCAGCGGCGTTCAGGTCGTAATAGTGTTTGCCTGTTGATGCATCAGCACGCAGAAGGGTGTCAGTTGATTTTGCATAAAGTGCTTCTTGCTGGCGAGGCAATTCTACATAGTTATCGTCTTTGACTTCAGCAGTCAGTTGCATAGTTCTGACTCCTTTTCTTATTGATTGGCATGATGAGCTTTGGTGGGCCCAAAGACATTTAAGTGTTTACGTGCCATGGCATCGGCTGCGCTTTCTTGCTTCAATTCTTTGAGCAAATCTGAGTAAGCTCTCGGTAGTTCGTAGAGCTGACGGCGGTCGCTAGCCGAGAGAGTCTCGTAGGTGGGAAGAATCTCTTTGAGCATCTTTTCTGCTTCGATGGAGCGTTTGTGACGCTTGAGGAAGTGCGCATACTCAAGTGTGCATTCAACCAATTTTATTTTGGCAGTGCGGTGATTTTCACTGGCGGCACCAACGGCATCTTTGTAGAGCTTTTCAGCTTCTTCTACATTGCCTGTGTGATCCAGGCTACGAGCCAAGTTTAGTCGGTGCACATAGGTGTCAGGATGGCGATCGCCTTTCAATTTAGTATGAACTTGCAGAGCCTTTTTGTAGGCATCAATTGCTTCAGCGTGTTGGTTTTCTTCTCCGTAGCACAGACCCAGATAATGGTAAGCCTTGACCTTACCTTGAGCGTCATCCAACTTTGTATAGACTGCTAGCGATTGTTTGAAGTATTCAATTGCTTCTTTGTTGTAGTTGTGTTGGTAGTACATGGCAGCAATGTTGAAAAGATCTTGGGCTGTTTCTTTGTGATCTAAACCGTAGGCCTTCTTGTCTATCTCTAGCGCTTCTAGATACAAGGCCTTGGCTTCATCTAGCCGTTTCATTTCGCCATAGAGATTGGCTAAATTAGTCAGTGTTATGGCCAGTGATGTTGCACTTTTAGCTTGTCGTTTGGTTGCGATTACTTGTTTGTAGAGCTTTTCAGCTTCAAGGTCGTGACCTGATTTGTGCTCAATCAGGGCGAGGTTGCCCTGTGTTTCTGCTGTTTTCTCGCTGCTTTTTCCTAGAGCTTTCTCTCTAATAGCGAGAGCTTTGATTAGACTAGTGCGGGCTTCGTCATAGCGCTGCTGTTTTATGTAGAGGTGAGTCATCTGGTTTAAGGTCTCTGCCAGATTGAGCGAATTGTCTTTCTCTGATAAGGCGATTGCCTCTTGCCATTGTTTTTCAGCTTCGCTGTAGTTTCCTGAAATAAAGCTGGTCTCAGCCTGTTCTTCTTTGCGTTTCCAGTCAGTTGCTGTGTTAGTTGTATCAGGCTTGGCTTCATTTGCGGCGGCCTCAGCTGCATAGTCGCTAGTTGAAATTAGGCCAACTGCTATAGGCATAGAGAGGAATAGAGCCATTGTCGCCCGTGAAAAGCGGCGAATTATTTTGGGGGCGCTGGACATTGGGCCTCGCACTATTAGATTAAGGTGATTGGAAAACTGTAGATTATGCGATCTGTGGCCCGCGGGGTCAATGCTTGCCAGCACGCAAACCCCTGCGAGATTGTGCTAGGATATCACCATACGTAGATATGGCCTCGGGGTTTAATCGTAGTGACCGGTAGTGACTTCTCTGACAGTTCTGGCTCATCGGATAGCTCCGATCGCCGCTCGGCTGGTTTCCCTTCGCCTGCTGCTGATTATATTGAGCAGCGTTTAGACCTTAATAGCCTCTTGATTAAACATAGAGAGGCGACATTTTTCTTGCGGGTTGAAGGCGATTCAATGATTGGTGCCGGCATTCACAGTGGTGATTTAATTGTGGTTGACCGATCACTCAAAGCTCAGCACAAGAAGGTTGTAGTGGCAGTGCTTGATGGCGAGTTGATAGTTCGGCGCTTGCTTATTGAAGGCGAAAGCTTTTCGCTTGCTTCTGAAAATCCTGATTATCCACCAATTAAAATAACTGGTGATGCTAATTTCGAGATCTGGGGGACCGTCACCAATGTCATTCATGAACTCTAGGGTAGGTGTTTGAGGTGGCAGATCAAAAGCTCTTTGCCTTGATTGACTGCAATAATTTCTACGTTTCTTGCGAGCGTTTGTTCAACCCTAAGCTTGAAGGCAAGCCTGTAGTTGTGCTCTCAAATAATGACGGCTGCGTGGTTTCGCGTTCTAGCGAGGCCAAGGCCCTGGGTGTGAAGATGGGAGTGCCACTTTATCAAATTAATGCTCTGGTCAAAAGTGCTGGCATTGTCACTTTATCTTCAAATTATGCTCTATACGGTGATCTTTCCAATCGAATAATGATTATTCTCAGCGGCTTTAGCCCGCATCAAGAGATTTACTCTATAGACGAGTGCTTTCTTGACTTTACCGGTATTCCAGATCGCTTGCGCCTAGCTAGAGAAATTAAAGAGACAATAAAACAATGCGCTGGTGTGCCTGTCTGTGTTGGCATTGGCCCAAGTAAGACTCTGGCTAAACTTGCTAATTACACGGCCAAGACTGTGAGCGATTGCGGTGGAGTCTTTGATTTTTCTGCCTTGACTGAAAGCGAGCGTGATCGTATTTTCGCAACTCTCAAAGCTGGCGAAGTTTGGGGAATTGGTCGCAAACTGGCGCAGAAGTTTGAGCAAATTGGCATCAACACTGTATTGCAATTAAAAGATAGTTCACCAGAGCTGATGCGAAAGCAATTTAGTGTAGTGATTGAGCGAACGGTGCGGGAACTGCGCGGGCAGTCCTGCCTAGATATGGCTGAGATTGCTTCAGCTCGTAAGCAGATTGTTTCTTCTCGCTCTTTTGGTAAAAATGTTTTTGAGCTAGCTGATTTAGAACAGGCTGTGGCAAGCTATATGGCTAAAGCCGCTTTGAAGTTGCGAGCAGATAGATCGCTGGCCGGGGCGCTGGAAGTTTATATTCGCACAAATAGATTTGCTGAAGGTAGTGAGCAGTATTCCCAGACAGCTACTGTTACTTTGAGTCATCCAACTGACGATACTATGGTCTTAATGAAGGCCGCTAGCAATGCGCTCAGACAGATTTACCGCAGCGGTTATGCCTACCAGAAGGCGGGCGTTAGTCTGCTTGATTTGAGTAATGCCGATGAGAGGCAGCTTTCGTTGTTTCAATCTGAAGCTGTCAATACTCGCTCTGAGAAGTTGATGAAGCTGATGGATGCGACCAATTCAGCTATGGGGCGAGGTACTTTGTATTTAGCGGCTGAAGGGCAAAATCACAGCTGGCAGATCAAGTGCAATTTTAAGAGCCCCGAATATACGACTAGTTGGAAGGGCTTGGCTGTGGCGCGGGCAAAGTAAGAAAATTGGCCAGTTAATGTAGCAAGGTCTTTTGAGCTGCTAAAGTATCCAAGCAGTAAATGATTCACTCTAAAGTGAATCAGGCCGTTGTTTATTCTAGTAGAGGCTTTTTATTTGGCAACCCTTTCATCAGCTCCCCCTGCTAAAGCAAGTTCAGTAAAACCAATCACGCTGCTGTTGATTGTTGTATTTTTACTTCTCAACTGCTTAATGGCTTTTTGGTTTGCCTCGCCGTATTTTGCTGTCAACGATATTAAGGCTGCTGCGGCCAATGGCGACCAGTCTAGGTTGTCGCCATTGCTTGACCTGCCTGCCATTAAAGAGAGCATAAAAGGCCAGCTGGTTGATGACGAAATTATTGATATGGCAGTGAGCCCGGCTGGTCTGACAAATTTATTTAATTGCAGCAATCTTGTCACTGGCAGTATTGGATTGTCCGGCTCACAAGCTAATGTAGATAGTGCCACGCGTTTGCAAACAGTGGGTGTCACTCCGGAAGTTGAACCTAATTCAGTAAGCGCAAACGATTATGATACTCTCGATCAGTTTGTTTCATATACCGGTCAAAAGTATTCTGGACAGGGCGTCAAGTTCATTTTGAAGCGCTCAGGTCTGTTTGGTTGGAAGTTAACGGGCATGGAATTTCAATCATCGCCGGTGGTGCATACACCCGTGTACGTGGTTGGTTATTTGTCAGAAGAAGTGCCCGCAGGCATTAAAGACCTGCAGCTCTACGATCGGCTGCTGGCTATTAATGACGAGCCAGTTGTAGATTATCCCGGTGCTGTTTTGCAGTTTAAGGCGGCTGGAAATTCTGCCAATATAGCAGTACTCAGAGATGGTGAAATCAAATCATTTGGGGTTAGGAAGCCTGCGAGAGGCAAATTTGGTATGGTTCTTAGCGGCATGGTCTTCTCACCCAAGCCAGGAGTGGTAGCAACACCGGCAGCTTTAGATAAGAAGTACTTGCTTGAATTGATGAAGAGTCAAGACCCTGCTGCTACAGCGGCCTTGATGCAAAAGGGTCAAATGGTTCTATTGCAGCCCGGCAGTTTGGTGCTAAGTGGGCCAGCTGTTGAGCTGCCCGTGGGCAATAACAATGGTGTGCAGGTGTTTTCAGGTCACCTCTTAGAAGGTCGGGCTACTACCGGGCCACAAGGTCTTCCTGGGCGCAATTTTTGGATGTTGCTCTCTAACTTCCCGGAAAAGCCACCAGTGCAGTAGAGCTATTGCGCAATGCTCTCGCTAATTGCTTGTGGCAATCTCGATTGGTTTCTCAGTTGTTTTTTCGATTGGGAGCTCGCCGTGAAGAGCATAGGCGCTAGTGATTGGTGCTAGCTCTTTGTTCGCTATATTTCGAACAAAGCAGATAACTTGGCTAATGCCGCTGATATTTAGTTTTTCCGCTGCAGCTTTAGATAGGTCAATTACTCGTTTGCCTATGTAGGGACCTCTATCTGTGACTACTACTTTTACTTTCCTGCCATTGTGCGGATTGAAGATTAGAAGCTTAGTGCCAAACGGCAGTGTCTTGTGGGCGCAGGTGAGTTTGTGCATGTCATAGATGCCACCAGAGGCGGTTCGCCGGCCGTGGAAGCTTCCTCCGTACCAAGAGGCTATGCCACCAAATAGTTTGTGCAGATCTTCGCCACTTGAGGCGAAGGCTGGGGCTTCCATAAATAGTGCAGTCAGAGCAATGCAGGCGATTGAAATTTGGCGCGTCAAAAAGAGCCCTTTAGGGCTGTGAAAATTAGTCATAAACGTTATCCAGTAAACAAAGCATTCGAGAGCAAACAAAAGAAATGTTTGTTTCTTACTTGCATTCGACAGCCCGCAGTGGGCTTTGGTTCCGCTTGCTAGATTAATCCCGGCTAATGGCGCTTGTATCTAAGTCTCTATCTAGGCTTCTAGGGCGTCTCGAACTTGTTCTATAATTTCTAGCACTTCATCGTTGCTTAGATGCGGATAGATCGGCAGTGACACTGTCGATCGGCTCAGTTTAGTAGCGTTCGGTAAGTTGTTGGCCTGGTCGGCTTCAATATTATCTACGGGCACAATAGTCTCGATACAGGCCTGTTTTAGATAATCAATAACGGCAGCTGCTCTTTCAGTTTGAAGAATTGCTCCTTGTCTAACTGGGCTAGCGTTAGTGTTTTGATTGTCCAAAATGTCGAAGCCGGCCTCTTTGTAGGCGTCATAAATATCTTCACGTCGCGCCATTAGTTTAGCTAGCTTTTCAAGCTGCACGCGCCCCATAGCAGCTTGCATGTCAGTGATATTGAAATTGAAGCAGGCGCTATCAGAGTTGTGATCTCTGTAGTTTCTAATTTTTTCAATCAAGTCAGTATGCCGTGAAACAAGCATGCCGCCTTGGCCGCCGGTGCTGATTACTTTGTCTGTGCTAAATGAATAGACCGATATCTCGCCTACTAGGCCGACATTATTGAGATTTTTGTCTGCACCTATTTTGGCACCAAGAGCTTGCGAGCAGTCTTCTATTATTTTCAGTTCGCGCCCGGCCCGCAGCTCAAGTAATTTAGTCAGGTCAACCGGTAGTCCGAACATATGAGGAATCAGAGCGATGGTGGCATTGCTTTTAGAGGCAGCAGCCAGGTCGATGTTTGGCCCGTCGCTGTCAATCAAGACTGCTTTAGCTTTGACTAGGGCAAGAGCGTTCCGCAAACCCGATGAGTAGGCCGGAATGATTACTTCTTTGTTCTCAGCTTCAAGAGCCCAGAGAGCCAGATAGCGGGCTGCTGTGCCACTTGATAGTGCTACTGCGTGGCCTTCTTCGAGGCCAAGAAACTTGCAAAACTCATACTCAAACTTGGCAATTTCAGAGCCGCTACCAACATAGCCTGAGTGAATCACTTTCGAAGCCGCTTGCTCTTCTTGTCGGCCCATGGTGGCCTTGCAATGCGAGATTATGTGAGCTGGAAGTTCGACTGCTTTGACGACCTTCTTTTTCGGTGGATTAGCGACCTTGATTTTTTTCTTTTTCTTGAGAGGTTTCATTTTTGATGCTTTAGTTTGTCTGTTTGTTGGTCAATATAGGGTAGCGCATGTATGACGATTTAAAATGTGTATATTGTCAGGAGCCGTCGATTTGCTGGTATATTTCGCTCTGGGCTTTAACAAATCTTTCGCGCATTGCTCTTGTATAGGGGTTGTAGCGCTGCATGTCTAGAAAAAGCTGAAACTCGTCTTTGCTGACTTGTTCTGTAACTTCTTTGAGTTTTTGACTGCTAGTTGTGCCAACTTGGCTTTCTGATAAATGCATGTTGCTGATTATGCGCCCAACCAAATGGGTTAGAGCCTGACTTTCGGCCATTTGTTCATCGTGCTCTTCGGCGCTCATTTCAATTACTTTTAGTTGTTTCTCTGCGAAATAGTTCTTCCAGAATTTATAAGTTTCATCACTGGCTCGAAATTGTTCGATGACAATGCGCTGACCAGCCAGACCAGACTGATTGACGCTATCGGGGCCAAATAGCGGATGGCAGAGCATGGCCTCGATGTTTTCAGGCAACTCTTGCGTCAATATTTCTTTGGCGTGCACCTTAACTGAAAGTAGATCGATTATGAGTTTGCTCTTGCCCATAGTCTTTAAAATACGAGCATGCTCATTAAAAGTAGCGGCAAATTCTGAAATCGGCACACTGTAAAAGATCACATCGGCTGCCAGAGCATCTTCTATGGTAGTTACTGGCACTCCTGCTTTTCTGGCTTGCTCTAAGGCTATCTCTGATTGGTCATATACTTTGACTGGAAAGTCTGACTTAATTAGTGAGGCCCATAGTTGACCAAAGCGGCCGAAGCCAATGATGCTTACTTGAATCTGATCTGTAATCTGGGCTGTAATCTGTTGCTGATTGGGTGTGCGCTTTTCCATTGACCTAAATCAAATTGATAGCAGCGTGAGCCATGGTGACAATTTCATCTAGCCTCTTCGAGTGCGATGGCTCAGTCAGTCTTGAATTAGTCAGATACGTAAATGAAACTCCACTACTTGGATCAGCAAAGCTATAAGAAGTACCAACACCACCATGACCAAAAGTTTCAGCCGGGGCCGTACTGCCGAGGCCGCGAATAGTTGGTGTATTTCCTCGCACATGAACGCCCATAGCCCGATGCATCGGTGCTCCGAAGAAATGGTCGATGCGGTCTTCGGTGTGATTTCGGGTGGCGTATTGCACCATATGCGGTGATAACAGTCTTGTGCCATTAAGAGAGCCTAAGCCCAGCAGCATTTGATAAAAAAGAGCAACATCAGAGGCGCTGGCATAACCACCAGCACCGGGCATGCCCGATTGATAGAAAGACTTTTTATCGAAGTTGATGTCGGTTAAATGATTGGTGGGCTCATTGGCGTCGGGGCAATAGTAGGCGCCAGCAAGGCGATGCTGCTGGCTTTCTGGCACGCCAACGAAAATGTCCTGCAGGGCCAGGGGTTTCAGTATTTCGTCGCTAATAAACTGGCGAAAATCCTTCTTGGTGATGGCTTCTATCAAAACTGCTAGCACCCAATGGGCGGCATAAGAGTGGTAAAAGACTTTGCTGCCTGGTTCAAAATCAAGTTTGAAGTCGCAAACTGCTTGGCTCAAAAGTTCGTGATCGGCCCAGGCTTCTTCTGGCACTATAGCGTTGGGAAAGCCCGCTTGATGGGTGAGCAGGTGATAGGCGGTGAGGTTTTCTTTGCCGTGTTTGGCAAATTCTGGAATATAGAATGCCACTGGTGTGTGCAAGCTCAATTCGCCGCGTTCGGCTAGTATCCAGATGGCGCAAGATGTAATTGGCTTAGTTTGAGAATAGAGCAGCCAAAGTGTGTTGCTATCGGCTTTCTGTGCTGGCAAGTCGTTTGTGGCTAAGCGGGCTTGGCCAAAGTTGCCATTAACTACGACCTGGCCATGCCGGGCTAAGGCAACAGAGGCGCCGGGATATCTATGGGCAGCGACATCGTCTTCTAGTCTGGCAAATAATCTGGTTATGCAGTCCACGTCTAGACCTGCTTGCAGCAGGTGGCCCCTATCAATGGTATTAGGCTCAATAGTTTTCATAGTCTGTAATTGTAGCTTTCTTCCTCTTTTCCTTTTTGTGCTTTTGCCCAGTGTCAATTGTGAACTGTCAAGAAGCCTTCTATCTCTTGCTCTGCCTATTTCACGCGTATTTCACCCTGGCCCTGTTATTTTCTTAGACACTTATCATCTGAACTTAGCACAGCACACCCCTTCTACTTACCAGGTTCCAAAGTGTCACGAGAAGCCTTCGATTCAGTCGAAAATCGCCGCCAGCGTGTAGATACACCTGGCAACGATGCACTGCAACCGTATCGCCTAGACCAGCCCAATAGACTTTTGGGTAATGGTTTTAATCTGCCAGACAAAGGAGCCCTGGATATTCCTAATATATGGAAGGTCAACGGCAACGATGGTATTACCCAAGATTTTAGGCCAGACAAGGCCGCCAAGGGTGGTCACGACCATGTCGTCTCCAACAGCGATACCCTCTGGCGTATTGCCAAAGATTCGCTGACAGCCAATGGCGACCATGCTTCTAATTCTCAGATTTCAAAGCGCATTCAATCTATTATCAAAGCCAACCACGAAGAGCATCCCCATTTGGGTCGCAATCCCCATTCGCTAGCACCGGGAATGAAGCTTCATATTCCCGATCATGATGGCCCTCAGCAGCCAGGTAGAGAGCTTCGCCGCAATGAGCGCAGTGAGCACCGTGATGAGCGAGGAGAAAGACATAGCGGAGAGAGGCACGGAGCTCACAGACAGTATCGTACTCACCAAAGAGATCAGGGCAGAGATCAGAATAGTAACGAGCACGGCGATAGGGAGAAACCAGCTGAGCGGCAGCCTAGAGCTAGAGATCGTCAGCGGCCAGAGGGCGACAGACCTGCGGATGACCGCACTGATAAAGGAGCTAGCGAGGGGGATGGCGGCACACTGGCCAATGCCATGAAGCAGTTTGGCCACGATTTGGCCGATGCTGCCAAGCGCATTGCCCATACTTTAGGAACGATTGGTGACTGCGCCAAGGGGCCGCGACTGACTTTTAAAGAGTTAGGGTTTCATTTGCCAAAAGCCATTGCCACCGAACAAGGACGTATGCTCAAAGAGAGTGGCCTGTTTCATGAGGTGCCTCGTGAAGAAGTGCGGCCTGGAGACTATGGTGTGCGTGATTGGAATCAGCATGTTACTAAGCGCCATGGTGGCGTTAATAAGGGTGATTCTTTTATTGTCACCGCCGTCAGTGCTGATGGTTCCCTCAAGGGCGCAAATGACCATAATTTCAATGTGCCTGAAGACGGTGGTCGCTACCGCAACTTGCGCTTCATGAGACCCACCCCTGAGTTCTATAGACGCTATGGTGGCAATATCTAGAGTAAGATAGCCTTGCTGTTTGAGGTTATTTTGATGTCTAATGCATTGTGAGCAAGAATCAGCTTTTTTGTCGGACTTGGCTGCGGAGTGGCGGCTGAATTGAGTAAGGTGCGTTCAGTTAAGGCAATAGTATTGCAGTCTGGTTTTCCTTCACTGATGTGGGCCGCCCATGATCGTCTGTGGTTTACCTGGCTCTATCCGCAGTCGTGGTTTCCAGATCTTGACTGCATTTCTGCTGTTAAGAATAAAGGGCATGCTCCACTTTTAGTTATTCACGGAACGGAGGATGCGGCCTTCTCTGTGTCTTACGCCAAACTAACTTACGACAAAGCTAGCGATCAAAAAAGACTAGTGATTATCAAAGGTTTGAAGCACAATGTAGATTGGAATGACCTGGCTAAGCTACAAACAGCGTTGACTGATTTTAGGTTGTCTCTATGAGCGAAGAGCCTCTGAGAGTTGAAACAAAAGACGAGAGTATTCAGGCAATGCTTACCTCGATGTCTGCTGGAAGCCTTGGCACATTAGCTTTTAATTTAGGAGCAATCGCCTGGATTGGTCTTAATCTCAATTTCCAAAACTTCTCAGTTGTCTATCAGCCCGGTTGCTATATTTCACCCAATGTTCTCAATGTACTTTCTGCTTTTGTACTGTTATACAGCGGATACTTGGCTGTCTGGGCAATTTATAGGGGCAGTTTGTTTCCTGCCATAATCACTCTTACTTTTATCTACAGCATGGTGGCAACGCTGATTCGTATCTTCTTATGATGTAGCCTCGAGCCAGATTACCAGCGCATCTTTGGCTGAATTCATAAACCAAGCAGTATCATCGTCGACATTTCCCTGCTCGGTGGCTAGAAGTAGTTTCTTCTCCCAAGTATGCATGACCTTTTCTGTTGTCACGTCTTCAGCGCGCAGCCCGAGTATCAGGCAAGCTTTGCGAATTTCAGGGGGAATTGGATGGCGATTTTTGACGTTACTCATAGAGGGTCTCCTTTGCTCAATTCTTACTGGGCAACTAGATCTAAGAGGGCTTGTTTACCGACGCTGCCAATCAGACGGCTCTTCTCTTGGCCGTTTTCAAACAGAATAATGGTCGGTATCGATTGAATCTTGTAGGTCTTAGATAAATTTGGATTTTGATCAACGTCTACTTTAAAGACTGCAATATCTGGCTGGTCTTCGGCGAATGCCTCTATCACTGGTGCCATTTGATTACAAGGGCCGCACCATGGCGCCCAAAAGTCTACGACTGCTAGTCTGTTTGTTTGTAAGACGTCGGCAGTAAAGGTGCTTTCTGTTTGGTTTTTCACAAGCTTCAACATTTTCTTCACTCCATTGGTTTTGTTTTTTTGTCAGTTAGACTGCCGATAATCTAGTTGCTGGCTAAAATCGCTTCGCTGCCTGGCTCAGTCATTGGATTAGTTAATTGAAGATTCGTTTCTTGCCGTTCATGACTGCCTCGTTTATCATCACTGCTTAGATAAAGCGGTCAGTTTTGACCGTCGTCGGTACTGATTCCATATTAGACCGGTCGTCTATTAACTGTCAACCCCTCCCCCAGGTTTTGTTCATGAGCCGTATTCTCGTGGTTGGTTGTGTTTCGTTTGACACAGTACATTTGGAGCTTTCTGGGCCAGAAGAAGATTTAGATTCTGCTTCTGGTTCGGGTTCGACCATTCCTTCGGCCCCTGCCCCTGCTACGAGACGCACTATCAAGACAATCGGTGGAGCTGGTCTTTATACGGCCCTGGCGGCTGCCAAAGTCGGAGCCGAGGTCACTTTGTTTGCGCCAAAGCCCTCCCCGTTGCCTGATTTGCTTAAGCCTGTCGAGGCTATGCTCACCTGGGTGGGCCCCGAGATTGATATTGAGCAGATGCCAACCCTTGAAATTGTTCACCACGGCCACGACAGGGCCACTCTCCTTAACGCCTCCTGGGGAGCCGAGCATCTCCTTCAGCCAGAGTCTTTGCGGCAATTGGTTGATACTCATTTTGACATTACTCATATAGCCGCACTGAGTAGCCCAGCCAGGCAGCTTGAGTTTATGACCTTCCTTAAAGCCGTTAAGGCCAATCAGGTCATTTCAGTTGGCACCTATGCCCGTGCCATAGCCGCTGATAGCGCTACTGTTCATGAGCTTTTGGCTGGTAGTGATGCTTTCTTTATGAACAAGAACGAAGCCAATCTCTTGTTTGGTGATGGTGCAATTGTGCCCAAAGAGTATCAGCTAATTTTTGTCACCACTGGTGGTGATGGTGTTGATCTCTATACTGCTGACGCTGAAAATAGTGTGCAGTTTGAGCAGGTCGAAGCTGAGCGGGTAGAGGTGGTCGACCCCACTGGGGCTGGCGACTCTTTCTGCGGAGCTGCCCTGGCAGGTCTGACTATCTACATTAATCCAGTGGCCGCAGCTCAGGTCGGTGTTCTTGTAGCATCTAAAAGCATAGAGTACGAAGGGCCATCAATCTACTTTATAGAAGAGTGATTCTTATGCTCTTTATCATACTGAAGGCGGCTTGCCTTCAGGGCTTTCAGTATGCTTATTAGATTTTCGTTTTCAGGATTATTTGTTTTGCCGTAGTGAAAATTGGTGAATATCCACTGGCCCTTGACGAATTTTACTTCGGGAGTTACTGCTGGACGGTTGCCTTTTTTGCCACTCGATACGTCAAAAACTTCCACCCAATAGCATTTGTCTTTAGGAATTACTTTGCCAGCAAGGTAACGTGTTGGTGTGTCTTGGCCGTTGATATAAGGGTCAAAATCAAGGCCGACAATTTCATCATTCACTTTTGCTGATGCCGCCATGTCTTCTTTTAGCATAGCTAAGAGTGTGGGGCTGAATGAACTGGCTCTTTCCTTTAGAATGCGTTGGTCGCTTGGTACCGGCACATTTTTTGTCATTTGAGGAATGTACCAGGTGTAGAAAGATTGGACGAAACCTTTGGCGCTTAGAGCTGACTGAGCTTGGGCACTTGGTGCAGCAGCTAGTGCCAACAGTATGGCGATAATGCTCAGAGTAAAGCTGATGGTGCCAATTGATTTTCTTATACTCACTGTTATCTCCGTGCGCTGTTCGAAGTGACTATTCTAGTTCTATGTGACCATTTAGCTTTAGCCACGCTAGTAAGGTTCCTGAAATGAGAAACATGCCAACGATACAGAAGTAATAGCCAGAGGCCGCGTGCACTTCTGGTATGGCAAAATTCATGCCGTATATGCCTGCAATTAAACTTGGTGGCAGTATTACTGTGGCGATTATAGTCAAAAGAGTTGTAGTCCGGTTGGTGCGCAGGCTCAGCCCTGAGACATAGACATCCATTAGGTTATAAGACATGGCCCGATAAGTCTCGAATAAGCGAATAACTGCTGCCGCTTCGTCTTTGCGATAGCCAATTCGAATTTTGCCCTTTTCGCTCATTAATGGGTTTTGCGAACGCTCCAGAGCCAGGAGAACAGTTTCAATCGGCCAGACTTGATTGAGGAAAATCCAAATTAACTGCTGGGCCCGGTTAATGAGCTCTAGTTCTTTTTTGCCTGGTTTGAGAATAATTTTGTTCTGAATTTCTTCAAGCCTGGTGCCACCAAGCTTGAGCAGTTCAACATAGCTGTTAAGGACGTCTTGAATGAGTTCTGTCGCTACTATATCCACACCATTGTTGGCAAAGTAGGGCCCTTTTTCTTGCAGCTTGTGGCTGACCATAGTGAAAGCGCTGTCGTGGCTAAACTGTCTTGTAATCAAGACTTTCTCGGCCATGAAGAAGTTGATGCTTTCTATGGCATCAACTTTTTCTGTTATGGACGGCCGAGCTAGTGTCCAGAATATGCCGTTGTGAAAATCTTCGTAGAAAGAGTCTCTGTGTGGGCCGCGCAGCAATTTCTTTTGCTCATCGGTGAGGTCGAGAAAGTCACTCAAGTGCTTCCAGAACTCGTCGCCTAATGAGCCTGACAGGTGCAGCCAGACAAAGTCCTTTTCGGCGCGCTTAACCGCCAGATCTTCAAAGTCAAAGAAACCAGCTTCTGCCAGGCCATCTTGATCCATACAATGAAGCTTAGTACGTAGCTCCAGGGTCTCTGGTAGGCAGGGTTCAAGCGCTAGGGTTTCCTGCGAGAAAGCCAATCTTCCATGGCTAAAAGGCAATTCTTTCACAGACATCCTCAATTAAGGGGCGAAGTGAAAATATAATGGCAGAAAAAACCTACTGACAATTTGTTACTGGGATTACCAGGTGGCTACGAAACCATCTCGGCGGCTCATCATTCTTTGTAGATATTGTTGAGAAACTGGCTTGAAGTGCTGGGTGTTCTTTCTATCGGGATCGCCCAGAATATATTGGCCGTTGGCATCGCGTCCAGCGATATAAATGTAGTGTGGATTGCCTGTATTAGGGTTAATCACTTTAGCTACGGCTGAGCGGCCTTGGGCTAGCTCGCGATTGAGGTCGCGCATGGCTTGCTCGCCGACATTGCCCATGCCATAGCTATATGCTTTGGCTTCTAGGCCTGTTTGTCTCATTTGGCCAGCTAGAGTTTCTAGGGTTCCTCTGTAACCAATTCCATTTGTTTTAGTGAGATCTTTCATTGCCTGGGTTTCGCGACCATGTTGCAAAGGTCGACCGAGGCGGTGATCGGCTTTGGCCATGCCAACTGAAAAGGCTGCGCAGCTATAGCCGTCATCCTGGCGGGTGTAAAACTTAGAAAGCTCACTGATAGAACGCACTGCACCTGGATTTACGTCGGTTCTATTGTCAGGTCTTCCGTCTTGGTTGTCGCCTTCTCTGTTTCTCCAAGGAATTATTATTGGTTCTTTGGGTTTCTTATCTGTCTGTTGCGGTTGCTGTTCTGGATCGGCGGAGAAATCAGGACGAGGCCGTGGCAGAGGTACATTCTCTGGCAATGTAGTTCTATTGTCAGGAGTGCTTTCTAGTCTGGGTTGGGGTTGCGGCTCTCTTTTTGGAGTAACTTCAGGTGTTGGATTGTTATCGCCTTTTGGCTTCACTGCTTGATTGGGCACTACAGCGTCCTGGCTGAATTTCGAAATGGTGCTGTCTTTTTCGTTGGCTGTCCACCAGTCACCGCGATAGTCAGCTTTGCTGCCATCTTTATTGCGTTGTTGTTCAATCTCGCCGTTGCGCTCGACGCCGCGCAGAACCGGACGAGATTTGCCCTGGGCATCAGTGCTGGAAAGTTGTAGTAAATGTACGTTTTTGCCGGCTTCAAGGCTGGCAATTTCAAAGTTGCGAGGCTTGCCGCCATCATTTAACGTGATTTGAACACGGCCATCTTTGCCTTTTTCAGAATCTTTATAGATAGTTGACATGGCATCCATCTTTTGTTTGATGGTTGCATCTGGCGATTCCAGGGATTTCTTGGCGTTCTCTATGCGCTGCTCTTTGGTTAGTTCTGTCGGTTTTTGTTGATCACTTACAGGCTGAGCTTTATCTGTATTCGCGGCAGGCTGCTCGCCGGGCTTGCTTACCTTGAAATCTTGCCAGCCCTCAAGGGAGAGGCGGGGCATGTCGCTGCTAAGCTTGCCGGGGTCGGCGGGTCTGTATTGTTTAAGCAACTCCACTCTGTCAACGTTCGGAAGAGCGCTGGCTGCCTCACCTTGTTTGGCGTCGAGACTCTTTTCTGGGATTGATGTTTGCTGGTCTAAGGGTTTGAGGGTCATTGGTTGCCTCGGACAAATGCAAGAGTGAGTTGTTGCTAACGTTTATTTGTATTGGGATAGTATGACTTTGACCGTGAAAAAGACGTGAAACATTGACCCACTTTGGTTTTAAGCTTTTTGGTTGCTCCTTAACAAATTTCTGGCCTATCGAGTAAGCTAACTAGAGTCAAAATTCAATTGGGGATGTCATGTCGCTTCAGAAAATCAAGGATGCCATAGCTAATCAGAAGATGATTTGTCCCGAGTGCAAGAAACCAATTCAGAAGTGGGAAAAGTATGCTGAAACAATTGATGCTGTGCGCGATGGTTTCAACATAATCGAAATCGACTCAAATGCCTCAAGAGTGACGCTCACTTGTGGCAATGCTCCCTGCGCCTGGAAAGAGCGCTCTGAATATTGGATCGAATACATTATTGACTAGGCATTATTAAGTAGGCTCCTGAAAGCGAAAGTTCTAACAGTTCATTTGTATGGATGATATGCGACAGTCGTGACCGACTGGTGACTGGCTCTTAATTTCGCGGTTTGGCGTCGGAGCCAAATTTTCGTGGCCGCTGGTCATAGAAAGCAATTTCGATTGCCAGGGCGGTGCCGCCACCTGCTGCAGCCAAGAAACATAAGATGGCAAGGCCGGGATAGCCAAATATTGTAAATCGGGTCGAGACTTGCATCAGCAGGGCCGCACCGACTATTAGTGCGGCGAGATCTACGATCTTATTGATGTGCGAGGGAAATTTCTCGGCAAAATTGTCTCTGCGAGTACCAATGTCTATGGCTCTATCAGCGGCCACATCAGGCCGACCGTCACTGATGACCAAGAGCAATTCCAAAAATCTAAATTGGCTAAAGGCTATACCAGCTCAAGTGCCTCTACCTTGATAATAAATGGACTAAAACTGATGATACGATAATCGGCATCGAGGTTATCCAATTCAAAATTGATGTGAGGAACCAGAAGAGATTTCCTTGAATTGTTGCACTAAAAGCTTAGTGCCAGCAATCAAAGTCTGATCACTTTTTGATATTGTTTTGAGATTAGTAAAATGAGCCTCGACTTCATTAAAATCAAGCAGACCATCACCATTTCTATCACCTAGCATACCCAGGCCAAAATGAGTGAGGGCAATGATATGCTCTAAAGCGTAAAGCAACTGAAACCGTGGCAGAAAAGAATGGTTGTAATAGACCACACTATAAAATCTTGGGGCAGCTCTTCTGCCATCGTTGGCGGTGCATCATAACAAGGATAGAAATTCATAGCGTGGTGAATCCCTGATTAGAAGAGAAAGAGCCTAAAGCTTTGTTTATAGACAATTTTTAGCGATCACCAAAGTCTTGGCGCATTTCCTCTTGCAGGACTTGCATCTTAACCATCCTGTTGAAGCGTGCGGTTTGTAAGGCTTGTATTTCTTGATTAATATCTTGCCGACCTGATATGTCGGCTTGGCTAATAGTAGTGAGGGCATGGAAAAGTTCTTCTAAGCGATCATTGATGATGTTTATGCGATTTTGCAGGCGTTCTAGAGTATTTTCGTAGGCGTAGATTTCTCGACTGCAGTCATAGCTATCGTCTTGAGCGCCAGGATAAGGGTTGCTTTTGGCTCCGCTGCGGCAAAATTCACCCGGCGGGGCAATAAATTCATCGAAGCCCCAAGCTGATGGCATGTTGCTTCCATGGCCAGTGGTTAGGCCTCTATCGCGTTGACGTAAAATACCTGCGTCAATACGGTGGCTTTGGTCAAAGCCGAAAAACGGCGGAGGAGTCCTGATTCCTTCATCTCCGTAGATAGCTTCGGCCTGCCCGCCTGCTTGATAGACGAAGCTGTCGAGCTGACACGGTGGCAATTGATTGAAGCGCTGAGCAATCTGACGATTGGTTTGCTGAGCCTGAGCCCTGGGTGCTGTAGAGCTAGTAAAAAAGGCAGCAAGAAGGATCGAAAAAGCCGCGGCAGTGGCACGATGAAACCACAATTGGATTCTCATAGGTAACCTGCTTTTAGTTGTAGATAGAGGTAGTAAGAGGTTTTAAGAGCTAGTAAAGGATATAATGATCCGGCTTTACAGTAAGAGTATTCGAAATTAGTTACGGAGTTGTGACGGTTCTAACTGCTAGTTCTAGCTACTGGTTGTAGCTACTTGCTTTAGATGCTAGCGACTCAACAAATTGGTACTGTACTTTTCGAAATTGGCAGAAGATGGTAAACCTTACGAAGGCTACTAAGCCAGGGAAAAGAGCGCGGTAGATTAATTTGCTGCGTAATCCCCACACTGACAGGGGGCCTCGTCGGTTGTCAGCAGCTGCACTCTCCACTAACATTCCTGTCAGCTAAGCTATTCACTTTGCTGAAGGAGGCACTTCTTGGCAGTATCTGACGAACCTAAACAAGTTTTTCTTGGGGGAGCTTGCGGTCTGACTACTTGGCGCACAGATATCACAATTCCTCTAATGGAAGCTGCCGGGGTCACTTATCACAACCCCCAGATGCCTCTAGGTGCCTGGAAAGAAGACGACCAGTTCGACGAAATGCGGCGCAAAGATGAATGTCTAGTGCAGTTGTTTGTCATCAATGGTGATACCAGAGGTGTGGCCTCTGTTGCCGAAGTCGCCTACTTAATTGGTGCGCGCAAGCCAGTTGCCATTGTTATGGAAGATATTAAGGCCGACGCCAATGTCTACGGTGCGATTGTTGATTCGGTGCAAGCGGATGATCTCAATCGTGGTCGCATTTATGTCAGAGCCATGGCCGATCGACATAACGTGCCGATCTTCACCGATATTGCTGAAGGTACCAAGCATTGTATTGCTTTAGTTAAGAGCTTAGAAGGATCTCTCACCCTGTCTCAGGTTAACGCTGCTCTGAGCGAAGTGAAATTCGCTAATCATGTCTTTCAGACAGAAGAGACCATGGGCGGCTTTCATATATGGATTACGGCGATGGAGAAGTGCACTTATACAGGTGAGTCGTCTTTGCAGGAGGGGCGGCGCTGGTTTGTTTCGACTGGCTGTACGCCATCAGATGTAGTGCGCACTGCATTTAAAGCGGTGGCCACTTGGGCTGAGCATGAGACTCGTGAAGAGTTTAAATATAAGGGTGTGCGGGTTTTTAGCCCCCATCTAGAACTGAATAATTTGGTTGCTCGGGGAGCTGGTAAATCACCTGGCAGTAATTCTTTCGAAGAGGCTCCTAATAAGCCCCCGACAAGTGTCTCGACCAGCCAAAAGTCTGGTCAACCCTGCTCAGTCTAGGTGAATACCACGCAAGAGCTACCAATAGTTGATGCCAGTGCTTACTTTGCTGCTCGTATACAGGGGACAGAAGCTAGTGCTGAAGCCCAGCGATTGGGACGCCAAATTAAAGAGGCCTGCCATTCGGTTGGTATGTTCTATCTTGTTGGCTACGATATTGATCAAGCTTTGATCGATGCTGTAATGCAGCAGTCTGCGCAGTTCTTTGCTAGCAGTCAGAGCGATAAAGATGCTATCTCTATCAAGAACTCGCCTCAGTTTCGTGGTTATGGTCTACTCAAGAACTATCGCGATTGGCGAGAGCAGATTCATATTGGAGTTGAGAGTTCTTTTGCTGAGTTGAGTGATACCGTGCCTTCACTTTACTGGCAGCTCTGGGGTAAGAACCAGTGGCCGGCCTCATCTGATAGCGGTGAGTTCAAGTCTTCTGTCTTAAACTATTTTGCCGCAGTTGAGTCACTGGCGCGCACTCTATTGAGCTTATTGGCCGAGGCCTTAGATAAACCAGCTGACTTTTTCACTGAGCGCATGAAAGATCGTCCCTATCTCTTGATGAAGGCTATGTCTTATCTGCCCCAAGAGAAAAAAGACACTGATGCTTCTGCTCAAATGGGGGTGACTGCCCATTGCGATTGGAGCTGGCTGACTTTTCTCGTACAAGATGATGTTGGTGGCTTAGAGGCTCAAGACATTGATGGCAATTGGCGCAAGGTCAATCCGCTGCCGCGGTCAATTGTGGTCAATACAGGTGAATTACTTGAAATTGAGACTGGTGGGTATCTTCGAGCTAGTCCTCATCGGGTCATAAATGAGCGCATTGATCGTCAGCGATATTCTGTGCCTGTGTTTATCAATCCGGCTCTTGATGCGCCGATTATTCCTGCTCCTGGTGCTAATTGCTCTGATTGCGTGGTTAGTGGTGAAGCCCATGTGCACAAGGTAATAAGACCAGGAACGCCCCTTAGTTCGTTTATTTTGGGCGATAGTGAATTTGAGCGTAAAGCCAAAGGTGTTTGGTGTTATGAGCCCCAATGTGTTTCGGCTTTATAAATGCTTGGCTCTAAAGTTAGTCTTTTATAGGGCGACCGGGATAAGAATGAACTGTCGGTGTTAAGTTCGGGTCTAATGCCACTCTTTCATCGAAGACGAAGCATTCGCCTTGCCAGTGGTCACCACCAACTTTCTCGAAATAGCCCAAAATACCGCCTTGCAGCTGATAGACATGGGGAATGTCAATCTCGGCCATGTATAGAGCTGCTTTTTCGCAGCGGATACCGCCTGTGCAGAAAGAAACGATAGTCTTGTCCCTTAGATCTGACTGTTCGCTGACTGTCTGCTTTATGGCATCTGGAAATTGACTGAAGCGCTCAATATCAAATGCCAGTGCATTGGTAAAGGTGCCCATCTCAACTTCAAAGCCGTTGCGTGTGTCTAGCATTACCACTGGTCTGCCCTCGTCATCAAAACCCTGGTCAAGCCAGGCCTTAAGTTGGGCTGGTTCTACATGGGGCGCTCGGGCTGCTTCGGGCTTGATCATGGGATGGCGCATGGTGATAAT
>JBIPOV010000075.1:0-29864 GCA_044378815.1 Obscuribacteraceae bacterium (SeqCode) | reverse complement strand
ACTCAGAAAAACAGTTTCTGGAATCAGCCATACGGTGGCATTCACCGAGGAGTTCATACATCCGATCATCTAAGTCTTTGTCGTCTTCATATGAGACTTGCAGCTCATATTCACGGTCAGAGAGCCTCTTGGGGAGATAAGAGGGTAAAACAAAGAATTCTATGTCTTCAATAGATCTCTTGATGCCACGCACCCACTTACTATTGCGCTCGATACGAAGACGCAAAATGACCACGGCTATTCTCTTTGATGGCTCAGGTGCGGGAGGCTCTTTTTTAGCCACTTCATTCTTGCCGGCCTTATCAATCTGCATATACTGCAAAGCCAAATCGACACATTTATCACAGACCTGATGGTTCTTCCCAGCTATGACCAGTCGTTTTTGGCTGGGCAATTTGCCACAAAAGGAGCAACGCAGCTTGGATGTGAGATCGATCTTCTTAAAATCGTTGCCGCCAGAAAGAATTGAATAACTAGGGCAATTGGCTTCTAGAACCATGCTGCAAGAGGTGATGCAAAAGTCACAGGCGAAGATGTTGGGACCCTGCACCAGCTTCTTTACCCGGACAGCAGCGAGGCCGCAGAACGAGCAGGCAATGTCAGGTTTGATTGGTTTCAGCCAAGCACGCCAGCCCTTGTTTTCAGACTCGATGATCTGGTGGACACGCTGATGACTCAAGTTCAAGAGCTTGGCTATTTCTCTCATGGACTTGCCAGCTACGTGCATCTGCCTAATAGCGCTGTGATATTCCTCCTTGGCTTGCTCAAGGTCACGCTCAAGCTCCTTCATGCGGGCTTCTTTTTCCTGAATCAACGTCAATTCGTTCTTGTTTGGCATTATGCTCACGAGGCAATTGTCTAGTGTCTATAGATACTAGACAAAAGAATAGCGCGCAGTTGACACATAGGGCAAGCACTTAATCTTGTCAGTAAAATTACCTAAAAGGATGGCTAAGCTGTGTCTGGCAAGCTGCCGCAAATGGCACTTTTACTGGACCTCCTCTTGCCAACATCACCGAAAAGGGTTGTTTTAGTGAAAGTTTAAACGCTCCAACTTAGAGCCCTGGAACCAGTCTGTGCAGCCGTCTTCTAAAATTTTGTGCAATCGACTTCTGAATTTGACAATTTCTCAACAAATAATCTTGTCAAGAAAGTACGCTTAGTAGCGTCGGAAACTATCGTTTTCCGGAAATTGCAAAAACAAAAAATTCCGGCTCAGGAAGCGCATCTTGCAAGTTCTAAAACCGGGAAGTAAGCGATCTAATTCAGTACCGCATACAGTGGCTGTATTTTAGCACCACTCAAGCAAAGAAAAAAGATCTAGCTGCAAAAAAAAATTACTCCGGACAAGGCCTGGGTGGTCCAGTCCTCATAGCTAGCTCGCGCCGAAGGTGCCGAACATAAGGAAGGAGCGCAGTTGCGTCTTCTTCATAAGGAGCAACACTCAGATAACCAGGCAGAACAAAGAGCAAAGCTTTGATCTCACCAATGGATAAAGTAGGCGGCGAGGCAGTGGTCAACACTGCGACCTTGGACCGCCAGGCTTTAGCAGAATCATCATGAACACTTTCCTTTTGCCGGACAGCCTTACGGATATCTCTTTGCGCCCGCATGGATATCTCGAAGACTATGCGACGGGCAGCGTGGAGCCCCGGCGGCGTAATTTTTTGAGAGACAGTGGAAGGAGGCAAGCTTTCTGAGGAAGCAGCCTCCACCACAGCGTTATATTCGTGTACACAAGATGCAAAGAAGCCAGCGGCGAGATCCTCATAGTCCTGGCGCCATATGTCATCGTGCTTGTAGAGCGTGCGCCTGGAGACACCGGCATTCTCTTCCAGTTCGACGGTCGTGAAAGAACGTCCCAGCTTTTTCATGGAGTCCAGGGCTTCTTGAATTTTCTTCCGGGCGTCTCGCTTCTTGTTGTCGTTTGCCCGTATCCAAGAAATCGGTCGGACGGCTGTATAGGTGCGCGGTGAAGCATCCCGTTTGCTCGGCGGGCGCCAGTGCGCGGCACGAGCGGATTGCTCGAGCGCGTCGGCGCGACCGCGACTGATGTCGCTACTATGTCCATTGTGCCGGGCTTCCAGGAATTCTTTGACGGCCCAGTCGCGCTCTTCTTCAAAGCCATAGCCCATGGCGTGCAGGTTTCGGCTGGGGTCGCCATAGAAAAGATAGTGGTTGAGACAGAAAATCGCCTCGGCTCGTTGCGACGGCCCGGTCAAGCCCTCGATAGAAAACTCCCGACCACGGCACCAGTTATCGACGTTCATTCCAGACGGCAGATGCCCGAAAACGGTGGTCACCAGATGACCGTCGGCATTGTCCGGCAGCGAAGCCGGTGACCTAAGTGGTACTACATTTGAACCTTGCCCTGACGGTAGCTTCGCCTTTTCTCGCTTACTTTCGAGGTCCAGGACGTGTGCCTTGAGTTGCCGGAAAGCCTTATAAGGGTTGGCATCGGAGTCGAGCAGATCAAGAAAATATGTCAGCGCTTTAGTTGGTGACATCTCTTCGCGGTAGTAATCTACATCGAGTGTCCGTTTATCAAGCCAGGCAAAACCATGCTGAAGCGGTAGCCGCAAACCCATACCCTGAGAGTTTTTGCCGGGATTAGGAAAAACTTCCAATTGGCCTTTTGATACGACAAAATCATTTAGCTTGAGCAGTGCCACCAGTTGATGGTGCAATTCTGCACTACTTATAGGTTCATCGAAGAACAAGTAAAGGTGCCAGCCTTCGCTATGGCTGGATCTAAATAAGGATGACTTGGTCAGGCCTCCCCGCGCCAAAACTTTGAGCAGTTTGTCCAGATGCTTCCTATTATGGTATTTGCTATTGGCGTCGATATCGAGAACGGCAAACCGGCTTGTCTTGCCAGCCCGTGTGCCTAGAAGGAATTTGTCATGAGCTAAAGATATGGCTTTGATGAACTCAGTATCGGTAAGCTCCCAGCGATCATTTGCTGATGCCCAGGTGCCACCACTTAGTGGCCGATAAATGTAGCCATAGCGGTGAAACAGCGCAATGAAGCGGTTCAAGTCTGATTCCCACCCGGAGGGGAAATGCTTCGCGCGCGCAAATTTAGGCCGCACACTCGACGGCGTCGAGTGCACATGTGCAAGTCCAGAAATGGCTAGTCATCCTGTAAAGGGACGTGTTGACCTAACCGGACTTTTCGCTTATTCTTTGATCAGTTCAGGGAATTCGACAAACCTGATAGAAACAAATGAATAGAAAAGGCCGCGAGGTCTTTGCTCAAAGCACTGCCCCTGGCAGTGTTTTTTGTTTGGAAGCTAGTTGGGCTTTCTAGGAAGGCAATTGCCTTCGGTATATACTTTCGATATCTACCGGTAATCACCACCTGTGATACCGCGAAAATAACTATACATGGTGCATTAATTACGTGCAATAACGTAATCGATCAAACGCGGCTCAAGATCCTGATCTTCAAAATTGCGGAGGCTCCGGAGGCAGCACACCTGAAGCCCCGGAGGTTGCCGGGGATATAAGCCTAGTAATAATTTAGAGATTTGCGGATGTCCGGAGCCGGAAGGCAAAAAACTCCGCAAAACCTCCGCCAGAAATTTGCCACCACGAAAAATTCACCGCAGTTGGCACCATAAACAACCTCCGAAATACCTCCGGAGCCAAAGCCGAAAACCTCCGCTAACATCCGGAGGCAACCGGAGGTAAAACCGCCCACCTCCGGACCCTCAAGCCGGTATCCGGAGGCCAACCTCCGGAGGCTTTCGATACAGTGCCACCCAGAGCGCCGCACCAACCTCCACCACCTCCGGAGGCAACGGGCACCATAACCTCATCCAGGTCAACCAAATCCAGCGACCACGACAGAAGCGGCAACAAACCAGCCTCCGCGAACCTCCGGAGGTAGCCAGACAAAGGCTCCGGAGGACATCCGGAGTTTTCAAAGTGGTGCTTCCGGAGGTAGTAGATTTAGCGTATAATCCTCACGGGCTCACGCTTTCCGGGTATATCGCCCGGATATAGAGGGAATAGATGCAAGGATCATCAATGCTGACGGTAAAGCAAGTAGCGAATGCGCTCGGGATTGACGAGCGGTCGGTTCGTGACAAACTAACCCTGGGCACACTCAAGGGCACCAAGAAAACTGTCGGTCAACGCGACCAGTGGTTTGTCCATCAGCGCGACCTCGATGCCGAACTTGCCCGCCGAGGACAAAGTCCGATAAATCTCGCGTCACAAGTGGCTGAGCAGTCCTCTATGCCTCCGGAGGCAACGTCCCCTCCGGTTATGCCAACCTCCTTTTATCAGCCGGAGGCAGCGCCCTCACAGGGCTATTTCGCGCCTCCGCAGCAACCGGCAACCGCCCACCAGTACTCGTATTCACGACCTCCGCAGGCTCCGGAGGTTCAACCTCCAGTAATGAATTTCTCCCAGCAAACCGGAGCGGCGCCGGCCCCAACCGCACCGGCCATGCCACTAGCACAGGAACAATCACCTCAAGCGACTGCGACTATGGAGCCGCAAACCTATGAGGACGTAACTGACGCCACGGTTCTCGAAACCATGGCTGATGGATCTATCTTTGAACACGAACAGGAGGAGGCTCCAACCTCCGGAGCCACACCTCGGAGTTGGCGCAATGAAGACCTGGAAGGTCAAGTGACGGCTGCCGCAGAGAAGATCCTCAAGCCAATGATGGATCGGGTCCAAGAGCTGACCAAAGAACTCGTGCTCAAAGACCTCAAGATTGAGGAAATGGACAAACAGCTCAAGCTCCTGCCGGACTTCGAAGCTCAGAAGAAGAAACTACTGGCCGAAATTGAAGCCGAGCGCAAAGCCTCCGAGATTCAGTTCAATAAAGTCAGAGAGAAAGAAGAAGAGGCCCAAGCTCTCGAAGCTGAAAATGTCTTCTTAAAACAGAAGGCAGAGGAAGCAGTTCTAAGCGCGGCAAAGCTTGCCGATTTAGAGAAAGTGGTCCAAGAACTGCAAAAACCTAAACCGACTTTTTGGCAGAAATTCTTTGGAGCCGGCAACAACTAACTTTTAAATCAGACTATTGCCGCCTTTGCTTACCGTCAGGGCATCGCCCCAAAATCGATATATCACAAGATCGATTTGGTTTGACAAAGTAATCATTTTGATGATATGCTGAAGTCATGGAAACATTTACGCCCGCCCCCGCAACTCCTGACAATGGTCAAAACCATGACCTGGCTTTGTCTCAGAGAGAACGACTGGAATTCATTGAATTCCGTTTGTATTACCTGGGAGAGATTAAACGAGCCGATTTGATCGAACAATTTGATATGGGGTCGGCAGGAGCAACACGGGACCTTGCCCTGTACAGGCAACTTGCACCAGACAATATGTACCTGCAAGGCAGCACAAAAACCTATGTGATGGGTGTGGGCTTTTCTCCTATCTTTGAGCGAACTGCAGAGCAGGTTCTAAGCGCTTTATCGCACGACTTTGGCAATCTGCCATGCGAGATACCGCAGTCGCTTAGTCGACCAAATATGTCTATTGTGGCGACGATCACACGAGCTATTCATAGACACAAAGCGCTACGCGTGCGCTATTGCTCAATTTCCAGCGGCTGGGTAGAGCGTGAGCTAGTGCCTCATTCGCTAGTAAATAATGGGCAAAGATGGCACGTCCGTTGTTTTGATAGGCGGTCAAAAGAATTCAGGGACTTTGTGATCACCCGGATCGAGTCTGCAGAAATATTGGAAACGTCCGCAATTGCCAAACATGAACGCCTGGAATCGGACCATCAGTGGGTGCGAATTGTGGAGCTTGTACTTGTGCCGCATCCAAAACAAGAAAGGCCAGAGATTATAGAACGCGATTATGGGATGGTAAACGGGTCGCTGAACGTGGAGCTACGAGCCGCTCTAGCTGGTTATTTTCTACGACAATGGCAAGTCGACTGCTCTCCGGATGGTGGCTTGGGCGGTGACGGCTACCAACTGTTCCTACAGAATCCCCTTGCTCTATATGGTGTAAAAAATCTGATGTTAGCACCGGGCTATTGTGCGCCTACATTCAATTCAACAATCGCAGGAAAGAAAATAAATGAATAGCTCTATGTCAAAAACCGAACATCTAGATTTGCCAAAAGGTATTCAGAAGAGCATTGCCCTGCCATGCACTAACCTGGGCAAGCTCTGGAATTCCATCATTTTAGATGAAGAAACAAAAAAGGAATTGGTCAATCAGGCTGTACTGAATTTCACTGTTAGAACTCAGGTCTCAAGAAGTGTTTTGCCTCTGCATGGCATAATTCTCCTAGTCGGTCCGCCAGGTACGGGCAAAACTTCTCTAGCGCGGGGATTGGCAAACCGCACGGCCGAATCGTTTTTCAATGCTGGAAGGCAGTTTAGACTTTTAGAGGTAGAACCGCACTCGTTAACCAGTGCAGCGATGGGTAAAACTCAGCGTACTGTAATGGAGTTATTCTCCCAAACCATTGCTGAAGCTGCTACTTCAGGTCCAACAATTGTCTTATTGGACGAGGTCGAAACCCTAGCTGCCGACCGAGTTAAATTGAGCTTGGAAGCCAATCCAATTGACGTTCACAGGGCCACCGATGCAGTTTTAGTTCAATTAGATCTCTTGGCGGAGAAGTTCCCTGCATTACTATTTATCGCCACAAGTAATTTCCCAGAAGCTGTTGATGCCGCATTCACTTCCCGTTGTGACCTGGTTTCGCAAATTCCGCTTCCAAACGCTGAGGCCTGTGATCTCATTTTGCGCGACTGCCTTACCGGTCTCGGGCAAACTTTTCCACCAATAGCGTTATTACAAAAATTGCCAGAGTTCAGCCGCCTAGCGGCAGAATGTGTTGGATTAGATGGGAGAACAATTCGCAAGGTAGTTGCGAATGGAATGGCGCAACGACAAGAGGTTGCTGTCGATCCAAACCAACTGACAATCAATGATCTCTTTGCGGCCGCGACCAAAGCCAAGTTTTCTCGTGTAGCCATCAAGGGAGCGCGAGCATGATAGCGAGTCGAAAATTCAGGAGTAGTCCATTTCGTGATTCGTCGGAAACTTGGGCAGCTATTGTGCAACTCTTAACGCACATCAACGATGAAGCAAGGCGCGAGCTTGAGCTTGTCTCTGGTACTGCGAGCAGCTGTATTGCAGATCAAGCTGCCAAAATCGCACCAATTATCGTAACGTGCGATGGACCGGGCACAAGAATTTATTGCCTGTACGACGATGACGCTTTAGACCAAACTGAGTCCAACGAAGCGATATTAGGGTTTGATCCATTGAAAGGTAACTGGGCAATTTCGTTACCCTGCACTAAGGATGATTTAACTTGGGTGCAGGCAAGTCTTCAAAAGATCAGCCCTCGTATCACTGCAAGAGATCTGAGTTTAGGCATTTCTGAGGAGGAGAAAAATAGTGCTCCGAATGCTGGAGGATTAACTCTTAACCTAAAAGGATTTCTTGAACAATGACAAGCGTAGCCGTAAACACATATACCCACTCGGTCACTTACTTGGCCGACAATATTCTGAAAAGCTTCAAAGACATCATTGTGTTTAGCGGCTTAGACCCTTCAAACCTAGTCGGTTCCTGGGATACCACGGTAGCTGGACTAAAGGTATGGCTAATGTCTGAGCATTTAGAAGGCGTTTGCTTGGAAATTTTTGATCCTCGCACGGATTCACTCATTTATAGGTGGGACCTCCAAATTTCCTACGGCTGGTCATCATCCGGCGATGGTAATTTCTATGCAGATACCGATCTACTTCGCTACGCAATACGCAAAACCGGACTACTTCCAAGTCAAGCCAAATACAGGCTTCTCATCGATCGCAAACCTGGATTCCCTGAGGTTGCAGGATGGACTACAACTGCTTACCGTTCGACGGCTGGAATGGTTAAGCAAAGTTTGGGCTCGGCTATAGAGCACAATGGTTTAGGCGCTAATGCTGGATATTGGAGGAGAGCTTAGTATGCTCACAGTTGAAGAGGCTTTTAGCAAATTTAAAAGCAGACTTGAGTTGAATGACAAGGAAGTAAAAAATGCGTCCGCTCGCCACACAGAAGTTCGCGACTACATGTCCAAAAACTTTAAGTCACGTAGCTTTTTAACTGGCTCCTACGCTCGCTGGACAAAGACAAAGCCCCTAAAAGATGTTGACATTTTTTTCGTACTCGATTCAGAGGCGGAGAAGAATTACAAGTCGCAGGCACCATCAGTAGTGGTTGATGCTTTTTACAATTATCTCGCAAAAGAGTACGGGGAGAGCGCCTTGCGCAAGCAAGCACGTTCAGTTAATCTCAATTTCGGTGTGGCTGTCGATGCTGATGACAATACTGATTACCGCATATTAAGCATAGATGCTGTTCCCGCATTTGAGAGCGGTAGCAATTACGAAATTCCGGATACCGAGCTTGGTAAATGGATGAAGACCAATCCTGAGATTCATGCAGAGAAGGCGACCAAAGCACATCAAGCTTTCTCTAGCGAGTGGAAAGGTCTAGTAAGGATGGTCAAGTATTGGAATAACAATCCGAAGCATGGGGCCGACAAACCCATCAAACCATCCTTTCTTATCGAAGTCATGGCGCTAGAATGCCTCCATGCCCCATGGGGCGGGCGCTTCGACCGAGAGATTCAAGCATTTTTCGCAACACTTGCTAATCGCATCATGGATGATTGGCCAGATCCAGCTGGGCTAGGCCCACACGTGAGTAATGGAATGGATCAGGCACGTAAGGAACGAGCGAAAGGTCTGTTGACGACGGCTTCAGATGAAGCGAATAAGGCAATAGATCTTGTTCGAAAAAATCGGAACGGTGATGCCTTGAAGGCTTGGCGAGAACTTTTTGGACCAAAATTTCCTCTTTCTTAGACTTAAACTTAATGGGATTAAACAATGCCCGCCAAAAGCGCATCTAGATTGAAAGGTGATCGATACCAGCACTTATACAGCTGGTTTGAGCTATTGACTTTGCTTGACGATAATCCTTCGTTTGAATACGCCGTTTTGGAAAATGTTGAAGCAGGCTCTGCAGATGATATAACGCTGCATCCGCCTACAAGTAGCGGAAAGGCAACCAGATTTGTCCAAGTCAAATTCCATGTAGACCTTAGTCAGAACTACTCATTTGATAAATTACTGGAACTTGTTGGAACGTCAACAACCTCGCTGTTAGCGAAGTTGTTCAAGACATGGAAAAAATTGAGAACCAATGGACCAGTTGAAATTTGCCTGGTTAGCAACTGGGCTGCCCATGAAGAATTAGGAACTTTCGTTGGTGGCGATACCGCAGCTTTTCGAGAAAGTTTTTACGACTGCTCAAAAAAAGCCAATCTAAAAGGCATTCACGACAAGATAATTCTTGTTTTGGAGACTTCAGATGAAGAGCTGCATGAGTTCTGCAACGATTTGCGCTTCCATCTTTCATATGAGCCGACCACCGTTTTAGAAAGATCGGTGGACGACCGAATGGGCAGATACAACCTGAAAACAGGTAAGGTAGCTCGTTCGTCAGCCATGGATGCGATTAAGGAATGGATTGAACAAGATCATGCAGTTAAGATTACAGCAGAAATTCTCAAAGCAAAAATTGATGAGTTAAATCTACACGAAGAACAACCAGACGTAATTCCATCGATTTGGATTCATGGATGGGTTAAACAAACATATGGACAAAAGTGCTTCGCTGAACTCGATTGGACTTCAGCTTTTGATCGGGACAGCAGACGTGTTCCGACGCAACAAGAATTGGACACAGTCCTGCTTCCAATGCTAAAGGATACTAGGACTAAGCTAACAAATTTACCGAACGGGTTAGGCAAAAAATTTGACCTTCGTGGAAAAGTCTCACTTTCCATCTCTACAGCTGTTGGGGCGGCTTTTCCAAAGGTCGGAGGGTTTATTATTCGGTCCGAACAACCAACCGCTGGCGGTATCAAGTTATGGTCGTCCGATGAAGAATCTTCTGGTGACTTGCTTATTGAACACCGGCTAGGAATAGAAGAAGATCCAAATTCTCAAAACGTTATAGTTGCCATTTCTATCACAGGTGATGCTGGACCTGATGTTTTAGCTTTTGCTAATTCGGCTAATGTCACCTTCTCAAGTGCAGTCAATTTAATGCCGACAGCTGGAGCTGGCGCTAGCTCTGTTACTTCTGGTGCTAATTGCAATGCATATGCGATATCGGCACGCGAACTAATTCGCAAACTGAAAAATGATAATCGTCGCAGCACTATGCATTTATTTATCTATGCACCGGCGTCATTCGCCTTGTTCCTGGGTCAATACCTGAATGCTCTGGGCAAAATAATCCTATACGAGAAAAGTATTGATGGAGACTATATTCAAGCGCTTAGCCTGTCGACGGGCTAAACGCTTTTACCAGATGAGTTTCCCAAGCATTTTTTTACTTTCAGCACAGTTGTTTTGCTAATGCCCAATTCGGAAGCAATCTGCCGAATACTTTTGCCATCGGACAGAAGACGATTAACGGCACCAGATTCGCCGAAGGCAGGTCTTCCTATAGCTTCACCGCTTTTAGTGCCCTTAGAACGGGCATGAGCCACTCCAGATTTGATTCTTTCGCGAAGCAAGTCGCGTTCAAATTCGGAAATCGATGCCAGTAAGTTCATCATTAGTCTGCCTTGGGCGGTGGAAATATCCAGATCCGGACCATTTAATGCGCGTAGAGCAACGCCGCACTCGGCTAATCGCTCAATAGTTGAGCGCAGATCCGGCGTGCTTCTTCCCCAACGAGAAAGTTCGGAAACTAAGACTAGGTCAATCTTTCTGTGCCGAGCCAGTTCTATAACTTTCTTTCGCTCCGTCCGATCATTCTTGGCACCGCTGCCAATTTCTTTAAAAGTGGCGATCACTTCAAAGTCATTTCGATTGACATAGCCTTCTATCTCCGCAAGCTGGCGCTCGCAAGACTGGTCGTTTGTGCTTACGCGAGCATAAATTGCAACACGCTGTACCATAAACCCTCTTCAGAAAATGGCTAACTCGAACACGACGGGCTGACTGTTCAGAGCCCGAACAGAAGTGTACCAAAAACCCAATAGTTCATGGTACAAAACTCAGATCTGTTGCTAGCCTTGCTGCAAGTACTATTTATCAGCTCAATTAGTAGACCGGTCTACTAATTGAGCTGATAAAAGAGAAAAGGGCGAATTTAATTCAATTTCGAAAACCCTCTCCCAATGAGACTCTAAAGCTCAAGTAAATACTGATACAACAATTTATCACCAAACTCCCTTCGCCGATTCAATCATAGAAGGGCTAGCATTTTTACGCTCGCTAAGCGACTGGTCTATTATCACCAAGGAAAATAAGATGGTTTGTGGTTAGTCATTTCCTGTTGGGCTAAATCTGTGGCTTAGTGACAGTCATTCCGCGAGTAGGTTTTCGCAAAACCCCTAATGTACTTTCAAATTGAACAGGAACAGAAATATTCTTGCCATAAGACTCGTAGTAACTTACATCAAAATGCAAATGAGGCCCATTTGACTGACCTGTATTACCAGAAAGACCAATAATTTGATTCTTACGTACATAGTCTCCAAGTTTTGGAAACACACCGTTATGCTTGAGATGTCCGTATTGAGCATAGCTCCCATCTTTGTGTCGAATTACAATGTAATTTGCAAACAAAAACTTTTCGGGACCGCCACCGTCATTATCAAACGAGTCCTCAATTGAAACAACTTGCCCGTCTCTAGCTGAATAAACGAGAGAATTTATTGGCATAGCGAAGTCAATCGCATTTTCATATTGCGAACCTTTTGGATGTGTTCCTTCCCCACAGCCTAGTGAAATGCATACTGATTTCCCAGGTGCAAAAGGCAGCGAGTATAAATAATTCAAGTCAGGCTTTGTTGCTGGTGTTCCAAAAAAATCACGAGCCCCTGTAGTTTTATAACTATATGGTTTTGATGGGTCTGCTTTTCGCACTATTACAATCGGATCAGTATCGTCTTTTGAAGTGGGTCTAATTTTGGGAGTTTTGGGCTCAAGAATAATGTTGCTTCCTGTGATATAGACGATAACCGACACATCAGAGATCCTAGGAGAAAAAGCGAATATTCTATCTTCATTTTTGTGATGCACCTGCACCCACCTAATTTGACTAAATGCACAGCAAGGCTTTTTGCGCGCATGTGCTTCATGCACTATTCTTATAACTGCGGTGTCTTTACCATGTGCCGGGCTGGCACAAATCTGCATAGACAGGAACACAAGAACAAATACAAGCAGTTGCGTCGCTCCACTCACCAGTTTATGAATTTCCAAAATGAAAGAGTTCATTGACAAAAGGCTATACCGAAAAAAAGAAGAAAGTGAAGGGTTTACCCTCACTTTCTTCTCAAGAGTAAGCTATTTACGCTTAGAGTGCAAAGGACCTATTATAGGCCGCCGCCAGACGATCCTCCATTGTAACCACCACCAGGCTGGTAACCATTGGGGTAGGCACCATTCGGACCAGTATCATTATTTTGCGTGTTGTTCAAATCGTTGGTATGTGCCTCCAACCCCGGATTGTAGTTCGGGTCTCCAGGCATAGCATTGTTTGGAGGAATACCATTAGATGAACCTGTAGCAGGGTTATACCCAGGACCTTGATAAGGTTGATAACCAGGACGTGGCGGCACACCGTTGTTCCCATTGGGGCCTGGTCCCTGTGGAGGCTGACCTTCTGTTCCTGGACCTCCTGGACCGCCGGTACCAGGTCCTTGCGGCGGAGGCAGTGGTGCTTGAGGCGGAACACCAGGCCCTTCAGGACCAGACTGAGTTTGGGGGCACTCACCAGCCGGTGGACCACCAAAGATATCGGTCAGAACAGCTGCAAGTGCGCCGAGGATGATTATCGCGATCCCGAATTCACCCATTGGGTCTGTATAAAGGAGAGGACTATTCTTCCCGTATGTGTACAGGTTGAAATCATTTGCCGAGTACCCAACTGGGTCTGGTTGGAGGAATCTGCCCAACTTAGCAGAATAATATCTGCGTTTAAAATAGTGCAAACCAAGCTGTGAATCATAACGTTGACCAGTGAACCCGAAGGTGGTTCCAGCAAGCGTAGTGATTTCTCCGAATGGACTGAACTTGTTCTTATTAGTCACCGCGCCAGCATTGCTGCTAGTCGCAATGATCGAACCCATCTTATCGTGGTGCAAGAACACAGGAGTGGTGCCTGTCACGATAATCAAAGGCTCATCTATGCCTGTGCCATAGACATAGCGCCGCTGCAAAGCATTTGTTGCGCCGTTGTAATCCGCAATTCGCTGCCAACCAGAATAGATGTAGCGGCTCTTGGTAGTACCCACCGTTTTCTGACTCTGCCTGTGAAGCGGATCATATACAAAACTAGCACTAGTACCGGTTTTAGCTGCAGTGAGCATGTGGTTTTCAGTGTCGTAGCCGTAAGTCCAAGTGCCATCACCAGTGAGGCACTTGTTCGAGTTGTAGCTATAACTGACACCACCGACGGTAGGATACTTATTGACGTTGTCAGCGGCGGCGTATGTCACAGTCGCGGCTGCGGCAGGGTGCCACATATACAAACTGTCGGAAACTGCCTGGCTGGTCGGCTCATGAACAAGGTTGTAGCCATAAGTAAACGCAACGTTCGAGCCCACAAAGTTGTGAGTAATGCCCGTTATGTCTTCATTCAGCTGAGGTGTATAAACAACGGTTGTACCGTTGCTATATGTCAGTTGAGTGCGCTGCGAAAGCTGGTTATAGCTGAACACAACTGCGTTAGTGGCACTTCCATTGAGCTTGATGTTCGCCAACCGATTGAGCTGATCGAAGCTTCGGCTATAAAAATACCCATCCGGGAAAGTAGTCTTGGTGCGGTTCCCGTTGCTATCGAGAACATGGACCACGGTTTTTAAATCCGGATACTGCTCTTTAAAGAATCGTCCTGCTGTGTCGTAAAAGAACTGCAAAGCTCCTGACGATGGGTCACTTGCAACCACTGGCTTGCTCAATTGGGTCAGCCGACCTGCAAGATCATAAGTTGCCGTCACCACCGGTTGTCCCGCAGGTGTCTTGGTAGACAGCCGATTTAAGACATCAAAGGTGTTGACGATGCTGCTACCTGAGCGAGTCAAGTACGTCAAAACGTTGCCGTTGGCATCGTAAGAAGAATTTTGCTCGAAAGTTGTGTCCTGGAAAATCGTCTTGCTTTGCCGATCAAAACCATCCCAGGTGTACTGGGTGATGTTCAGTCTGGCGTCTTTTAGGCTGGCAAGCTTACCGTTTGCGGTGTAGGTTCTGGTCTCAGATACGGTGCTTGTTGGATCAGTAACCGTACTAATCCTATCTTTCGCATCATAGGCTAGGAGCCACTGGCGCAACTGAGCATCCGTAATTGACTGCACCCGATCTCTCACGTCATAAACCAGAACAGTTGAGTTGTTTGCCGGATCAACCGCTGTCAGTCGCTTGTCACTCAAAGAGTAGGTCCAACTGTACTTCTGCTGCGCTGGAACACCACCGGTCTGACGCTGAACGTCAAGCAAGTTACTATTGGCATCATAGTGCCACTGAGTAACGTAGCTGAAGGGGGCAGCTTCTGTTTTCTGTGTCATTCTGCGAAGCGAATCGAACACAAAAGTGGTGGCATTGAGATTGGGGTCAGTCACACTATTGACATTTCCTACGGCATCATAGCCGAAGGAAGTGGTCAAATTGAGCCTTCCTACGCCAAAGTCAACCACAGACGTAAGCAACTTTTCAGTCACTGTGTCATAGGTAAGTTTCGTCACAATCCCGGTCTGCTCGGTTGTGGTAAGCAGCTGTCCACGAGCATTCCATGTGTTTGTCACTGTAGGAGTGAAGCCACCAATCGCTGGCTGCTGAACAGTCAAAAGATTTCCAGTAACCGGATCATAAGAATAGGTTGTGGTGTTGAGTAGCCCATCCTTAGCCGTTTTCAGCTTATTCCAGAGAGGGTCGTAAGTATTTACGAGTTGGATATTCGCCAACCCTGAGCCAGACTTCGCGACCTTTGTCACTGTCAAGACATTGTTTGAAGAATCAAAGGTGTATTCCTCATAGTTGCCTTCTGGCTGTGTAACTCGTTTGATGCGGCCCAATCCATCTATGGTGTAGCTCGTAGCATTTCCAAGTGGATCGATCTCTCTGACCAATTCCCTGAATCTGTTGAACAGATAAATCGAGGTATTTCCAGCGGAATCGACAAACTCAGACCTCGCCCCAGCCAGATAGAAAGAACTGCTGTGGCTCAGAGGATCGAGCTGCGACTTAATCCGGTCAAGCGAGTCGTAAGTGTTTACGACAAACGGCGAGGCGGGATTCTGTGGTTTGAAATACTTCCAAAGTCTACCTGGAGAGTCATACTGGAAGGTATTCGAGTTGCCAAATGCATTCTGGATTGCTGTCAGCTGTTTGTTTACATCGACCGTATAAACGACACTACGACCGGTACCATCAGTAACAGAGGTTAGCCGAGTCCCGGTGTAGTTGAGCGTCAACGTGCGGCCCAATCCATTAGTTACCGAGGTGAGTACACCCGATGTGTACGCAAGAGTGATCGTCACACCATAAGGAAAGACAATCGTGGCGAGATTATTTGACGCGTTAAAGTTGCTGACCACCTTAGCGGTGCTGGTGTGCTTAAACAGCCCACCGACCTTAGCCAAGGTCGAAGCATCTCCTCGCTGCGGATTGTAAGAGCCATCCGGAAGCTTAGCAAAGACCAGAATACTCTCACTGGCCATGACTGAAACCAGGTTGTTGGACATTTGGTCAGACCACCAGCTCAACCCAAGAGAAGCTGTCATCATTTTTGTGATCGGGTAGGCCGTATCAGCTAGCAAATCCAAAGCTACAAAGATTTCAACAAGAGAAGCGGCTGCATCTATCGGAGAAATTGAGCCAAGAGCTTGGAACCCTTCACTTGACACAACGGCTGACCGTAGCCAATTGTGGCGCCAACCAAGGCCCAAAGGACCATCGGAATAACGGGAAGAGGAGTTGTAGCTGCTGCCGAAGCTCAAGGTGTAAGGATATGGTGCGCTGCCAATCTCCAAATCAGTTTGACGATAGACGAATGCGCCGGACTGAATTTGTACTGGATCATTCTTTTCTTTCTCTTCTTTTTTTGTCGGAGGTGGTGGGATTGGTATTCCAGGACCACTCTGACCGCCGAAATACACCCCGCTAATCACGCCGATGAAATAACCATTTGGGTTTATCAGCGCATAGCCACCACCACTGAAGTGATTGAATTGCTGGTTCTTTGAGCCAGGAATTAAGCAGAAGTAGCCGTTAGGCAAGAAGCCGTTTTGAATATTGTCCAGCTCAGGAGTGCTGTACAAAGTTAGGTTGGGTCTTACAGACGCAGCAAAGTTCGCATTTGTACCTTTGTAGATTTTCGTGCTGTTTGTGTTTGCAACATCGAGCACGCGAGTGGTACTAGTAGAGGGCTGGCCTGTTACCTGCTCAAGAGCGACTTGCTCAAGAGTGTAGGCGTGCATGTTGATGACGTTCTGCCCCTTGGCAGATGCAACATAGTCACCAGCAAGTGGTGAAGTTGGCGTCACAACAGCAGGAACATCCAGCAAGTAGGTTGATGGCGTGAGGTATGTCTCAGTAAAGGCCAAACCTGCAATGTGGTGGTTAACAGTCCAAGTGTTTGTCTGCCGATTGACTAAATCAGCGACCCCCATGAATTCACCGGCATATGTGTTCCAAATGACCGATAGCTGCTCACCCAAGATTGGCTCAGAAGTTGCAGCACCACCAGCGAAGGTGTTGGCTTGCAATTTCTTCTGGTGCAAATCGACCATTCCTTTCTTCGTCGGACCAAATGAGGTGCCGAGAAGATAGTACGAAGTTCCGCCAAAGCCGGGAGCCTTGATGGTCATGTAAGCACTCTGGTTGTACCAAGTCACCGCATATGGGTGAGTGATTGTCACCAGAAGCGAGTTATAAGAGCCCTGAGGCTGTGCCGTTCCAGTAGCGACTGTAGCGCCGTCTAGTGCCAACACCGGCTGCAAAGAACCGTTGAAGAACATTGTGAGCCTTTTCTGGTAGATATCGTTCGAGAAGAACGTGATATCAATGCCAGGATACTGCAAACGCACAGTGGTCTTGTACGTGTCAGGAATCACAGTCCAGATAACTGGCACGTCCCCAACCTTTTGATAAGGCAGAGAAGTTTGGCGAACGGGAGAGCTGATCGGAACAATCGCCCGACCGCCTAAAACGTCGTCCAGAGTGGCTGTCGGGTTGTTAGTCTTGATGTAGTTGACCAGGTTTGTCGACAGCGTGTTCAGCTGCGTGCTGATATTTGCCTTGTTGACGTTCTGAATCCAGTTGCCTGAAGGATCAAGCGTAGAACCGACTTGCGCCTGGGTCAACAGAGTCGATTGACTATAGCTTGTTGCTGTAGCTAGATTGATTGATGCTGCTGTTGTCGTGTAGGTCTTGAAGCTGGGGTCCAGCATATAAAGGGTGCCAGATATGGTCACCTGCGCCCAGCAATGGGACATCTGGAGCGTCTGATTTGGGAAAACTCCATTGAGCTGGTTAGGAATACCACTGGTCGACAGAAAGTTGGCAGCGTTGTAAGCGCCAGAGCTGTCAGTGCCAAGCCATGCTGTCAATTGAGCCGTGGTCAACTCAATTTGGCCGAAAACGAGATTTGCTGTATACCCTGCGGCACGAAGCAAATCGACCAAGAGTGAGGCCTGGTCAAAAGAGTTACCCACTCCATCGATTAAACAGCCGAGACTTCCTTTGGCCAAACCATAGTTTGGGTGGAACTCTATGTTGTTGTAAACATGGTAGAAGATCTTATCGACATCGTTCCTGAGCGCTCTTGCTAGTTCGGCAATTGAGGCCGGGGATTGAACAGTGTTGCTTGCTTGACCAACAGCTGTTAGCGCGTTGATTTTGCCAATCGGCAATGCGGACATTTGACTGGCCGATGGCCTGTAGATGTTTGGACCATCAATTGGCCGAGCCTCGATTATTTTGGCTGCCGCATCAGGATCAACTGATTTAACGCCAGCGCCGACCGGGTACTCAAACTTGCCTCTGGTTGTGTCATCTGTGCTTGGGAAAGTTGGCGTAGATGGCGTGGACTGCTTTTCTGTACCGCTGTTCGGAGCAGGAAGAGTGGGGTCAGTTGGCATATTGCCACTTTGATCTTGTGTTGAGTTTGTCATGATTTTTGGGTTCCTAATGTGTTGTTTTTCTCAATGCGCCTGCGAGGCTTACCATTGAGCCAAAAGTGCTACGATAATTGTTGTCAGGTAAAATTATCAGCACGTTCCAGATGGGCATGAAGTCACGATCGACGTGCGATTTCCAGCAGCATCGTAGTTGTACGTGATCACTGTCCCATTAGTGTAGGTAACGGTTTTAAGCCGCCCAAGGTTGTCATAGGTGTAGGTGGCTGTGTCTGCGGCCATGATGTTTATCCTTTGAATATGTGGGTTTCGCCATCCTGTGATACCCAGGAAAGCGTTTGATTTAGTAGAGATTGCTAGTCAGAGACTGAATTACATATCGCTACTGTGAATAGAATGCTGACTGAGAACGCTGCTCTCTGGTCAGACTTTAGATTTGAGGTGTTGTCTACTAACCGGACGGAAATCATTCACCCAGATGAGACAGCACAAGGCGAGCAAGTGTTCACGATCCAACCTTTATTAGGTCGCAAGTGACGCAATGAACCAGCTTTCACAAAAGACCCTTTTCCTAGTTAATGCTGATTCAATACCTGCTCACCCAATCAATTCATCCATACCAAGATATAGAGCACCTAAGTCCATGAGCTAGGACTTACTCGAAGAATAGCCACTACAGCGAAATAAGACTAGTTCGAACTTACCGGTGGTGCCGGTAATTTGAATTTCTTATTTGTGCTGCGGGTTCAGGCGTTCGGGAAAAGGGCTCATATAAAGGAGGAAGGAATAGATCGGCCCTAAGCCTACAAACGACAGGTTGCAGAATCCACCACATGACAGCCAAGCTCCTTTTTATATTGCAAAATATTTTTTCTACATAGAAATCTTTCAACAGCTAGCCCAGGTGGCCAAATGACGAATTATCGCCTTGCCAGGAAACATCTCCCCTCGATGATTTGTTTCAGCTTTGTTACTCAGAAAGTCGTAATTTAGCTAGCGCACCTTGGCGTCCAGAGCCAATCTAGGCACAGAAACATTAACTGAAGCCATATATAGTTCGTTAACTATTCAGCCCGAAGAACTGGGCTAGGGGCTATTATACCGAGCACTTCATTAGACAACTTAATTAACCTCAGCTCAGAAAGGCGCTCTGAAAACAGCGCTAGCACGGAGTTATGAGCTAGTGGTCATATTTATCTTTCTCTGCATTTAAGGCTTTAAGCCTTAAGTGCCTGTGCTGCAAAGCCTGGCTAGCTGCCTGAAACCGGGTTCATTCTTCAGTCTTATCTTTAACAAAATGGCATTTCTCGCTTCAGTAAGGATTACGCAAATGGCCTATCGAGTCAGATCATCTTCCTTGCTTCTGGTCTTCTGCTCCTTCAATCTTTGAATGAGCTTGCTTGTTTTTTTCTCTTGTGGCAGTTTGTCGACGTTCTTAGCCTTAGGCTTTTCAAAAACTTTCTCTGTTTTTTCCAAGACTTCCTTTATTCGGTCCGGTTTTTGCTTTGTGCGCTCAAGATACTTCTGCCAGGCGCTGTCATATTTTTCTTTGCTTTCATCAGTGTCGTTCAAATACTGATTTTCTTGCTCAGCTGTAAGCTTCTCAATATCGACATTACGCCATTTTTCAAAGAGTTGATGATTGCCTGCTTTCTTGGCCTCTTCTACTTCTTTCACTGGCAAATAATACTCAACAAGCTGGCCATTAGGCATTTTCAAATCTAGTGCTGCTATTCGCCAGCCCCAAAATCCTGGGCTCAGCACCTTATCTGTGTCTGTTTTTATTACCTCAATCCCTGTTTCCCTAAGGTCTTCGGCGATTTTCGGCAAGTCTTCAATATCATTCAGCACTGTTTTAAATCTAAAAGAGTCGCGAATGTGCTCAACGTCATGCCACTTCTTAAGGTCTTTTATAGCCGGGCGATTGGCCTTTTCTGCTATTTTATCCGGCTCTTTGTGACTGACTTTAGACTCGGTACTGTACTTCCTATCAATTTCTTCCAGAAACTTTTTTACTACTGGCTCGTTCTCTCTGGACAACTTTTGAAGCTGCCGGATCTTTTCAGCGGTAGTAGCGTTACAGTCAATTCGATTGACGATCTGCTCATCGTCTAAATCAATCAATTTCCCCAAAGTGCGCCACCTGCTTCAATTCAGAGTTGTAAAGCAATCAAAAATATGCAATAATAGAGTAGCAGAGAAGGAGTGGAGCTTCATGGCTTATCGAGTTCACAAATCAGCAAGTGGTGACATAATTGTTCGCTCTAAAGAAGATAATTTCACCGCCAGCTATAAGAATGGCCAGTGGTCAAATCGTATAGCCTTCAATGCTTATGAGCTTAATGAGCTTCTTCAAGTTAATGACCCTAAAGATGCTGGCGATATTATTGCTCTTGCAAAAAAAGCGCTTCAGCCCGGTTCTACTGAAATAAATCGGAAGCAAAAACCGGTGGTGGCTTAGAGCAATATGACGGATGAAGCCTTGGTAGCAATCAGTCATGATGGAACCGAGGCAGTCATATTCACCGAAGATGGCTTTGCTGCCTCTCTTGTTGAGGGCGTTTGGTACGAAGATGTTCTCTATGGCTACTATGACATGGAAGAGTTTTTTGCTGTTACTGACGAACGCGAATGCTTAGCTATATTGTCAACTGCTCGCAAGGCTCTCGAAGCCTACTCTCCAAGTTCTCCTGGTGATAGGTTTGCTCACTTGATTGAGCCCCTGAACCGACTGCATCAGAGCCTTGAAATCTACAAAGTTGGTCGTCTTGAGAAAACTCTTGACCATTTCAGACTAGAGACAGTTAGAGAGTGGGCTAGACTTAGCTTGCATCGCTATTCTCTTCGCTCTTCCTGGATTGCTTTGCTTTGGCAAACACTAAATTCTGATGCTCTAGCGGCCTATCCCGAAGCAGACAAGATAGCCAGAGACATTGCCCAGACCCTATACCTCACAACATCGAGTAGCGAGACCAAACATGAGCAATAACTTGCCTAATCCAGATCTTGAATATCAAGGACTACTGGAACTCAACTTAGAGGAAGCTGGATTGGCTTCTCATGCACTGCGGTTTTATATGAACGCCAAAGGATACGAAGTGAGCAGCAACACCAAGCAGCTCGAAGATAAGCTACAAGCTTACATAAATCGGCGCCTTGGCTATTCTAAAATGACAATTGAATTAGAAGAGTAATTAGTAATGGCGGCCTTTTCAAGCCGCCTGCATTCATTACACCAGGTTGTCTACTCGGTAATAGTTGCCATTTAAATAAACGAGTTGGTCATCTTCCATCAAGCTATCAGCGTTGTCATTGCAGCCCATTCTAAAAGCAGTTGGGTCAACAGCTTCAAGAACTTGAGACGGGCAATATTCAAGCTCACCAAATTTAATTGGCTCATATATTTCATCGAGCGAGTCCCTGTAAAGCTCCTCTATGTCGACCTTTTCACCCTCGGTTTCTACCAGGTATTCAATTATCCAATCATAGCCCCAGTCAACTCCAACTCCTTCGACTTCCCGCATAAGGTCATCACTACCGCATTTAGGACATCTAAATTCACCGTCTTCATTTTCTTCAACGGTCATGTAGTCTGAGTAGCAGAAAGGCCTTGAGAGATCGTGAGCCTTTTCTTTGAGCACTTCTTTTGTCTTTTCGCTTGCTTCTAGCATTGTCTTTACTCCAAATATTTGAAGTGCGTCGCCCGCACCCCATGCCGCACATGCGGAATTGCGAAGACTGGGCCCCAGCGTCAAGACCGCCGAAGGCGCCGCTAGGCTTGGTCTTTACACTGGGAGACTGAAGCTACGCTCGCCTGCGGGCATGGAAAGGAAGGGCAAAGCCAATCGACAGCGCCCGCTTGCAGCTTTTCGTTTTTCTTGAATCTATTTCTGCTTTACTTTCTTTTCTTTGTAGTACTTCTTCCAGCGTTCAGCTTGTGCACACTTACGGCAGCCATACTGACTCTGGTAACGATCTGCTACTTTTGCTTTCCAGATATGAGAGCATTTTTTGCACTTCCAGGTAAGAACAGTACCGCTACCGAGTGGCACTTCTTTTGGCTTGATTCCTGGGTTTAACTTGGTATCAAAGTCTTTCATAAGCGATTTTTCAAGGGCGAGATTATTTGTTGATGATGCCCGATAGCCTCTACAAAATGGGCAGGCTTCAGCAACGTGAGTCTTCCAAAAACCCATCTTCCATCGGTGATCTTTTGCCTTGTTGCACTTCCACCAGACCGGTTTTCCTATCAAAAGCTTCATTGGGTCTATGCCTTTGTTCTTGGCATAGTCAAAGTACTTCAGATACTCAGGGTAATCGCTTAGTCCCGCAATGCGCTTCTCGTCATAACATTCTGGACAACCAGCTTTTAAGGTCGTGCGGTTATTAATCACTGCCATCCACTCATGCTTCTTGGAGCAACGCCACCACGCTAGGTAATTAGCATGAGCAGTTACCTCAGTAGCTTTGGCAGTATTTCTTGCCGGATGCCACTCCTTCGCCACTTTCGGGAAGGTCTTTGCTAGCGAATTAGTTACTGAGACTCTTTGGCCGATACAAAACGGGCAGCTGCCATGTCGGGTAGCTCTAGCAGCGATAGTTTGTCGCCAGACGTGATCGGATGCCTGGTCACAACGCCACCAGACATTTGCACCAGAGCCGTAGCTGAAATCACTAGGGCTCCAACCACAGTTCTTTTCATAGTGCCACTGAGCTGCTATCTCTGGAGAATAGCGATCCAACGCTATTCTCTTTTGCAGAGGATACGGCTCTGTTATTTTCTCTATCGGTAAGCCCTTAGACCCTTCCAGTACAAAATTGAATTGCTTTGGAACAGCTAATTTTCTTGGTCTGTCCCTCAAGGCTTTTTCTTCATCAGTTGCTGCACGGCAGCATCTGCCCAGATCGTGTAATCAGCACCGCCATCGAGCCCACGGCGAGACCAGTTATACAGGTTGGTGCCATCAATTAGCGCGTCATTGATAAACCACTCTTTGAAAATGCCCCCCATATCCTTGAGCTTCTTGTTGTGCCTAAGCCACCAGAAGCTAGTAAACTCTCTCTGCTTTTCATACGAGACGTAGTCGCTGTCTGGCTTCATTGTCATCGATCGGTAATCGCCACCTTTTGATGCCACAAATTTGTGTAAGTCATAAGCAAACTGGCACATAGTCTCCGGTGCTTCGTTTTTGTACTCCGAACGGAACTCCATATTCGGTTGAACTAGATACTGCCCAAGAGGCCTTTTTGAGCCATTGCCGCCACGTATGCCCGTTATCGAATTGTCCCATTCATGGCCGTCTTTCGACTTGTAAGTGGCTGGTGCGGCAGTTGCTGCTTTTGTTAGCAATGCCATAGTTTGCGCGTCTCTTGGTGCTTCGCCAATATCTTGGAAGAAGCCCTGAGCTTGAGCGGCTTGTGTTGCTAGCAGTATGGCAATAACAAGTAGTCCTTTTTTCATCATCCGATTTTATTTACCTCCACATGGGCTTTAAAGTCTTCTTGGTTTTTCGCTATTAACTTTCTCACCATACCGGCTCCCATCGGACTCAAAATCTGGTACTCAAATTTTGCTCTGGTAGCAGAACCCTCTGCAGTCAACTGCACAGTCAAATGTATTTCTCTGGGCACAATCTTGCTGCTCTGACCAACTCCCTGCATTTCATTGAAAACAAGCTTTGCTTGAATAAAGCCCCTAGAGTCGTCTTCCTGCATTATGGTCCAAACTGAGCGGCCGCTAGTGCCTGTGTCTATGCCCGAACGCTTTAGTACATCACAGATACAGCCCCAAGCAATTGGGTAGGATACAGGCCATACCGCATCAGGTGGATCAAGTAATTGCTTCAGGCTCTTTTGGTCAAGGTCATAAAAATACTTGAAAGTGAAGCCACCAGCGGCAAGTGCTACCCAGAACGATAGCCCCATACCGAATATCATGTACCAGACAGTTCCAGCGGCAAGAAATGCTACTACCGCTAAAGCCGCTCCAAGGGCTGTCATAGGTCCCACGTTATCCGCCTCCGCTATTGCTTGTGCCCGCTAGCTACCACTGCATGAATCCGAGATTTTCGTCAGCGCTGTCGTCTTTTGCTCCCTTCTCTTCTGTACTCGATGTTTTTTCTTCCGTGTTACTTGTTTCAGAAGTTTCAGTTGAACGTACCAGACTCTCATCAACCTCAAGGAGCCTACGCTCTGGCGGCGGATAGTTCGCCGGGTCGGTTTGCTCTTGGTAGTTTTGCCAGCTTAGTGCTCTAACCTGAACAGGCCTCGTGCTTGGCAGAAATACAATCATGTTTGGCTTCCCGCCTTCTGCCGCTTCGCTCGATTCGTCAATTGCTCCTAAGTTAAGCAAATCATCCATGCTCAGAAGCGGCTCTTTGTCTTTATTGTCTTTCAGCTGTCCAGTGGAGGTTACTCTGCCTTCATTGACCAAAGTATTGCCGAGCATGTCACTAATCTTTTTGGCTGTTTCTGGGTCGTTTGGTTTGAAGAAAGCCTTAAGAGCTGGCTGACTAATCAAAAGCTTGGCCTCATTTTTGTACAGATTTTCAAGTTGTACAAAATCTTGGATGCCTAATATCGCTGGTATTTTGTCATGCCTTATTATTGTCAGCTTGCCTGGCATACCGCGCACAAAGCCAAAGTTGGTGAACTCATCCAAGAACAATCCCACAGGATGCTCTAAGATTTCAGTAGTCACCAGGTTAAGAGCTAGATTGAACATGAGAGCCGATAGTGGCTTCAGCTCAGGCTTGTCTGCCGGTGTTGCAAGATACCAGGTGAAAAGTTCGCCCTTCAGAGCCTCAAAGTCAATGGTTGTCTTTTCCGTCAGTGCTCTGATTCTTGGCTGGTTCCAAATATCCAAGCGGGTGATTAGTCCGTTTGCAACGAGGTTTCTGTACGGCGGCGTTGTTGTTGCCATGAACCTTTTGTACGATTTGCGAGCTGCCTCTATTGGGCTTTCAGCAACAATCTTCTGGATGCCTTCTGGACCGTCATCAAACAAATCGACGATATATGCCAGGTTGCCTTTGCCCTCATCTCTCATTCCGACAGCGTGAAGAATCAGCCCAGTAAGTAGCGCTCGCTCTGAGTTTTCCCATGACTGGTCGCCTTTATGAGATTCGAGCGTTGTTGACTGCATGATGATCTCAGCTATACGCCGGGCATTCATGTAAGTCTTTACCAGGTCAAGCGGATTTATCTGGTCCGAGTGCAAATCGTCAGGGTTGAAGTAAATAATCTTGTGACCATGCGCCGCCCGGTAACCGACGGTCTTAGTGAACAAGTCAGCAATTCCCTTGCCTCCGGTTGCTTCTGTCACAAGAGCCGAACAAGTCACCCGCTCGATCAAGTTAGGAATGAAGATGCCAGTGGTTTTGCCGGTACCAGTTGGTCCGCAAACTAGGGCGTGTCTATTGGTTTCTGGTTCAGGCAACGACAAGAAGTTCTGACCGTCTCCTGTCACTAAAAGTCTTTTGGGATCTCTACCGGTGGTAATGTAGCCAGCTTTGACCAGTTCTTTGGGCGTGGCCCATCTGGCACCCTTCTTTGGCTTCTCTTCTGCTTCAACAAAGACCCTTGAGTCTTCGTAGAGCCCCCTGCCAAGCTCCAGGAAGCGCTTTTTGCACTCCTCGGTAGTCCAGTCATAGGTAAGCTCATTCACCTCAATTAGAGCCCCAGCAAAGCCCTCCTCGTTAACCCAGCGGACCACGACCGAGTACGAATACTGCCAGGTCTTTCCCATGACAAGCTCAGGCTGCCTACGCTCCCCTGTGATAATTCCTGTCTCTTCGTCCACGAAGCTGACATGCCAGCCGAACCTCCGCAGAGTCGTCATGAAAGCTCTCGCCAGTTTTGCCGGCGGTATGTCTGTCGGGAATCTCTCTGAATATTTACTGGCCACTGTTGCCACCTGTTCCGCCGACGCCTCTGAACGGCATGTTCAACTCATCAAACTTCGTTGTTTCGCGATTTGGATCGCGCATTTTCTCCCTGGTTTTCATTTCTTTGATTTTCGACCGGAGCTTGCTGTGTTGGATTTTTTGGTCAGTAACAATTGCGTCTTTCATGGCCTGAACTTTGGAAGTTTGAGCCGAGCGGAACTCCTTTAAGCCAGAGAGCTTGAGGTTCTTTGCTACCTTCAATATTTTTGCTAGCTTCTGAGCCACCATTGGCTCAATTTTGTTTTGGACTTTTGCTCCAGCTTCCGCCCTGGTCATGTTTATCAAAATGCTTGGATTGAGCTTTCGTAAACCGGTAGAGGCAGCTCCCATCGGGCCTGCTGCTATCGCCGACTCAAAGCCAGAGAACTTGGCCGTGTACTGGCCGTCGATGGTTTCGCGAACATCAGCGAGTTTATTTAATGCCTTAACCTCACCTTCGAGGCTAGCCTTTTGTTTATCTAAGCTAGCCCTAGTGGCGGCTTTTTGCTTAAGGTGCTCTGACAGCCTGGCTTGCTTGTCGTCCCTAACAGCCTTGGATATGGACTTTTCTTTCTCTGAGACCGGCCGTTTTGGTTTGTTTTTTGCTTCTTTTGCTGCCCTGAGGCCCTTTCTTCTGCTCTCGCTGGCTTCTTTCAGCTTTTTAGCTTCTGGTTTCTTGGGCTCCTGGTGTTTATTTTCCCTAGGCCTGTTAGCATCTTGGGGTTTTAGCTCTTTCTCAGCGACTTCTTTTGTATCTTGCTTCTTCAAGTCTGGCTTGAGTTTTAGCTTCTCTTTCTGCTGTTTGGCAATGGCCTTAATAAGTCGCTTCCTGACGATTTCAGACTCGCGCCGCCTTTCTTTGTCTTGACGCTTCTTAAGTTTTTCAGAATCAGATTCGCTATTCACCGGCGTTCTTCCTTACCGTCAGGAAGCTTCTCAGGCTCCCGTGTTTTCTCTTGTTGGCGTTCTGGATTCCGGTTTTGCTTAATCCACTGTTTAAGCTTCTTGTACTCTTTTTCAGTTATGCCGTCTTTTGCCCAATCCTCACCTTTCCTGTATTCGCTGGCAAGGAACTCAAGTGACTCACATGAATCCTGTCTATCATATACGACAGGCTCTTCTTCACCAGGAATTAGTAAGTTTATTGGCTCCTCGTACTCCCGAGATTCAATCCAAACAGATAGCGCCCTCTCTTCGACTGGCGATAACACAAGAGCACCTGATTTAGTCAGCTCTTGTGTTGCCTTAAGCTCCGCTAGTGAAGACTCTTTCGAAACAGACTTACCTGCCTCACTGACTTCAGCTCTCTCAATCTCGATCTTCTCAAGCTTGGCGACTTGCCTCTCTAAGAGCTTCTCTTCGAAATAGGCGTCCTTTATCCACATTTGCAATTTCTCGCGGTCACTATTGGAAATCAGCCCGCTGTCTTTACTTCGCCTTTCTAGGTCCCGAAGTTCAGACAAAGACATAGTCCACGAATATTGGACAATTTCACCCGCCTGATTAGCTTCTATTGCCTTCGAGTAGTACTTCCACGACTCTTTTTTTGCTGCTTTTTGACGCTCCTCTTTCGCTAGCCTCTTTGCTGCTAGCTGGTCATAGTTCGGTACATCGCCTAAAGAATCTAACTCTTGCGCCTTGAGAGTCTCTAGCCTGGTCAGCTTTTTAGTCTCATCATCTGATTTCATCACCCGGTCGAACTCGCTCTTAGCTGCCTTTAGAGCCTCTTTGAGCTTCTTACCGAATGGTCTTGTTTTAATCTCTTTCAGCTTTTCTTTTTCTAGTAGTTTGTTTCGCTTAAGATACTGGTCGCCCTTTTCTTTCAGCTTTGTGTAGTCGTCCTTTGACAGCTTTACTTGGCGGCCATTTCTATCTGTGCCCATTACAACAACATGCGAATGCGGATTGCTGGTATTCCTGTGTTCAACGGCATACCACTCAAGCTCTAGGCCTTTTTGTTGGCCCAGTTCATGCATGACTTCTCTGACGTATTCTTGAGTATTGGCGTCCTGGACGCCTGGTGAAATTATCAGCTTGTGTACAAGAACGCCACGTCCAGCCTGACTTTCAATGGCGTCATGGACTCGGTGAGTTGTTAGCCCGTCCTCTTTGTCAGTAAAAAAAGCTCGGCTCCCACGCTCCTCTTTGTCCTTGCCAGGCCGAAACTTGATGTAATCGACATGTGCCTTTGCTCTACCACGGCCATTACCAAAAGCCTTGATATAGCTGTGCTTTACGATTGATCGAAGGGCCATTAGGCTACCAGCTTACTTTTGCTTATCACGCCGAGACAGCAGGCTTAACAGGTCAGTATTCGGCTTGTTCAACTGCTACAACTATCCACTCCTCAGTGTTTCTTTCTTCATTACTGAGTCTTTCGCGACTTCCTCTGCCGAAAAATGACGACCTGTGGCTTTTCTACACCATAACTTTTACCTGAGACACAGCCATTCTTTAGCAAGAATCCTGCTACACCTCAAAAATCCCCAACTCACCGAACAGGATAGAAATTGGTTCCAATCGCCCCAGTCTCGCCGACGCCTTTTTTACGACTGTCCCACCTTTTTAGACATCGCCTGCATTACTTCCTTCTCTCCTTCCGTCAGCCCAGCGTGCACTAGCTTCGATGCGACTCCTGTGCACTCCTTCATAAGGTCGTCTGTATCCTCAAGCCTCGCCAAAAATTTGTTCGAAGCCAATGTCGCCACTGCTACCTTTGCCATTAAGGCGCAAATTCGGTTCACTCCGGCTTTAATCACTCCGGTTATTTCTTCGGTAGAAACCCTCAACTGCTGCGCATATTCTGACTCAATCCGATTTCGTATCTTTTGGTCAGCACAGTCTAGGGCTTCTACGATCATCACTCTAGCAAGGTCCGCATCCGTGACCCTTCTGGCCGCAGCAAGAATTTTGAACCTCGCTAAGTCCTCTGTCGTTAGTCTCGTTCTAACTTCTCCAGGAAACGCCCTTTTTGTTTGCGACATCTCACACCTCCTACAAATGCCTTCCGTTAGTTCTCATCTAGCTCTAGACGCCTTATCCGCTCTTCCTGCAAGCCTATCAATGCATTGCCTATTGCATTCTTAGCCCGCCACAACCCTTCTTTCGGGCTCCCTCCTAAATCTAACTCGGTAACTATGTATGCCGTTAGGCTCTCAAGCACTGCCTCCCACTCAGAATATGGCTTGGTCAGCAAACAAATACCATCAACAGAAATGAGGCTAGTACTAGACTCCTCGCCTAGTGGCACCTTCAACGCCCTGGTAACTTCCAGACAATCAGCCTCCAATAGCTCAATTCGAATCTTTAGCGCCGCAGGGATTGCGCTCAAATTGTCCAATTATCTTGGCCTCCTGCTGCTGCCAACCACACTCGCTTATCACTATGCTTTTTCAATGTGTCAGAGCTTTGGTGACATTATTAATACAGTCTATTATAGCAATACATCTATTAGGAGACAAAATTACCTTGCAAATTACAGTTATGGAGACAGTATTATTTAAATACCAATAAGCAATATAAGCATTTGGCGACTAGCCTTTATCCTGCCTTAGACCTAAACGGTCTCGGCTTGCTTGCGCTCGTTTGCGTCTCGCTACCCGCTCGCCGCCGCCGGAGTTAGACGCCTTGTTTCATGGCCAGCCGCTCACACACAATAAAAGCGTTCGGTGAAATTGCCACTGATTGGAAACACTTGCTTGGCTCAAGTCCAAACAATTACTCTATTTCAGGGCTCGATAGAATTCCAGTAAGGCATAAAACGTAGCCTGAAAAAAGTCCAGGGC
>JBIPOV010000173.1:0-2507 GCA_044378815.1 Obscuribacteraceae bacterium (SeqCode) | reverse complement strand
CCCCAGTTTTGCACACCAACCTATGACTACGTGAATGGTAAATTAATCTTGAAGCAGGATGATTTAGGGAATTACCTATTTTCAACTTAAGGGTACCTCAGAAATAAATAGCTATGTCATAGAAACTCTAGGACACAAAGCGAGCCAAGGAGGTGGCATGTCGGAATTATATAATATCAGACCCTGGCTAAGTTATCAAATCCATTGCATGATCACCCGCAAGATTCATGCAACATAAGCAGTATTTCAACCGCGCTGGAGAGAGCGAAGGAGGTTAAAAGTCAAGTTCGAGAGTCCAAACCTAACGCGGTCCTCTTCGTCCATTCTTTCTTGACACCTTTCCACCGTAGGCTAGGTCAAACACCCTTAGATATACTGTATGAAAGCTTTGAGTGCCAAAAAACACATATCATTGTATTAACTTCTACGCTAAACGGTTTATTGCGGAAGGCATTTTTCGTGGATCAGACTTTCAAAATCAACAAGAGAAAAGATATCCCTAAAGCACTCAGATAGCACCCCTTCGAATGGTGTTAGTAAGGAGGTCCTGTGAAATTTGCTGAAGAGTGAACAGGAGCAGTCAGATGCTGACTGTTTCGAACCTGATAGCGCAGCTCTACAGAATCATTATAAATCCTGATCGCTGAATGTGCAACTCAGCAACTGAATAGACTCATGTAAATTGAGAATGGAGCTGGCACGCTAAAACTGATGGTTGCCGAAACCTGCTATGAAGAGCAGCATCGGTAAGTGCTAGTAATATCTCAACCTGGGGGATTTTTGCCATGGTGGCCTCGGAGAAAAAGCGGCGGTGCTCCAGCTAACATTCATTCTGCTGCACCTGCAACTGGCAGCCAACCAATCGCACGATCAGCGTACCGTGGGGGGGTGATGCCGACAACAATGGTGCGGTTTTTTTATGGTCCGCTTCGCACAGCGCACCCATCGGTGAGCTGTTGAGGCGCACAAGCAGTTTGCTGCTTTAGATCTTGGCGCCAATGCACCTGGGGGGAGTTGTTAGGCGACAATTAGCAAAGCAAGGGGCAACGTAGCTGACACCGGGCAGCTCCATAAGTTGCCTGAGCACGGAGGCGTCATTATTGGTAAGGGGCGTGGTTTGCATACGGTTTTTTGGAAGTTTTCCAAACAGGATCACAGACAGCCCACCCCCCTGGAGTCGTCACGAATTCAGCGCTTTCAGCGCTCAATCCGTGAGGTGCCCAACCCCTCAAACACATCAGAGAACGGATGAGGCGAACCGTCAGAATCGGCTACGCCGGGACTGCTCCTCCTGGGTTACACCACTCCACGAGACGCTGCTCCAACACCCAGGTCCAGGCACTCGCCCGCTAAGGTGCACGGTTAGGTTGGTGATGGACTCACGCCGCCACGTCTAGCCTAACAACACAGGAGAAACAAGAGATAGGGATTGTATCCAGCTCATTAAAGCAACATAATAAAATTGAAAACAAAGCCCAACAGACAATATTTTTTATTCCAATACTACGCAACTTAGAAATAGATTTATTTGCAACAGTTAAACAAAACGCAACCAGCTCCACATCCAGGAATATACACACAGAGTCTAGCAGGAATTGTCTGACACAAGCATGCAACGATCTGGTTAAAAATTAGCCATCAGTCAAATACTTCAAGATATAGAGAATTGTTAAGCCCCTGGCAAAGCCGCAGCAAAAACTTTTAATATTTACTCAATTTTTTTCAAAGGACTGCTAGTTCTCAGCTATGAACACAAGTTTGGCACTCTCACTATTAACTCAGTCTCGGAATAGTCTTGTTTCGCTACTGGCAGGCCTGGGTTTACTAGGAAACAATGCTGGAATCAAAGCGTTGAAAACGAAGTTAGAAACTTATTTCGGTGCATTTCTACAAGACTATAATGGGTTCAAACAAGAGGCAAGTTTAAAAGCGGCGGAAAAAAAATTTGCTACCGATCGTCTTCTACTGGCGCGACAATCTTCCGAAATCGCTGTTGAGCGGTTGCAGTCGTTATTGCTTGACAAGAAGGCATTGGAAGCCCACATAGATATCCTGAATGAACAGAGAGAAGCAATTGACTCTGGATCTACGTCACAGAGACAGGCAATTGAAGATAAAGCAATAAAGAGCCAATTAGATATTCTAAATACAGAAAAGGAGCTACAAGCCCGTCGTCAGGCAATTGCCTCGAGAGAAGCTTTAATCACAACTTATGAAAGAGAGACCAAGGAATGGCAATCGCGCCAGGCTGTGGCGAACGGGTTGGCAGCTCAATATCAAACGCAAGGAGATAAGTTTAATCAGGAGAGTCTCTATCGAGGAATAATTGATTATAAGCGTGATCGCAGAGGCAATTTTGAGCTGGATAAACGAGGTCGCAAGATTCCAATCTATGGTTGGTTGACAGATAAAAGCAAAATCGCTTTGCGCGACGAGCAGTATCGCCTACGGGATGAGCAGCTTGGGTTGGCACTGGCGGCAGTGCAGGCAGCGAGTGGATTAGCGGC
>JBIPOV010000074.1:0-29906 GCA_044378815.1 Obscuribacteraceae bacterium (SeqCode) | reverse complement strand
GGGTTCGGTGTCAATCAATTTGAGTTCGGCACCACTTCTGGTTACAGTTAATTTGAGCCAGAAACAGCGGATGATGTCGCGCCGAACGATTTATGATGTCACGCCGCTACAGGTAGTATTCAGAAGTCATTTCACCTAGCGCAATAATTTTGTATTCCTTCGTAACTATGCAAACGACTTTGTCGCCCGTTTGCACTCGCCCTAGAACATATTTCCGGTTAAGACCGAATACGCCCACATCAATACAAAATTCCATTTTTTCACGGCGAAGAGCAAGTAACCAATAGTTCATTCCCATAAACCAGCTATGCCAAGACTATTCGAGTTTTCAGAAATTGTGCGTTTGATTTGATCCGAGGCACCTGAAGGGAAATCAGCATTGATTTCAACCGTTATTTTTAGCTCTGCTTGCGGATCAGAGGCAAGAGTTGAAATGATTTCTTCCGCCAGTTGGACCAATCTGACCTTTGCAGTCGCTGGATTTATATCGACAGAACTGTGAAATGTCGTGGACTTTGGAACTGATGGTTTTGCTGGCAACGGAGCTGTCGCAGCACTTGGCGATGGTGCTTTTGGAGCACCATTACTTTGACTCGCCACTGTGGGCTCAGTCGTTGGTGCTGACACGGCAGCTGCGGCCTCAACAAGTTTGGCCTCATATATGGCCGCTTCTGTTGGTTCAATCAATAAGAGCGTGTCATCAAATTGTACATTCGCATCACCAAGCTTGAAACCATCAAAGCTTCCACCATGCTGTCCGTATGCTGTGCCAAAAAAATCTTTGCTAGCCGCTCCCTTACTTATGGCTTGCGCCAGTACATCACGGCTCTTAAGTCGCGGTTGGTAGCAATATCGAAGAGTATCTTCCCAGAAATGCATCGCTTCGACTGCAACCTTCTCCCGCTTCCAATAAAGTTCTTGAAGCTTGCTCCTCAGGTGAATTGGCGACCATTTTGTAATTACAAGCTCATTATCAACACAGACACGCTCGATTTCATTTCCCAAGCCAGAGCCACTTGTATTGAGAGGAAATGCTTCTACGTTGGGCTTAGGATCTAGAGCAGAATTTTGTGTCGGGCACAGGAGCCATTTGTAGCATTCACGTGCAACCCGAGGCAAAACCTCCTCCGCCGTTTGAAGTTCTCTTTTCGCCTGCTGCACTTGAAGATTGTCTAAAACAAGACGCATGGCTCCTACGTCGTCGACAATTGAACCCCATGCTAAAGCAACTAGAATACAGTCGCGAAATCTTTGTAGAGCGCCAAAATCAGCAGCCAAAAAAATGAGCCGGTTAGCCCGATGACGGGGTTTTTTTCCATTATTGCGAGAATAGTCCAAAACCGCTTCGAAAGCTACACGTTCATCTTTTGAATACCAGTATTCAGGAGTCAAGAAAATTAGCCGCAGAGCGCTGTCATCGGGAACGTCATTATGAGGTGTAAAAATGTGCACGCCATCAAAGAAAGTTACACTGCCTGCCAATTTGCGAAGCACTTCAGCCATCTTAGTGATAACGTCGGTTTTTTGATCAAATCGTTGCTTGCGCTGTTCCATCTCGCGGCGCAAATTTGCTCTTGTGTCCATCCAAAACCTAGTCACATCCTCGGTTTTATCACCAGAGGTATTTAGATAATGGAGCAAATCTGCCAAACGATTAAGCGCATCAGAATAAATCGAAACTGACTGCCCTGGCTGAAAACAACCAAGCATTATGCGTGATCGATCCATGCCACGAACGCCAGCTTTATTTACAACTGATGATGGAGCACTACCAAGGAAGATTGTTCTAGCTACTCGGCGAGCTGCACTCACGCTACCAAAGCGAGGTTCCTTGTTTTCTAACTCGGTAGTTTCAGCTCTGTCACCATCAATATCTTTTTCAATAACGGCGTCCCAACCATTTGGGAGGTAATACATCAATTCATTTCTTGAGCTGCCGTCATAGAGAGGAAGACTGCCAGGCAAGATCATCAAGTCTTTGTTTTCGTCTTTCCACAATCTGTAAATCACTTTGGCCATAAGTTTGAGCACCCCTCGGGTGCGTTGAAATCCATCAATAGTGGTCCAGTCTTCGTAGAGGCGGTCAAATATTTCTGGATGAATCGGATAGGCTTGTTTAAGGCGGTCAAAATACCGAGCTTCTTGCGTTTCTGAGGGAAGTTTAGTCCCTTCTGATATGTACGCATCGGCAAATGCGCGACAGACTTCTTCGCGACTATTTTCATCTAAGATAGGCTCAAACAGCCGTCTTCGAACAATCTCAAATGCTTCCTCAGTTGCTACTGGTTTCCACAACGCTTGAATTCGACCAAAAGTTTTCTCCAAAACGCGTAGCGCGGAAACACCGCGCTCACTTCCCGCTTCGATTTCAGATTCTGGCAATGACCCAAGCAAAATGGCATTCGGTACTAATTTACAGGCTTCTGTTAACGCTTGAATAAACGATTGATTACTGTCAAAACTGCCACCGCTGAGTGGTTGACCATCTTGAAATTGCCTCATGTAGGCTACCAATTCATCGATTAGCACCACGCACGGTGCATAACTTCTTAGTAAAGTTTCTAAAACGTTCTTTCCAGGGGACGTTCCTGTCTCGTCAGAATCTTTCACCAACGCAAAACCTTTTTCGCCCCCCAACTGCCAGGCTAACTCTCCCCACAAAGTGCAGATACTCTGTTTTCCATTCTTCCATGGTTGTCCGGGTGAGTGAGCTGTGCCATCAAGCACTGCTACGCGAGACTGTGGAACATCTTTAATGCCTGCTTGTTGGACTAAGGTTGGAATGCCAGCCAGATCGGTCAACTCGCACTTTCTAGTCGCAAGATGATAGACCGCCAGCATTGTGTGAGTTTTTCCGCCCCCAAAGGCTGTTTGGAGCTGAATTACAGGTTCTCCACCCGTTCCGTTTAACCGCTGTGATACTTGAATAAGAAGCAAGCGCATGCCTTCAGTGATATATGTTCGATGAAAGAATGCTGCGGCGTCCTGATACTCCAATGTAGCCTTGCCTGTACGTACTGCCGTGATGTCGGCCGCAAATTCAGACTGCAAAAACGTGCCTTCGAGCACGTCAGCATGCGGGATGGCTACCTCTCGCCATGGTTTCATCAGTTTTTCTCCGTTAGGCGTGTTATCACTCGAATACACTCAGTTGTTTTTCAGCGGGAGCTGCTCCGGCAGCCGATTCTATTGCTGTCCAGCTCGTAATAAGTTCGTTGTATGCCATTGCGTCTTCAGACCACCCTTTCCGATCACAAAGGGTGTAAAGCCTATAGGCTAGCTGCCGAATGGATTCACCTTGGTTTTTAACATTTGAAAGTAATTGTCCGGCCTTATTTTCACCTTCATGCTTCAAAACCCGAATAAGGTGATGCAGAGATTCCCAGACGGGATTGCGTTTATCGGTTTTTGGGTCCCATCCAGAAGGATATTCAGTCCATTTGTTCAAACGTACCAGGCCACCGCCAGCAACAACGACTCCGGCATCATTCACGCCTGCCACACTTGTTCCTTTAGCACGTGAAAGAGTATCAGCGTCACCGAAGCGCCCTTCGCCCCATCCGTATTGATCAAACCAATGCAAGCAAAACTGGGTATCCGAATCAAAGTCGTCCTCAGCAAGGAATCGGTTGATAAGCTGAAGTGCCACTTTGACCGACATGGGTGACCCGTCCGCTTCCAGCACTGCTGAATATTTCGAAAAAACAGCCATACCGGGACCGATAATGGCTTGTGACAAATCGACTGGTGCAACCGGCGACCGTTCATCGTCTGTGCCTTTCGTCATTACATCCAAAGCTTCAGGCAATACCATATTCAACTCACGAAGAAATTCTCTGCGGGAAATTGTTGGTGCTTCAGCAGGCCGCTTGTTGCATACAAGAACAATGCTTGATGCTAGGGCGTTAGTTTTGTTAGCTACAGAACGTGACTGCATCTCTGTTCGCATAGGCCATGTTCCACAAACAGCAAAACCAGCTGTTAGCACTGCGCTAAGAAAAGTCTCCCAACCTGTAGATGCAGTTCCATCTCGACTCGTGTCCGATTGTTTGAATGCATAGTAGATTGTGACTGGGTATGCAGGATGACTTCTGTCTGCAAGCCGCTTCATTGCAGCCGTCATGCCCTCTAGGAAAAACTTTTCGGCTTCTTCTGCGCTGCCATGTCTGTGCGGTGTAGCAACCAACTCTTCTGTTTTCGGTACTGTTAGCGTTGCAAAAATCTCTGGAAAAACCTGTCTTAGTGGTCTTCGCAACCATACATAGAAAAAATCTGATAGATCTGCATAAGCGATATTGTTGTAATAAGGCGGATCAGTAGAAATAATAACTGGGGCTGAGAGCGGCGGAAGAGTAGATGCATCTAACTGTTGCGCAACTCCTTTGGCACATTTTCGAGGTAAATATGCCAGCGGAGTGGTAAGCGTTTTCAGCACAGTATCGAGGCTGCCTACTGAATCACTAAAGATATTAACTTCAGCAAAATCCCAGGTCATCGGGATTCCCTGTCTAGCAAACGTTACTCTGACAGTAGCAACACGAGCCGATCTGCCGGTGGCGGTTTTTGACGACATTGGGCCTGCATCCCATGTACATATGGTAGATCCCTTATCTGCAAGCTTGCTGACTAAAAATGCAAGGTACGTAGCCACTGCATCGGCATATGCTGTTGCACCGATTCCTCCGCTTTCCAAAGACCTGCCGTCGTCAGGCATACCAGCCAGACATGCATCAGCCTTGACTTTTTCCCGCGTTTCCGTAATGAGATCACTGAATGTGGTCAATGCTACTAACTGACGAGAAGTAAAAAGATCGGCCCAAGTAAAAAAGCCATATCCTCGACCACTTACAAGATTACTTGTATCGCGATTCATTAGTTGATCTGGCTTCCACTCAGGCTTGGCCTCGTTAGCAATCAATTCATGCTGATTATTTGGTGAAAGATAAACTCTACCCTTTGGACCATCAGCAACGATAGCCATGAGACGGGCCCCAACTCTACCTGCCATACTCTCTGCTTTGATATATTTGTCTTCAATAGCAGTGCCTGACATTAAACAAGAAAAATTGGCTCCACGAGCTAATTTTGTACCATTCTTAGCTTGTTCAGGCGGTGTGCCTCTTCTTAGCACGAATTCGTAGGTGTCACCTTTTACCAAAGGTTCTATATACACCTCTCTATCGGCCATCGGCGAGAGTATGAAAGAAGATACTAGCGGAACATCGACATGAGAAAAAGCTGGATTCGGACTTTTTACTGTTCTTGCCCAGAGCCACGCTACAACAGTAAGCTTGTGACCCACCACGCCATTAAGGTCTGGCCGTTCGCGAGCCATATCCGCTGTAACTTCAATAGGCGGATAAAGATGCCCTATGCGCTTTTCAGCTTCAGTACGCATCCATGTTCCATAATGACGCACATCTTCTGCTAGTCCAGCAGAATCGCTCCACACCTTCGGTAACTGAAGTTGTTTATTGCTTTTTTTTGCGTCCTTTGATAGACCAACAGGTGGACAATCTGCGAATTTGGGTGGTATTTCGATCATCGCCTTGTTTATGAGTACAGCGATGGGATTGAGATCAGAGGCGTAGGACTCAAGCCCCAGCCTTTGAGCCTCCAATGGAATTGCCCCTCCGCCCGCAAATGGATCATGTAATGCTGGTAATTTGTTTGGGTCAAAAAGTTCTGCGGCATTTGGATGATCCTTGTTTAGATCACATAGCTCCTGCCATGAACGTTTGATCTCGGCATTCGCCCGATTGAGCACCTCTTCGTTATTCGTACTTTCCCACAGTACTAGTTCTTCCATGATTTTAAAAAGTCGCTTGCGTTCAATAGCCGCTTCTTTTTTGTTTATTCCATATTTGAAACCGCCGCCTTGCTGATAGCCTGGATCGTTTACAAGCTGAGCGAAAATAACTGCACGAGCTGCTGCCAACGGTCTGCGTGCCCACCAAAGGTGCAACGTGCTGGGATGCCCATAACGAATGGACTTTTCCCGAACACACGCTGTGTTCACGGAATCGAGTGGTAGAGCCACTTCGATAAGCTTTCGCGGCGATTTAACGGGATAACTCATCGAATGATTGTTCCTTTTTCAAGCAAAGCTTTTAGTTCGAAATTGATAGAAGCAACACCCCAGCCCGGTTCTGAGTCAAAAGGGTTTTGCACAAAATGTGGACCATCTATCGTGTCGTTTTCGCCAACCAGCACAATAGCCAGAACAAATTTGTCCGCTTGGTTTAATGCATAGAGCATTTCGTTTCTCGTGATAGTTATGGTTGGTGCCCCTTGCGCACGAGCTTTCACTTCGATGTGGCGCGCTTCGACGAGCTTTCCATCTTTATCCGAAGGATAGGACGTAAGATCCCATCCACACTTTTGCGCAGAAACATCTATAACGCGGCAACCGAGCAACTCTTCGGCCTTACGCACAACATCCATCCCAATCTTTTCGATTCTAAGTCGCGCAGCTGCATCTGCTGAGAAAGTCGATCCGTTTTCAATCGGCTCTCCACGAAGCTTGCGTAGAAGTCCGGCTGGTATAACAAGTGCTCCACCTAAAGCCACTGGTGTCGCCGCCATCACATGACGCATAGCAGTAAGCTCTTTTTTTCTGTTTTCCAAGCGCGCTTCTAATTCGGAAACCACACGTCTTGCATTTTCCAGATTCAAACGAACATCTTTACCAGCTTCCTTGTCTTCTTTAAGCTTCATCCAGCGGTCGGACCAAAAATTTATTTCTTTGGTGAGACGCTCGTGAACAGCAGCCAATGTTTTATCAACGTGCGATATTATCCGCTCCGAGACTTCCGTAAAATGTTGTGGCACTAGAGTTGCTGCCGCCAAACCAAGCGCTCGCTGCTCTTGGTCAGTTTTGATCCACCCAGACGATAAGGTTTCACTCAAAAGATCTCTATCGGCAACTGAAACTGCAACTAAATCTAAATGAGGAGCCCAGCCTGCAAATGAGGCGGTTCCATCCGGTTTAACCCTAACGAACTGCAACCTTTTGGAAAGCGTTTGACCATTTCCAGATTTAATTTCATGGGTGAGCAAAAACAATAGATGTGGTTCCTCACCATCGTCGGAAGGATCGACAAGAACTGCGCCTTGGCGTAAAAGGTTGCTGTGTTGTTCGAGAACAATATCGCTCACAGCTAACATCAAGGGATGTCCTGGATGCAACATTGAGGCATACTCAATTCCCGGCTTGTCTACCGGTCTGACAGATTCCTTAGTGAAACAGACTCTCGAATAACGTTTCAAAATTGGAGCTGTCTCGCCCCTATTTCTACCAGCTATATGTCGATCCCTTTCTCGAATTGTGGCTGGCACGTGCGTTATTTCGTAACGACCAGCTTCTCGCGGATACATTGAACCACCAAGTGATTCAAATGCTTTCATGAAAAAAGCACGCACGAAATACGGTTGCAGTCGTCTTGCCTCTGCCTTCTCCATTTCCTCTTTAACCGCGAAGAGGCGCTCTGGGTTCAGCGTTTCTTGCGCTAAAGCATTACGATTTAGAATATCCTGAACCTTGTCATGATCAAAAGCATTTTCCACACGTTGACTCAACTTCGACCTAATCTCTGGTCTATCACCGTACTGAATAGCTTCTAGTAACAAATCCTTGAGACTGTTGCCCTCAAAAATCTCGCCTAAGATATCGAAAACTCTCCCATTTAGCGCTTTATTTTCTACGGCGAGCTTTTCTAGTAGTCGATGAAAGACGGCTCCCTCACGGGTTTCTTTGGCCACAATATTCCAAAGATGACAAACTTCTGTTTGATTAATACGATGAATTCTTCCAAAACGTTGTTCTAGTCTGTTCGGATTCCAAGGTAAATCATAATTGACCATCAAATTAGCATTTTGAAGGTTCACACCTTCACCTGCCGCATCGGTAGCTATGAGGATTCTGACCTCTGGATCTGATCTGAAAAGTGCTTGAATCCGCAAACGTTCTTGGCGATCTGTGCCACCATGAATGGTGACAATCGCCTCGGACGTTCCTAATACTCCGTTGATTTTGTTGTAGAGATAGTTCAGAGTATCTCGGTGTTCCGAAAAAATGATTAGCTTTCGCTGACGTCCAGCGGCATCAAGCATTTGAGGTTCATTTTGCAGTATTCGGGAAAGTTCGTCCCACTTACGGTCTAAGCCAGATGCCACAACATCTTTAGCTTGCTCTTCTAACTGCCTAAGTATGTCTATTTCTTGTTCCAGTTCCGCAACCGAAATTGAGCCGGTAGCTTGATCAACAAGTGCTTCTTCCAGAGTTTCTTGTTCTTCTGCATCGAGATCATCATCGTCTTCAGGAACGCTTAAGTAGGAGTCGACTTGTGCTTGTTTGCTGACACCAAGTCGCTCTTCTCGGAGCCTTTTTTCTAACCTCTCCCGTCGTCTTCGCAATGATTGGTAAATCGCTTCGGGGCTAGAAGCCAGTCGTCGCTGAAGTGTGGCAAGAGCAAAACCAACTGATGCTTTTCGTTTACCATCAAGTTGATCGGCTTTTCCCATTTCCGTTTCTACATAGTGCGTTACTGCCTCGTAGAGATTTGACTCAATGGCGGAAAGTGCATAATTGACTGTATAAGCACGTCTTTCCGGAAACAAAGGTGTTCCGTCAAACTTGACCATCTCTTCCTTGACCATCCGACGCATCAAATCAGTGCAGTCAACTTTGTGTACCTTTTCGCGAAATTTGCCGTAGAATCTATCTGAATCTAAAAGCGATAGAAAGAGCTGAAAGTCCTCTTCTTTGCCATTGTGTGGTGTTGCTGTCATCAACAAAAGGTGTCGGGTATTTTGTCCTAATTTTTCAGCCAGTTTAAATCGTCCGGTTTTTTCTACTTTTGAACCATAAAAGTGTGCGGAGAGCTTATGTGCTTCGTCGAACACCACCAGATCCCAGCCAGCTAGAGAGAGCTTTTCTTGCAACTCCTCGTTTCTAGACATCTGATCCAATCGAACAATCAACTGATCGTGATCTTCAAAAACATTTCCGCTCGGAGACGCTAATTCAAGTTCCTTGGAGAAAATTCGAAACTCTAAACCAAACTTTTCGTGAAGTTCGTCTCGCCATTGTTCTACGAGACTTCCAGGTGCAACGATAAGAATGCGGCGAGCGTCCGCCCTCATCAGCAATTCGCGAATATACAGACCCGCCATGATAGTTTTGCCAGCACCTGGATCATCCGCAAGTACGAATCTAAGCGGCTGCTGGGGTAGCAATGATTCGTAAACCGCAGTTATCTGATGCGGCAAAGGATCAACATTTGACGTGTGCACTGCCATCATCGGATCAAACAAGAAAGCCAAATCAATTCTTTTGGCTTCGACGGCTAATTTGAACTGTTCTCCATCGCCATCAAACGCCCAAGGTTTTTCATCGACTGCCAGACTGATGTTTTGCTCATCGGCATGTCCGAGTAGTCGATCTTTCAGCGTACCGTCTGGCGTTTTATAGATTACCTGCACAGCTCCATCTGCTATGGGAACAACTGCAACAACGGTGGCAACCAACGTTGGTTCAATTCCCACTAACGAAATGCCTGATTTAAGGTCTTCTAGCTTTAGCATTGCTTGAAAGTAAAGTCCTACAAATACACGAGTAAGTAATCGAGTTCAGAACTCTTTCCATATCTTGGAACTCTATAAGATATACGGGTTTTTTAAATTTGGCTTAATGACAACCGGCAATCCCGCCAGCTTTCTCAAAAAATTTCTGTTCGCTCTTTGTCAAGCAGCTTTGTGAAGCTCATTGCTGTCCGAAAATCTTTTGCCAAAATGTTGGTTTAGGTTTTTGCAATTCCTGAACAACCTTTTCCAGGTGTGACTTTGCACGATAAATGTGACATGTTTTTGCAACATAATTGCAGCTTGCACGATATTTGCACCCCTTCCATATGTCTGGTACTTGTGTTCTGGAGCCTCTTGGCTGCTCTATTTCTAGGCTTTACTGACAGGTTTGGATCACTTGGCTTTGCCAACGCTAAAAAGTGCAGCAAACATCGTCCAAAGGGACAAATAGAGATCTAAACCTTTTAGCTTATTGGCTTCCGCTAAACCAGCTAGCAACTTTGGACCAGCCGCCCTTTGGTTCCGGTTTGGCTGGTTGAGCAGGGGCTTCCTCGACTGGTTGGACGGCTTCTTTGCTTTGACGGTCTTCAATGAGCAGCAGGCGCTGTGTGAAGCTCTCTTTTTCAGCTTCAAGATAGCCGTTGCGGTGGCTGGCACCGGCGAGCTCTTTTAGAAGTTGTTCTATCTTGGCATCCTTCTCGCGGATTAAGTCATCTTTCTCGTCGAGTTTTTGTCTGAACCAGGCGATGGTTGATTCAGATGCTTGATCAGCTTGATCATTGTCGTCGAAGCCGAAATAGCTATCGATATGCTCGGCTTCAACTGCATTGTCAACAGCATCCTCTAGGTTGAGGGCTTCGCTATTCCCTAATTCATCAGGTAGAAAATCAGGTGTGATGAAGACCTCGACCTTGGCATTAACGCTTCTTCCAAGTTTTCTAGACTTAAGCTTTTTGGCTTTCATGTAGCGACGCAGTGTCGCCATGGACATGCGTGTAGCATTTGAGGCGTCCTGGACCGACATCCATTCACCCTGTGATGGGGCATTGGTTGGCAATTCGCCCAAACCATCTTTTTGGAAAAGCTCCTGCATATTCAGGTTTGCTTGATCAACCATTTTGAATCCAACCTTTCTCTGCTCACGACCAAATCATTATAAGGAAGTTTGCTTGATCATGCACTATTTGATTGATCAAGCACCACCTACGGTTGTATATCCGGTGCTTATGCGCGAGCTATCGAATCGGTGAATATAGCCGGGTTTGCTTGATCTGATTGATCAGAATTAGAATATTTAACGTCGGATAAACGATTTGCTTAGTCAGAGTAAGCAGATTATCTGCCTCGCTGGTGGTGTCAGATAATAATCGTGGTGCTATCTCTTTAATGCCGCCAGGGGTTTCTTTCTTGGGGATTTGATTAAACAGTTGAAACTGCTCAATCAAAATGATATTTTTTAGGAGTATTTGGTTGCGCTGATTAACCACCTGTTGTATATTCAGTGTAAGCAGAGTTCGAAAACCTCACAGGTTGCACCTTAAAGGGCTTGATCAATCAGCCCGGTTGTCCTAGGATCGCTGAACGAGACCACCAGAGATGGTGCCGTGAAAAAGGAAAAACGCAGCGAAAAAACTGAGGATAAGGATTTCGAAGAGCAAATTTGCTGAATTTTCCGACCGATTCCCACTTCTACTAGAAACGAGCCCGACATTATTACTAGTTCCATATATGGTGCGCAGGGCAATGCCCCTGTAGCGAATAATGGTGCAGAAGCAGCTCAGTTGCAGTCATTTATGCAGCTATTTCCGCTTCGCTTAAGCAGTTCTTTCAAAAGAGCTGGCGGTGATAATTGGCGTCAGATGAGCAAGTTTCACTATCTTAGTGACCAAGAGATAGAAGCATCAATCTCCGATGGTGCCGAGCATTTGAGAGCGTGTACACTCGATGACACTACTAAGATTGCTGTTATATCCATTCCTGCTGCTTCTAGGTATCTAGAACGCGATCAAGCAAGCCGCTTAATCGACATGCTTACACAGCATAAGCTAGCCCCGAATGTCTACAAGGCTGCCGGTTGCGACGACATCCATGTATACCTATCGTTCACCGAGCAGGTTCGTTCTGACGTTCTAAGTAAATTACTGACTAGACTGCTTAAACAAGAAGGGTTTGATCTAACTCCAGAAGATTTACTTGTTTATCCAGCAGACGCACCAGTTGTTTTACCACTACAAAAGGGCTTTGCGTGGTTGAACAAACAACTGCAAGTCAAGGTAAGCAGAGATGACATCTCGCTTGAGTCCGCCTTGCCTCTGTTCCTTTCTAATCTCCACGGCTCGGCTGTTAGCTTTGAAGAAGTTGCTCAATCAGTTAAAGATATTGATCAAGCAGAGAGTTTCATTGAAGTAGCGGAACCTCTGGAGATGCCAACCCAGCCAGCATTAGCAGCTTGCATAATCACTGACCGAGTGTCCTTGGAAACGCAAGCAATTGATTACTCAGTAGATGCAGCTGACGCAGTCGATGCGTGTGAACAAAGTCCACTCATCGAACTTGAGCCAACACTGGTTTTATTTGCTAACTCTGATTATTCAGATGCCAAAGAAGTAATGCCAGAAAGCTGTTTGGTCGATTGTGATGCCGTCAATATGCTTGAAGTTGTCACCAGCGACCAGCAAACTTCCGAGTTTGAGATGACGCTGCCCGAACAGACCGCTGAGATAGATATATATGCAGCAAGCGAATTTGATTACTCAGTGACCGATCGGCCAGAAGGTGCAGACGAATGTGAGTCAGCAGAGTCGGAAATGACGATACAACAAGCTGTTTCTATTTCAATTGAGCCGAACGCATCCATAGATGCCAGCGCTTCAGATGATCAAGTTGAAATCGTCGTAGCTGCCAGTATGCAGTTGTCACTTTTCCCAGAGTTGATTCAGCCCCAGACAGTAAGTAGCTATGAGGTGAAAAAGCCCAAGAGACCTGGGCGACCGCATGCTCTAAGTTCCGAGCGTTCACCACCAGGTGATACGTAATTCCGTATAAGACCCAAGTCTATCCAAATCCCTTAAAGAGCGCTCAGTGAACGATCTAAACGTCTACAAACAGAAATTGGCTGAGGTCGGATATACCGACCAGGACGCCGCGATTCTGCTCCTGAGACTTCAACTAATACTCGCTATTAAGTCTGAAATCCAGAAACGAAATTGGAGCCAGCGGGAAGCCGCCAGACAAATGGGAGTAGCCCAACCGCGCATTGCCGAACTAGTAGGCCTCAGGGTCGACAAATTCACAGTCGAACTACTAGCCAAATACTTGCGCAGCCTGAAAAAAGAAGTGACTTTGAAAGTCAGCTAACAAGTTTTACTCATACAAGCGGCCAAATCTAGGCCAGACAATCAGGAGGTAGGAAAGAAAGGAACTAACAAAAAACACCGCTTGCAGGCGGTGTTTTAAGAGATCACTTAGCGGATCAGTTATGCAATTTATTCAGGTGTTTGGCAACTCCCTCGAATAAAACAAGCATAAAGCACTGATCCGGTTAGGTCAACTCGTCCTTCATTAGAAAGAGAGAGTACTATGACCGGACTTATATCTTTGGCAGGCAATAGTGCCGCGCCAGTTAAATTTTCACGTCTAAAATACTTTCCGGCTCACACAAAAGAGACGGCAGAGCGCTTTGTCTCGTTGTTCCATCGGTATGCATATATCTATCGGCCATTTGGCAGTGGAGCGTGGATTTCAGCCAATGAACAGTGGAGTCTTACTGATACCGAGATTCTCAAAGCCATTGCTTGTGTACATCCAAAGGCTTTCATTGGCACCAGGTCTGGCAAGGCTAGTAAGTACGCTGTTTTAGATATTGATGCCGGCAGCCGCTATCACAATAAAGAAGGGCTCCAGAAAATAACTAGCTTGCTTGAGAAGGCTGGGATTTCTGAGCACAACCTATATCGATCGTCTGAGTCTGGCGGTTGGCATCTGTATATATTCTTTGATGCGCCGGTCAGTTCGAAGGATTTGCACCGCCAGCTCTATCACTTGCTCAAGCTGCATGATTTTGAAGTAGCCAAAGGTACGCTCGAGATATTCCCGCATCCGGGTGAGAATTCAGTCGGCCAGGGCTTGAGACTTCCGCTTCAACCTGGGTTCGCTTGGCTCAATTCAAATAGCCTTGCTGTGAGCGAAGAAAGAGATGAGCTTAGTCCAGCAGAGGCGCTAAACAAATTTGTCAATGACATGGAGTGCAACGTTAACCCATATCATCAGTTCCACAGGCTTAAGGCTTATGTAGAACAGGTCGCTTCAACCAAGCAAGTAATTGTCGCTCGGGCTGCTAACAGCACCAGAATGGCTGAGATTATTCCGATTCGGCGAGATTTGCCAGAAGAGGGATCGGCCGAGTCGATCAAAGAAGTGAAGTCGGTATTTAAGAAATTGCCTCCAGGTATCAAATGTGATGTCTGGCTTCGTGGTCGGCAATATTACAACCATGGGTTGAGTGGACCGTCGCAAAGAGCCGACGCTGTGCTTTCGCTTTCGCACTATCTTTTCTATGGTGATCCTGAGCGTATGGTTTCTCCGCTCGGTTACGGCTACGAAGATGAACGCAAGTGGTTAATGGAAGAGTTGCTCCGGGCTAAGCACCACGGGCAGAGCAAAGATATATCTGCCGGTCATTCAGACGGGCTAAAGCAAATTGAACGGGCAGCGAATTGGGTGCCACCACACAGGCGTGGGCAAGAAGCTCGCAAGTATGAATTCGAAGTGCCGGTGGTCTGGGTTATGGCCAATGCCAAACGGAAGGCCACAGCCAGGCAGAACATTCAGGCGGCCGTTGCCGACTTCGAAGAAATGGGTCAGCCATTCTCTACCAGAGACCTGAAACTGAAGACTTGCTGCAGTACCGATACGTTGGCCAAGCATGCCGATTTATGGAAACACGTACAGGAGCGCTTATCTGGGGTCCGCTTGGCAGCTGATCCAGGCGAATATAACGCTGGTGTGCAGGCGACTGCGAAGCAAAGTCAGCCTGCTGCACCTCTTGATCCAAAAATTATGCCGCCCGGTCGCTTGGCAGCTCGTCGAATAGTTTATGAATTGAAGATGAGAGATCAGCGTCAAGAGGCTCAAAAGCATGAGGCTGCTGTAAGGGCCGAGAAGGGTCTTGATCAAGAGTGGATGGATAGAGTGAACGCTCTGTTGAAGAAAGACCTTTCAGGTGGTTCTCCTGCTCAATTGAAGATTCAGATCAATTTGTTGGCTCGTGAGTTGTTAATTGCTCCATCTGAAGAAGACTGGAGGTGGTTGAGTGGATATATTTCTAGTCTTAGGGAACAGCTGTTAGCCAGTGGACAGTCTGTGCAGCTGGTGATTGGGTTGATGCCGCCAGCGTCTTAGGGTTGGATTTTTATTCGTGATTGAGTAAGGCTTGGAAGAGATTGATGCTTTTGACAAAGTCCGGAAACGGTTATCTACTGCATTATCCACCGCGTTATCAAGAAACAAATGGCCCATTTTTACGTGGATCGTTGTCGTCGCTCTAGCGAGATCTTTTTTCTTCAGTTTATTGATGCTAAAATACAGCCACTGTATGCGGTACTGAAACAGATCTCTTACTTACCGGTTTTAGAAGTTGCAAGATGCGCTTCCGGAGCCGGATTTTTTTGTTTTTGAATTTTCGCGAGAGCGATAGTTTCTGACGCCACTAAGTGTACTTTCTTGACAAGATTATTTGTTGAGAAAGTTGTAGAAAATCTTTTTCTTTTTTTAGCGAGAGCGAGTGCTTTTCTTTGGTGATGCGCGCGCTGTATCGCCATTTTCTCGTCTTGGCGCCACCGCCGTGCAAGCGTGTTTTCTTGTTTCTTCGCTTCGCTATCTCACCGGCTTGCTCTGCGGAGCCAAGCCGAGTGGCGTTCTCCAGCAGCGCTTGCTGCCATTTAGGGCTCATGGAGAAGTGCGATGAATACGAAGTTGGACTACGGTTTGGAGTTAACTAATAACAGTAAAGTGGGTTGGGCGTTCAGTCTTCCGAGGACTGAGACTTGTATCAATGCCACTGCATTGTGTAAGCGTCTCTGCTATGGCAATGGTGTGCGCTATCAGTCGGCAGGGCAAAAGGCTAAGAGGGGTCGGAACTTTAGGACTGCTCAGTTCTTGTTGGCTGAGGGTGGACCGGAGTTATTAGCAGAGAATCTATCGATGTTAGTCGATCAAGCTCGTCCAAGAGATTGGCTTACTGCCAAGATTACAGGGACTAAGACTGCTATTCCATTCACGCTTCGGGTGCATGACATTGGGGATTTCTATGACCCTTTGTATGTTCAAGCATGGACTCTGACGGCTAAAAAGCACAGTGATTGCAAGTTCTGGTTCTATACCAGGAGCTTTGTCGATCAAGATGTCTTTGCTGAATTGACTAAGTTAGCTGCTTTGCCCAACTGCCAGGGCTGGTTGTCTGTTGATTCGGATAACTTTGAGGAGGCAGTTTTGGCTCTGTGTAAAACTCCTGCAGAGGTATGGAAGTTAGCCTTACTTCAAGACAGTGACTTGCATTCCTCCATACTTCCAGCCTTTGAGGCGCTTGAGGCCGAAGTCGATATTGTTAGTTTTCCATATCATCGTGGTGGTCGGCATGTAGCACCTGTGCGGCATAGCTTGCTTACTCTGTGTCCTGCTGTCACCGGCAGTCTTGCTCTAAAGGCGCAGAAGGACGTACTTCGCCCCTGTCAGACTTGTGCTTTCTGTTTGCCATAGGCTTTACTGCTCGGGTTTATCTCGTTGTTTTGGTTCGTTTATTTCTGTTGTTCTTTGGATGGTTGGTGATTGTCGCCTGGGGTTTTGCTCTTTTTCTTTGTTGGTTTTGTTCCTGCTCTGCTGGTTTTTTGTTCGTCATCAAAATGGCTGTGATGTCCAATTAGGGAGTGTTTTGGGCTTTTGTTTATTGGCCTGTTTGTTCTGCCGGCGGGGTGGTTTGTAGTGATATCTGGTCTCATTTCTCTAAGCCACCACATGTGGTTGGTTTTCTTTGTGGCCCTCAGGGCTGTGTTAAATCAGTGCCTTACTCTGGCACCAGTTTTCTGCCGTGCAAGGATTCCCTCTCTGTGTTCGGCTCGCGTCCTTGCACTCTCGCAAACAGTTGCAGGGTCATTTGGCACTTAAACACAGCACTGGAGGTGCCCATTATGAATAACCAAATCACCCTGGTCGGTCGCGTCGGTGGAGACCCCGTATCTACAACCTTCACCGATACGAATAATAAACTGGCCAAGTTTTCAATCGCCGTAGCTGACTACTCCTCAAAAGAGGACAATCCTGAGCCTATGTGGATTGATGTCGAGTCCTGGAATAACTTGGCTGAGCGGGTTCTTAAAACCGTCACTAAGAGTCGCGAGGTCGTAATCTCCGGCAGGCTCTCAATCTCCAAATACACCAAGCAAATAAACGGAGTCAAAGTCGAGATGAAAGTCCCTGTGGTAAAGCTCTCTAGTTTCCACCTTTGTGGGCCTAAGCCCAAGTCTGAAGAGGTTAGCGAAGTCAAACCAACTGCGACCAGAAAGCGCAAGGCGGCCTAGCTTGCAGGAGGCGGGGTTACCCGCCTCTTTCTCTTCTTTTGCCTTGTCTTGTTCTCTCTCGTCTTTATTTCTCTGTGCTTATGCACATTACCGTTACTCACTGCCCTGACTATGCTGAAGGTTCTTTGGAGGGAGCTATGTCTATTGAAGATAACTACATCAACCCCATTGAGCGCAGTCTTTTGACTGACCTAGTAGACCTATACACCTGTGACCTCACTGTAGAAAAGCATAAGCCTGCCCATGGGCAATGTCTGGCTTGTTCTAAAGAATCTATTGTCCGGGCTATTTTGACCTATCAGGATCTGGATGCTCATTTGCGGGAGCAAGAGCTTTTAGCTTATCGCCAGGCGCTTGAGCGTGAGCTCTAGTCGCCGCTGTCTCTCTTGATTAATCGATTGGCTGCCCCGCAGAATCTTCTGCTCTGGGGCGCCCATTGGGTTCCCCGCAGCTTCCGGAGGCTCCAGAAGTTCCGGAAACTTAGGAGGTGCCATTACCTCTGGGCTGCTTGCGCGCGCCACTGCCAAGGTGGAATTGGGTTTTTGTCTCGCCACAAGCCACGGCGTTTGCCTCGTGCTTGTTGCTCAAGATCTCTCACTAATGGGTCCTTGCAGTATTTGGTAAAGCACCAGGCCATACCTGCTCTCACAAGTTCGTGATTAAGGCTATGGCCGTTGGGGAGCTTTACTTGGCCAACTATGCGTTTGAATCTATCTCTTCTTGAGTAGTTCACTGTGACTACTTTGTTGAAACAAAGCCCAGAACAATGCTTTTTTGCTTGATTGCCGAAGGGCTGATTCATTTCGGGACTATCTATTTCAGCTAGTCTGATTCGCTCTTGATGGTTATTGCTTAGGACCGTAATCGTGTCGCCATCGCTGACTCCAATCACTCTGCCTTTCAGCTCAGCGGCCACTACATTGTTTGTCGCGATTGTCAGTACTAGTACTGTTGTAATTGTGCCAACTTGCCAGTTCTTGAACATTTGATCCTTTGTGATCTTATTCGTCTAATTGGACAAGTGTGTCCAGTTTTGTATAAAGAGGCCGGTTAGCCCGCCCTCTTTTCCGCTCCGCTTATTCGGTTGGTTCTTCTATTTCTCTGTTTTCTTGCGGGTGTAGCCTTTCACTACTGTCCCATCTTTCTTGGTATAGCCCTTAACTTCAGTGGTGTTCTTGTCTTTGACGGTTTTGGTATAGCCTTCGACTTTTGTCCCGTCTTTTTTGGTGTAGCCTTTTACTTGAACTTCTTTAGCTTGAGCGGCGGTCATGAAAATCATAATGGCGCTGAGAGCTAGAAATAGAGCTTTGTTCATTTACCTTCTCCTGTAGAACTGAATAATAATAGCTAATTCGGGGCCTGACATCTTTTTGGTCAAAACCTGGGCTAAGGTATTTGAAATCCGAAAAATGTCTGGACCCATGGTTTAGCAACAAGAGGCACAACAGTAAGTATCAGCTAAGAGTTACCTTGCCGTTTTATAAGAAATTAGATTTCTGCTAATTGGGAGTGAAATAGATGAATGTTTATAGCCGCCAGACTCTTTTAGAAGAAATTGAAAAGGGTCAAGTATTTGAGTACTTGCTGTTCTATGGACACAAAGCAAGCACCGATGGTAGTGTCACTGCTAGTTGCTGTAGTCAGTGGTTTCCAGCACCTTTTAAGATAGACGATGTTGAGTATTTGACAGCAGAGCATTACATGATGGCGGAGAAGGCTAGGCTATTTAACGATACTGAGATTCTTGCCAGCATACTAGCCTGTCAAACTCCCAAAGAGGCGAAGGCGTTAGGCCGTAAGGTGCGCAACTTTGAAGATGATGTATGGAAGAGCCATTGTTCACAGATAGTGGTTAAGGCCAATTATGCCAAGTTTACTCAGAACCCGGCATTTGCTCAGTGGTTAGTTGCGACAGCACCAAAAGTATTGGTTGAAGCCAGCCTTTGGGACAGAATCTGGGGTATTGGCATGGCGCAGTCTAACCCGAAGGCGCTAGACCCAAGTCAGTGGAAAGGGCAGAACCTACTAGGGTTCGCTTTGATGCAGGTTCGGGATCAATTGAATTAGGTTTGAAAATTGCGCTAATTGGTTTTACTTTCAGTTTAAATCAGATTTGCCTCTTGTTTGGCCAAATGACATATGATGGTTGAACGCAGGGAGAAGTTCTCATGTCCATGAAAACTCTAGTTGCATTCGCTTTGTGCCTCGGTTGCTCTGTGGCGCCGGTGTGGTCTCAGTCTTATTACCAAAATAACGGCTACCAGACTCCAAATTCAGGTGGTGGATTCTTCAACGGCGTGAAGCGCATTGGTTCCTTTGCTGTAAAGGGAACTGCAGGCGCTATAAGTGGGTTTGCGCAAGGTCAGAGGGATAACTATAGTCGGTCTCAAGCTTCGCAGGCCTACACAGCTAATCAAGCACTACTAAACAGTGCGAGTGACTCTGCCAACGATTCACAGCAAGAGCGGTGGAGTTCAGGCCGCCTTCGGCATAATGCCGGTTACGCTAATAACTCAAGCTCTAGTCAATTTGGAGCAGCAAGTATCAGCCCATACAGTTACCCTAGCTTGGAGAATCCTTGCAATGCTAACAATTCGAGCGCTAGCCAATTTGGATCTGGAAACGTCAGTCCATACAGCTCGCCTAGCTTAAGAACCAATTCTGGCTATGCTGGCAATTTGAGCATTAATCAATTTGCCCCTCGAAGTGTTAATCCGTATAACAATAGCTATTTGGACAACAAATTCTCAACTGGTGGACCAGTTTTGATTGATAGTAAAGGCGGTTATCACGGACGATTGAATGGCAACACCTTTGATCCAGAGTCAGTATCAAATCCCTATGGTAGATATGGAAGTCAGTTTTCACCTGATAGTATCAATAACAAGTTTGGTGCTGGCAGCCCTTATGCTCAGAACAGTCCTTACAACCAATTTGGAACAGGCATGAGAGTGGTTAATCCTTAGTCAGTAGTCATTGCGATGATAACTTGTGCGAACCAACAAAATTTATCAGCAAGATGTTTGGGTGCATGGCAATCGGAGTAGAATTTTGGTGCTTTGCCTAGCGTGCAATGTGTATTGAGTCTATTGGCATTGGCAGTCTTCTGCATTAGCGCTATATCGTTCTGAAAATGAAGGATGCATCTAGTAGTTCTAAAGCCAACGAAATCAAAGAAGAAACTGATGTCTGGTTGGCTTGTCAAGCCGTTCTTGCAGATCTCTTTGCCGATTCCTTCCACGAATTTGCCACAACTTCCTGATTAGATGGACGAATTATGAAAAATAGACTGCTTTTAAAAATCATTATTTGTACGCTTTTAGCGCTGGTAGATGCACGTAGTTGTCTAGCTCAGCAGTTTACTGATCTAGCTAAGCCGCAATTAGATGAAGCGGTAAATGAGTTGACACCTGTAACTTTGAGTGCTGGCCTGAAGTTTGACAAGAAAGCAGAACCCTTAGACCCACTTCTCTTGCCCGGTAATTTGTTTGATAAAGAGATTGCAGCTGCATTATTGCGCAAGGCAGATAAACCGATTGAACAGTGGCACAAAGTTCCTTCGTGGCAAGCTGGAGACTGGGGAACTGAACAAGCAACAGGTACTCGACTTATCTATTACAAGAATGGTTTAGCCGAGGACAGTGAACCGTTAGGCGTTTATAAAATGGCTGGCGGGTTTACCGAGGGTTTGTTAAAAGACAAGAATGGAGATATTTGGGATCAATACTCTACCGACAAATGGACTGAAACTCAGCATGACGGTTATGTGACTTACTCTTATATATATTTCCAATCGGCAGGGAAGGGTGATTACCCTGATTCATACACTAAAATGGCAAGCTTCATCGTGGACCCTAATACTCACAAAATTGAGCAAGTCTCACGCTCGAAGAATTGGAACCGAAGAATCAATCTGGCTCCCGGAATTATGAAGGATGAGACTGTGACAACTGTTCTTACTGACTCCGGAGCACCTGAGCTAACTTCGTGGAATACGTCTGTCGCACGGCGCCTTACTCCATTTAGTTCTTACGAAAATCTACTACATGATCAAGAGAAAATAGAGGCAAGCTTTCGAGAGTTTTGCCGTTCCGAAGGGCTTGGTGATTTGCTAGGAGTTACTAGTGTAGATAGAATGAGAAAAATATTTGATTCACTCGAAGGTGAAGCCAAGCCAGGTACCAAAGGACGTGGGAATATACGACCAGTTAAGCGGTCAGCAACGGCTCCTGCTGCAAGAAAAGTTTCACCAACGAAGGCGAAAGCCCGACATTAGTATTTGCAACGAATGACGCTACCGTTTGTGCTTTTGCTCTCTCTAGATTTCAAAAGGAACCATCACGCTGCTGGTTTGTCTGATGGGTTGACATTCGCAGATAGATAAGTGCTGAGTATGTTCTGTCGTGGGAAGCGTCAGGCAATGCGTTTCTAACTACTAATTAGTAGGCGGACATGTTTACTTTTGGCTTCTTGATACCGCGAGCTCGCAGCATGTTCTTGATTTGCTTCTCAGTAGCGCACTTGGGGCAGCCGCTATCGCGAACATATCGCCGGTGTGGTTCAGCAGTCCATTCATGTGAGCATGAGGAGCAAACCCACCAGCGTAGCGTGCGTGACCGCGCTCTTTCTTGATCTGGCCTAGCTTTGCCATTTTTAGTTGGGTGCCATTCTCTAGCAACTTTCGGGGCTAAAGTTGTGAGCACATTGGTTACCGAAGTTTTTCTGAACATACAAAACGGGCACAGCGTCATATCTCTAGTACGATCGCCTATTTTTGCTATCCACTCATGATCTGGTCCTTCTTTGCATTTCCAGAAGACTCGACGCCCGCTATTCTCGGTCACCATCTCAGGTTTTAGGTCACCATTCTTTTCTTTGTCCCATTGCTTGGCGAATTCTGGATGAGTGACTTTGAGGTTATTTCCTTTCGAGCCTTTCTTGTTTGTGCAGCTAGGGCAGCGCTCTTGTTTGGTTGTACGGTAGAAACCGGACACCCATCCCTCGTGTGTTGGATCTGCTGAGCAGCGCCAGGCCACCTTCTTTCCAACAGGCAATGCATAGGGATCGATGCCTTTGTTTTTCTGATGATCGAATTCCATCAGGACATCAGGATAGTCTCGTAAGTCAGTCGGGGCGCCTACATTGCATATGTAACAGCCAGCGTCATTGACTGTGCGATTCACCACTACGGCTTGCCAAATGTGGCCTTTCTTGCACTTCCACCAGGCGCGGAATCCAGAACCGAAGGATACTTCTTCAGGCCCGATGCCATTCTTGCGTCTCATCCATTCGTTAGCTAACTCAGGGTATAGGTCTGCTACATTGTTTGTGACTGATGGTTTTAAGCCACGACAGAAGCCACAGCCTTGAGACCAGGTTTCATTTCTGAATGCTTTGCCCATGCGAGCTAGTTCTATTTGAAATATGTGGTCTTTGGCCGATGGGCATTTAAACCAGGCCCTTACTGTAGAACCAAATGAAAAGTCGTCTGGTCCAAACCCGCAGTTCTTTTCGTATAGCCACTGCCTAGCTGCTTCTGGATAGACTTTAGCAAAAGATGGGCTGTCGACACGTGCTGGTTCAAGCACGTTTTCGATGAAGAGATAGCCTTTTTTGCTTTTGGCTCGTTTTTTCATGTCTTTAATAATAGGTTGTCAGATAGTTTCTGTCTGAGCCTGTTACTGATTTGGAGAGTTTTCGATACATTGGTGTCTCAATCTTCAGGCCTGAAAGTAGCCTTAGTCATTGCGGCTAACTCCAACTGGTTCTGCGAGATTCACCGCGGGTTGTGTTGATTTTTCTATTTACTGCACTGCCCAAGTTTGCGCTGTGTTGGCGGATGCCAGCTTCCTTCCCATGCGCGGGCACACAAGCCTACACGCCGCCGCCCAACTTCCAGCCCAAGCCCCAAGGGGTCGCTCCGCGAGGCTGGAAGCTGGGACCCGGCCTGGCGTGTGAACGGCATGTGCTGCATGGGGTGCGCGGGCACCCTTGAACGCGAAGCGAAAAAGGAGCGACCATGAACACAATGACAAACAGCGCAGTGACAAAAACCGCAGTAACAAAAAACGGTGTGACTCTGACCAAGAGCGCGGCCGAAAATGCGGGTAGCATCGCTAAGAGCAGGGCGGCCACCAGCTCGGCCGATACTTCTGCCAAGACAAAAGCGAGAAAGAGAAAAACAACGCGACCGCTAAAAAAGCACTTTCAATACATAATTCCACAATACAGGCTCATCTTGGTAAAAGAGCCGGGTATCAAGCCGACACAAATTACAGACGCTATTGCATTTCAGCATTTTATTCAGCCGCTGACGCTGTACTCAGAAGAGCATTTTATCGCCTTCCATCTAGATTCAAAGTATCAAGTGATCGGCTACCATGAAGTTTCAAAAGGCACACTAAATGCCAGTCTTGTACATCCTCGCGAAGTTTTCAAAGCCGCTCTTTTGTCAAATGCTTACGCTATTATCGTGGCGCACAACCACCCAAGCGGCTCAGTATCAGCCAGTCCAGAAGACATCGACATCACAAAGCAGCTAATCAAAGCTGGCAAAATCATGGGCGTTTGCATTGTAGATCACTGCATTGTTAGCTCAGAAAGTATGAACAGCTTACGCGAAACAGAGTCCCACTTATGGGGCGAATGATCTAGCTGTCAAAAAAAATTGCCGCCCCGAAAGGGGCGGCTGTCCGCCTTTTTCTAGTAAAATAGCTCAACTGCGAGGACCAACTATGCACCTTTACGAAACAAAAAAAGGCGATGAAGCCGTCAAATTCTGCGAGGAGAAGCTAATGCTAGATCCCGCACAGTTCGATATGGACGCCGTTAACCGGGTGGAAATTTTCGGTACTGACATTGACGATCCAGGCGAGGACTACTGCGAATTTCGCGTCATTGACTGCAAAGAAAAAGTCATGGCAGTGCGCCGCGAGATGGGCTACTAAATCCTAACTCTATTTTTGAAGTCTCGAAAAGCTGCCCCGGGCGGCTTTTCGCTTACTATGCGACCTGGACGCCTTGACCTGGTGAACTCAGCGAGAACAGGCAGGCTACGCCTGCTGGCTACCCACCCACCGCCCCGTGACATTGGACACGCCTGACGGCTGACGGTGCGCTAGCTTCCAGCCCGCTGGGGATACCCGCCCACCACCCTAGGGTTAGACTTGTTCGATTGTCCGGTTCCTCGTTTTCTTATCAGCTTGTCCGGGCATGACTGCGGCGAATTGAGAGTATCCGCGATTTCTGGTGCAAATTAGCTAAGGCTATAAGTTGTGACTGCTGCACATTAACTGAGACTGAGCGCGCATTGATTGCGGCGGACATAAATTGATTGAGACTTGCGCGATTTAATTGAGATGATCCGCACTACATCCGGTGACGACCAGCCTGTTAAGGAATACTGTCTTTTTAGACTCAATCAGTTTCCTAACAGCTTGAACGAAGAAATCGGACTGCTGGATGTGGCTTCTAAAATAAAGCCACAGCATAAAAAGCCAAAAGTTTACTTCTTACGCTTGTACCACAAATTATAGATATAACATTCAATCAGAAAAAACAGTATACCAACCAATTGTGCTACATCTTTACCCAAACTATTTCGCAACGCAATATCGACTGCGGCTGCTACGCCCAAGCAAAATAGCAACGTTGTGAAGACAAAGAACATGCCACCCAAAACTCTGAATTTTTCTCCTGCGATTTGTTTTGCTCCCTGGTAGCCATGTATTGAAATTAAGGCACAAGCTCCAGACAGTGCCAGAATCCACCAGAATAATTTTCCTAAAAAATGGTGACCCAGTGCAATCAATAAGATTGGCTGGGCTATTCGAATGGTCAGTAAGGCAAAAGTTTGAAACATTGGCGAATCATAGCCTATCTGATAGGAGAATGAGTGAGAAAATGATGGCTCTTAATTTCGCCCGAAAGGACAATGAGCTCTTGATTAAGAAGCAACCTCAACTTGCGAAGCTCATTCGTAAAGTGCTACAAGTACGACCAAAATCGAGAGTGATTCGTAGTGGTTGTAAGAAGGAGTGTTGAGTGAAATTTTTGGGAAGAGATTCTCAGCGAAAGCGCGAGCCGGAGCCTGCGCTACTGATCATCGGCGACGCTTTGCTGCAAAAGGATCCTGATCAGTCGTTATGGATCGCGATGGTCGACCGTGTTTTTGCGTCCGAGGGAGGACCACACTTGGAAAATCTCTCTTATCCGTGCCAAGTCTTGTACTTGGTCGAGCTGGTAGATAGAGAGGTGAACAATGGCGGTTTTGAGCAGTTTTTCTATAACGCAGCAGGGGCCTTTACTGCGGAGGCAAAAGAGGCTATCGCGGAACTCAAACTCGAAAATCTGCTATCGCTACTTAATCAAGCTTGCTCTCACTTTCCAGACGGGGTTGTGCCAAAAGATCAGTATTTGAGAAGAACACTCTTGTCTGAAGCGCTCGAAAAGAATGAAAACGTTTTTTCCGCAATAGATGACAGTTACAACAAGCTAGCCAACTCACGTGTCGCACTAAAGATTGAACCTGAGAATCCATCAGTTGTAGCGCGACTCTATATGAATGAGCATGCTGATCAACCTATATCGTCAGCTTCAGTGAGTCGCGAAAAGAGTGCTGATTGACCAAGGATGCTAGACAGTATCACTGCCTGCGTTTGTATAGAAACATGCAGCTATACCACAACTCCACTTTAATCGGACTCGTTACACACGCATGTGTTAATGGTTTTGATATGCATGCGCTTATTGAGTTAACACCCCAAGCAGAAGAGTACAAGTATCTGTTTGAAGCATTTGCGAGCCCAGAAGAACTAGAAAAACTAGATCCGCCAGAACAGATTTACGAGAATTGGGCCATAGTAAACGAAGAAGGAGAACGCTTGGAGATAGGCTTGCCTGGCATCTTTAGGCAAGATAATGCCTTGCATGTAATGTGGCGCTATTACTAGAAAAAGTCGCGCCACATCACTTCTCCGTCTTCTATCGACGGAATATCAATTGGTTGCTGTTTGCCGTTCTCATCTTCAAGCACCCAGTTGTCAAAATATGACTCTTCAAAAGGCGGCTCGCTTCCATCTGTAAGCCCGTCGTTGCTCAAAAGAAATGAAAAAATGGGTTTATAACCTTCGAATTCTGGAGTGAGTTGAATATCTCCACTCATCTCGAACATGTCTTCAGGTGTGATGTTTGATATTGTCCCGATTAGTACGGGACCGTGAAATAGCTTTAAATTACTCATTACCTAAATCCTGAAAAACCGCTTGGAATAACACCTTCGACTAGTACTTCATCATCTCGCTTGGCACAGTTTGTCAAAAAAGTTTTTGTTCTTTTGGGAAATGTGGGTGCATCCTCAATTGATTGAAGAATGGCTTCTAGCTTGTGAATGCCCTTTACTGAAACTCTCGCAAAGAGGCGCTGCTAGCATTATAGGGAGCGTGTAGACGATTTGTAGACGTCGACGCCAGCGACCTGGTGATATGAGCAAGTTAGTCAAGCCTTAGCGCTGTTAGCAAGTATGGTCACGGATCCAAAAATCCGTGGAACTCCCAAGGCATGCCACGAAAATCTATCCCATTGCCGAAGCCGCTGCTGTCGATGTGGCTCTTTGCAAAGGGTCTGCCTTGAGTGCCTCTTGTAATTACTTCCTTGACTTGATCGTTCACAACTAGGGCTTTTGCTTCCCATTCGCGGTGACCGTTAACGTAATAGACACGGATTCGTCTTGCTGTGACTTGATTGCTTTTCTTACTCTCAGTGGTTCCTGGTGTATCGGCAAAAGAAGTTCTAGGTATACACGTTAAGCTTGGGACCGCTTGGCAGGGAGTCAAGCTGAACAATGCGACTAGCGGAGTAGTGAGCGCAACAGTAAGTTTTGACATTTTAGAGACCAGGTATACACAAAGTTTATGCCCCAAAATGCATTGGCAGTCGCTAAGAAATTTGCTATTTCCCTTGAGTGTTTGAGCTAGCACTTAGAAGACACACTGCTGCAAATATTGTGCAAAAAGACATTACTGCAAGTGCTGAAAAAGCGATGGAGCCGCTAGTTACGACCCCCATGGCTTTGGGAATAGTCAGCTCCCTTGGCTTCGGAGGCTTCACGAAAAAGCCGCAGAAGTCTCTCGCTTCAATCATCTCGACTAAGTATTGACTTATCTGGTGCCGAAGCATAAAGAGACTTGCTACTTTGCTTTCTCTTGAAGTTTGCGATCTCCGCTGAACCCGCGGCTCAGCCGCTGAGGTGTTACGTGCGGCCAGTCGCACTATAGCGCTCGCCGCCTGTGTTCCCGCAGGGTAGCAATATTGGCGCCACCACAGTACAAGCCGCGCTGCGCTCTTCGGGCTTGACTGCGGAGCCAATTTGCTTCCCTGTCCACACGAGGCAGGGAGCCTCAAAACGAGGAGAGCAACAATGAACTTAGAACGCGAATTCGAAATCGAAGCTGGCAAGTTTGTGGCAGTGGGTACGCCCGAGTACCGAGAGATGATCGAGAACTACCGAGACAACTTCATCGATAACCACGATGACATGGAGCCCGGAGACTTCACCTGGGAGTTCCGCCACGAGATCGTCGAAGAACTCCTGAAGACGATAGACGATTTATCCGATTAGCCGAGCAGTCGAAACTGGGAGGGGTTCGTCCCCTCCTTTTTTTATTTGGCGCGAGCCAAAGTTAGTCTAGAGCCTGCTTTTGATTGACTTGTGCCTGCGGCATTTATTTATTTGTCTGTACACACCGCAAAGCTGATGTGACTGCATGCTTCGCCTGCGCCACCTCGACATTGCTGGCTGGTTGCCGTCCTCTCCCCGGGGTAGCTCTCAGTTAATCAACCTGGCGCCACCGGCATCAAGACCAAGCTCTGCGAGTGGCTGCGCCAGTCTTGACACCAGAGCCATGTTGATACCTCTGCTTAACCCGGTGACTATGCTGGATTCTGAGGTATGCGAGATGTTCAATTCGTTTTTTAAGAAATCGGTTAAAGAAGAAACTACAGTGTCTACCTTCGAGCTGGTCTTCGATTTGTACACGAGATTGCAGCGCGAGGCACAGAGTGAACACAGCAGCAAGTCTCTGGACCATTCGACTCACGACCGTGATTGCAGCGGATGCGCAAAAACAAGATACGCAAGCCGGATGTTCAGAATGTATGTGTGATTTGAATATTTATTTGTCCCTTTTTTTAAAGAGATAAATGTCCCATTGAATTATTTGTCCACGGATATATGTATGTGTCCCAGGTGTGCTTGCCTGCGACCAGAAAAGGCTTGATCTCGGGCAAAACTTGCCACTTCACTTGGTATCAAAGAGCAATGTCTTGCTCGCTAGCTCGACAAGATCCGATGTGATGATAGAAATTGAATTCAACTCGCAAACTCTGCTCATTTCAGTGTTAATGTTCACAAGCTTTTGAATGTTTGAATTGGTGACCTTTTCGAGCATTTGCACTGCGCTATCTTCAATGGTTACTTGTTGGCTTTGCCAACGAGCTTCCAATATTGCTCTTAGCTCTTCGGTGCGTGGTGTGTTGAAGATATGGTAGAAGCCAATTGAATTGTCGATTGGCTCGTAGTTACGAACCCGCCGGTCAAAGCCAGGATGTCCAATAAGTATGATGCCGAGCTTGTGATTTTTGCCAAAGTCAGCAATTGCTTCCAAACATTTTGACGGCAGCCGTTGCGCCTTATCGATGATTATTAATTCCAGAAAGCGCTGACGCTGTGTCTTGTACCAGCCTTCTGAATTATGCCAGCACATGGAATGTTTCACAAGATCGTCGAAGCGATTTCTCAGAATAGCTAGTCCAGACTCTACTCGCTTCACAGTGCACGAAACGTCGGGAGTGTAGATGGCGGTGTAACAGTGCTCAAGGACTGGCGGAGGACAAGGATTGCGGGTAGGAGCCTCCTTGAGAAGTGGTTCGATTATTTGCCAGTTTGAATAGGCCTCAGCCGATCTCGTCTTACCTACGCCAGAACGGCCAGTGCAGACACCAATATATCGGTTCCTGTGGCAAGAATTGCAAAATTCAACGAAACGCACATGCTGCCTAGTATTTATAAAGTTTGGCCTGAGGTGATTACTCGTCAACGCTATACCTCCTAATCCGACTGTGATTTGAAACTGGTGTCTTGACTGCTGGCTGTACTTCCGGAATCTTTCGCTGAGAGTCAGTGCAAGAATCAGAGAAGCTGACTGAAGCCTTGATATCATCACGAAGGCCGCGCTTATACAAAGCTCTTGCTCTCATATGCTCTTTCAGGCTTGGCTTTTGCTCAGCAAGCTTTGCGCAGACTGCCCGGCAAATAAATTCGTTGTTCAGGTAGACCAAGACATAAGAGATGTCTTGTGGATCGTAGCGAACGGTTACTGACGCATCAACCAAACCGTTGAACTCTGAGGCGGAATACAGATTCTTGAAGATTCTAATGCCGCTCTGATGCACAGTTCGATCATTGGGCACAGTCATCAAAAGGATATCCAGTGATTCAAGAGATGGTGCTAAGCGCGGATGTTGATGATGGCTAGACCATCGTTCAAACGGAGTGGTGCCTATTTCAGAATGCTGTTTGTGCATGTACTCATCGATAACCCAGCGATCGAAAAGAGTTTGTAGCTGCCCGATATCCATACCTGGTGTCGCTGGTGGAGCGTCTTCTGGCGTGTAACCCGTTAGTTCGCTCATCAATAGCTGATTGACAGTCAGGAAGAAGCGCTCGATCTTTCCACCACCCTGAGGCTT